>NZ_JADBRP010000006.1:0-320102 GCF_014930695.1 Enterobacter cloacae complex sp. P40C2 | reverse complement strand
CGCAGCAACAACCAGGATCGCGCCGTCCATCTGCGCAGCACCGGTGATCATGTTTTTAACATAGTCGGCGTGGCCCGGGCAGTCTACGTGAGCGTAGTGGCGAGTCGGGGTGTCATACTCAACGTGAGAGGTGTTGATGGTGATACCACGAGCTTTTTCTTCTGGTGCGTTATCGATCTGGTCGAAAGCACGAGCAGCACCGCCGTAGGTTTTAGCCAGTACGGTAGTGATTGCAGCGGTCAGCGTTGTTTTACCATGGTCAACGTGGCCGATAGTACCGACGTTAACGTGCGGTTTTGTACGTTCAAACTTTTCTTTAGACATCGATTGTCCCTCTAAGACACGGATAAATCGGTGATATCACCACATCAACCAGGCGAAAATGCCTGAACTGTTGAATACATTTATATTGAAACAGAGAGAAATGGGAGGGAGAAGTGAAGTGGTGCTGATACCCAGAGTCGAACTGGGGACCTCACCCTTACCAAGGGTGCGCTCTACCAACTGAGCCATATCAGCACGTATTGGAGCGGGCAGCGGGAATCGAACCCGCATCATCAGCTTGGAAGGCTGAGGTAATAGCCATTATACGATGCCCGCATCCTGAAACTCGGCTACCCAGTTCTTTCTGTAACAAAAAAAGAGATTTCTCTCTTTTCTGTTCGAGCTGGTCAATTTTTCCAACCAGCTCCGGCGGCTTTGACGCTGCCAGAAAGTGGTGGTGGGGGAAGGATTCGAACCTTCGAAGTCTGTGACGGCAGATTTACAGTCTGCTCCCTTTGGCCGCTCGGGAACCCCACCGGACTTGATGGTGCCGACTACCGGAATCGAACTGGTGACCTACTGATTACAAGTCAGTTGCTCTACCTACTGAGCTAAGTCGGCATCAAGTAGCGCGCATTCTATGGAGACATGCGCGGTCATGCAACTAAAAAATTGCATAAAACGTTCTTTCGCTCACATTTTATGCGAAACCAGTGCTAACCGCTGTAAATTCATCCACTCGCGGTTAAATATTCAACATGAACCCCTGATTTTGACATGCTATAGCCCTGCGTGATGCCTCCCCGGTTACGCATCGCTTTCCCATATTTTTTCTTATTATTCCTCTCATCTGGTGTTAACCTCCTGCCCATTGTCCAAAATTAACTATGTGATGAGCCCGCACCCGCCGTTTCGTGATGGTTCACAGAAGCATGCTTATGAGCAAAAAAGAGCAAACGTTAATGACGCCATATCTTCAGTTTAACCGTAGCCAGTGGGCAGCCCTGCGTGACTCCGTCCCTATGACACTGACGGAAGGTGAAATCGCACGGCTAAAAGGGATAAACGAAGATCTCTCCCTGGAAGAGGTGGCAGAAATCTATCTCCCCCTCTCTCGCTTGCTTAACTTCTATATCAGCTCCAATTTGCGTCGTCAGGCCGTGCTGGAACAGTTCCTTGGCACCAACGGTCAACGTATTCCGTATATCATCAGCATTGCGGGCAGCGTGGCAGTGGGCAAAAGTACCACCGCGCGCGTGCTACAGGCGCTGCTGAGCCGCTGGCCAGAACACCGCAGCGTCGAGCTGATCACCACTGACGGCTTCCTGCATCCCAACGAGGTGTTAAAAGAACGCGGCTTAATGAAGAAGAAGGGCTTCCCGCTCTCTTATGATATGCACCGCCTGGTGAAGTTTGTCTCTGACTTAAAATCGGGCGTGCCGAACGTTACCGCGCCGGTCTACTCGCATCTGATTTACGACCGCATCCCGGACGGCGACAAAACGGTTGTGCAGCCCGACATCCTGATTCTGGAAGGATTAAACGTCCTGCAAAGCGGGATGGACTATCCTCACGATCCGCATCATGTGTTTGTCTCTGACTTCGTCGATTTCTCTATTTATGTCGATGCACCGGAGGAACTGCTGCAGCGCTGGTACATCAACCGCTTCCTGAAGTTCCGCGAAGGCGCGTTCACCGACCCGGATTCCTATTTCCACAATTACGCCCAGCTCTCTGAAGAAGAGGCTATCAACGTGGCGACCGGACTGTGGAATGAGATCAACTACGTGAACCTGAAAGAGAACATCCTGCCGACGCGCGAACGCGCCAGCCTGATCCTCACCAAGAGTGAGAAACACGCCGTCGATCAGATTCGTTTACGAAAGTAGACGTCAGGCGAAAAAAAACCGGCTCATCGCCGGTTTTTTTCTTTATGCTTGCGGCTTTTCACCGTTTTCATCCTGATCGACCGCGAAGCAGGCCACCAGTTGACCGCCGTAATCCTTCAGCTGTGGCTGCAGCTGCGTGCACGGGCCAAAGCGGCGACGGCAGCGGGCGTTGAAGGCACATCCCGGCGGCGGATTCAGCGGGCTTGGCAGCTCGCCGGTCAGCTTGATGCGTTCACGACGGTCGTCCGGGTTCAGTCTCGGCGTCGCGGACAGCAGCGCCTGCGTATAGGGATGACGCGGGTTAGTAAAGATCTGGTCTTTGGTCCCCTTCTCCACGCAGCGTCCCAGATACATCACCATTACCTCGTCGGCAATGTGCTCGACGACGGAGAGGTCATGGGAGATGAAGACGTACGACAGCCCAAGATCCTGCTGTAAATCCATCATCAGGTTAAGCACCTGCGCGCGAACGGAGACGTCGAGCGCCGAAACCGGCTCATCTGCGATCACCACGTCCGGGTCAAGCATCAGACCACGGGCGATGGCAATACGCTGACGCTGACCGCCAGAGAACATATGCGGGTAGCGATCGTAATGCTCGGTTTTAAGCCCCACTTTCGCCATCATTGCCAGCGCTTTTTCGCGGCGCTGCGCTTTGCTCAGATTGCTGTTAATCAGCAGCGGTTCTTCCAGAATTTGCCCGACCTTCTTGCGCGGGTTCAGCGAACCGTACGGGTTCTGGAACACAATCTGGATTTTCTGACGACGCAGCTTCTGCGCCTGCGGATCGTGCTTGAGCAGATCCTGCCCCTGATAGTAGAGCTCGCCGCCGGTTGGCGTTTCAATCATCGTCAGCAGACGGCCCAGCGTGGATTTCCCACAGCCAGACTCCCCAACCACCGCCAGCGTTTTACCGCGTTCGAGGCTGAAGGAGACGCCGTCCAGCGCTTTCACCAGGCGCTCAGGGGCAAAAATCCCCTTCTTCACCGGGTAGTGTTTTTTCAGGTCGATAGCCTGCAACAGCGGCTGTTGCGTGGTGGCCTGTTGCGTACTCATAGTGTTGGCCTCCCGGCATCATCGAGTGGGTAGTGGCATTTTGACTGTCGACCATCGGCCAGCAGATTCAGCTCTGGCTCCTCAGCGCGGCATTTGTCCGTCGCATACGGGCAGCGCGGGTTGAGCAGACAGCCCTGCGGACGGTCGTATTTACCCGGCACCACACCCGGCAGCGACGCCAGACGCGCTTTGTCCTGGGCAAACTCCGGCAGCGCACGCAGCAGCGCCTGCGTATACGGGTGACGCGGCGCGCGGAAGATATCGTGCGAACTTCCGGTCTCCACCACCTGGCCCGCGTACATCACGATGATCTTGTGCGCCGCTTCCGCCACCAGCGCCAGATCGTGCGTAATCAGCACCAGCGCCATGTTCTCTTTCTGCTGCAGCTCCAGCAGCAGCTCGATGATTTGCGCCTGGATGGTAACATCCAGCGCGGTTGTCGGTTCATCGGCTATCAACAGCTTTGGCCGACAGGCGATCGCCATGGCGATCATCACGCGCTGGCTCATCCCGCCTGAAAGCTGATGCGGGTAAACGTCCAGGCGTGACGCCGGATCGGGGATCCCCACCTGCGTCAGCAGATCGATAGCACGCTGGCGGCGGGTTTTCTTATTACCGCCCTGATGCACCTTAATCGCTTCCATAATCTGGAAGCCAACGGTGTAGCACGGGTTCAGGCTGGTCATGGGGTCCTGGAAGATCATTGCCACTTCTGCGCCCACCAGCTGGCGGCGCTGCTTCTCGGAAATGCGCTTCAGATCCTGGCCGTTAAACTCCAGGCTTTCCGCCATCACGCGGCCGGGGTAGTCAATCAGCCCCATGATTGCCAGCGAGCTGACGGATTTACCGGAACCTGACTCTCCAACGATACCGACCACTTCACCCTGATTTACGCTGTAGCTGATTCGGTCCACGGCGCGAAACGGTGTGCCTTCGTCGCCGAAGTGCACGGATAATTTATCTACATTTAATAACGCCATCTCGTGCCTCTTACTGCTTCAGTTTGGGATCAAGTGCATCACGCAGGCCATCACCCATCAGGTTAAATGCCAGCACCGTCAGCAGAATCGCCAGACCCGGGAAGGTGACGACCCACCAGGCGCTTTGCGCGAACTGCAACACGTCGGAGAGCATGGTGCCCCACTCCGGCGTTGGCGGCTGCGCGCCCATGCCAAGGAAGCCAAGAGCGGCCATATCGAGAATGGCGTTAGAGAAACCGAGCGACGCCTGAACGATCAGCGGCGCAAGGCAGTTCGGGAAGATATTGATAAACATCTGGCGCATCGCACCGGCACCCGCCACCCGGGACGCGGTGACGTAATCGCGGTTCACTTCAACCAGCACCGCCGCACGGGTTAAACGCACGTAGTGCGGTAGCGCAACAAACGTAAGCGCAAGCGCGGCATTACCGATCGACGGACCGAAAACCGCCACCAGCACCAGCGCCAGCAGCAGGCTTGGCAGCGCCAGCATAATATCGACGACGCGCATAATGATGTTATCAACGATGCCGCCGAAGTAGCCCGCCACCAGGCCGAGCACGACGCCCATGACCAGCGACAGCACCACGACAAGACAGCCAACCAGCAGCGACAGACGCGCGCCGTACATCAGGCGCGACAGGACATCGCGGCCCACGTCATCGGTGCCCAGCAGGTGGGCAAAGCTGCCCCCGTCCTGCCAGACCGGCGGCACAAGCAGCGCATCGCGGAACTGATCCGCCGGGTTATAGGGTGCGAGGAAGTTCGCAAATACCGCAATCAGGATCATGATGGAAACATACGCCAGCCCGACAACCGCGCCTTTGTTGCGCTTGAAGTAGTGCCAGAACTCCTGCATCGGCGTCATAGGCACCGGTGCAGTGACCACGTTATTTTGAGTTACTTGTGACATGATGGCCCCTTACTTCTTATGACGAATACGCGGGTTCACCACGCCGTACAGCAAATCGACCAGCAGGTTGACGAGAATAATCATCGTCGCGACCAGCAGCACACCGCCCTGCACCACCGGATAGTCACGGCGTTGCAGCGCATCAATCAGCCAGCGTCCGAGGCCCGGCCAGGAGAAGATGGTTTCGGTCAGGATCGCCCCCGCCAGCAGCGTGCCCACCTGCAGGCCGATAACGGTGACAACCGGCAGCATGGCGTTACGCAGGGCATGAATGATGATGACGCGCATACGGGTCAGGCCCTTGGCGCGGGCGGTACGAATATAATCTTCGCCCAGCACTTCCAGCATGGAAGAACGGGTCATACGCACGATTACCGCCAGGGGTATGGTACCCAGCACCATCGCAGGCAGGATCATGTGCGCAACCGCATCAATGAAGTTGCCCTCTTCGCCCCAGATCGCCGTATCAATCAGCATAAAGCCGGTTAACGGGTTGGTGTCGTCAAGGAAGACCATATCGCTGACGCGACCGGAGACCGGCGTCAGGTTCCACTGCACCGATACCAGCATGATCAGCATCATGCCCCACCAGAAGATAGGCATGGAGTAGCCGGTCAGGGCCAGGCCAACGGCAGTGTGGTCGAAAATAGAGCCACGCTTAACGGCAGCCAGTACGCCAACGGGAATACCCACCGCGGTCGCAAAGATCATGGCGCAGATACCCAGCTCCAGCGTCGCTTTAAAACGCGGCACGAACTCGTCCCACACCGGGAGTCGGCTTTTTAGTGAAATCCCTAAATCGCCGTGCAATACGCCCCAGATATAGTGGAGGTACTGCTGCCACATCGGCTTATCAAGGCCGAGTTCAGCCAGCAGTTGCGCATGACGTTCAGGGGAGATACCACGCTCGCCCGCCATAATCATCACCGGGTCACCCGGGATCATATGGACGAAGGCAAAAGTGAGAAGGGTGATACCGATAAACGTCGGGATAACAAGTCCCAGACGTCGGAGGATGAACTGCAACATAACCCGGATTCTCTCTGATGACGCACGCCCAGTGGCGCAACGTCTGTATTGCTCACAAATGTAAATTCCCTCTCCCATCGGGCGAGGGTCAGGGTGAGGGCAAACATGCGCGGCCCTCACCCCTGCCCTCTCCTGAAGGGAGAGGGAGAACACCCTACTTATTATTCGATTGATACGTTTTCGAAGTGGTGTTTGCCCAGCGGATCAACCACGTAGCCCTTCACTTCTTTACGCACCGGCTCGTACACGGTGGAGTGAGCAACAATCAGCGCCGGAGCCTGGTCGTGCATGACAACCTGCGCCTGCTTGTACAGTTCAATACGTTTGTTGTGATCGTCGGTCGCACGCGCCGGCTGGATCAGGTCTTCAAACGGCTTGTAGCACCAGCGAGAGTAGTTAGAGCCGTCTTTCGCTGCCGCACAGCTGAACAGGGTAGCGAAGAAGTTGTCCGGATCCCCATTGTCGCCGGTCCAGCCCATCATTACCGCCTGGTGTTCACCCGCTTTGGCGCGCTTCAGGTACTCGCCCCACTCGTAGGTCACGATCTTGGCCTGAACGCCAATCTTCGCCCAGTCAGCCTGGACCATTTCCGCCATACGGCGTGCGTTCGGGTTGTAAGGACGCTGTACCGGCATTGCCCACAGCTCAACGGTGAAGCCTTTGTCCTGACCCGCTTCCTTCAGCAGCGCTTTCGCTTTCTCAGGATCGTAGGTGTAGTCCTTGATGTCGTCGTTATAGCCCCACATGGTTGGTGGGATCAGGTTCTTGGCCGCAACGCCCGCACCCTGGTATACGGCTTTGATGATCGCTTCTTTGTTCACCGCGTAGGTCAGCGCCTGACGCACTTTCACGTCGTCGAACGGTTTCTTCTCGGTGTTGAAGGAGAGATAGCCCACGTTCAGGCCCGCCTGCTCCATCAGGTTAATATTTTTGTCCTGCTTCATGCGAGCAATGTCAGCCGGGTTTGGATACGGCATCACCTGGCATTCATTTTTTTGCAGTTTTGCGTAACGCACGGATGCGTCAGGCGTGATGGAGAAGACCAGACGGTCGATCTGCGGCTTGGTGCCCCAGTAGCCCGGGAAGGCTTTATACAGGATACGGGAATCTTTCTGGTACTGAAGCAGCTGGAACGGGCCGGTACCGATTGGGTTCAGGTCCACTTTTTCCGGCGTGCCGGCTTTCAGCATGTTGTCCGCGTACTCTTTAGAGAGAATAGAGGCGAAGTCCATGGCCAGGTCAGCCAGGAATGGCGCTTCCGGACGCGTCAGCACGAACTGAACGGTTTTATCGTCCACTTTTTTCACTTCAGCGATCAGGTCCGGCAGGCCCATCCCTTCGAAGTATTCATAGCTGCCGCCAGACACTTTATGGTACGGGTTCTGCGCGTTTTTCTGACGGTCGAAGGAGAACACAACGTCGTCGGCGTTAAGGTCGCGCGTTGGTTTGAATTCTTTGCTGTCCTGCCACTTCACGCCCTGACGCAGGTGGAAGGTATAGGTTTTACCGTCTTCGCTGATATCCCACTTTTCAGCCAGGCCAGGAATCACTTCCGTGGTGCCGGTTTTAAATTCAACCAGACGGTTATAGATCGGTACAGAGCTTGCGTCGTAAGTCGTACCAGAGGTAAAGAGCTGTGGGTTAAAGCCTTCCGGAGAGCCCTCAGAACAGTAAACCAGGGTTTTGGCCTGTACGCTTGCTGCGACGGTCATGGCCACCAGGCTCAGACCAAGCTTCAGCATCCCTGACTTCTTCAAGGAAATACTCATTATTGTGCTCCAATGTGATGTTTTGCTTTGTTGTGTTACGCCGCCTGACCTTTATTTATTTTTTACCCGGTCCGGTCGGTGATGCCCGAAGGCGTTAAAAGGGATAGAGAATCCTTTCAGAAGAGCGTTTGAGTTGCAGCGCAGATCCTCCCTGATATGCCCCTCGTGCCCTACAATCTGTCAACAGAATGTGAAAACGTCAATACAGGTGGCGGGGATTTACGTGGAGTGTGAGAAACCGCAAACAAAGATTAAAAAAACTCTGAAAGCCAGTTTTCAGCAGAGAAATTTATGCTACTCGCCATGATGCAGCACAACTATCTTCATATTTCGCAACACACAGTGATTAAGTTTTATTCAGAATGGGTAAATTTTCTTACGGAATGGTGATTATCTGAGCACTAAATACCGCGAACGTTAAAACGCACAGCGAAAAATGCTGAGGTTATCCATAAGCAACGCGAAAAAAGATCAAACTATATATAAAAAAATACAATGGATTATGTCACAAAACCGTGAGCAGACAGGGAGAAGCAGGGCTAAGGGGTATTTTACTGAGTGGCACCGGATAAGGCGTTAATGCAAAAAGGGCTAACCTTGCGGTTAGCCCTTTTTAGAATGTGGTCGGCGAGAGAGGATTCGAACCTCCGACCCACTGGTCCCAAACCAGTTGCGCTACCAAGCTGCGCTACTCGCCGAATGCGGAGCGCATCTTACTGCTGAGGTGCGCTCCCCGTCAATCCCTTATTTTCAAAAAGCCATTCAACTGGCGATATTCTCGCCAGAGCAGCTACTGCGCGGCTTTTGTGGTGTTATCAGGGAGTTTACACCAGTTGTTATTTTCGTTAATCCCGCCGTCTGGCGAGGTATAGCCGAGACAGCCCATAATGGTGTCGTACAGCTCTACGTGACGGCGCGGCACCTTAATCTCTGCCTGCTGTTTCAGATGGGCAAACATTTTGGCTTTGTCAGGGTTTTCCAGATACTTATCCGACATCCACATAATCATCGGTACCCGGAACTGCTCCGGCGGCGCCAGCTTACGCGGCGTACCGTGTAAATGCTCTTTCTCGTTGATGGACTCGCCGTGGTCAGCCGCGTAGATAACGATCGCTTTCTTATCGCGTAGCTGGTCTATTACCCTGCTGAGGAAAGTATCCACATACAGCACCGTGTTATCGAAAGCATTTACCAGCTCTTCCTTACTACAGCTGGCATTAATGCTGACACACTCCGGCTGCCACTTCGCATAATCTCGCGTGTAACGCTGGTAATAGCTGTAATGTGATCCTTTGGTATGCAGGATAATCAAATGCTTACCTTTAGGATGACTTTTCAAAGACTGTGACATCTCCTCGAGCAACAGCATATCATCGACGCTCTTTCCACGGTTACGCGGCTCGGCGCCAATCTGTTCGCGGTAGGCGATATTGTCCGCCATGGTGTTGGTGTAGAACCACATCTCGCTTTGCATGGCGAACAGATCAGAGCTAAAGCCAAGCTGCTTCAGCACAGCAAACACGTTTTGCTCTTTGAGGGTACGCTGCGGGTTTTCGCTCGCACCGCCCTCACGCACAAACATACAGCGCAGCGAGAGCTTCGTGGCGGTATCGCAGGAGTAGCCGCGGTAAGCCACCAGATTCTTTTCCTGCGCCAGCTTCGGCGTAGTGTCGCGGTCATAACCGAGAATGCCCATATGATCCCAGCGCGTCGTTTCGCCGATTACAAAGACCACATACGTATCATCCAGCCCGTCTGCCGGGGCCTGGTAGGTGAATTTTTTGGTCGGGTTGATCAGCGATTTCACATCACTGGACTCGTCCGCCTGCGCCCATGCATACAGGCCTAGCGCCGACAGCCAGTTAGAGGGCAGATACGAGTTGGCGACCACGCCGCCGTAGCTTGGCATATCCACGCCCGTGGCTTTTTCGACATTTCTTTGCTGTTTTTCCATCAGGCGAATCGGTGCCCACACCAGCAGCCCCGCCAGCAGAACAACGACGACGTTGCGGATACGCTGTCCCCGGGTACGCAGCTGGCGTAACAGGGTATAGCGGCAGGTATTACTCCAGATAAAGAAGAGCGGCACCAGGCAGGTCAGAATTGTCCACATGATGAACCCTTGTCCCACCACCTCTTTCGAGAGGTCGATGTCCGTGGTCATCACCGAGGCGACAATACCATAGCCAATAACTACGTTCATGAAGGTCATGTAATAGCTGGCGGCGGCGGAGATAATCACCACCAGCGAGGCCAGAATTTGCCAGGTACGGCGGCCAAAGAGCGAGAGCAGGCGTAACAGGAAGAATGTCGCGAGGACGGAACCGAACACTTCAATTACGGCAAAAATTCCATTTCTTACGGTGAGGTGCTCGAAGTAACCTTCCACTCTTCTGAACAGCACCGCGCCATTCAGAAATAATCCGATATAGACAGCCAGCATCAAACACAATCGTTGCTGGGTAAGAGACCTAATATATTTCATGCAAACAACCCTGGGGGAAGGGGTATATAGACCCGCCGAATCTCATTGAGAAAGCTGACAGAGTAAGTAGATGCGAGAGAAACCGTTATCAGAAACGTCTACAAGCGCGATAAGTAGACCACAGCGGGAAAGAAAAGTGGCAGCAGAGAATGTGATCGTTGAAGATTTTTACAAAATAACAAGTCCGGAAGCGATGCTGAGATAAAAAAAGAGGCCCTGCGGCCTCTTTTTATCGAATCATGCATGCGCTTCTTTATACGCTTCACGCTGCGGCTGACGAATCGTCGTGGAGAGCGCGAGGGAAATAATCAGCAAGGCAAATATCACGCAGAAGGTCACGTAGAAGCCACCAAACAGCGAGGCAATCAGCGAACCGCAAATACTGCCGATACCAAAGCCGAGATAAATCACGCCGTAGTTTTTTGCCAGGTTATTCAGGCCAAAGAACTCGCTCACCAGCGACGGGAAGACGGTAATGGTGCCGCCAAAGTTAAAGGCCACGCACGCGATTGCCGCAAAGAATGTCGCCTCGTTCAGCGGCGCGAACAGCAGCGCCGCCATGCCCACCAGCGAGATAACCTGTCCCAGCGTAATCACGCGGATACGGGCGATTTTGTCAGACAGAATACCCAGGACCAGGCGACCAGAGAGGTTAGCGATGGAGATCACCGTCACCGCATTCGCCGCCGTCGCTGCATCCAGCTTCACCATTCCCTGCGCGATATCTTTCGCCACGCCAATAACATACAGACCGCTCATGCAGGCCGTCAGGAACATCACCGCCAGCATCCAGTACTGCGGTTTACGCATGGACTGCGCGAGGGTGAAATCATTCTCCACCACGCCGTTAACGCTTTTTACCTCCTGCTGAGGAGCATCTTTCATCAGCGTGGCGCCGAAGAGGATCATGACCAGAACAATCACGCCCCAGATCATAAAGGTTTTCTCAAGCCCTACCGAGGCCAGCAGTTGGGAGTCGATGAATTTAAACCCGAGGCTGCCCAGGCCATATGAACCAATGGCAAAGGCGGAGATGAGCCCTTTACGCTCCGGGAACCACTTCACGCAGTTGGACAGCGTCAGCAGGTAGCCCGCGCCGTCCGCCAGCCCCACCAGCACCCCGGCGCTCAGCCACAGCATCATCAGGTTATTGGAGTGCGCCGTCAGGAAGAAGCCCACGCCCAGCAGGATCCCGGAGGCCATGGTCACGCGCTTCACGCCGAAGCGCTCCTGCAGTTTACCCGCCACGGAGGAGGAAATTGCTAACCCAAGGCTCAGCAGGCCAAAGGAGAACGCCACCTGGCTTATCGGTGCGCCGAGCTTATCGGACAGCGCGCTGTTAAACAGGCTCCAGGTATAGACCGAGCCCAGTGCAAACTGAGTAACGATGGTGCCGAATAGCGTCAGCCAGCGCGTGCGGTTATAGGTTGATGTGTTCATGGCAGTTGTCCTGCAAGAGAAATTAAGGGAATTCGCTGAGGACAACGATACAGAAAACCCTGCAACAGCTGGGGTAAAACGGCATGAGATGCAGGAGAAACGGAATGAAATGCCTGGAATCGGGAATGAATGACCTTGCCGGGAAAGAAAACGCCCAGATGTGAGTGGACACTATCGCCACAAGCCGCGCCATTAATGTATTAAATATGTTACCGCAGCGTTTAAAAAAATAACAACCCTAAAATCTGGCACTCAATCCCAGGGTATATAAATACTCTTCATCGGCCTGCTGGTTATAGCTTATCTTCGCCCAGGGGTGTAAATCACCGTACTGCGTATCGACACGCCACCCCAGCGAGTTAACGCTGGCATGCCAGAGGGGGTCGGTAAGCGACTGCGTGGTGGTTGTATCGCCATACGCATTCACCACTACAGGGGCAGAGCCATCATTGCGCCACGCCATGACGGGTCCGGTCGTGAAACGTCCCGCCACGGGAAAATTCCAGCCAACGCTCAGAACGGTTTCCGCATCCGAACCGGATGGGTCGTTCAGGGCAAACCCCGCAGCATTCTGCGAGCGATTAATACGTTCCGCGAGAATATCTTCATAGCGAGGTTGGTGATCGGCATCCCATGTATAGCGTTCTGTCGTATTACTTTGTGCATCTGAAACGATATATTCCTGTTGCCACGCAAAAGCGGTGTTACAAAAAAACAGGCAGGCTGAGACGCCCACCAGGCCAGAAGCAGCATGGCGACCACTGATTTTTTTTATCATCATCAAAGCGACTCCAGAAAGAGCCGAGTTCGGCGATATATGTCATTGTTCGAAGAGGTATTAGGGCATATAGCCCTGTATTAACTATTGTCTCTTTAGCAGGCACGTCAAGCCGGGCAGATTGAAATTTTTGCGTTTACCGTATCAGGAAGGGAGAGAGCCTATGCAACGTTGCGGCTGGGTAAGCCAGGATCAGCTTTATATCGATTATCACGACAGGGAATGGGGCGTACCGGAGACCGACGGTAAAAAACTGTTTGAGATGATCTGCCTTGAAGGCCAGCAGGCTGGGCTATCGTGGATCACCGTGTTGAAAAAGCGGGAGAACTACCGCAACGCCTTTCACCGGTTCGATCCGGTTGCCGTTGCGGCAATGGGCGACGAAGACGTGGAAAGGCTGGTTCTGGATGCCGGCATCATCCGCCATCGCGGTAAAATTCAGGCGATTATCGGTAACGCGCGGGCTTACCTGGCGATGGAGCAAAACGGCGAACCTTTTTCGGCCTTCGTCTGGTCGTTTGTGGATAACGAGCCGAAGGTAACCCAGGCCGCCACGCTTGCAGAGATCCCAACCTCGACACCCGCCTCAGATGCCCTGTCAAAAGCGCTAAAAAAACGCGGCTTTAAATTTGTGGGCACCACCATCTGCTACTCCTTTATGCAGGCCTGCGGGTTAGTCAATGACCACATCACGGGCTGCTTCTGCCACCCGGAGGGAGAACATGATCCGCAAATGGGAAAGTGAGAATACCGCCCGGCTTTTGAGCCTGTGGCTTGAGAGCACAACCGAGGCGCACCCGTTTATTGATGCAGGCTACTGGAAAGCGAATGAAGCGATGGTGCGCGATGAATACCTTCCCGTTGCCGAAACCTGGGTATGGGAGGAGAACGGCGCCCTGCGTGGCTTTATCAGCGTGATGCAGTCCCAGTTCGTTGGCGCCCTGTTTGTCGCCCCGGCATTCATCGGAAAGGGTATCGGGCATGCGCTGCTGAACCACGTTCAGCAGCACTACCCGTATTTAACCCTGGAGGTGTATCAGAAAAACGTGCGGGCGGTGAATTTCTATCATGCTCAGGGTTTTCGCATTGAAGACAGCGCCTGGCAGGATGATACTCAGCACCCGACGTGGATCATGAGCTGGCAGGCGGATCGAACGCCGTCAGCGTAAGCTCTGGCCCCTGATATTTCTCGACCCATGCCAGCGCCGTATTTCCCGCGCAGCCGTTCCCCAGCTTCGAGCTGGGGAGATCTTTGGTCAGCACGTTTACGGCCCCGTTCTTACAAATGCCGCCCTCGTCCAGCGCCAGATCGGGCCATGCGCCCTGATGAATGCAGAAAACGCCAGGGCGGATCCCGTCACTCACCACGGCACCCGCCAGCACCTGCCCGCGCGCGTTCCAGACGCGAACGATATCGCCGCTGTGAATCCCCCGCGCTTTTGCGTCATCGCTATTCAGCACGATAGGCTCACGCCCGGCCACCGCATACTGCTCGCGCAGCGACGAGTAGTTGAGCTGGCTGTGCAGACGATGCGCCGGATGGGCTGAGAGCAGCTGGAGCTGCTCCGGCTGCGCATTGCCATGCCATTCGTCCGGCTCCAGCCACGCTGGGTGCGGCGGGCAGTCCGCATAGCCAAAGCTGGCGATGCGCTCGCTGTGGATCACAATCTTCCCGCTTTCCGTTTTTAACGGGTGATTCTCCGGGTCGCGACGGAAATCCGCAAAACGTATAAACCGCGCGTTCTGCTCGCTTTCCGGCATTTCGATAAGCTGATTCGCCTCCCAGAATTCAGCAAACGGCGGCAGCGTCACGCCCTGCGCGGCCCCGCGCTGGCCGGCAATCTGATAAAACGTTTCCAGCCATTGCAGATCCGTTTTACCTTCGGTGAAACGCTCGCGGCCGCCCGCTTCCCACATTTCGCTCAGGTCGGCAAAGACGTCAAAATCATCACGCGCTTCATCCCGTGGAGCGACGACGCGCTTCATCGGCACCATGTGCTGGTTGCTGTAATCCCCGGTCATGGTGAGATCGTTACGCTCGAAAGAGGCCGTGGCCGGCAGCACGATGTCGGCATGCTTCGCTGATGCGGTCCAGAAGCACTCCGAAATCACCACCAGCTCCGGCTTCTGCCAGGCGCGGATCAGGCGGTTAGTATCCTGATGATGGGTGAAGTTGGCCCCGCCCGCCCACCAGACAAATTTGATATCCGGGAAATGGCGGTCCTGACCGTTATGCTGATAAAACCCGCCCGGGTTCTCCAGGGCCTCAACGATGCGCGCCACGGGGATTTTATCTACGGCGTCCACGCCGCCCTGCACCGAGCCCTGCATAGAAGCCAGCACCGCCGCTTTACGCGTCGGATTGCCGCCGTTCGCAAAGTGATAGGAAAGACCAAAACCGCCGCCCGGCGTGCCAATCTGTCCGAGCATGGCGGCAAGCGTCACCAGCATCCAGTGCTTCTGCTCGCCAAACTGCTGGCGCTGCATTCCCCAGCCGGACATCAACATCGTTGCATTATTATGGAATAAGACCGCCAGTTCGCGGATTTTAACCGCCTCTACGCCGCAAATCCCCGCGGCCCACTCTGCCGTTTTGGCGACACCGTCGGATTTGCCCGTCAGATAGTCGGAAAATTTATCGAAACCCGTGGTGCAGCGCGCGAGAAATGCCGTATCGTGCCAGCCGTTCTCAACCAGCGTATGGGCGATACCCAGCATCATTGCCACGTCGGTACCCATATGCGGCGCGATCCACTCGGCGCTGTCCCCGAAGAAATCCATGGTTTCAGAGCGCATCGGGTCGATACAGATGATGCGCTTGCCGCTTTTACGCAGCGCATCGAAATACCCGATGCCCTGTTCGTCGGACGCATTCCAGGCAATTTTCAGGGTGTTGAGCGGGTTGGCGCTCCACAGCACCACCACCCCGGTATGCTCCAGCACCAGCGGCCAGCTGGTCTGCTGCTGGTATACCTCATTGCCTCCTACGACATACGGCATGATCGCCTGCGCCGCTCCGGTAGAGTAATCACCCAGATGGCCGGTATAGCCCCCGGCCAGGCTCATGTAGCGCTGCAGCAGGGTTGCGGCCTTATGCAGCACGCCGTTAGAGCGCCAGCCATACGATCCGGCAAAAATGGACGACGGGCCGTAGCTGTCGCGGATGCGTTTATGCTGCGAGTGGATCAGCGCCAGCGCGTCGTCCCAGCTTACGCGAACGAATTCATCCTGCCCGCGAATGCCCTGCGGTTTATCCGGCGAGGCCAGAAAGCCCTTACGCACCATCGGCCAGCGCACGCGGGTTTTGCTGTGAACCTGGTCGCGAACAACGGTCTGTAACGAGTTGAGGTGGCGTGAAGGCAAAGCCCCGCGGGACGACAGCACAGTATCGCCATCAGTTTCGACCAGCATTGGCCCCCAGTGGGCGGCGGTCAGAATGGTTTTGATTGAGGTGCTCAAAGCGTGCGCTCCTGGTTGCGTGCAGGTGTTCCGGCCTTTCGATGAGGCAGTTTAAGGTTTGTGACAAATTTCAGAGTTATGCACTGAATTTTCTCCGTATCCGGACGTCATAATCCACTGCCACGTTCGTCGTGGCAAAGAATAAAAAGGATTAAGGAAATAAGATGAAAAAACGCGTACTCGTTATTGCCGCTCTGGTGAGCGGTGCACTGGCTGTTTCTGGCTGCACAACCAACCCTTACTCCGGCGAACGCGAAGCGGGTAAATCCGGCATCGGCGCAGGTATTGGCTCGCTGGTCGGCGCAGGCGTGGGCGCCCTCTCCTCCTCCAAGAAAGATCGCGGCAAAGGCGCGCTGATTGGCGCAGCAGCAGGCGCAGCGCTGGGCGGCGGCGTGGGTTATTACATGGATGTGCAGGAAGCGAAGCTGCGTGACAAAATGAAAGGTACGGGCGTGAGCGTCACGCGCAGCGGCGACAACATCATCCTGAACATGCCAAATAACGTGACCTTCGACAGCAGCAGCGCAACGCTGAAGCCCGCAGGCGCAAATACCCTGACCGGCGTGGCCATGGTGCTCAAAGAGTACAACAAGACGGCGGTAAACGTAATTGGCTATACCGACAGCACCGGCGGCCAGGAGCTGAACATGCGCCTGTCGCAGCAGCGTGCCGATTCCGTGGCCAGCTCGCTGATTACCCAGGGCGTTGAAGCGAACCGCATCCGCACCAGCGGAATGGGTCCGGCTAACCCGATCGCCAGCAACAGCACGGCGGAAGGCAAAGCGCAGAACCGTCGCGTTGAGATCACCTTAAGCCCGATTCAGTAGGTGGAAGCAAAACGGCAACGTTCGTTGCCGTTTTTAGCGTTTGCGCCCTCTCCCACGGGAGAGGGTTGGGGTAAGGGCATCAGGCAACACCTTTCATAATGAACCACTTGCCATCGATAATTTTCCCGCTAAGGTATTCTCACTCATTTCAGGGAAATCAGCGATGCGCAAACCAGCCCGGGCCACCATCAGCGACGTGGCGAAAGCCGCCAGAACCGGTAAAACCAGCATCTCGCGCTACCTCAACGGCGAGAAACACCTGCTTTCCGATGCCTTGCTGGCGCGTATTGAACAGGCCATTGCCGAACTCGACTACCGTCCCAGCCTTATGGCGCGCGGCCTCAAGCGCGGTCGAACCCGTCTGATAGGCCTGATTATCGCCGACATCACCAACCCCTACTCCGTTAACGTCCTCAGCGGCATCGAAGCGGCGTGCCGTGAAAAAGGCTTTACCCCGCTGGTCTGTAATACCAATAACGAGGTTGATCAGGAGCTGCACTACCTCGATCTGCTCCGGAGCTATCAGGTAGAAGGGATCGTGGTGAATGCCGTCGGGATGCGTGAAGAAGGGTTAAATCGCCTGCAACAGTCGTCCCTGCCGATGGTGCTTATCGACCGTAAAATCCCGGAGTTTGCCTGCGATGTGGTCGGGCTGGATAACACTCAGGCCGCCACCACCGCCACCGAGCACCTTATCGAGCAGGGTTTCGAAGCGATTCTATTTCTGAGCGAACCGCTGGGTATGGTAAACACCCGCCGCGACCGTCTGGCTGCGTTTCGCGCCACGCTGGCGCGTTATCCCGGCGTAATCGCCGAAAATGCCGAAATCCCCCTGCACGAATCTGGCCAGATGGATAATACCCTGCGCCAGTTCCACACCCGCCATCGGGGGATGCGTAAAGCGGTGATCTCCGCTAACGGCGCGCTCACGCTTCAGGTGGCGCGCTCGCTCAAGCGTATTGGCCTGCACTGGGGCAGCGACATCGGCTTACTCGGCTTCGATGAGCTGGAGTGGGCAGAAATAGCAGGCGTGGGGATTACCACACTCAAGCAACCTACCTGGCAGATCGGCTATGCCGCTGTTGAACAAGTGGTTCGTCGAATTGAAGGCACCAGCGATGCCGTCCGCGAGCAGGTTTTTTCCGGCGAGCTGATCGTTCGCGGCTCTACCGCCCGTTAAACTCCCCTTCGTGACAGCGATCATAAATCCGGCATCCTGAACTTTTCTTTGGAACCGGTTCCATCTAGCGTAATACTATCGATTACGCGATGGAGTCAGGAAATGAGCAGGAAAATAATGGTGGTCACCGCCGCGTATGGCGCCGACCGTGTGCGTCAGGCGGGCGGACAGCGGGCGATGCTGCCCGTGATTGCCGCCGCAGGGGCGGATGGCGTCGAGATCCGCCGCGAGCTGTTTTGCAGCGATGAACTGCTGGCGCTGCCTGCGCTTGGCGAGTCCATTGAACTGCTGGGTTTGCTGGCGTGCTACTCGGCACCGGCGCCCCTGTTTATGCCAGACGGAACCCTCAACCCGGATCTCCCGCGCTATCTTGCCGAAGCCAGCACGCTGAACGCTCTGTGGCTTAAGGTCTCACTGGGTCATTTCAGCAACAAACAGCCGCTTCACTCCCTGCGCGCGCTGCTGGATGAAAGCGGCATGACGCTGGTGGTAGAGAACGATCAGACGGACTGCGGCCAGCTCGCCCCGATGCAGCGCTTCAAAGCCGCCTGTCGGGTGATGTCGCTGCCGGTTACGCTGACGTTCGATATGGGCAACTGGCTGTGGGTCGGCGACTCTCCGGAAGAGGCCGCGCGCCAGCTGGCTCCGGCCGTCAGCTATATTCACGTCAAAGCCGCCGTCCCCCACAAGGAGCAGTTCCGCGCCGTTGCCCCGGACCAGAGCGACTCAGGCTGGCGGGATCTGCTTAATCAACTGCCTGCCGACGCCCCGCGCGGTATCGAGTTTCCGCTCGAAGGGACGGACTTGACCGCCGTTACCCGTCATTACGTCAACCTGCTGCGCGAGGAGTAAACCATGCACAAGACGCTGGATGTCATCACTATCGGCGAGGCCATGGCGATGTTCGTTGCCACCGAAACGGGCGAGCTGAGCGCGGTTGAACGCTTTATTAAACGCGTGGCAGGCGCAGAGCTGAACGTTGCAACCGGGCTGGCGCGCCTTGGGCTGAACGTCGGATGGGTGAGCCGCGTGGGGGATGACAGCTTTGGCCATTTCGTTCTCGACTCGCTGAAAAAAGAGGGGATCGATGCCGAAGGCGTCACGCTCGACGGGCGCTTCCCGACCGGCTTTCAGCTTAAGTCTAAAGTCGAAAATGGAACCGATCCCATTGTGGAATACTTCCGCAAAGGGTCGGCGGCAAGCCATCTCTCGGTGGAAGATTATCACGCCGACTATTTTGCATGCGCACGCCATCTGCACCTGAGCGGTGTGGCAGCCGCGCTGTCGGCCAGCTCGTATGAGCTGCTCGATCGTGCCGCGACCACCATGAAGGCTCTGGGTAAGACGATCTCGTTCGATCCTAACCTTCGGCCGGTGCTGTGGAAAAGCGAGGCGGAGATGGTTGAGAAACTCAACCGGCTGGCGTTTCAGGCGGACTGGGTTCTGCCGGGTATAAAAGAGGGAATGATCCTCACGGGCGAAAGTACGCCGGAAGGCATTGCTGATTTTTATCTCAACAGAGGGGTGAAAGCCGTGGTGCTGAAAACCGGTGCCGACGGCGCATGGTTTAAAACCGCCGACGGTGAGCGAGGCGCGGTCGCCGCGGTAAAAGTCGACAACGTGGTTGATACCGTGGGCGCTGGCGATGGATTTGCCGTCGGGGTCATCAGTGCCCTGCTGGAAGGCAAACCGCTGCCGCAGGCCGTGGCGCGGGGCAACAAAATTGGTTCGCTGGCGATTCAGGTGCAGGGCGACAGTGAAGGCCTGCCAACCCGCGCGCAGCTTAACGACTAAATCCCCTCACCCCGGCCCTCTCCCCAAAGGGGAGAGGGTGCAAGTCATCCCCTCTACCCTTTGGAGAGAGGGTTAGGGTGAGGGGTTAACAACCTCAACAACAGAGGCAAGCCTATGAACAGTTCGACCAATGCAGTAAAACGCTGGTGGTACATCATGCCAATCGTGTTTATCACGTACAGCCTGGCGTACCTGGATCGTGCCAACTTCAGTTTTGCATCCGCCGCCGGGATCAACGAAGACCTCGGGATCACCAAAGGGGTATCCTCCCTGCTGGGGGCTCTCTTCTTCCTGGGCTATTTTTTCTTCCAGATCCCCGGCGCGATTTACGCCGAGCGCCGCAGCGTGCGAAAGCTTATCTTCATCTGCCTGATCCTGTGGGGCGCCTGTGCATCCCTCACTGGGGTGGTGAATAATATTCCTGCTCTGGCCGCCATTCGCTTCATTCTCGGCGTGGTTGAGGCGGCAGTTATGCCGGCGATGCTGATTTATATCAGCAACTGGTTCACGAAATCCGAGCGTTCACGCGCCAATACGTTCCTGATACTCGGCAATCCGGTCACCGTACTGTGGATGTCGGTGGTTTCCGGCTACCTCATCCAGTCCTACGGCTGGCGTGAGATGTTTATCATCGAAGGGGTTCCCGCGATCCTCTGGGCCTTCTGCTGGTGGGTGCTGGTAAAAGATAAGCCTGCCCAGGCAAAGTGGCTTTCGGAGGATGAGAAAGCCGCACTGCAGGCGCAGCTGGATAAAGAGCAGCAGGGGCTGAAAGCGGTGCGTAACTATGGCGAAGCCTTCCGCTCCCGTAACGTCATCCTGCTGTGCGCGCAGTATTTTACCTGGAGCATTGGCGTGTACGGCTTTGTGCTGTGGCTGCCGTCGATTATCCGCAGCGGCGGTGAGAACCTGGGCATGGTGGAAGTTGGCTGGCTGTCATCGGTGCCTTACCTGGCCGCAACCATCGCGATGATCGTCGTTTCCTGGGCATCGGACAGGCTGCAAAACCGTAAGCTGTTCGTCTGGCCACTGCTGCTGATCGCTGCCTTTGCCTTTATTGGCTCCTGGGCCGTGGGTGCGAATAATTTCTGGGCCTCCTATACGCTGCTGGTGATCGCGGGTGCTGCCATGTACGCCCCGTATGGCCCGTTCTTTGCCATCATCCCGGAAATGCTGCCGCGTAACGTCGCGGGCGGCGCGATGGCGCTGATCAACAGCATGGGTGCGCTGGGCTCGTTCTTTGGCTCGTGGTTTGTCGGCTATCTCAACGGCGCAACCGGCAGCCCTTCAGCCTCTTACATCTTTATGGGGGTGGCGCTTTTTGCCTCGGTATGGCTTACTCTGATCGTTAAGCCTGCTAATAATCAACAGCTACCCGTCGGCGCACGCCACGCCTGAATCTTTTAAAATCAACGGAGATTAGCATGAAGCCGTCCGTCATTTTGTACAAAGCACTGCCCGAAGATCTGCAAAAACGCCTGGAAGAACACTTTACCGTTACCCGGGTGAAGAACCTCAGCCCGGAAACCGTGGCGCAGCACGCCGACGCGTTTGCCAGCGCCGAGGGCCTGCTGGGTTCAAGCGAAAAGGTGGATGCAGCGCTGCTGGAGAAAATGCCGAAGCTTCGTGCAACCTCAACCGTTTCCGTGGGTTACGACAACTTCGACGTGGATGCGCTTAACGCGCGTAACATCCTGCTGATGCATACGCCACATGCCCTGACGGAAACCGTCGCCGACACGCTGATGGCGCTGGTGCTCAGCACCGCCCGTCGCGTGGTGGAAGTGGCTGAGCGCGTAAAGGCAGGCGAATGGACGAAAAGCATCGGCTCCGACTGGTTCGGCGTGGACGTTCATGGCAAAACCCTGGGGATAGTCGGGATGGGGCGTATCGGTATGGCGCTGGCCCGGCGCGCCCATTTCGGCTTCAACATGCCGATTCTCTATAACGCACGCCGTCATCACGGCGAAGCTGAGGAGCGCTTCAACGCCCGCTACTGCGAGCTTGATGCGCTGTTACAGGAAGCCGACTTTGTCTGCCTGATCCTGCCGCTGACGGATGAAACGCGTCATCTCTTTGGCAAAGCGGCATTTGAAAAGATGAAGAGATCGGCCATTTTCATCAACGCGGGTCGCGGCCCGGTGGTGGATGAGAAGGCGCTGATTGAGGCACTGCAAAACGGTGAGATCCACGCCGCCGGCCTGGACGTGTTTGAACAGGAGCCGCTGCCGGTAGATTCTCCGCTGCTGGCCATGCCAAACGTCGTCGCCCTGCCCCACATTGGCTCTGCGACTCACGAAACGCGCTACAGCATGGCGGCGACCGCAGTAGACAACCTGATTGCTGCGCTTAGCGGAAAAGTGGATAAAAACTGCGTTAATCCGCAGGTACGGCAGTAGAAACGAAAAAACCCGCCAGAAGGCGGGTTTTTGAATTTTGTGCTACTGGGTTGGAAGCTTACAGGCTTACAACGTTACCAGCTGCTGGGCCTTTAGCGCCGCTTTCGATGGTGAAGGAAACTTTCTGACCTTCATCCAGAGATTTGTAGCCATCGTTCTGGATAGCAGAGAAGTGTACGAACACGTCTTTAGAGCCATCGTCAGGAGTGATGAAGCCGAAACCTTTATCAGCGTTGAACCATTTTACCAGACCAGTCATTTTAGCAGACATAGAAATTACCTTATTAACAAATATATTGTGCCTTCCGGCTTTGATGGATTGCGTTACAGATTTTTAAGCGATGAAGGAAGGGTCACTACGAAGGGTATCTATGGATAACAATCTGGACTGCTTTACTAAACTGCTTTAGGTCTGTGTAACAAACCGACGAACATAGTTATACCGATGTGGTAGACGAATGACAAGCGTTATTTTCATTACGCATAAAAAAACCCCGCCAGAAGCGGGGATTTTTATTATTCCGTAGCAGCGACCGCTGCGCTCCATGCCTGGCTAAAGGCCTGGTGCTGGGACGCCAGCGGCCCGATCAGCGTATTGTACTGGCTCGCCTGCTGGGAGGTCGGGAACTGGATACCATTAGAGACGAAGCTCACCTGCGTACCCTGTTCACTGATAAAGTCACCCACCTGCACCAGCTGCTGAGTAAAGACCTGAGCGGCCGGGATCAGCGGCTGCAAGGCGTTTGACGGTTTGGTCACCACTTTCTCATACACCTGGTCGTAGACCGGTTTCAGATCTTCGCCCTGCTTCAGCGCGGAGCGCGATGCATCAGCCTGCATTTTGGCATTTTGCAGCTGCTGGCTCAGAACCCCAAGCGCACCGTTGGACTGGCGCAGTGGTTCACGCTGGGTCATATAATCCTGCGGCACGCGGATGGCATTTACGCTGTCCACGACCGGGCGGATCCCGGAATCCATCGCCTGGCTTACCTGCTGCGAATAGCCATACAGAATGGCGTAATCAGAGACGAATGGACCAAACTGTTTTTTCTGATCCGCAGTCAGCGTTGGTAAACGCTCGCCGCTACGCATCACTGTATTCTGGAGAAAATCGATAAACGCTTTGCGCTGATCGCCTTCCTTATCAAAACACCCGCTCAGGCTAACCACCATTAATAACGCCGCTACAGGCGCAAACCAGCGAGAGCAGGACTTTCCTGTCGCCATTTTATTACTCCTTTCACCCAAAAAAGCGCACACCGGCACACGCGTGCCTAACGCTGACAAGAATAGTCCAGGACAGCCTTGCAAGATAGACTTTTCATACAAAACGGGTATTCCCATTTTATGGCTTACTATTTACAAAAAAATACCTGACCCGCCCGATATATGACTAATCAGGTAATTAGCATAAATATCCATATAGCTGAAACGTGTAAAGCGATGGTGATCGCACAATTAATCACAGCCGTGACGATCCTGTGTCTGGTTTAGGGACTATTCTTAACAGGCTCTCTGATGTTCATGATCCCGATGTGTGATTTATGAGGAGTTCTCAATGGAATTAAAAGATCCTGAGTTTGAGCTGCTGAGCAGCCTGGAACAGATTATTTTTAAAGATGTACCGCCGACGTATACCCTGCAAACAAAGCCCAATCCTTTCAGTGAATTTGAGCGTTTACGCAAAGGATCGGGCCTGAAAACAGATGAATTCGCAAGAGCGATGGGTGTCAGCGTAGCGATGGTAATGGAGTGGGAGTCAAAACGCGAAAAACCTACTCCGGCCGAGTTAAAGCTGATGCGCCTGATTCAGGCGAACCCTGACCTTCGCAAGCAGTTAGCCTGATAACGTTTTTTTGCCCCCGCCCTTGCGGGGGCTTGTGTTTACAGACTTTCGCATCGCCATCCTGACTCTTCCCACACCAGCTCATGCGTCAGCTTCAGCCCTTTCAGAAAGGCTTCATCGTGCGATACCACCAGCAGCGCGCCGGGAAAATCGGCCAGAGCCGCTTCAATGGCCTGAACGGAGGCCAGATCGAGATGATTGGTCGGCTCATCCAGAAGCAACAGCTGCGCTGAAGCTTCACGCCACAACGCGCAGGCCAGCGCGGCCTTCAGGCGCTCGCCGCCGCTCAGTTCACCCAGAGGAAGCGTTACTTTTTCCGCGCCCAGCTGAAGCTGCGCCAGCCGGGTACGCAGCGTGCCCTCCTCGAGCGGCGTATTGCCCAGGTTGAGGTGTGTCATCACCGACTGCGACAGATCCAGCCGGGAAAGTTGCTGATCGAGACAGGCGCGCGTGACGGAGACGTTACAGGTACCGGAAACGGGGGCAGTTTCGCCCAGCATCACTTTTAACAGCGTAGATTTCCCACAGCCGTTAGGCCCGCGAAGCGCCACGCGCATGGGGCCGTCCATTCGCCAGTTTATCGGCGGGAGAGACACATGCGGAAGCACCAGATCCTGCAGCACCAGCACCTGCTTCCCTTGCGCAATTTGACTGCCCGGCAGGGTAAACATCACCGCGTTATCCGCTTCTACCCGCTCCCGTGCCTGGTTAACCGCAGCGTTAAGCGCATCATTTTGATCGCTATGCTGTTTTTTCCAGGAACCGATGCGCTCTTTCGCCGCCGCTTTGTACTTGACCCGTTCAAACGAGGCAATGTTGAGGCTATCGACCTTGCGAAGCGTTTTTGCTGAACGCCGCTGGCTGTCATCATGCTCTTTATGCATACGGGCGCGGGTACGTTTACGCTCGGTGGCGGCATGTTCCAGCGCAGCGCGGGCGGCCTGCTGCTCAGCGTCGCGCTGGCTTTTATAGTCAGCATAATTTCCGCCGTAGCTACGCAAGCCAAAAGCGCTCAGTTCAAGGATGCGCGTTACCTGCGCCAGTAACTCACGGTCGTGAGAGGCCACCAGCACGCCGCCCTGATACCGGGAAAGCTGCTCGTAGAACCATTCCCGGCCCTGCCCGTCGAGGTGGTTGGTCGGTTCATCCAGCAGCAGGTAATCCGCATCTTCGGTGAACGCGCCACACAGCAAGGCACGAATACGCTCGCCGCCGCTCAGCGCCGCTGCGGGTTTATTTGGATCGAACGGGGGAAGGTTTGCGGTGATGAAAGCATGGCTCAGACGTTCAGCCAGATCCCAGCGTCCCTCGAGCGTGTCGAGATCCTCGGGTTCATAAGTACCGCTGTCGACGCGTTTACGGGCGGCGAAGATCGCCTCATGGCCAAGCAGCCCGGCAAGCGTGGCGTGAGGGGAAATATCCTGCTGCTGGGCCACGTAGGCGTGCGAGCCAAAGCGCTCAACGTGCCCGCTGGCGGGTTCGTCTATGCCAGCCAGCAGGCGCAGCAGGCGCGTTTTTCCACTGCCGTTGCGGCCAACCAGCGCGCAAACCGACGAATCCAGAGAAAGATTCAGTGGACCAAAAAGGATATCGCCCGTCGCAAACTGACAGGTGACCTGATGCAAAACAAAAGAGGGGGACTGCGCAAAATGAGCCATAAGCACTCCTGAATGAAATCAAAACATCCCCTGCCGACGCGGTGCGTTTAGCAAGGATCGAAATTCATCAGTCGTGTTTGTTCATTTTTGGGGGGCGCTCCTGAGGACGAAATTTATCCGGAACAAGGATAGCGGTAATACGCTGCCCGTTTCAAGGTTAAATTTTCACCAGCGCTTTTGTCAGAGCAGAAAAACCCGCCGAAGCGGGTTTCTGATTCAGATAAACGCAAACGCATCGCCGAACAGGCGATCTTCCCGCGCGTCACGTTCGTTACAGAACAGGTCGCGGGCAATTTTCGCCATTTCAAAGCGACCGGCAATGTAGATATCGTGCCCGGCCAGCGTTCCGTGATCCTGCAATACCGCTGTCAGCACGGTACCGCTGCGCCCGCGCCAGCCCTCTTCCGGCTGCTCGACAACCGGCTCGATGCGCAGGTGTGGATGATTCACGCTCAGCGCTTCCAGCTCAGACAGATCGTAAAGGTGCTTCTCTTCACGGCCGCCCCAGTAGATGGTGATATCACGATTCGGATTGCGCGCCAGAGCGGTCAGCAGAATAGAGCGAACATAAGAGAAGCCCGTGCCACCGGCAATCAGGATCAGCGGGCGATCTTCGTCTTCACGCAGCCAGGCCTCGCCGTGAGGGATATCGACCACGATTTCACGCTCTTTCAGGATGCGGTCCATCACGGCCATCGCGTACAGGTTAAGCTCAGACGCACCAATATGCAGCTCAATAAATTCCTTCTCTGCAGGCGTAGAGGCCATAGAGAAAGGACGCTTATCACGCTCGTCCATCACGACCATCAGGTACTGGCCGGCACGGAATGAGAATGCCGCTTCAGGAACCAAACGGACGCGATATACGGTGTCGGTAATAGCATCTACCGACGTCACTTTACAGCTTAAGGTTGTCATTCGCTCTCTCTGTCGGGAAGTCTATAGGGCTAAACGGTCTTATTCTGCCTTACCGTTATTCATTATGGCCAGCTCGTCCCAGATCGCGTCAATGCGCGCGGTCACGGCAGGATCTTTCTCGATCGGGCGACCCCATTCACGGTCGGTTTCGCCAGGCCATTTATTCGTGGCATCCAGTCCCATTTTTGAGCCAAGGCCGGAAACCGGCGAGGCAAAGTCCAGATAATCAATCGGCGTGTTTTCCACTAACACCGTATCACGCGCGGGATCCATACGCGTGGTGATGGCCCAGATGACGTCATTCCAGTCGCGGGCGTTAACGTCATCATCGCAGACAATCACAAACTTGGTATACATAAACTGGCGCAGGAAAGACCATACGCCCATCATCACGCGTTTAGCGTGACCGGCATACTGCTTCTTCATCGTTACCACCGCCAGGCGATACGAACACCCTTCCGGCGGCAGATAAAAATCAACAATTTCCGGGAACTGTTTTTGCAGGATCGGCACGAACACTTCATTCAGCGCCACGCCCAGTACCGCCGGCTCGTCGGGTGGACGGCCGGTGTAGGTGGAGTGATAAATGGCATCTTCACGCTGGGTAATGTGCGTGACGGTGAACACCGGGAAGTTATCCACTTCGTTGTAGTAGCCGGTGTGGTCGCCGTACGGCCCTTCGGGTGCCAGCTCGCCCTGTTCAATGTAGCCTTCCAGCACGATCTCCGCACTGGCCGGTACTTCCAGGTCATTGGAGATACACTTAACCACTTCAGTTTTGGTGCCGCGCAGCAGCCCCGCAAAGGCATATTCCGACAGCGTGTCAGGAACGGGCGTAACCGCGCCCAGAATGGTTGCCGGATCGGCGCCCAGCGCGACGGAAACCGGGAAGCGTTCGCCCGGACGGGCCGCGCACCACTCCTGGAAATCCAGCGCGCCTCCGCGATGGGACAACCAGCGCATGATGAGCTTGTTCTTGCCAATCAGCTGCTGACGATAGATGCCGAGGTTTTGACGCTCTTTATGCGGCCCACGCGTGACGGTGAGGCCCCATGTAATCAGCGGTGCGGCATCTTCAGGCCAGCACTGCATAATCGGAATGGTGGTGAGATCAA
Source organism: Enterobacter cloacae complex sp. P40C2 (assembly GCF_014930695.1). Classification (NCBI taxonomy): domain Bacteria; kingdom Pseudomonadati; phylum Pseudomonadota; class Gammaproteobacteria; order Enterobacterales; family Enterobacteriaceae; genus Enterobacter; species Enterobacter cloacae complex sp. P40C2. The sequence continues at coordinate 292,306 of NZ_JADBRP010000006.1, read as the reverse complement.
CCGCATCGCCTTCCAGCACTTTTTGCTGGCACGGCGCACCGCGCAGGCGTTTGGTCGGCATGTTCAGTACCTGCTTAAACTGCGGCAGCTTGTCGAACAGGTCGCGGAACCCTTTCGGCGGTTCCGGCTCTTTCAGAAAGGCCAGCAGTTTGCCCACTTCGCGCAGCGCCGTAACATCTTCCTGCCCCATCCCCATCGCCACGCGGCGAGGTGTGCCGAACAGGTTACAGAGTACCGGCATGGCGTAGCCTTTTGGGTTTTCAAACAGCAACGCCGGGCCGCCCGCGCGCAGGGTGCGGTCAGCGATTTCTGTCATTTCCAGATACGGATCAACAGGAAGCGTAATGCGTTTGAGTTCGCCCTGCTTTTCAAGCAGCGCCAGGAAGTCGCGTAGATCGTGGTATTTCATGCAGTTAATCATGGCCTCTCTGTAAGCGCTTCATTATACGGCGTAAGCCCGCGTGATGCTGTAATTTTGTTAAATTAGCGTGAACTTCCACGACTTACTCGCTTTTTGCCCATTATAATCACCTTAGCGATCCCGCCAGGGTTTTGATATGCTTGCGCCCCGAACAATGGGAAGAGTGATTATGCAGGCCTGGTATTTACTGTATTGCAAACGCGGGCAACTTCAGCGCGCGCAGGAACATCTTGAACGTCAGTCTGTTAACTGCCTGACACCCGTGATCACGCTTGAAAAAATGCAGCGTGGAAGACGCACGACCGTCAGCGAGCCCCTGTTCCCGAACTACCTGTTCGTTGAGTTCGACCCCGAAGTGATCCACACCACGACGATCAGCGCCACGCGCGGCGTCAGCCATTTTGTGCGTTTTGGCGCCCATCCGGCAAGAGTACCGTCATCGGTTATTCATCAGCTTTCCGTTTACCAGCAACCTGAAGATATTACCGATCCGGAAACCCCCTATGCCGGCGACAGCGTGGTGATCACCGAAGGTGCCTTTGAAGGCTTACAGGCCATCTTCTCTGAGCCGGACGGTGAAGCGCGTTCAATGCTGCTGCTTAACCTGTTGAACAAAGAGGTGTTGCAGAGCGTCAAAAACACCGATTTTCGAAAAGTTTAAAACTGCACGCCGAACAGACGACGCACGTTGTCATCGGTTCGTGCTGCCAGCCACTGGGCATCCTCTCCGCGCCAGTGCGCCACGCGTTCAGCTATGTGCCCCAGGTAAGCGGGTTCATTACGTCGCGATGCCGGTTTGGGCTGCATATCCCGAGGCAGCAAATACGGCGCATCTGTTTCAAGCAGCAAACGATCGGCCGGGATAACGGGCAGCAGCTCGCGCAGCTCAAGCCCACGACGTTCATCGCACACCCAGCCGGTAATTCCCAGATAAAGCCCGCGATTCAGGCAATCCAGCGCCTCCTGCCGGGAGCCCGTAAAGCAGTGCAGCACCGCGCCAGGCAGTTTATCCAGCCAGGGCTCCAGCAATGCCAGAAAACGTTCATGCGCATCGCGACAGTGCATAAACACCGGCATTCCCAGCTCTGCTGCCAGGGCGAGCTGGGCGGTAAACGCGTTTTCCTGCTCTTCAGGCGTTGAGAAGTTGCGGTTGAAATCAAGCCCGCATTCACCAATGGCAACGACTTCCGGCGTTTTCGCCAGGCGATGAAGTACTTCAGCACTTTCATGCGTCCACTGGCTGCTGTCATGAGGGTGCACGCCTGCGGTGGACCAGCAGCGTTGATAGCGTTGCGCCAGCTGCTGTGCCTGCTCGCTCTCGTGCAGATTGGTTCCCGTTAGCAACAGCCCGTTAACGCCAGCGGCAAACGCGCGCGCCACCACCTCATCACGGTCTTTTGCAAACTGTGAGCTGGTCAGGTTAAGCCCAATATCAAACATGGTATTCCCCATATGACAACCGCCCTGACGGGCGGCTGATTTTATTCTTTAGTGGTCTCTTCCGACTCTACGTCTTCATCATCACGCGTACGCCCCTTACCCACGTAGAAACGTGCGAAGAACACGCCGACTTCAAACAGGCAGTACATAGGTATTGCCAGCAGCGTCTGCGAGAAAACGTCCGGCGGAGTTAACAGCATCCCCACGACAAACGCCCCGACGAGAATGTACGGACGCTTTTTACGCAGATCGTCCGGTGTCGTAACGCCTACCCAGCAGAGCAGAACTATCGCCACGGGCACTTCGAACGCGACGCCGAACGCCATAAACAGCGCCATGACAAAGCTGAGGTAGCTGGCGATGTCCGTGGATACCTGCACCCCTTCCGGCGCGGTATGCGTCAGAAAACCAAAGGCCAGCGGGAAGACCACGAAATAAGCGAACGCCATGCCGATATAGAACAGCAGGGAGCTGGATACCAGCAGCGGGATCACCAGCTTACGCTCATGCCTGTACAGCGCCGGGGCGATGAAGGCCCAGACCTGATACAAAATAACCGGCGCAGACGCAATCAGCGACACCCAGAAGGTGAGCTTGATTGGGGTAAAGAACGGCGAAGCAACGTCCGTTGCGATCATCGTTGCCCCCAGCGGCATCTGTTTAATCAAGGGCGCAGAGACCACCTGGTAGATATCGTTGGCGAAATAGACCAGACACAGGAATATGAGGAAAACCGCAATAATGCAGTTTAACAGGCGCTTGCGCAGTTCAATGAGGTGCGCGATGAGCGGTTGAGTATCATCTACTGCCATGTTTACGCTTTATCACTTGAGGAAGGGGATGATTCGGAAACGGGTGCGGCAGGTTTTACTTCAGCCGCTTTCACCACGGGCTCTTCTGACGGCACCTGCTTTTTCATTTCAGGCTCCTGCGGCGATTGCTCTGGCGAAGCAGCCTGATGCTCCGCGCTGGAAGGCGTTACCCCCTCGCGCTGCTCCTCGCTGCCCTTCACCACCGGGTTATGGATGGTGTTAGCTTCGTCGCTCGCCTTTTCAGGATCGTTAATGCTGTATGAGCGCTTCATGGATTCGGCTGCTTCACGCAGTTCATCCATCGACGCTTTCAGCTCCGGCGTCAGGTTGTCCATGCTCGCCTTTTCAACCTTTTTCAGGCTGTCCTGAAATTCCTGAAGCTTAAGCTCCTGCGCCAGCTCGTTCTGCACGGTCGTTGCCAGCGAGCGAAGCGCACGCACCCAGCCCACCACGGTTTTCACCGCAACGGGCAAGCGCTGCGGCCCCAACACGATCAGACCAATCACAAATACCAGCAGTAACTCACCAAAACCAATGTCGAACACGAATTACACCTGCTCTTTATCGTGACGTTTAGCATCGTCCTTTTTGGCTTCATCCTGCTTGTCGGCGATGGACTTAGCAGTGAAATCAGCATCCTGACCGGTTTTATCCTGCTTATTCTCGTCATCGCTCATGGCTTTCTTAAAGCCTTTGATTGACGCGCCAAGGTCGGAACCAATGGACCCGAGTTTTTTCGTGCCAAACAGCAGCACAACGATGACGGCAATGATCACTAACTGCCAGATACTGATACCACCCATGCGTGTTCCCCAGTGATAGATGATTAATTAGTCAGATCGCATTATACGTATGCAACCCATCGATAGCGACGCTAATTCAGCGCGTTTTTCGCCAGCCAGCAAGCCAGACAACAACACCGGCAGCCATAATCCACGCAGGCATCATTTCCCAGTCCGGGCGATTGATCAATAGCAACGTGCCGCTTATCAGCAGCGTCGCGCCAATTCCGAAGAGATAGCGAGACTGCCCCTGACGCACGCGGCTGGATTGAAGCTCGTGCGCGATTTTATCCATGCTGTGCTGAAGGTTCTTGCTCTGACGCAAACTGTCGTAAACCAGCTCAGGAATTTCAGGCATTTTTTCAATCCAGAACGGGCCTTTCTCCTTAAGCGAGCGAACCAGCGCTGGAATACCGACCTGATCCTTAATCCAGGATTCGAGGAAGGGTTTAGCGGTTTTCCACAAGTCTAACTGAGGATAGAGCTGGCGGCCTACGCCCTCAACGTAAAGTAATGTTTTCTGAAGTAAAACTAATTGAGGCTGCACTTCCATATTGAAACGGCGCGCGGTGTTGAACAGGTTGAGCAGAACGTGTCCGAACGAGATCTCCGACAGAGGCTTTTCAAAAATCGGTTCGCAGACGGTGCGGATCGCAAACTCGAACTCTTCCACGTTGGTATCTGGCGGAACCCAGCCTGAATCTACGTGCAGTTCGGCCACCTTACGGTAGTCGCGGTTGAAGAACGCGATAAAGTTCTCGGCGAGATAACGCTTATCCTCTTTGTTCAGCGAGCCGACAATACCGCAGTCGATGCCAATATATTGCGGATCTTCCGGGTGCTCATAGCTGACAAAAATGTTGCCAGGATGCATATCCGCATGGAAGAAGCTGTCGCGGAAAACCTGAGTAAAGAAGACCTGCACGCCCCTTTCGGCCAGCAGCTTCATGTTGGTGCCCTGTTTTTCCAGCGCCACCACGTCCGAGACCGGAATACCGTAGATACGTTCCATCACCATCATGTTCTGGCTGCAATAGTCAGAATAGACTTCAGGAACATACAGCATCGGGCTGTTTTCAAAGTTACGACGCAGCTGAATGGCGTTCGCCGACTCGCGCAGCAGGTTTAGCTCATCAATCAGCGTTTTTTCGTATTCCCGTACCACTTCCAGCGGGCGCAGACGGCGACCATCCGGCAGCAGGCGCGGCACCCAGCGAGCCAGACGATAAATCAGCTTCATGTCCGCTCTGATAACCGGCAGGATATCCGGGCGAATCACCTTGATGACCACCTCTTTGCCATTTTCCTTCAGGCGCGCGGTGTGAACCTGCGCGATAGAAGCGGATGCCAGAGGCTGGATATCGAAATCATCAAACCAGGTATCGATGGGAATATTGCCCATCGCTTCTTCGATTTGTTTCTTTGCCCTCTCCCCATCAAACGGGGCGACGCGGTCCTGCAACAGCGCGAGCTGGTCGGCTATCTCCGGCGGGAAAAGATCGCGACGTGTTGAGAGCATCTGACCAAACTTGATCCAGACCGGACCCAGTTCCTGCAAAGCAAGACGCAGGCGTGTACCCAGCTCCTGATCTTTATGGCGATTCGGCATCCAGAACAGCGTGCGCCGCCAAAGCCGAAGCGGCAGGGTGATGCGCATTCTGGGGATAAGCTCGTCGAGCCCGTAGCTCAAAAAGGTGCGAACGATAAAATAGAGGCGCCGAATTTCACCAGGCGTCATTTGCCCTCCAGTTTTTCCAGCCGTTTGGTTAACGCATCCACTGCGCGCTCAACTGCCGCGGTCTCTTCTGCAAACCAGGCAACTTCCAATGGCCCCGGCGCCATACGCCACTCTTCGGTAAGAACCTCAGCAGCATAGCGCTGTTGACGCTGAAGACCTTTGCGCAAAAAAGCAGAACCCTTGCGCAGCGTTTTGCTTATCCCTTCAGCCGCGATATCGCCGATATAGGGCGCCAGCAGCTCCGCCGGGTCGAATTCAGCCTGGTCGCTAAGCGCAGCGAAGTTCTGTACCACCTGAATATCGCCCTGGACTTCCAGCTCGCCGCTGCGAATAAGCGCCGTCAGCTGCTGGCGATCGCGCAGTTTTGGCAACACGCTCATGTGCGTGATCACCGAGCAGTCAGCCTCGCCTTCCCACTCACCCAGAACGTCAAGCTGGCGTTCGCTGAAGACCAGCACAAGCGGCGTCGAGAACTCTTTTAAAACGATACGCAGTACCTTTCCGTTAAGCCGCTGACGTGCGGTTTTGAGCGCCGGGGCGCGATACAGAAAGGCATTCAATACATTCTCGATGCCTGCGGTGACTAAGGGTTTAATGGGCACGGGAAACCTCCACTCAGAACTTGTAACCACGATGCAGCGCGACGACACCCGCCGTCATATTGAAGTACTCCACGTTTTCAAATTCTGCATCCTGCATCATCGCTTTCAGCGTGTCCTGATCCGGGTGCATTCGGATGGATTCAGCCAGATAACGGTAACTTTCGGCATCGTTCGCCACCAGCTCGCCAATGCGTGGCAGAACGTGGAAGGAATACGCATCGTAGGCTTTGCTCAGCGGGTCGATAATCGGTTTGGAGAACTCGAGCACCAGCAGGCGTCCACCCGGCTTCAGCACGCGGTACATAGAGCGCAGCGCTTTATCTTTATCGGTCACGTTACGCAGCCCGAAAGAGATGGTGATGCAGTCAAAGGTATTGTCCGGGAACGGCAGCGCTTCGGCGTTGGCCTGAACGTATTCAACATTGCCTACCACGCCGATGTTGCGCAGCTTCTCGCGTCCCATTTTCAGCATGGAATCGTTGATATCGGCCAGCACCACGCGACCGGTTTCACCTACCAGGCGGGAAAATTTTGCGGTGAGATCGCCCGTTCCTCCGGCTAAATCCAGCACCGTCTGTCCACGGCGTACGCCGCTGCAATCAATGGTGAAGCGCTTCCACAAGCGATGAATGCCGAATGACATCAAATCATTCATCACATCGTACTTCGCCGCCACGGAATGAAATACGTGGGCCACCATGTCAGCTTTCTGCGCTTTGGCGACAGTCTGAAAGCCAAAGTGCGTCGTGTCTTGTGAATCGTCAACCATCTCAGAGCCTGCTAATCAGTCAAATGTTCGTGAAGTGTAACAGATTGGGCGCATTTGCCCTACGTTTCAACCACCGCGAAAGAAACGCGTCGGCTGCGCTTCTGGTGATAAACTCGCCGCTAAATCGTTGTCTTCATTGCGGGTATTTTGCTCAGCGTCGCCTTCGCGCAGGCGGAACTCTTCGTCCTGCGCGGTCGCCTGCTCCACCAGATCCGGATTAATCTCGCGTTTAACCTCCACCCCCAGGCTGCGAAACGCCTCCGCCTGCGCCAGCAAATTGCCGCGCCCGGAGGAGAGTTTTTTCATCGCCTGACGGTAATTATCCTGCGCCCGATCCAGGCTTTGCCCCACCGAGGACATATCGTCCACAAACAGCCGCATTTTGTCGTACAGCTTGCTGGCGCGATCGGCAATCTGCTGCGCGTTACGGCTCTGGTGTTCATAGCGCCACAGGTTGGCAATGGTGCGTAATGCCACCAGCAGCGTGGTGGGGCTGACCAGCATAATGTTATTTTTCAGCGCTTCGGTGATCAGTTCGGGCTGTCTGTCTAGCGCCAGCAGAAAGGCCGGCTCGACCGGAATAAACATCAGCACGTAATCCAGCGATCGCAGCCCCGGCAACTGCTGATAGTCTTTTCTGCCAAGCTGACGAATATGGTTACGTACGGAAGCAATATGCTCCTGCAGCGCCGATTCGCGGGTGTAGTCATCCTCGGCGTTGAAGTAGCGTTCATAGGCCACCAGCGTCATTTTCGCATCAATGACCACATCTTTGCCCTGCGGCAGACGCACAATCACGTCCGGCTGCATTCGCGAGCGCGCGTCAGTCTCGATGCTGACCTGCGTCTCATATTCGTATCCCTCGCGCAGGCCAGAGGCTTCCAGCACGCGGGTTAAAACGACTTCGCCCCAGTTCCCCTGCGCTTTGTTATCGCCTTTGAGGGCGCGCGTCAGGTTAACCGCCTCTTGCGCCATCTGGGCATTCAGCTGCTGGAGATTACGAATTTCATGCGCCAGCGTGTGGCGCTCGCGTGCCTCCTGACCAAAGCTGTCCTGCACCTGGCGGCGAAAGCCGTCCAGCTGTTCGCGCAGCGGCGTCAGCAGGCTGTTCAGGCTCTGGCGATTCTGTTCATCCACGCGGCGGTTGCTGTGTTCAAAAATACGGTTCGCGAGGTTCTCAAACTGCTCGCTAAGGCGCTGCTCGCTGTTGATCATCTGGCGGATTTTGTCTTCGGCGTGCAGCTGGGTGGATTCGAGGCGGGTGGTTACTTCGCGAAGATCGGCCTCCAGCGAGGTGTTGATATCCCGCAGGTTACGCAGTTCGTTATTGAGCAGTTCGCACTCGTCGCGCCAGTGAGCGCTTAACGAAAGCTGCTGCTTCGTTGCGCTGAGCTCGGCGACGATCTCCTCGCGCTCTGCCAGCTGCTCGGCTTTCTGCTGCGCGTGCTGATAGCTGGAGATGAGCCAGCCAATCCCCGCACTCGCCAGCGCAACTACCGCATAAATCAGGATTGAGATATCCACAATGCCCCCTGCATCCACGTATTACCCGCACAAAATAGAATTGTGCTGTATAAACGTCCAGTTTGAAAGGGTTTTCCTGCGAGGCGCTACGCAAAAAATAAAGGCCGAACGCGTCGGCCTTTACTCTCAGAAGAGAGGATTAGATCAGGCGGCGAGCCGCTTCTACCACGATTTTCACCGCATGGCTTTCAGTCTGCTTCATGGTTTCGGCGTTCGGGATCTCCTGCTGGGTACGGTTGACGATAACGCCCGCCACCATACCGGCACGCAGACCCTGGCTCGCGCACATGGTCAACAGCGTCGCGGATTCCATTTCGTAGTTCATCACGCCCATGGACTGCCACTCTTCCATAGAGCCTTTGAAGCGGCTGACCACGCGACCTGAGAAGGTGTCGTAACGCTCCTGGCCCGGGTAGAAGGTATCGGAGGATGCCGTGACGCCCACGTGAGTGGTGGCACCCACGGATTTCGCCGCTTCAACCAGCGCGGTGGTGCATTCGAAATCAGCCACTGCCGGGAACTCCATCGGCGCAAAGTGCAGGCTTGCGCCGTCCAGACGGACGGATGCCGTCGTCACCAGCACGTCGCCCACGTTGATGTGCGGCTGAATGGCGCCAGTGGTGCCGATACGCAGGAAAGTACGAATGCCCAGCTGCGCCAGCTCTTCAACGGCGATAGAGGTAGACGGGCCACCAATACCGGTAGAGCACACGATCACCGCTTTACCGTCCAGCTCCGCGCGCCAGGTGGTGAATTCGCGATGGGCTGCCAGCTTAACCGGCTTATCCATCAGCGCGGCGATCTTTTCCACACGCTCAGGATCGCCGGGGACGATAGCAAGCGTAGCCCCTTGTAAATCGTTTTTAGTGAGGCCGAGATGAAAAACATCAGACTTAGACATAGGTGACTCCTCTGTGGGTCGGTTAGTCAGAAGAAGTAAAACGGTACTTTACAGAAGCAACACGCATCATTTCGTGACACACCTCACCATGAATGAAAATGGTTGCAGTTAATTTCCACAAAATAGTGATTTACATCACATTAACAAGTTATAACGTAGGGTGCTGCACAAAAGATAGACGCTATGAGGCACTGTGGGTTGTTAACCTGGTGTCTATATTTATCTTTGCGCTAATCCATTCATTGGTACGGAGAATGCCATGACTGAAAAAACCGGTTTTGCACCTGCTGCTGCCCCGCATGCTTCAACCATCGTCTCAACTCCTGAAGAGGCTATTACCGCGGGCGAGACCTCCATTCCCTCGCAGGGAGAGAACATGCCGGCGTACCACGCGCGGCCAAAATCCGCCGAGGGCCCGCTGCCCATCGTGATTGTGGTTCAGGAAATATTTGGCGTTCATGAACATATTCGCGACCTGTGCCGCCGTCTGGCGCTGGAGGGCTATCTGGCCGTTGCGCCAGAGCTCTATTTCCGTCAGGGCGATCCTAACGATTACAGCGACATCCCGACGCTGTTCAGCAACCTGGTCAGCAAAGTGCCGGATGCGCAGGTGCTGGCCGATCTGGATCATGTTGCCAACTGGGCGGCGCGCAACGGCGGTGATGCGCATCGACTGATGATAACGGGTTTCTGCTGGGGTGGACGTATTAGCTGGCTGTATGCCGCGCATAATCCACAGCTCAAAGCCGCCGTCGCCTGGTACGGCAAACTGGTGGGGGAAAAGACCCTGAACTCACCGAAATATCCGGTGGATATCGCCACGGATTTAAATGCACCGGTATTAGGCCTGTATGGTGGCCAGGATACGGGGATCCCGCTTGATACCGTCGAGACCATGCGCCATGCCCTACGCGCGGCGAATGCGAAGGCGGAGATTGTGGTGTATCCGGATGCCGGACACGCGTTTAACGCCGACTATCGTCCGAGCTATCACGCCGAATCCGCGAAAGATGGCTGGCAGAGAATGCTGGCGTGGTTCAGCCAGTACGGCGGGAAGAAAGCGTAAAGTAAAAGCCCGGCGGCGGCTACGCCTTACCGGGCCTACATCAACCAAATGTCTTAACCCTGACGCAAGTTCTGCGCCGCCTTCACCATGTTCGCCAGCGCCGCGCGCGTCTCCGGCCAGCCGCGGGTTTTCAGGCCGCAGTCCGGGTTCACCCACAGGCGTTCCGCGGGGATGCGCTGGGCTGCTTTTTGCAGCAGGGCCTCAATCCACTCCACGCTTGGCACGTTCGGGGAGTGAATGTCATACACGCCCGGCCCTATTTCATTCGGGTAGTCGAACTCTTCAAACGACTCCAGCAGTTCCATGTCTGAACGCGAGGTCTCGATGGTAATAACGTCGGCATCCAGCGCGGCAATCGAATCCATGATGTCGTTAAATTCGCAGTAGCACATGTGGGTGTGGATCTGCGTGTCGTCCTTAGCGACGGCGGCGCTGATGCGGAACGCTTCCACGCCCCACCGTAAATAGGCATCCCAGTCGCTGCGGCGCAGCGGCAGACCTTCGCGCAGCGCCGGCTCGTCGATCTGAATGATGCCAATGCCCGCCGCCTCCAGATCCGCCACTTCATCCCGCAGCGCCAGCGCTATCTGTTTGGCGATGGTTTCGCGGGTCACGTCTTCGCGCGGGAAGGACCAGCAGAGGATCGTCACCGGCCCGGTCAGCATGCCTTTTACCGGCCTTTCGGTCAGCGACTGGGCATACTTCGCCCACTCAACCGTGATCGCTTCGGGGCGGCTGACGTCGCCAATGACTACCGGCGGCTTCACGCAGCGGGATCCGTAGCTCTGCACCCAGCCGTTCTGGGTAAAGACGAAGCCGTCCAGGTGTTCACCAAAGTATTCCACCATGTCGTTACGCTCGGCCTCGCCGTGTACCAGCACGTCCAGCCCGAGGCGTTCCTGCTCGACGATCGCCTGCTTGATGTGTTCGGCGATACCGGTGCGGTAGTGGTTCGCATCGAGGTTGCCCTTTTTGAAGTCCAGGCGCAGGCTGCGGATCTCCGTCGTTTGCGGGAAAGAGCCGATGGTCGTGGTCGGCCACGCGGGCAGGTTGAAGCGGGCGCGCTGGGCTTCGGCGCGCACCTCATACGGGCTTTGACGCTGGCTGTCCTGGCCGGTGATGGTCGCCAGACGTTTCTCCACCGCCGGGTTGTGCACGCGCGCCGAGTGGCGACGTGCCTGGATCGGTGCGCTCCAGTCGGCAATCGCCGCCGTATCGCCGCTGTTCAGGGCGTCGCGCAGCAGGGCCAGCTCTTCACATTTTTGCAGGGCGAAGGCAAACCAGCTTTTTACCTCGGCATCCAGTCGGGTCTCTACGCTCAGGTCGATCGGGCTGTGCAGCAGTGAACAGGAGGAGGCCACCCACAGCTCACGTTTGCCGACGATATCTTTGATTTGCGCATATTTCTCCGTCAGATCGGCGCGCCAGACGTTACGGCCGTTAATCAGGCCAGCGGAGAGCAGCCAGTCTGCGGGCAGTCGCTTGTGCAGTTCCGCGACATCGTCCTTACCGTGTACGAGGTCAACGTGCAGGCCCTGCACCGGCAGTCTGGCGATGGTGGCGAGGTTCGGCGTCACGCCCTCGAAATAGGTCGTCAGCAGCAGCTTCACCTGCCCTGTGAGCGCGTCATACGCCGGCCTGAAGGCGTCGAGCCAAACCTGGGGCAGCTCGAGCACCAGCGCCGGCTCGTCGATTTGCACCCACTGAATGCCGCGTTTGCCCAGCTCAATCAGCACCTGTTTGTAGACCGGCAGAATGTCCTTCAGCAGGCTCAGACGATCGAACTGCTCGCCTTTCACTTTGCCGAGCCACAGGTACGTTACCGGCCCCAGCAGCACCGGTTTTACCTGGTGGCCCAGCGCCAGCGCTTCGTCCACTTCATCCAGAAGCTGGGTCCAGGTCAGCCTGAACTGCTGACCTTTTACAAACTCCGGCACCATATAGTGATAGTTGGTGTTAAACCATTTGGTCATTTCCGCCGCCGCCGCTGGCTCACCCGTTGGCGCACGGCCACGGCCAATGCGGAACAGGGTATCGATATCTACCGACCCATCGTTGTTCTGATGACGAGCCGGCACGTTGCCAAGCAGCAGGCTGGTCGTCAGAACATGGTCGTACCAGGCAAAATCGCCCACCGGCAGCAGGTCAATGCCCGCCTGCTTTTGCTGCTCCCAGTGACGTGCACGAAGCTCACGCCCCACCGCCAGCAGTTCTTCACGGGTGGTATTACCCGCCCAGTAGCTTTCTTGCGCTTTTTTCAGCTCGCGACGCAGGCCAACGCGAGGGAAACCGAGAGTGTGATTGCGGATTGTCATGGCATACCCCTTGTAGAAATTCGTTATTTAGACGTCCAGATGTTTACACTTCTATAATTGGCAGGTACTGTATATTCCTCAAGCGCAAAATGTTCATGGCGAAGTGAAGGACTTTCATGATCGAGATTAAACACCTGAAAACGCTACAAGCGTTGCGGAACTGCGGTTCTCTTGCGGCGGCAGCGGCCACGCTGCACCAGACCCAGTCTGCCCTTTCGCACCAGTTCAGCGATCTGGAACAACGCCTCGGCTTCCGTCTTTTCGTGCGTAAGAGCCAGCCGCTGCGCTTTACGCCGCAGGGCGAAATTCTGCTTCAGCTGGCTAACCAGGTACTGCCGCAAATTGCCAGCGCGCTGCAGTCCTGCAACGAGCCGCAGCAGACCACGCTGCGCATCGCTATTGAGTGTCACAGCTGTATTCAGTGGCTGACCCCCGCGCTTGAGAACTTCCGCCAGAAGTGGCCGCAGGTGGAGATGGACTTCAAATCCGGCGTCACGTTTGATCCGCAGCCGTCGCTCCAGCAGGGCGAGCTGGATCTGGTGATGACCTCGGACATTCTGCCGCGCAGCGGCCTGCACTATTCGCCGATGTTTGATTTTGAGGTGCGTCTGGTACTGGCGCCGGATCACCCGCTGGCCGCCAAAACGCGCATTACGCCGGAAGATCTTGCCAGCGAAACGCTGCTGATTTACCCGGTGCAGCGCAGTCGCCTGGATATCTGGCGTCACTTCCTGCAGCCCGCTGGCATTAGCCCACAGCTGAAAAGCGTGGACAATACCCTGCTGCTGATCCAGATGGTGGCGGCCAGAATGGGGATCGCGGCGCTGCCGCACTGGGTGGTCGAGACCGTTGAACGCCAGGGTCTTGTCGTGACCAAAACCCTGGGTGAAGGACTGTGGAGCCGGCTGTACGCCGCCGTGCGCGACGGCGAGCAGCGTCAGCCGATTACGGAAGCGTTTATTCGCTCAGCGCGGAACCACGCGTGCGACCATCTTCCGTTTGTGCGGAGCGCGGAGCGACCCAGCGGCGATGTACCCACAGCGAAGCCAGGATCACCGTTCCCCCAATAAGGAAACTCGGCCAGTGCGGCTGTTCCTGCCAGATGGCGAGGTTCACCAGCAGCCCCGCCGGCACGTGCACGTTGTTCATGATCCCAAGCGTACCGGCGTCTACCTGCGTAGCGCCGTAGTTCCACATGAAATATCCCAGCCCTGACGCCACCACGCCCAGCCAGACCAGCACTCCCCACTGCACGGAGGTGGTCGGCAGCTTTTGCGGGTTGCCGAGCAGAAACCACGCCGCCACCGCGACGATCGCCGCGCCCGTATAGAACCACGCAAAGGCGTTGTGCTGCGGCATCGGGCGGGTTTCCATCAGGCGCTTGTAGCCCACCATACCGATGGCGAAGCTGATATTGGCGAGCTGGACGAACATCAGCCCGGTCCAGAAGTGATCGCTCACCTTGTCGTAGCGAATGATCGCCGCGCCAACCACCGCCAGCGCGGCGCTCAGCAGATATCCCCAGCGCAGGCGGCGCTTGCTCAGCAGATCGTAAATCAGCGTGATATAGAGCGGCGTAAGCACGGTAAAGAGCAGAAACTCCGAGACGGACAGGTAAACGTAAGCCCTGAAGCTGAACAGATACATGATGCCGAGCTGCATCGCGCCCACCAGCATGTACAGCAGAATGGTTTTCAGCGTTTGCCCGCGGGTGCGCAGGAACGGCAGGAATACCAGCGCCGCCAGCCCTACGCGCATCAGCACCGAGAAGTAGCTGTCGACCGATCCGGCAAGGTATTCGCCAATCAGGCTAAAGGAGAAGGCCCACAGGATAGTGGTGATAATGAGTAGCGCCACAATGCTTGTCTCTGAGAAAGAAGGAGAGGCATTGTAGCGAACTCTTTAGTTGACATCTGAACAATAAACAACCGAATGAAGATTATTCAAGGAACAGCTTGCGCAGGTATTTTGGTACCGCGTTGTCGCCGTTGGTGCCGATGACCTCCAGCTCCGGGTGCAGATCCTTCAGGCGCTGGTGCGCGTTCTGCATGATGCAGCCTTTGCCCGCCATAGAGAGCATCTCGGCATCGTTCATGCCGTCGCCAAAGGCGATGCAGTCTTTCAGATCAAAGCCCAGGCGTTTTGCTACCGCTTCCAGCGCATGGCCTTTGGACACCCCGCCCGCCATCACTTCCAGACAGGTCAGCGTGGAGAAGCTCACGTTTACGCGGTCGCCCCAGCGCGCGTTAATCGCCTGCTCCAGCGGCAGCAGGGCTTCGTGGCTTTCACAGGTAAAGAACACCTTGCTGATCCCTTCAGGATCCAGCAAACCCGGCTCATACAGGGAATAGCTGAACACCGCTTCCTTGAAGAAGCGCATTTCGTCCGGACGATGACGGTTCATAAACCATTCGTCGTCGCGGTAAACGTTGGTAACGATATCCGGGTTGTTATGCACCACGCCAAACAGATCGGTAGCAATATCGCGATCCAGGTTGTGGGTGAAAATCAGGTTGCCGTCCGTGTCATGCACGCGCGCGCCGTTGGAGGTGATCATGTACGACCTGATCTCCAGGTTATCGCGGATCTGCCCCACGTCCACGTGGTGGCGGCCCGTGGCGAACACAAAGTTCACGCCGCGGGCAGTCAGGAGTTTTAAGGTCTCTTTCGCGTAAGGCGACAGGGTGTGGTCGGGAGAAAGCAGCGTGCCATCTAAATCAGATGCAACAACCTGGTACATAGGGATTTAAACCTCTGGTAAAAGCAAGAATCAGTTATGCCTGTTGAAAAATTCAACAATGGCGTTGAGCGCGACTGAGCGCATAGCGTCCTTTTCAAAAAGGATCTCATGGTACGCGCCGTTGATGACCAGCGGTTTACCCCCTTCACAGGGATGGCCCGCGGCGGCGCGCAGTTCACAATAGCGGTCGTGCATGCGGTTATCTACCACACGCTCTTCTTCTGCCTGAATCAGGAGCGTCGGCGTGTCATCATCACCAACGCCAGCCAGCACCTGCTCACCGGCATGAATACCTTCCCGCACCCAGTGCCAGGTGGGGCCGCCAACGCGCAGGCGCGGCTCGTCGGCATAGAAGCGCAGGTTGCGGCGATAACGCTGCCGGCTGTGGGTTAAGACGTTGATGGCAAACGGCAAAGCCCGCCAGCGCCCCGTTCCGATGGCGTAACCTTCGCGAATGCGCTGATGGCCCTCAGCCCAGTCGAGAAGATGGCGCACCATCCAGTCCGGAAAACGTATCACGATGCCATACATCGGCGCGGTAAGCGCAATGGCATCGCACTGGTGATCGTAGCGCTGCAAAAAGAGCGTAGAAATGGCGCCGCCCATGGAGTGCGCCAGAATATAGCGCTTGCGCCACGGGCCGGGCTGCACTTCCTGCTGCCAGAAGGCGGCCAGATCGTCGACGTAATCGCTGAAGTTATCCACGTGTCCGCGATGGGTATCCGGCAACATCCGGCCGGAGAGTCCCTGCCCGCGATGGTCGATAATTAACACGTCAAAACCCAGATGGAACAGGTCATACGCCAGCTCGGCATATTTGATGTAGCTTTCGATACGCCCGGGGCAGACCACAATCACCCGGTCATTTTTTTCATCACGGAAACGAACGAAGCGTACCGGGATATCCCCGACGCCCGTAAACTCATCTTCCTCACGCTGGCGCCAGAAATCGGTCAGCGGCCCCATGGAGAAAGCAGCAAATGCGTTTTCTCGCGTTTCCCAGTCCTTTTTCTGCTGCAACATCGGGTTTCCACCCCCCGTTTTCAGGGAATATTGTTTTTTTCGTCACCGGTCACAAAATGACTCAACAATAGCGTATTGTGGCATAAAAACAGACGTTCCGGGAGCTTCAAATGACCTTCGAGTGGTGGTTCGCTTACCTGCTGACATCCATCATCCTCAGCCTTTCACCTGGCTCTGGCGCAATTAACACCATGACCACCTCCATCAACCATGGCTATCGCGGTGCGGTGGCGTCGATTGCCGGCTTACAGACCGGGCTCGGCATTCACATTGTGCTGGTGGGGATTGGCCTGGGGACGCTGTTCTCCCGCTCGGTGCTGGCCTTTGAGGTGCTGAAATGGGCAGGTGCGGCGTATCTGATTTGGCTCGGTATTCAGCAGTGGCGGGCGGCAGGCTCGATTGACCTGAACACGCTCTCCCGGACGCAAACCCGCGGGCACCTGTTTAAGCGCGCGGTATTCGTTAACCTGACCAATCCGAAAAGCATTGTGTTCCTTGCCGCCCTGTTTCCGCAGTTCATCGTGCCGCATCAGCCGCAGGTGATGCAGTACGTGGTGCTGGGCGCGACCACTATCATTGTCGACATCATCGTGATGATTGGTTACGCAACGCTGGCGCAGCGAATTGCGGCGTGGATCAAAGGGCCTAAGCAGATGAAGGCCCTGAATAAAGTCTTTGGTTCGCTGTTTATGCTGGTTGGCGCGCTGCTTGCGTCAGCGCGTCATGCTTAGCGAGAGAGGATAAGATGAATGCCGAAGCCGGCGAACAGCGCGCCGGCAAAGCCGTCGATCCACTTAGCGATGCGCTGGTAGCCGCGGCGCATCGCCGGTAAGGCGAACAGGCTGGCAACGATAGTGAACCAGGCAAACGTCTCAACAACGATCAGCAGGAATATCCCCCAGCGTGCGCCTGCGCCGACGCTGTCGCCGACAAACAGCGAGAACACAGAGCCGAAGTAGATGATCGCTTTCGGGTTCGCCAGGTTGGTCAGCAGCCCTTTCACAAAGCTACGGCCTCCGGTGGCCAGCTCTACCTTTGGCGCTTCCGGTTTTTTCGCTTCTTTCTTTAAGGCCCCGCGCAGCATCTGGTAGCCCATCCAGCACAGGTACAGACCGCCACCGACCATGATGATGTTATGCAGCCACGCCATCTTCGCCAGGATCAGGTTCAGACCGAGCAGCGCAACCGCTGCCCAGACCATGACGCCCATGGTAATACCGAGCACGCCCATCATCGCCTCTTTGCGGGAGCGGCTGACGGCCGTTTGCGACACGAAGAAAAAGTCAGGGCCAGGACTCATCAGCGCAACGATGTGCACTAACGCCACGGTGAGAAATAGCATTAACATAATTAGCTCGCGGGGAAATAATTCAGTGAGTCATCATCCTGGCACTTTTTAGCCCGGCTGACTACTCCTCATCATCACCATCAGCGTGGGAACGGATAAGCGCCATAAACTCTTTACCAAAGCGCTCCAGCTTACGCGTGCCGACGCCGTTGACGCTGAGCATCTCGCTGGCGCTGAGGGGCATCTGTTCGGCCATCTCAATCAGCGTCGCGTCGTTGAACACCACGTATGGCGGGATGTTCTCTTCATCAGCTATGGCTTTACGCAGCTTGCGCAGCTTGGCGAACAGCTTGCGGTCGTAGTTGCCGCCGTAGGATTTCTGCATCACGCGCGGCTTCAGGGCGATGACGCGCGGAACGGCGAGCTTCAGTTCAACTTCACCGCGCAGGACCGGTCGCGCGGCTTCGGTTAGCTGAAGCGCAGAGTGCTGGGCAATGTTTTGCGTGGCAAAGCCAAGGTGGATCAGCTGGCGGATGATACTCACCCAGTGCTCGTGGCTCTGGTCTTTACCGATGCCGTAAACCGGCAGCTTGTCGTGGCCCATGTCGCGGATACGCTGGTTGTTGGCACCGCGCAGCACTTCTACCACGTAGCCCATCCCGAAGCGCTGGTTCACGCGTCCGATAGTCGAGAGCGCTTTACGCGCGTCCATCAGGCCGTCGTACTGCTTCGGCGGGTCAAGGCAGATATCACAGTTGCCGCACGGCTCCTGGCGCCCTTCCCCAAAGTAGTTGAGCAGCACCAGGCGGCGGCAGGTCTGCGCTTCGGCAAACGCGCCCATCGCGTTGAGCTTGTGGCGCTCGATATCCTGCAATTGACCCTGCGGTTTCTCTTCCAGGCAGCGGCGCAGCCACGCCATGTCGGCCGGATCGTAAAACAGCATCGCTT
This sequence comes from Enterobacter cloacae complex sp. P40C2, assembly GCF_014930695.1. Classification (NCBI taxonomy): domain Bacteria; kingdom Pseudomonadati; phylum Pseudomonadota; class Gammaproteobacteria; order Enterobacterales; family Enterobacteriaceae; genus Enterobacter; species Enterobacter cloacae complex sp. P40C2. Next base: position 273,937 of record NZ_JADBRP010000006.1, on the reverse strand, counting down.
CCGCAGGCAGGCCGTCGCGCCCCGCGCGGCCGGTTTCCTGATAGTAAGATTCGATGTTGCGCGGGATGTCGAAATGCACCACGAAGCGGACGTTGGGCTTGTTGATACCCATGCCGAACGCCACCGTCGCCACCACGATTTGCAAATCGTCGCGCTGGAATTTCTCCTGCACGTCGGCGCGGATGTGGTTCTCCAGCCCGGCGTGATAGGCCGCGGCGCTAAAGCCGCGGTTTTGCAGACGCGCGGCGGTGTCTTCCACCTTCGCGCGGCTGTTGCAGTAGATGATGCCGGACTTGCCGCGCTGCTCCTGCACGTAGCGTAAGAGCTGGTCCAGCGGCTTGAATTTTTCCATCAGCATGTAGCGGATGTTCGGGCGGTCGAAGCTGCTGACCTGAATGTAGGGGTCGTTCAGCCCCAGCAGGCGAACGATATCCAGACGCGTGGTGTCATCCGCCGTGGCGGTAAGCGCCATAAACGGCAGCTCAGGGAAGCGCTGACGCAGCTGGCCGAGAGCGGCATATTCGGGGCGGAAGTCATGCCCCCACTGTGAGATACAGTGCGCTTCATCCACCGCCAGCAGCACCGGATTCCAGTGCGCCAGGTGATCGAGGAAGTTGTCCAGCATCAGGCGCTCTGGCGCAATATACAGCAGGCGAACCTGCCCGGTACGGCACCCGGCCATCACCTCTTGCTGCTGCTCGCGGGTCTGGGTTGAGTTAAGACAGGCGGCAGCTACGCCGTTGGCGAGCAGCTGGTCGACCTGGTCTTTCATCAGGGAAATAAGCGGGGATACCACGACCGTCAGGCCGTTAAGCACCAGCGCGGGCACCTGATAGCAGAGCGATTTCCCGCCGCCGGTCGGCATCACCACCAGGCAATCGCGCCCTTCCAGCACGGTTTCAATGATGGTTTCCTGGCCAGGGCGGAACTGCTGATAGCCAAAGGTTTCATGCAAAACCTGTTTAGCCAGCGATTCCTGATTCAATACTTCCGCCTGCGCCACGTTAACCCCATATGCCAGAAATGAAACAGGCGCTATTTTCAGCGCCTGAGAGAGAAACTTCAACGTTTAACGAAAAAACATTCGAGCAGCTTAGAAAATATCGTTCAGCATCACGCCCACGCCGACGCGGGTCTGGTTGAAGTTATAGTCGATCAGCGATTCGCCGTAGCCGCTATATACCTGAGTATAAAGGCGTACGTGTTTCGTTACCGGGTAGCTCAGGCCCAGCTCAGCGCCGCCGTATCCGGTATTCCAGTTGTACTGACCTTTGGCGCTCAGCACCGCGTCACCCAGCTGATAGCCCACCTTAAGCTGGTAGTAACCCATGTATTTGGTGATATCCGGGTTGTCATCGGTATCGCCCACCACATACCACGGCTTCACTTCCACCATGAAATTGCCGTTCTGCGCCATCAGACGCGTATAGGCGCGGTTCCAGCTGCGTGAGGTTGGGTCGGAACGACCGTTGGAATCATGGTTGAAGCCCACCTCAACGTCGCGCAGCGTCCAGCCTGCAAACTCATAATCGGTGGCGAAACCGAGGAACAGCTGCGGTTCATAGTTGGTTTCGCGGAACGGTGAAGATTCGCCGCTGTTGGAGAGCTGCCACCAGGACTTCTGGGTGTACGACGCGCCAAGCACCGAGTTAGGCCCTAAAATCCCACGCCAGAACGGGAAGGCGAGGCTGAGCTGGAACTTCACCTCATCTTTACGCGCATTATCAGACCAGTTATAGGAGCTTATCGCCTCTTTGTTGAGATCGCTGGTCTGGGTGTAAATCACGTAGTTCGTGTCGTAAGGGTAAAGCGTGAACGGATTGTCATGCTCCTGAAGCATATTGGCGATGATGCTGCCCTGAACGGCAGGCTTATCATGCACCTCTTTGATCGTCGCTTCCTGCGCATATGCTGTGAGGGGCAGCGCAACCGCCGCCAGTAACCAACCCAGATACGTCCGCATCGGTGGTGTTCTCCTGAAATGGTGACATTTAATGAATAGTTTTGTCCGGGCATTCTACAGACTTCTGCGATAACTTCCGCTACCTCGTTTCTTAAAGTGGCATTCCTTAATCCTGAAGCATAAAATCAACATTTTGTTAACAACAAGGATGCCGCGTCTCATGTCAGCCACGCTAACTGCCGAAGAAACCTTAAAACTCGTGGGCGAGATTTTTGTGTACCACATGCCGTTCAACCGAGCGCTCGGTCTTGAGCTGGAGCGATACGAAAAAGACTTTGCCCAGCTGAGCTTCAATAACCAGCCAATGATGGTGGGTAACTGGGCGCAAAGCATTTTACACGGCGGCGTTATTGCCTCTGCGCTGGACGTGGCGGCAGGGCTGGTCTGCGTGGGCAGCACGCTGACGCGCCACGATACCATCAACGAAGATGAGCTGCGCCAGCGCCTTTCACGCATGGGCACCATCGATTTACGCGTCGACTACCTGCGTCCGGGGCGTGGAAATCGCTTTACCTGCACCAGCAGCCTGCTGCGCGCCGGGAATAAAGTTGCCGTTGCCCGCGTTGAGCTGCATAACGAAGAGCAGGTTTATATCGCCAGCGCAACCGCCACTTATATGGTGGGTTGAGGCGGCAAAATCGGGTAAAATTACTTCACTTTTTTGTAACGGATTTTCCCGATGGATGCTAAACAGACGCGGCAGGGCGTTTTACTCGCCCTTGCCGCTTATTTTATTTGGGGTATTGCACCAGCGTACTTCAAGCTTATCGCCTATGTACCGGCGGACGAGATCCTCACCCACCGCGTCATCTGGTCGTTTTTCTTTATGATCGCGCTGATGAGCATTAGCCGCCAGTGGTCAGGCGTCAAAACGCTGCTCAAAACCCCGAAGAAGGTGTTCCTGCTTGCGCTCTCCGCGGTGCTGATTGGCGGAAACTGGCTGCTGTTTATCTGGGCGGTAAATAACCACCACATGCTCGAAGCGAGCCTTGGCTACTTTATTAATCCGCTGGTGAATATTTTGCTGGGGATGATTTTCCTCGGCGAGCGGTTCCGCCGCATGCAGTGGGTGGCCGTGATTCTGGCCTTCTGCGGCGTGCTGGTGCAGTTGTGGACCTTCGGCTCGCTGCCGGTTATCGCCCTGGGGCTGGCATTCAGCTTTGCGTTTTACGGCCTGGTGCGTAAGAAAATTGCCGTAGAAGCGCAGACGGGAATGCTGTTTGAAACCCTGTGGCTGCTGCCGGTTGCCGCGATCTACCTGTTTGGCATTGCCGACAGCGCGACGAGCCACATGGGCAGCAACCCGTGGACGCTGAACCTGATGCTGATGGCCGCAGGCGTGGTCACGACGATCCCCCTTCTGTGCTTCACCGGCGCGGCAACGCGTCTTCGCCTCTCCACGCTGGGCTTCTTCCAGTACATTGGCCCGACGCTAATGTTCCTGCTGGCAGTGGTGTTTTACGGCGAAGTGCCGGGGGCAGATAAGATGGTCACGTTCGCGTTTATCTGGGTGGCGCTGGCGATATTTGTCGCCGATGCGATTTATACCCAGCGCCGGGTGCGTAAAGGGTTGTGATGCTGCCCTCACCCTCTCCCACCGGGAGAGGGAATTCGCCTGGATCTTACAGCCAGTTCTTCCGCTTGAAGTACAGATACGGCGCCAGCCCCGCGAGGATCATAAAGATAATCGCCCCCGGGTAGCCAAAGCTCCACTTCAGCTCCGGCATAAACTCAAAGTTCATCCCGTAGCTGGATGCCACCAGCGTCGGCGGCAGGAACACCACGGATACCACCGAGAAGATCTTGATAATGCGGTTCTGCTCGATGTTGATAAAGCCCATCGCCGCCTGCATCAGGAAGTTCACCTTCTGGAACAGGGATTCGTTGTGCGGCAGCAGGGATTCGATATCGCGTAAGATCTCACGCGCCTGCTCCAGCTGGCCGCCCGGCAGACGCGCCTTGCGCACCAGGAAGTTCAGCGCGCGCTGGGTATCCATCAGACACAGGCGCACCTTCCAGCCGATATCTTCCAGCTCCGCCAGCGTGGACAACGCTTCGTCGTACTCATCGCCCTGATGGCCTTCCATGATCACCCGGCTCAGCTTTTCCAGATCGCTGTAGATGTTTTCAATTTCATCCGCCAGCTGTTCGATTTTGGTTTCAAACAGGTCCAGCAGCAGCTCGTAGGCGTTGCCGTCCATCATCGCCTGGCTGCGGGCGCGCATGCGGTAGAGACGAAACGCAGGCAGTTCGCGCTCGCGCAGGGTAAACAGGCGGCCATCACGGATGGTGAACGCCACGGTGGAGTTCCCCGCGTGGTCTTCGGCATCTTCAAAGAAGAAGAAGGAGTGAATGTGCAGGCCGTCTTCGTCTTCAAAAAAACGGGCGGATGCTTCGATGTCTTCCAGTTCCGGGCGTGTCGCCAGGCTTTGCCCCAGTTCAGATTGTACGCGAAGGCGTTCATCGTCGTCCGGCTCGACCAGATCCACCCATACGGCATCAATGAGGGGCTGTGACTCTTCGGCTTCAAGCCGAGTCAGTCGGTTATTTTCGAGTTGAAATGCGCTCAACATGACCGGGACTCCCAATGCAAAAAATATCGGACAGTTCGGTGGGCACACAGAAACAAATTGGGTTTCAGACCATTAAACAGCCTGACTCAGCGCGACGGGAATGATGCAGTCGCTGACAACCACTAAGGCCATCAGCAAGAGGAGATAGCCTTAGGAGTTGTTCCTGGATGACAGGGAATTGAGCCAGTATCTACTGGGTGTGTCCAAGGCGAATGTCCTCTTAGCGTAATCGTGCGCGCATGTTACGCCAGCAATAACTGTGGCGTCAACACGCAACGGAACGCTGAAGGGCATTAATTGACCTTCAACGTATAAGGCTAGCAGATTATTACAAAATAGTGATATTTTTCTGAAAGTTACACACTTTCCAGCTTCGCATAGGCCGCTACCAGCCATTTGATCCCCTGCCCCTGGAACGCGACCTGCAAACGGCTGTGCTCGCCGCTGCCTTCCAGGTTTACGATGGTTCCTTCGCCAAACTTCGAATGGCGAACGCGCTGGCCCAGCTTGTAGCCGGTGTCGGTTTCAGAGATTGGCGACCCCATACGCTGATGGCTGACCGGACGGCTGATGCTGGCGCGCAGACGCACCTCTTCCACGCACTCTTCCGGCAGCTCGCCGATAAAGCGCGACGGACGGTGATACACCTCTTTCCCGTACAGACGGCGGGTTTCGGCGTAGGTCAGCGTCAGCTTCTGCATCGCACGGGTCACGCCCACGTAGGCCAGACGACGCTCCTCTTCCAGCCGTCCGCCCTCATCCAGCGACATCTGGCTCGGGAACATGCCTTCTTCCATCCCGACGATAAACACCTGCGGGAACTCCAGACCTTTCGCGGAGTGCAGGGTCATCAGCTGAACCGCATCCTGCCAGGTATCGGCCTGCCCTTCACCCGCCTCAAGCGCGGCGTGAGAGAGGAATGCCTGCAACGGCATCAGGTCTTCATCTTCTTCGTTGTAGCTGAACTGGCGCGTTGCCGTCACCAGTTCCTCTAAGTTCTCAATACGGGTCTGGCCCTTCTCGCCTTTTTCCTGCTCGTACATGGTGCGCAGGCCGGAGTCTTTGATCACCCGGTCGGTCTGCACGTGCAGCGGCATGTCGGCGGTTTCCTGCGCCAGCGCGTCAATTAGCTCCAGGAAGCGCTGCAGCGCGCTCGCGGCGCGCCCGGCGAGGGCTTTTTCCTGTAACAGCTCGCGGCACGCCTGCCAGAGCGTGAGCTGGCGATCGCGCGAGGCCTGGCGCACCACGTCCAGCGTACGGTCACCGATGCCGCGCGTCGGCGTGTTTACCACGCGCTCAAACGCCGCATCGTCGTTACGGTTGGCAATCAGGCGCAGATACGAAAGGGCATCTTTGATTTCCTGACGTTCGAAGAAGCGCATACCGCCATAAATACGGTACGGCATGCTCACCTGTAACAGCGCCTCTTCCAGCACGCGCGACTGGGCGTTGCTGCGATAGAGAATGGCACACTGCTCCAGCGCGCCGCCGTTGTCCTGCCAGGTTTTGATACGGTTCACCACGAAGCGCGCTTCGTCGAGCTCGTTGAAGGCGCAGTAAATCGAAATAGGTTCGCCGTCGACGCCGTCCGTCCACAGCTTTTTACCCAGACGCCCGTTGTTGTTTTCAATCAGGGCGTTGGCCGCGCTCAGAATGTTGCTGGTTGAACGATAGTTCTGCTCCAGTCGGATGGTTTGCGCGCCGGGGAAATCGTTGAGGAAGCGCTGGATGTTCTCTACCTGCGCCCCGCGCCAGCCGTAGATAGACTGGTCGTCATCCCCTACGATCATCACCTTGCCGGTATCCCCCGCCAGCAGGCGGATCCAGGCGTACTGGATGTTGTTGGTATCCTGGAATTCGTCCACCAGGATGTTGGTGAAGCGCTCGCGGTAATGTTGCAGGATATGCGGCTTATTCAGCCACAGCTCGTGGGCGCGCAGCAGCAGCTCGGCAAAATCGACCAGGCCGGCGCGGTCGCACGCTTCCTGATAGGCCTTGTACACGTTCTGCCAGGTCTGCTCGACCGGGTTGCCGAAGCTCTGAATGTGGTGCGGGCGCAGCCCCTCGTCTTTCTGACCGTTGATGTACCACATCGCCTGACGCGGCGGCCACTGCTTCTCGTCGAGGTTCATCGCCTTAATCAGGCGTTTAAGCAGGCGAAGCTGGTCTTCACTGTCGAGGATCTGGAAATCCTGCGGCAGGTTGGCGTCCATGTGATGTGCGCGCAGCAGACGGTGCGCCAGGCCGTGGAAGGTGCCAACCCACATGCCGCCCTGGCTGGTGCCCATCAGCTGTGCGATACGGTGGCGCATCTCTGCCGCCGCCTTGTTGGTAAACGTCACCGCCATGATGGAGTACGGCGAACAGTTCTCCACGCTCTGGAGCCAGGCGATACGGTGAACCAGCACGCGCGTCTTACCACTGCCCGCTCCAGCCAGTACCAGCAGGTTTGTACGCGAGGCGGCAACCGCGTCACGCTGTTTGTCATTAAGGCTGTCGAGCAGGTAAGAAACGTCCATTGGCACCGTCACGTCATGTCGGGCAGGCGAATGTTTCCACTCGCCAAAACCCTGTTAATTTATACAGAACAATTGATGATTATATCAGCGTCGTGAGGGATGCCAACCGTGAAATTTCCACGTGCGGCAGAAGACGGCTGTCGGATGTGGTCATCAGGTCGGCGTTTTCCGGCTTGATCCAGCAGGCCTGCATGCCGCAGCGGATCGCCCCGGCAACGTCCGTGGTCAGGTCATCGCCCACGTGCAGAATTTCACCGAGCGGTAAGCCCAGCTTTTCCGCCGCCAGATGATACATATCGTTGAACGGCTTCGAGCGTCCGTGCGGGCCCGCGCGCAGCACGAACTGAAAATAATTCCCCAGGCCAAACAGTTCTGGCTGGGCATTGCCGTTTGTTATTGCCACCAGCGGCCATTTCGCGGCCAGTTTAGCCAGCGTGTCGTGGGTTTCCTGCGGCACGTCGATGCGGCTACGCCATCTGGCGAAGTTTTCCATGGCCGCTTCGGCACCCACGGCCGCTTCCTGCGCGCTCAGGCCCGCGTTGAGCATTGCCTGCTCAACAGCACGACGACGCCATTCGGTTACGTCGTGGTAAATCTCCGGTTCGGTTTCCCGCAGGGACTGGCGCAGCAGCTGGAAGTCTTTGTTCTGCATCGCTTTCAGCGCAGGATGATAGTTCTGCACAAACGCCAGCGACTCCTGCTCGGTGCGCACGATCACCGGGCGGTTGTCGTAAAGAGTGTCATCAAGATCAAACGTCAGGGCTGAGATCTGACCGAGTGGGCGGTAAAAACGCATTATTTCCCCCGTTTGGCGCGTGGATGCGCCGCGTCATACACCGAGGCAAGGTGTTGGAAGTCTAAGTGGGTATAGATTTGAGTGGTCGACAGATTCGCGTGACCAAGAAGTTCCTGCACGCCGCGCAGGTCGCCGCTCGATTCCAGCATGTGCGTCGCAAAGGAGTGGCGCAGCTTGTGCGGGTGAACGTGGCTGTTCAGCCCCTGTTTGATCCCCCACTCCGCAAAGCGCTTCTGCACGTTACGCGCCGAGATCCGCTTGCCGAGCTTCGATAAGAACAGCGCATCGTCTTCCGCGCCAAACAACCCGCGCAGATCCAGCCAGTGCTCGATCCACGAGACGGCGTTGCGGCCAATCGGCAGGCGGCGCTCTTTGCTGCCCTTGCCCATTACCCAAACTTCACCCGTTTCCAGATCGAGGTGTTTTATGTCGAGATTGACCAGCTCTGACAGACGCAGCCCGGCACCGTACATTACTTCCAGCATCGCGCGGTCGCGCACGGCCAGCGGATCGTTAAGATCGATATCCAGCAGGCGGTTTACGTCGTCAACGTCGATATTTTTAGGCAGATGGCGCGGAGCCTTTGGCGTGGCAATACCCTTTGCCGGGTTGGCTTTCAGGCTGCCCTGGCTGACCAGCCAGTCGAAGAAGCTGCGCAGCGCAGAGAGCCGGAGCGCCAGGCTCGCCGGGCTTAAGTTTTTTTTACGGCTACGCACCACGAAGCCGCGTACCGTCGCGGCGTCGCACTGCTGCCAGCTTTTAAGGCCGATGTCGCCGGCAATCTGCATGATGGCTTCAAGCTGGCGCCGATAGTTCAGCAGCGTGACGGGGCTGAGCTGGCGTTCCACGCTCAGGTAACGCAGAAAGCGCGTGACGTCAGCGGCGAGGAGATCGTCCATCATACGCGCTCGATCCAGCGCTCCAGCAGCTCGGGCAGCATCAGTGCTACCTCCTGCAACAGCTGCGTGCCCTGCCCTTGCTCATAGTGATGCGCGTCGCGGCTGGTAAATAACATCACGCCCAGATCGCCGTCGCGCCCCATCAGCGACATCGCCACCGAGCCGATGGCTTTAGCTTCAGGCAGCACCACCAGCAGCTCTGGCCCGTTCAGCGGCCCCAGATAATGGTGCTCGTGGCCCAGACGCTGAATGCGCAGCGGCTCAAACGCCTGACGGCTCAGCGCCAGGTGGGTAAAACCGGACGGCGCACCAATACGCCAGCGGTCAGGGAACAGGCGGATAGTTGCGCCTGCCAGCCCCAGCTCGCGCGCCCAGCGATGGAAGCGGTTGAGGAACTCTTCGAGGCTGTGCGCAGAAGCCAGGCGCGCCTGCAGGTGCAGAAGGCGGTAGAACAGGCTTTCGTTAGTGCTGGCCTGCTCCATCAGCAGCGTCATGTTCTCTTCGAGCTGGCTGATGTGGTTGCGCGAGCGCGCCATGTGCCATTCGACCAGCGACACGGTCTCGCGAACCGGATGCGGCACGCGCATCCGTTCGACGACGCGTGCATTGCGGATAAAAAACTCAGGATTGTTCAGCAGGTAATCCACAACTGCGCTATCGTCCAGCTCCGTTACGGGTTCCTGCAGTTCTTCCCCTGGTTGCTTCATAGATGGATAAACCCGTCATAAACATGTGTCGCCGGGCCAGTCATGTACAGTGGATGACCCGGTCCTTTCCAGGCGATATCAAGCCGCCCGCCTGGCAATTCCACGCGAACCTCTTCCGCCAGTAACCCCTGGGAGATACCAACAGCCACGGCCGCACAGGCACCGCTTCCGCAGGCCTGGGTTTCGCCCGCGCCGCGCTCGTAAACCCGCAGGCGAATGTGTTCACGCTTCACCACCTGCATGAAGCCGATGTTCGCCCGCTCAGGAAAGCGTTCATGGCCTTCAAGCACCGGGCCAAGCGTTTCAACCGCAGCGGTGGCAACATCATCCACCTGAATTACGCAGTGCGGGTTACCCATCGAGACGACGCCGCACAATACTGTCTGCTCGGCGGCACGCATGATATAGGTCTTTTCCGCTTTGTTGGCGCGAAACGGCACGGCAGACGGTTCGAAGTTCGGCTCGCCCATGTTCACGCGCACCAGCTCGTCGTCAGTGACGCTGAGCACCATCCGGCCATTGGCCGTGCTGACGCGGATATCGCGCTTGTTGGTCAGCCCTTTCAGGCGAACAAAGCGGGCAAAACAGCGCGCGCCGTTGCCGCACTGGGAGACTTCACTGCCGTCGGCGTTAAAAATGCGATAGTGGAAGTCCAGGTCAGGATCGTAAGGAGGTTCCACCACCAGCAGCTGATCAAACCCCACCCCCACGTGTCGATCCGCCAGACGACGGATCAGCTCCGGGGAGAAAAAAACATTCTGCGTTACCGCGTCGACGACCATAAAATCGTTGCCAAGGCCATGCATCTTAGAGAACTGCATCATTTGCTCCATTGCGCGGGTACAGAACGTAATCGTCAGAGATTGACCTGAGTCGGGCCACCGTTGTTGCCGCGATCGTTAGTATTCGGCGTTGATGACTCGATACCACTTTGCACCGGTTTCGTCGGCGGTGGTGCGTTTTTATCCTCTGGCGGGAAGTACAGCGGCCCTTTCAGTCCACAGCCGGTCAGGCTAAACAGAGTGACAAGAACGGCAAGCGTTCGAAAGACGTTTTTCATGTAGAGGTTGCCCGTAAGTTCAAATCTGTTTCTATCATCGCAGGAGAAGACACAAAAGCAAGAGTTTGCCGCTTTCCTGCAACGGGAATTATTTAGCGTTATACTGCCGCCATCACGAAAAACAGGAACAACACCATGAACGACAGTGAATTTCATCGCCTCGCCGACACCCTGTGGATGACCATCGAAGAGCGTCTGGACGACTGGGACGGCGACAGCGATATCGATTGTGAAATCAACGGCGGGATCCTGACCCTGAGTTTTGAAAACGGCAGCAAAATCATTATTAACCGCCAGGAGCCACTTCACCAGGTATGGCTGGCGGCCAAACAGGGCGGCTATCACTTTGATCTGAAAGGTGACGAGTGGATTTGCGACCGCAGCGGCGAAACGTTCTGGGATCTGCTGGAGCAGGCAGCGACGGCGCAGGCGGGCGAGGACGTGAGTTTCAGGTAGTTTTTTGCTGCCCGGTGGCGGCTACGCACCGGGCCTGCAACGGCTCGAAAAGCGCAAGCGCCACCCGGCTAAAAGACTCAGGAGAAATACTGCTGCAACAGCGGTGCGGTATCCTGATTAGCAGGCACGGCGGGCGTAATCGCCTGCGTACGGAACGGGATCACCTGCGCGCGCCCGTCGACGTTCACAATCTGGTAGAACTGCGGCAGGTTGAAGTTGATGAAGCTTGAGCCGTAGGTGAAGCGGTCGTGCGAGGACGAATAGAAGCGGCTGACGTCGCGCACCAGCTCCTCTTTGCTGCCTTCACAGTGGTGATACACCTCGGCGCGGTTGGTTTCATCCAGAATGTAGATGTTAAATCCGGCGTTGTCGCCCGACTCTTCGAAGAAGAACTGAATAATCCCTTCACTCGCAAAGCCGTCCACCACCTGCGGCAGCTTGACGTGGTTGGTTTCCACCTGAACGGACAAGCCATGCAGCTTGTTGTGCGAAATCGCGCCGTAGAACTCAATGGCGTTTTCCAGCTTCTGCACCGACACGTTCAGACGTTCAAAGAACAGGCCCCAGGTCTGACCGGAGACGCGCAGCGCTTTGAAACGCCCGGTTTCCTGACGGGTGCTGGAGAGGCGCAGCTCGATGCACTCTGAAACCAGCTGCTGTACGCGGGTACGAATCAGGCCGCGCAGGTGCTGGCTGTAGCAGAACACTTCCACGCTGTCCGGCGGCGCGGCGTCCTGATGCATCTTGCCGAGGATGGTTTTCAGCGCTTCGATCATCGCCTGCTCGCCGTTGAAGTGCAGGGTACGCACTTCGTTCCACGAGTTGCGGTACAGCAGATCCACGCTACCCACCAGGCAGTTTTGCTGCTCGCCGAAGCTAAAGACGTCCAGCTTGCGGAAGTCGAAATGGACCACCTGATTGCGGAAGGCCGCCGTCGGGTCATATTCCAGGTTGACGATGATCGCCAGGTGGCGAATCTCGCATGGGCTATAGAGCGCTTTCGGCGTTGGCGCCGGCAGGCGCAGCGGGAAGTGGTGGGAGACATCCGCCACCATCTCCTGCAATTTGGCTAAATCGACCACCTCGTTGCCTTTGATAAACAGGCGGGTGCGCGAGGTCAGCAGGCCGTTAAACCAGGCCCAGGCCACCAGCTTGTTCAGGTAGCGATTATACTCCAGCGGCTGATGGCTGATGATCGAGTCCATGCTTGGCGCACGGTTGTACAGATACCATCCGGTGCGGTTAGCGCGGCCCGGCGGCACGTAGATAAAGGTCAGATTCGGCTCAGACAGGTCAGGCGAAATCTGCGGGTTCACCAGGGTAACTTTGCCCGGCAGCGCTTCAAACGCGGCGTACAGCTTACGGGTCAACACCCCGATATCCTGCGGGCTGGCGGAAACGCTCAGGTTGTTTCGGCGAGCAAAGCGGATCAGGTTACGGTAGCTCTGCATCATCGCATCGAGCAATTCGTTGTGCGCTTCACGCACCTGATCGATCTTCCAGTTGGCGCGGTTGTCGAGCATAGAGAGGCGCTCTTCGTCCCATCCCCACTCTTTTACCAGCTGGCTCACCACTTCACGACGCCAGCCAACGCAGGCGCGCTCGCGGCTCAGTTTTTCACAGACTTTGAGGTAGAAACACCGGCGCACCAGGTCAAGACGCGTGGTGTCATCAATGGCCGTCAGGTATTCGGTAACGCGTTCCAGCATCATGCAGTAGGCATCAAGCCCGTAGGAGACAATCTCTCCGTCGTGCAGACGCTGCTTGATATCTTTCGCCAGCAGGCGCGGCGTTGGGTATTCCCAGGAATAGGCTTCCAGCAGCAGGGTTTTCAGCACCGCTTTGTACGGCGAATCAATACTTTTATAGAGCTGCCAGAGGCTTGCGCCAAAGTACTCTTCGGCGGACAGGGAGCTAAGGCCGCCCAGATCCAGCCACTCGTTTGGCGTCAGGACGCCCTGCGAGTAGAGCGACATAACGTAGTCGTCGTAATGCTCTTCTTCATCGCACGGCACCATATTCCACAGAATACGCTTCCCGGCCAGACGAACGGCAGTACGGTAAAATTCATCCAGCAGCAGGATGTGCTGAGTCGAGCCGCAGTCTTCACCACCCAGACTGCCGCTTTCATTATGGCGGAAACGGTTTTCATCAATGAGGAAGAAGCTCACTTCCACGCCGAGCGACGCCGCCCAGCTCTCCAGCAGGCTGCATTTACGCTGCAGCAGCTGGCGCTCTTCGTTATCGAGCCATGACTGATGGCAGACCCAAATATCCAGGTCAGACGAACAGCTTTGCCCAACCGAGGACGTACTGCCCATGGAGTAAACCCCGGTGATCGGCAGCTCACCTTTCGGCGAGACCTGCGGCGGCATGCCGCGGTAAAGCTCAAGTTCAGTCAGGTAATGCTGTTGGGTTTCATCAGGCGTGAAGAGGCAAATGCCCTGGGGAACGTTACCATCGAGGTAACCCGGCATTAGCGGATGGTGATAGTGCAACAATGTCGGCAGTAGACTGTATACCTGCTGGAAAGCAGGGCCCATGGCAGCAAGCGCGCGATCGACACGCAGTTGGTTGATGGCATCCAGTCTCTGTTTCAGAGTCTCAATATAGAGGTACAAGACGTATCGCCTGATGTTTCCGGGTGTCGCACGCCAGTCAAAACAGAAAAAGCAGCGGACCCGCAGTATTTCAAAAAGATAACCGTTACCCTTCTTTCGCCTTTTGCTTTTCTGGTGGTACAGACGAAAAAATGGTCTAAAACGTGATCAATTTAACACCTTGCCGGTTGACCGTAAAGAAAGATGCGCTACATACAAGTGTAGCACCGTTCTGCACGTGTAAATTCCTGAATACGGCTGTGGCTGACAAGAACGCCGCCCGTCCCTCTCACTCTTCATCAACCGTAAAACTGCCATCCGAGTGTCAACAATGTTAGGATGGTTAGCGATTGATAATGACGGTAACAAGCATGTTAGACAATGTTTTGAGAATTGCCACACGCCAAAGTCCTCTTGCGCTCTGGCAGGCACATTATGTTAAGCAGCGCCTGGAAGCCTGCCACACCGGATTACGCGTTGAGCTGGTGCCTATGGTTACGCGTGGCGATGTCATTCTTGATACGCCGCTGGCCAAGGTCGGTGGGAAGGGCCTGTTTGTCAAAGAGCTGGAACTGGCATTGCTTGAGAACCGCGCCGATATCGCCGTGCATTCGATGAAGGATGTGCCCGTTGAGTTCCCGGAAGGGCTGGGGCTGGTGACCATCTGCGAGCGCGAGGATCCTCGCGATGCGTTTGTCTCTAACCGCTATGCGTCGCTCGACGCTTTGCCAGAGGGCAGCGTGGTCGGCACGTCAAGCTTACGCCGCCAGTGTCAGCTGGCTGAACGTCGCCCTGACCTGGTGATTCGTTCGCTGCGGGGTAACGTCGGCACGCGCCTTGGCAAGCTGGATAACGGCGACTACGATGCCATTATCCTTGCGGTTGCAGGTCTGAAACGCCTGGGGCTGGAGTCGCGCATTCGCGTGGCGCTGCCGCCCGAGCTGTCGCTGCCCGCCGTCGGTCAGGGTGCCGTCGGCATTGAGTGCCGTCTGGACGATGCGCGCACTCAGGAACTGCTCGCGCCGCTGAATCATGACGACACCGCCGTTCGCGTAAAAGCCGAGCGCGCAATGAATACTCGCCTTGAAGGTGGCTGCCAGGTGCCAATTGGCAGCTATGCTGAATTAACCGAGGGTGAACTGTGGCTGCGTGCGCTGGTCGGCGCGCCGGACGGTTCACGGATGGTGCGCGGTGAACGCCGCGGCACGCCGCAGGATGCCGAGCAGCTTGGCGTGTCGCTGGCGGAAGAACTGCTGAATAACGGCGCACGTGAAATTCTGGCCGAGGTCTATAACGGAGAGCCCCCTGCATGAGTATTCTTGTCACCCGCCCTTCTCCCGCAGGAGAGCAGTTAGTGAGCCGTCTGCGCACACTGGGGCAGGTGGCCTGGAGTTTTCCGCTGATTGAATTCTCCCCCGGTCGCGAGCTGTCCACGCTCACGAACCAGATGAATATCCTCCGCGAAGGAGATCTGCTCTTTGCCCTGTCGCAGCATGCCGTGGAGTTTGCCCATGCGCAGCTGCAACAGCAGGCCGTTAACTGGCCCCAGGCCCCGCACTATTTCGCCATCGGGCGCACCACCGCGCTGGCCTTACATACCGCCAGCGGAATAGATGTTCGTTACCCGTTAGATCGGGAAATCAGCGAAGTCTTGCTACAATTACCTGAATTACAAACTATTGCCGGAAAGCGCGCGCTCATTTTGCGCGGCAACGGTGGCCGCGAGCTGCTGGGCGAAACGCTGCGGGAACGCGGTGCGGACGTGACGTTTGTTGAGTGCTATCAGCGTTGTGCAAAACATTATGATGGTGCGGAAGAAGCGATGCGCTGGCAGGCGCGCGGAATTAATACGCTGGTCGTCACCAGCGGTGAAATGTTACAACAGCTTTGGTCGCTGATACCGCTCTGGTATCGCGAAAACTGGTTACTCCGCTGTCGGCTTCTGGTCGTCAGCGAGCGTCTGGCGAACCACGCCCGGGAACTGGGCTGGCAGGATATTCGGATCGCTGATAACGCCGACAACGATGCGCTGCTGCGCGCATTACAATAACTCTCAAATGGGAAGCCATAATGACGGAACACGAAAAATCCTCCGCCGTGGTTGAAGAGACCAGGGAGACTGTGGACACCACGTCACAGCCAGAGACGACAGACAAAACCGTTGAGAAGAAAAACGGCAGCAACAAAACCAGCCTTACGCTGAGCGTTATTGCCATCGCGATTGCGCTGGCCGCAGGCGTGGGTCTTTACGGGCTGGTGAAAAAACAGGGCACGAACCAGACGGCCACCAGCGACGCGCTGGTGAACCAAATCACGGCCCTGCAAAAAGCGCAGGAGACGCAAAAGGCCGAGCTGGAAGGCGTGATTAAGCAGCAGGCCGCCGCCCTCGCCGACGCGAACAGCAAGCGTGAAGCGTTGACCAAACAGCTGAGCGAAGTGCAGGAAAAAGTCGCCACGATTTCCGGGACCGATGCCAAAACCTGGCTGCTCTCGCAGGCCGATTTTCTGGTGAAGCTGGCCGGACGTAAGCTCTGGAGCGATCAGGATGTCACCACCGCCGCCGCGCTGCTGAAAAGCGCCGACGCAAGCCTGGCCGACATGAACGATCCAAGCCTGATCGGCGCGCGTCGCGCCATTACGGAAGATATCGCCAGCCTGTCGGCGGTGTCTCAGGTCGATTACGACGGCATCATTCTTAAGGTGAATCAGCTCTCAAACCAGATTGATAACCTTCAGCTTGCCGATAATAACGACGACGACTCCCCGATGGATTCCGACGGTACCGAGCTGTCCAGCTCCCTGAGCGAGTGGCGTATTAACCTGCAAAAGAGCTGGCAGAACTTTATGGACAGCTTTATTACCATTCGCCGCCGCGACGAAACTGCCGTGCCGCTGTTAGCGCCGAACCAGGACGTCTATCTGCGCGAAAACATTCGCTCCCGCCTGCTGGTGGCGGCTCAGGCCGTGCCGCGTCATCAGGAAGAGACTTACAAACAGGCGCTGGATAACGTATCAACCTGGGTTCGGGCTTATTACGATACCAATGACGCCACCACTACCGCGTTCCTTGAGGATATCGACAAGCTGAGCCAGCAAAATATCACCATGAACGTGCCGGACAAGCTGGAAAGCCAGCCGATTCTTGAGAAGATCATGCAGACGCGCGTGCGTAACCTGCTGGCCCAGCCGGGCGTTCCGGCGGAGCGCCCGGCTGAAACCCCTGCCGCCGCGCCAGCGCCTGAAAGCGCGCCGCAAGGAGAGTAATGATGCTAAAAGTATTCTTGCTCTTCATCCTGCTTATCGCCGGGATCGTGCTGGGGCCAATGCTCGCGGGGCACCAGGGCTATGTGCTGATCCAGACCGATAACTACAATATTGAAACCAGCGTTACCGGGCTTGTGATTATCCTCATCCTGGGCGTTGTCGTGCTGCTGGCGGTGGAATGGATCCTGCGCCGTATTTTCCGCACCGGGGCCCATACCCGCGGCTGGTTCGTTGGTCGTAAGCGCCGTCGCGCCCGTAAACAGACCGAGCAGGCGCTGCTGAAGCTGGCCGAGGGCGACTATCAGCAGGTTGAAAAGCTGATGTCGAAAAATGCCGACCACGCCGAACAGCCGGTGGTGAACTACCTGCTGGCGGCGGAAGCGGCACAGCAGCGCGGCGATGAAGCGCGCGCGAATCAGCATCTTGAGCGCGCGTCTGAGCTCTCTACTAAGGATCCTATTCCGGTTGAGATCACCCGCGTACGCCTGCAGCTGGCGCGGAATGAGAACCATGCGGCGCGTCACGGCGTCGATCGCCTGCTGGAAATTACCCCCCGCCATCCGGAAGTGCTGCGTCTAGCCGAACAGGCGTACATTCGCACCGGTGCCTGGGGCTCGCTGCTGGACATTATCCCTTCCATGGCGAAAGCCGACGTGGGCGATGACGAACATCGTGATGAGCTTCAGCGTCTGGCCTGGATTGGTCTGATGGATCAGGCGCGTGCCGATCTCGGCAGCGACGGCCTGAAAACCTGGTGGAAAAACCAGAGCCGCAAAACGCGCCAGCAGGTTCCATTGCAGGTAGCGATGGCGGAACATCTGATCGAGTGTGACGACCACGACACCGCGCAGGAGATCCTCCTCGACGGCCTGAAGCGCCAGTATGACGATCGCCTGGTGATGGTGATCCCGCGCCTGAAGACCAATAATCCTGAGCAGATCGAAAAAGTGCTGCGCCAGCAGATTAAAACCGTCGGCGATCGTCCGCTGCTGTGGAGCACACTGGGCCAGTCCCTGATGAAGCACGGCGAATGGCAGGAGGCGAGCCTCGCCTTCCGCGCGGCGCTGAAACAGCGCCCGGACGCGTTTGATTATGCCTGGCTTGCCGATTCGCTGGACAAGCAGCACAAGCCGGAGGAGGCCGCCGCCATGCGACGCGATGGGCTTTTGCTAACGCTACAGAACAACGGAACGCAGCAGTAATTATCAAGGAGGCCAGACGGCCTCCTTTTTTTACGCATAAAAAAACGCCTGCTATAAAAGCAGGCGTTAAAACAGGTCTGTAAGACAACATATTTGGTGCTTCACTCAACGTTATGCCCATGGTGTCTGATGAGGCCGAAGCGACATCTGTCAGTGGACGATAAGCACCGTAAACGGCTCTGCGTCATTCCTGAGTATATGAGGCACTAAGGCGAACATATGAGATGGAATGAGCATCTACGCGTATATTATTGCACGTAATGTGCCAGGTTTACACGCAGAACTTTTACATCGCGCAACATTTTAAGATTAAAGGAAATTATGCTGTTAAGCGCCGTCTGAAGCCGCACAACGTAGCGCCGCAGGCGGTAATTTGTCGCCATCAGGAGACAGCCAGAGCGATAAAATTAAAAAGCTTTTAATATTAACAGGTTAAATGTCGCTGAATCGCGACAATGAAAAAGGGTGCTGTCGGGGAAGAACTACAGGATGTAAAAGCGCAGAAAACAAAAAACCCCGCCGAAGCGGGGTTCAAAATTGGTCGGCGAGAGAGGATTCGAACCTCCGACCCACTGGTCCCAAACCAGTTGCGCTACCAAGCTGCGCTACTCGCCGATGTACTGCTTTTTTGAATTTTTAGTTCAATTCATTAAAAAGTCGTGGTGCGAGGGGGGGGACTTGAACCCCCACGTCCGTAAGAACACTAACACCTGAAGCTAGCGCGTCTACCAATTCCGCCACCTTCGCAATTCACAACTCTTTCAATAATGGGGTGGCTAATGGGATTCGAACCCACGACAACTGGAATCACAATCCAGGGCTCTACCAACTGAGCTATAGCCACCACTGTATTCTTTCACGCGGTTCTGACTACTTCTCAGACCACCGCAGCTCTAGCGCCGGGACTAAAATGGCGCGCCCGACAGGATTCGAACCTGAGACCTCTGCCTCCGGAGGGCAGCGCTCTATCCAGCTGAGCTACGGGCGCTTAGCGCCGTTGCGGGGCTGGATATTACGTACCTCCGTCCCCGCTGTCTAGTGCTTTTTTGAAAAAAATGCGCGTTTGGTTATGGTTTGCACATTTTGCCGCTTATTCCTCCACTTTCTGGGCGGAGCCACGGCGGCCCAGGCCAAAAAGTTTATAGGCAGCCGTCACGGCGGCCAGGAAGATCATCCCGACAAACAGCGACATGCGGGTATCTTCATTAAAGTACATTCCAATTAATACGCAAATCAGGAACGCCATCGTTAAATAGTTCGCATACGGGAACAGAATGGAGCGAAACGGATGGCTGGCAATCGCCTGTTTGTGCGCCTGACGAAAACGCAGCTGGCTAATCAGAATAACAAACCACGGCACCATCCCCGGCAGCACGCTGGCGCTATAAACATAAACGAATACGCGCTGCGGATTCGGGATGATGTAGTTCAGGCAAGAGCCAATCAGCAGGATCACAATCGACACCGCCACGCCCGCCACGGGGACCCCCACGCGGGAGACTTTGCCCATCGCTGCCGGCAGCTGTTTGTTTTGCGAAAGCGCGTAAAGCATGCGTCCGCAGCTGTACATCCCGCTGTTACAGCCCGAGAGCGCCGCCGTCAGCACCACAAAGTTGATAATGGCGGCTGCCGCCGTGATGCCAATCTTAGCGAAGGTTAAGACAAACGGGCTGCCGGTGGTGCCGATCTCGTTCCAGGGGAATATGGTGACGATAACGAAGATCGCACCCACGTAGAAAATCAGGATACGCCACAGCACCTTGCCAACCGCGCTACGCAGCGTGACCTGCGGGTTTTTCGCCTCACCCGCGGTAATGCCGATCAGCTCAACGCCCTGATAGGATGCCACCACGATACAGAGCGCCGTCAGGAAGCCCTTCCAGCCGCCCGCAAAGAAGCCGCCGTGCTCTGTCAGGTTACCAAAACCGATGGCGTGCCCGCCGTTACCGAAGCCAAAGAAGATGACGCCGAGGCCCACGACAATCATCACGATGATAGTGGTGACTTTGATCATCGCAAACCAGAACTCGATTTCGCCGTAAAGACGAACGGCGGCAAGGTTCGCCAGCGCTACCAGCCCTACGGCGATAAGCGCGGGTATCCACTGGGCCATCTCCGGGAACCAGAACTGCACGTAGACCCCGATGGCGGTGATCTCTGAAATGCCGACGGCCATCCACATAAACCAGTACGACCAGGCCGTGAGATAGCCGAAAAACGGGCTCATATAACGGTGGGCGTAAACGGCGAAAGAGCCCGTCACCGGCTCCAGGAACAGCATTTCGCCCATGGAGCGCATGATGAAGAAGACGAACAGCCCGGCAATGATATAGGCCAGCAGGACGGAAGGCCCCGCCCACTTCAGCGTGCTTGCCGAACCCATAAACAGGCCAACGCCGATAGTTCCGCCCAGCGCGATCAGTTCAATATGTCGAGCTTCCAGCCCACGCTGAAGCTCCGGTTTTTTCTCTGCCATAAATCCTCGGTTGTGTTTGCTGTTTCCCGACTTGCTGCCGGTTATTATTTTTGAGGGGTACTGAAATACGGAGCGAATGGTTTCTTAAATTCTGGCAAATGGCAAACAATGCATTAAAAAAATGAATGCATTGCGCATAAACTCAGCAGTTTTGCGGGAGGCATTGCAGCGCGAACAGCAGATCGCGCTGCCTTGTGGTTACATTTTTCCGGTGTAGTGCCAGGCGAGGTAGCGCAGCAGACGAATCTGTCGTTTGATACGCGTCGGCTGGGAAAGCAGGCGGTACAGCCACTCCAGCCCCAGGTTTTGCCAGACCTTTGGCGCACGCTTAACGTGGCCGGTAAAGACGTCGTAGGTGCCGCCAACGCCCATATAAAGCGCATCCGGGCTGACCAGACGGCAATCACGCATCAGGATCTCCTGGCGCGGTGATCCCATGGCAACGGTGACAATTTTCGCCCCGCTGTCGCGCACGCGCTCAAAGAGCGCCTGGCGGTCTTCCGGCCTGAAGTAGCCATCCTGGCTGCCCACGATGTTAACGTTCCACTGGCTGCGCAGCTTTTGTTCCGTCTGCGCCAGCACCTCGGGCTTACCGCCTATAAGAAACACTGGCGTGCCTTCAGCCCCTGCGCGCTCCATAAGCCGCTCCCAGAGATCGGCTCCCGCCACGCGAGAAACATTAGCGCCAGGAAACTTTTTCCGGATTGAACGCACCACGCTTATACCGTCTGCGTATTTGAACTCCGCGGCCTCAATCAGGCCTTTCACTTCCGCATTGTCCTCAACCGCCAGCATTTTTTCTGCGTTGATGGCCACCAGCGTGCCCGATTTCATCTGCCCGTCCGCGAACAGAAAATCCAGCGCATGTTGCATATCGCGCCAGCCGATAAGCTGTAGACCACGCAGCGCATAACGCGGTGCTGAAGTTGTATCCGTCATGATAATCCCTACTCAGACTTGCGGCAGCGTTGTGCTGCCCTGTGGCTCACGTCTGTGCACAAGCCCTGCACTTTCAAACAGCCAGTACAGGAGTTTTGCCAGCAGCAGACAGATGCCGAAAACGACCATAAAGAACACCACGCGTGAGACGAACGAATCCAGCCCCTCGCGCGCCAGAACGATCATATTGAAAATGGCACCGAAACAGAAACTGTGCAAAACAGCGGCTTTGTAGCGGTTGGTCTCTTCATTGCCCAGCGTGTATAGCCAGTCGAACCATTTTATTATCAGCCCTACCGCGATCGCGCCAGGCAGGATAAACCAGTTACCGCCCATCACCACCAGCGAGCCGATCAGGGTTGGCGAAATCGCCAGACCGGAATGGTTGTTCAGCACTTCCCAGGTGAAATAGTTCGCCGTGTTGAGGACAATACCGGGGCGATCGGGCCACAGCCACGACGGGATAAAGACGTAAAAATCGCGCACAATCGGCGCCAGCCCCTGGAATTCGATCTTGTCGTAGTTTTGCAGCAGTAGCGCCAGGTTTTCCCACGGAGAGAAGGTATCGCGCGTGAGGTACAGGAAAGTGTAAAACGCTTCGTCACCGGCCACGTTCAGCCCATAGCGCTTCAGCGCCAGCCAGAACATCCCCACAATGCCAAAGACCCCTGCCGCCACCAGCATCCACAGGGAGATCCAGCCGCGAATAATGCCGATAAACAGGAAAATCGCGAAGGCGATAATGATGTTGGCGCGCGTACCGCCGACTATCATATAGGTCAGAATGCCAAACGCGACCGTGCTGACCAGGAAGAACAGCCAGGCTTTGCTGTCCTGACGCAGGAAAAAGACCACCAGCATCGCCGGAATGAAGAAGTAGAAGAAACGCTTAAGCGCGACTCCGGAGACCTCGGCGGAGAATATCTGGCTGTAGGACTGGAGCTTAAAAAGCAGGAAGCCGTTATGCATGAAGAAAATCGCCACGCTGACCAGGGCGATGGTCATCAGCATGACCCACGTCAGATGGGTTTCTACCCGGTTCATGGTAAAAAGCGGGCGACGGGGCGTAGCGTCTTTCGCAGCCCGCAGGCGCGTTTTGTAGGTGACGTAGTACACCGCGTAGAAGCAGGCGGCAGAGAGCAGCGCCTGAAGCAAAATGTCCGGTGGCGCGACGCCAACATCAAAGCGGAACACGAGGATGCTGGTCAGCGGGAAGCCAAAGAAAAAGGTCAGCAAAAACAGCAGCGAGAAGAATACGTTGAAGTTAAAACGTACGCGCCGGAACTCAAACCAGGTGAGCGTGGCGATAAACAGCGTGCTCAGCAGCCAGACCACCAGCAGGCCGCTAAACTGCAACTGGCTCATGCGTTGTCTCCTGAAGCAATACGCAGCGCGCGGTGCCACGGCGTAAGGTAGTTCGGGCTGAAAAAGTCGATGCTATTTTTATCCACCAGCGCGAGCTGGCGCTGTGCTTCCCGCACGACGTCGACATTTAGCGTGTCGGAGGTAAACAGCACCGGAATATGCTGCTCGGTCATGTCCTGCCAGAACGGGTTTTCGCGGTTGAGCACGCACGGCACACCCGCCTGAATCAGCAGACACAGCGTGCCAATCCCCTGCTGACGGGCAAAGATGAAATAGCCCAGATCGCATTTTCGCAGCAGTGCGAGGTAGTCATTAAATTCCAGCCTGTCGCTGAGAATGTGCAGGTTTTCCGCGCTAAACAGCGCAAGTCCCTGCTGGCGGACCTCGTCGATATAGGCGTCGTTGTTGGCGGGATAGCCCATCGGCACCACTACGCTTACCGTATCGCCAAACTGCTGATGCACCGCCCGGAGCGCCGCGACATGCTCGTTACTGCGATCGCCGGAATTCCCCACCAGGATGGTCAGCTTGCCCTCACGAACCGCGTCATTCGCCATGCCGTTCAGCGCCGGATCCATACGGGTTGGAAAATAAAGCAGCTCCCCGCGAACCTTCGGGTGCTGCCTGGCAAAGTAGTTGAGATCGCCCCGGGTGGCAAAAACACAGCCCACGCGCGCCTGCGCCAGACGACGCAGCGGATAGAAAAGACGGAATTTCCAGCCCCGGGAAACTTCGTAGAGATCGGCCCCCCAGATGTGCCAGCTGAACTGGGAAGGCTTAATCCCACCGCTTAACAGCGCCAGCCACAGCCCGGCGTTGAACTGTCCGTGGAAGAAGAAACGCTGGGTACGATCCGCTTTGGCTTTAGCCACGACGGCCTTCTTCAGTGCCGCTTTGTCTGGCCAGAACGTGATGTTCAGCGCCGGACACGCCGCGCTCAGGCCGTTATCCTTTCCAGCGACCATAAACTCGCGCGCATCGGGCGTGCCGGATGCCAGCTCATCGTTGAAGAAGCGAAGTACGGTCTGGTTATGATGCGGAATGTCCGATCCCAGTATGTGAATCAGTGCAGTCATGCGCGTTTACGCCAAAGTAAAAATACGCCGCAGCAGGCAGCGAAATAAACGATATAGGTTGCCATATAGGCCTGAGCCGCTCCCAGCGCGCCGTGGGCAGGGATCAGCCAGTGAGAAAACGCCGTCAGCAGCGCAAACTGGCTAATCTCTGCCAGGATATACAGCCGCAGCGACGCCTTCGCAATCACCAGATAGCCGAAAACGTAAGCCCCTACTTTCAGCACATCGCCGACCAGCTGCCAGGCAAACAGGTCGCGCATGGCGGTAAACTTCGCCGAGAACAGCAGCCAGATGGCGACATCACGCAATAGCCAGACGGTAAAGCTGGCGACAGCAACAGCTGGCAGCACAAAACGCAGGGAGCGAAAAATCTCGCGGGTAATATCCTGCCTGGAAGTCAGGCGCGATAAGGTTGGCAGCAAATAGACGCTAAAGGAAGCCGTAATAAACTGTAGGTAGGCATCGGAAATGCTGCTTACGCCCTGCCAGATTCCGACCTCGTCCCAGCTGTAATGCGCCGCCAGCAGGTTTCGCATCATCACGTAGGCCACCGGAATCGTGACGGAAGTGATGAGGGCCATCAGCGTAAATTTCGCCAGCTGCCCCGCCAGCATCTTGTCCCACTGCGGCTTCAGGTAGCTCAGCGGGACGTCGCCCCTGCGCATCACCATGAACGCCGCCGGAATGACCACCAGGGCAGGCACCAGCGCCAGTCCCAGCAGTGCCCCTTCATAGCCGCCCAGCCGGTAGCAAAAATAGTAGGCAATCACGCCGATGACGCTGCCGAGGATGAGCGCCAGCGCATTCCCGGCGGCATCGCGGAAGCCTTTCATCAGCGCCAGCAGCAGGTTCGCCCAGGCGATGCCCATCTGAACGAGCGCCACCAGACGCACCAGCCCCTGATAGTGCGTGTGTCCGAACAGCCCCTGGCTAATCGGTGCTGCCGCCAGCAAAAATACCGCAGCCAGCAGCGTGGAAAAGCCCAGCACCATGGCGGAAGAGGTGCCCACCACGGTCCGGAGCTTTTCGGCATCGTCGCGATGCTGGGCGACGTATTTGGTCACGCCGTTGAATATCCCGGCGCCTGCCAGAACGCCAAGCACCGTGACCAGCTGGCGGAAATTTCCCGCCAGACCAACACCTGAAGGGCCAAATGAGACGGCCAGCAGCTTGACGACCAGCAGCCCGGCGCCAATTTTTACAAGCGTGGACGCTGCCGTCCACACCGACGCTTTTGCCAGAGACATATCAGCCGAAATAACTCAGAAGCGTATTGATTACCGTACGCTGGTTCACCGGCGCGAGGTTGTAGAACAGAGGCAGGCGGAGCAGGCGTTCGCTCTCTTTGGTGGTGTAGCGGTCCTCACCGGCAAACGTCCCAAACGCTTCTCCAGCCGGGCTGGAGTGCAGCGGGATATAGTGGAATACCGCCATAATTTCCGCCTCTTTCAGCCAGGCGATCAGCTTGCTGCGATCGTCGTTATCGCGCAGCTTGATGTAGAACATATGGGCATTGTGGACGCAGTCTGCCGGAATGGTCGGCAGCTCAATACGCCCCGCTTTCGCCAGCGGCTGCAGCGCGTCGTAGTAGGTTTGCCACAGGGAGAGGCGTTGCAGATTGATACGCTCTGCCGCTTCAAGCTGCGCCCACAGGTACGCGGCCTGCAGATCTGCCATCAGGTAGCTTGAGCCGATATCGCGCCAGGTGTATTTATCCACCTGACCACGGAAGAACTGGCTGCGGTTAGTCCCTTTTTCACGGATCACTTCCGCACGCTCAACCAGCGCACGATCGTTAATCAGCGTCGCGCCACCCTCACCGCCTGCGGTGTAGTTTTTGGTTTCGTGGAAGCTAAAGCAGCCGATATGGCCGATGGTTCCCAGCGCGCGACCTTTGTAGGTGGACATCACGCCCTGCGCGGCGTCTTCCACCACGAACAGGTTGTGCTTTTTGGCGATCGCCATGATGGTGTCCATTTCACAGGCCACGCCCGCGTAATGCACCGGGACAATCGCCCGCGTTTTGTCGGTGATCGCCGCTTCAATCAGCGTTTCGTCGATATTCATCGTATCCGGACGGATATCCACAAACACAATTTTTGCGCCGCGCAGGACGAACGCGTTTGCCGTGGAGACGAAGGTGTAGCTCGGCATAATCACTTCATCGCCGGGCTGAATATCCAGCAGCAGCGCCGCCATTTCGAGCGAAGCGGTGCAGGACGGCGTCAGCAGTACCTTAGCACTCTGAAAACGTTGCTCCATCCACTGCTGGCAGCGACGGGTAAAACCGCCGTCGCCGCAGAGCTTGCCGCTGCCCATAGCGGACTGCATATAATCAAGTTCAGTGCCCACGACGGGAGGCGCGTTAAATGGAATCATTTTGTCACCTGTATAACCAGTAGGCGGTGGCGTTGATGCTGGCACCACTCGCGATATAACGTTTAAGCGCAGCGGTGTTGCCCATCTGGGTCGCTACCCGCAGCGTCGAAACCTGTTGTTGATGCGCCCAGTGCAGCGCCGCCTGCATGAGTTTCGCGCCCATGCCGCGACCGGCTAACAAACCGATGCGCGCTTCGCGCTCGTTGAGCTTGCGAAGCGAAACAAAGCCCTGAATCTGCCCCTCCGCAGCGCGGAACACCAGACAAACGTGGTCAAACGTGCCTTTAACCGCATTCTCAATCCACTGGGCATAAAAACGACCGCTGTCATCAGGTCCATACCAGGGAACACGAAAGCGGCTCTGAGCGAAGGCCCGTGCCGCCATCTGGCGCAGCGCTGGAATGTCCTGCTCTGATGCCACTTCCGCGCCCGGGGTGCCGTGAAGGGTCACGTTAATGGAGAGATCGACCTCACCTTCAACCAGCCGGAATCCGTGCTGCTGGAGCGCGTCCAGCAGATCGGCGCGGTCCGCCGGGATCTTCGCCTGTACGCGCTGCCAGGCGCTGAAGTCTGCGTCCTGCAACGCGGGGGCATTCTCGCGCAAACGTACTATCGCCGAAGGGCGGGAAAAAAATGCGCTTTCCCACTCAAGCGATTCCAGCACGCCGTTGAGCGTACTCAACGCCACACGCCTTTAGTATCAACAATATACTTCTGGGATACGGCATCACCGGAAACGGCTTTAAACGCGTTGTGATCCACCAGCAGCACCAGCACATCCGCCGTCGCCAGCGCGTTATCCAGTGCGGTAAGGGTGCAGTGACCCGCAAGTTTTGCCGGCAGCTCGTGAATATTCGGCTCAACCACCAGCGTTTCACCGCTGTGCCAGTGGGCGATCGTTTCGGCAATGGCCATCGCCGGGCTTTCGCGCAGATCGTCAATATTCGGTTTGAATGCCAGACCAAAGCAGGCAATTTTCAGCTCGCTCGCGCGCTTGCCGCTCTCGGCCAGGCAATCGGCAACCGTGGCTTTAACCTGATTAAGCACCCACTGAGGCTTGTAGTCGTTCACTTCGCGCGCGGTACGGATCAGGCGCGCCTGTTCCGGGTTTTGCGCTACGATAAACCACGGGTCGACCGCAATACAGTGCCCGCCTACGCCCGGTCCCGGCTGAAGAATATTCACGCGCGGATGGCGGTTAGCAAGGCTAATCAGTTCCCAGACGTTAATCCCCCGATCGGCGCAAATCAGCGACAGCTCGTTTGCAAACGCAATGTTGACGTCGCGGAAGCTGTTTTCCGTCAGTTTGCACATTTCGGCGGTGCGGGAGTTGGTCACCACGCATTCGCCTTCAAGGAAGATCTTATACAGCTCGCTGGCGCGCGCGGAGCAGACTGGCGTCATGCCGCCAATCACGCGGTCATTTTTAATCAGTTCCACCATCACCTGGCCCGGCAGCACGCGCTCAGGGCAGTAGGCGATATTGATGTCGGCCTCTTCTCCCGCCTGCTGCGGGAAGCTGAGGTCGGGACGCGCCTCGGCCAGCCACTGCGCCATTTGCTCGGTTGCCCCAACAGGCGAAGTGGACTCAAGGATTACCAGCGCGCCTTTCCTGAGCACGGGCGCAATTGATTTTGCTGCCGCCTCGACGTAAGCCATGTCTGGCTCATGATCGCCTTTAAACGGGGTGGGAACAGCAATCAGGTACGCATCGGCTTCCACCGGCGTAGTGCTGGCACGCAGGAAGCCACCTTCCACCGCCTTTTTCACCACGCGATCGAGATCGGGCTCCACGATATGAATTTCGCCACGGTTGATGGTTTCCACCGCGCGCGCGTTGATATCAACGCCGACAACCTGCTTTTGACGAGAGGCAAAGGCCGCGGCGGTAGGCAGCCCGATATAGCCAAGACCAACGACAGAGATGGTAGTAAAACTCATAGCGTTACCCGATTGTGTTTAAGTGCGTGCAAAATACGACCACAAGCCTGGCCATCACCGTACGGGTTATGGGCCCGGCTCATCGCCTGATACTCTTCTTCGTCATGCAGTAAGCGCGTGACCTCTTCGACGATACGACGCGGATCCGTTCCCACCAGACGTACCGTACCGGCAGTCACCGCTTCCGGACGTTCGGTGGTTTCACGCATTACCAGCACCGGTTTGCCGAGGGAAGGCGCTTCTTCCTGAATACCGCCGGAATCGGTCAGGATCAGCCAGGCGTGGTTCATCAGCCAGACAAACGGCATATAGTCCTGCGGCTCAATGAGGAGCACGTTCTCCACGTGGCCCAGGATACGGTTGACCGGTTCGCTGACGTTAGGGTTGAGGTGCACCGGATAGACAATCTGCACATCGTCGTTCTGCGCGGCGATTTCAGCCAGCGCATGGCAGATGTGCTCAAAGCCACGACCAAAACTTTCGCGGCGGTGCCCCGTTACCAGAATCGTTTTCTTGCCGTTGTTCAGGAACGGATAGCGTGCAGCAAGTTCAGCCTGAAGCTCGCTGTTAGCCAGCACGCGGTCACGCACCCAAATCAGCGCGTCAATAACCGTATTGCCGGTAACAAAGATTTTGCTGTCGCTGATGTTTTCTCGCAGCAGGTTCTGACGTGAGTTTTCGGTTGGCGCAAAATGGTACATCGCCAGGTGGCCTGTGAGCGTGCGGTTGGCCTCTTCCGGCCACGGGGAATAAAGATTGCCGGTACGCAGACCCGCTTCAACATGGCCAACAGGGATACGCTGGTAGAACGCGGCCAGGCTGGTCGCCACGGTGGTGGTGGTGTCGCCGTGCACCAGCACCACATCTGGCCTGAACGACTCAAGGATAGGCTTTAACTCTTGCAAGATACGGCAGGTAATTTCCGTCAGTCCCTGCCCCGGTTTCATAATATTTAGATCGTAATCCGGGACGATAGAAAAGAGGGTTAAAACCTGATCGAGCATCTCGCGGTGCTGGGCAGTCACGCAGACTTTCGCTTCAATATCAGGATCTCTGGCCAGCGCATGAACCAGAGGCGCCATCTTAATGGCCTCCGGCCTGGTGCCAAATACGGTTAGTACTTTCACATCGATTCTCTTCGATTAGACGATGAAGGCCGCAGCCTTCATCGTAGACGGCGTTCTTAGTTTGTGCGGCGACGCATTAACGCCACGCCAGCGCCAGTCAGTGCGCCCACAATCCCCCACATGATCATCAGGAATGCGCGACGCGGACTATCGCGTTTTACAGGTTCTTCAGGCGTTCTCAAATAACGATAGGTCTGAAAACGCGGATCCAGCGTTGGACCGACGTTGAGCGTGTTGAGCATGGCGCGGTTTTGGTCGTAATCAAGATCGAAATCAGGGCCAACGGCCTGGATATTTTCCAGCCGGGCCTGAAGCATTGGACGACCAAGGAGGAACATTTCTGAGTCAGGGAGTTCATCAGCGGGAACATCCGTTTCGCTACGGGAAATATTGTGCTGTTCCGCAATTTTTAGCGCCTGCTCAATGTTATGCACGCGTCGAGCGAAGATGGCTTTTGCGACCTCTTCCTGACGTTTCACCTGCGCTTTCATCTGGATAGTACGCGCAGCCCAGGCGCCTTTAAGTTCGTCATTCAGATGACTCGCCGCGCGCTGGCTGGCAAACGCGACATACTGACGCAGAAGATTATTGGCATCCGGCGCCGTTTCCGCGATCAGCTTTACGCTGTCGCTGACATTACGGAGCGCATCACCAGGCATAAACTGAATGTTGTTGATTAAATCATCCAGCAGCGCGGCATCCGCTTTGCTGTTACCGACCATGCGCTGCTTGTAGTAGTCCGTCTGGGACCAGAAATCACGGCGCGTATCCCATGACGCCAGCTGCATCACGAACTCTTTGTAGGATTCATCCATGACCGAGGCCTGATCCGGGGTCGCCAGATTGGCCTTGATATCAAGATTACGCAGGAACTGCTGCTGGGAGTAGTATCCTCCGAGCATATTTACCGTTGGTCGGTCCGTGATCGCCGTGGCGCTCCACTCCTGTTTTGCGAAGAAGGTGTAGGCTAGCGCCAACAGTGCGAACCCCAACGCGATCCCCACAATCCACAGCTTGCCTCGCCAAAGCACTCGAAACAAACCACGAATATCCAGCTCGTTCTCAGTTACCACTGATTTCGCTCCCGCCAACGGTTGAGTCATCATAGTCCCGGTTTTACTTAGTTAATGTTGTGTTTTTGCCACTGTTACGACGCATCCTGCGTTTTAAACGTTTAATGAAACGCGCGACTTTCCATGCACGCTTGATGCAGTAACCGTACATGAAAAATGCTAGCAAGAATAATACCAACATTACCCATTCAGGAATGAAATGTGCGTATTCCGCAGCAACGCCGATGGCAGCCAGAATGGCAGCCGCAAGCGTAATCAGCACAAATGCCTGACGGGACGTGAAACCGGCGCGCATAATCAGATGGTGAATATGCTGACGGTCGGGGGAGAATGGGCTCATCCCTTTACGCAGACGGCGGTACATAATGGCAACCATGTCCATCAGCGGGATTGCAATAATCCAGAGCGCCGTTACCGGGCTAATAGGATGCGTTTTACCCTGAGTGGTCTCCAGCAGCACCCAGATAACCGTAAAGCCAATCAGCGTACTGCCCGCATCGCCCATAAAGACCTTATAGCGACGTCCTAACACACCCAGGTTGAGGCAGATGTAAGGCAGGATGGCGGCAATCATGGCAAAGCACCACATTGACAGGCTGTACTGGCCGTCAAACCATAAAATGATGCCGATAGCGCCAAACGAAACAGAGGACAACCCGCCGAGCAGGCCGTCTATACCGTCAACCATGTTGAAGGCATTGATGGCGGCCCAGACGGCAAACAGCGTCAGGAAGAAGCCGAATGGCCCAAGCACAAGCTCCCAGGGACCAAACACGTAGCCCAGGCTTCTGAGATAGAGACCGCCTACCACCATCATAATGATGCCGATAGCCGCCTGTACCGTGGCGCGGAACTTCACGCTGATATCAAAACGGTCATCAAGGGCGCCGACTAACACCAGCACGCCTGCACATGCCAGGTAGAGCGCGGCATGAGGAATGTAGTAATCCGCGATCCCGAATGTGAAACAGATGCCTGCGTACACCGAAATACCACCCACCAGCGGAATAAGCCCCTGATGGCGTTTACGGAAATTCGGTTTGTCCACTAACCCAATTCTTTTTGCTACCTTGCGCGCAATGAACAAAAAACAGGTTGTGAATAAAAAAATACTGATCAGCTCAGTTACTGCAGTGAGTAGATTCACAATGGATTGCTCTCAACAAATGTTAGTCCCGGAAGTATAACCATGAAGCCTCTGCCTCAGAAGGATTAAAGACGGCCTCTCACAACTCCCTTTGTATATTTTTCAATCAATTATTTCTTTGACTGTACAAACCTGCTTATTGTCGCACCGACCGGTCAAAATTGGGAGTGTGTGGTAATAGCGTATAGTCCATAAATAAAAAACGCCACGTAAAAACGTGGCGTTTACTGGGATTATTTGCGTTACGAGCGTTTCATCATGTCGAAGAAATCGTCGTTCGTTTTGGTCATCGCCAGTTTGTTAATGAGGAATTCCATGGCGTCGATCTCACCCATTGGGTGAATGATTTTGCGCAGGATCCACATTTTCTGTAGCTCTTCCTGAGTGGTAAGCAGCTCTTCTTTACGGGTACCGGAACGGTTGTAGTCGATAGCCGGGAAGACGCGTTTTTCTGCGATCTTACGAGAAAGGTGCAGCTCCATGTTGCCTGTCCCTTTAAACTCTTCGTAGATAACTTCGTCCATTTTGGAGCCCGTATCGATCAGCGCCGTCGCGATAATGGTCAGGCTACCGCCCTCTTCCACGTTACGCGCCGCACCGAAGAAACGCTTCGGACGATGCAGGGCGTTGGCGTCCACGCCACCGGTCAGTACTTTACCGGAAGCCGGCACCACGGTGTTGTAGGCACGCGCCAGACGCGTAATGGAGTCGAGGAGGATGATCACGTCTTTTTTGTGCTCAACCAGGCGTTTTGCCTTCTCGATAACCATTTCGGCAACCTGAACGTGGCGAGATGCCGGTTCGTCGAAGGTAGACGCAACCACTTCACCTTTCACCAGACGCTGCATCTCGGTCACTTCTTCAGGACGTTCGTCAATCAGCAGCACCATCAGCACGCAGTCTGGGTGGTTGTAGGCAATGCTCTGCGCGATGTTTTGCAGCAGCATGGTTTTACCCGCTTTTGGCGGTGCCACAATCAGACCACGCTGACCACGACCGATTGGCGAGGCCAGATCCAGAACGCGAGCGGTTAAGTCTTCAGTAGAGCCGTTACCACGCTCCATGCGCAGGCGAGAGTTCGCGTGCAGCGGCGTTAAGTTCTCGAACAGGATCTTATTGCGCGAGTTTTCCGGTTTGTCGTAGTTAACTTCGTTAACCTTCAACAGCGCAAAGTAGCGTTCACCCTCTTTTGGAGGACGAATCTTACCTGAAATGGTGTCACCAGTGCGGAGGTTGAAACGGCGGATTTGGCTAGGGGATACGTAGATGTCGTCAGGGCCGGCGAGGTAGGAGCTGTCTGCAGAGCGGAGGAAACCAAATCCGTCTTGCAATATCTCCAGCACACCGTCGCCAAAGATATCTTCGCCACTCTTAGCGTGCTGCTTCAGGATGGCGAAAATGATGTCCTGCTTGCGCATACGAGCCTGGTTTTCCAGTCCCATATTTTCGCCGAGAGTGATCAGCTCAGAAACCGGCGTATTCTTTAATTCGGTAAGATTCATAATGGTGTGGGTTCTTAAACTCGGGGTGATTCTCGAACTTAATGTTGTGAATGGTATGGCAGGGTCATCCATGCCTGTTTAGCGGCCATCACCTCATGTCTGTTCGCTGTCTGGTCACAGGGAAAGAACGCAGAACTGAAACGACAAGACGGATTGAGTGACAAGCCCGGAATCTAGCAACTTCACGCACTGTTTATGTTAACAACGGGAAGTATCGGGTAAAACAAGATTCAAACAACAAGATATGTTTAAAACGTAGTCATAGCTAACTTAGCACGACTAAAGCCGGGCGTCCAGAGTTCACCATTAATTAGGCGATCTGGACGCTCGGCTGAGAAACCTTACGCCAGGTTAGCGTCCAGGAACTCTTTCAGTTGACCTTTGGACAGTGCGCCCACTTTGGTCGCCGCCACGTCGCCGTTTTTGAACAGCAGCAGGGTCGGAATGCCACGGATACCGTATTTTGGCGCGGTGCCCGGGTTCTGGTCGATGTTCAGCTTGGCAACGGTCAGTTTGCCCTGATATTCGTCAGCGATTTCATCCAGAATCGGAGCGATCATTTTGCAAGGACCACACCATTCAGCCCAGAAATCAACGAGGATCAGCCCGTCAGCTTTAAGTACGTCCGTGTCAAAACTGTCGTCAGTCAGGTGAATAATTTTATCGCTCATATATAACTCCACAGGAATAAGCCTGGTACGTTGGTTTTATCTCCACCAACGACGTGTTGATGTCGCATTAACCAACTAAAGGTTGACTTTATTTCACCGGATACGCTTTCGTAAAGCAATAGTAAGCTGATATTCTACCACACTATGAGCAAAACA
Source organism: Enterobacter cloacae complex sp. P40C2 (assembly GCF_014930695.1). NCBI lineage: Bacteria > Pseudomonadati > Pseudomonadota > Gammaproteobacteria > Enterobacterales > Enterobacteriaceae > Enterobacter > Enterobacter cloacae complex sp. P40C2. Next base: position 240,046 of record NZ_JADBRP010000006.1, on the reverse strand, counting down.
CATTTAACAGAACAGAAGTTTTCCGACTTCGCCCTGCACCCGAAGGTGATCGAAGCCCTTGAAACAAAAGGGTTTCATAACTGCACGCCCATTCAGGCTCTCGCCCTGCCGCTGACGCTGGCCGGTCGCGACGTTGCAGGGCAGGCGCAAACCGGTACCGGCAAAACGATGGCGTTTTTAACGTCAACGTTTCATTATTTACTTTCTCATCCGGCGATTGCAGACCGCAAAGTTAACCAGCCGCGCGCGCTAATTATGGCCCCGACGCGAGAACTGGCGGTACAGATCCACGCAGACGCTGAGCCTCTGGCGCAAGCCACCGGCCTGAAACTCGGCCTGGCCTATGGCGGGGACGGCTACGATAAGCAGCTGAAGGTGCTGGAAAGCGGCGTGGATATCCTGATTGGGACCACTGGCCGTCTTATCGACTACGCCAAACAGAACCATATCAACCTCGGCGCAATCCAGGTGGTGGTGTTGGATGAAGCAGACCGCATGTACGATCTGGGCTTCATCAAAGACATCCGCTGGCTGTTCCGCCGTATGCCTGCCGCAGACCAGCGTCTGAACATGCTGTTCTCTGCAACCCTGTCATACCGCGTGCGTGAACTCGCATTCGAGCAGATGAACAACGCCGAATATGTAGAAGTGGAACCGGAGCAGAAAACCGGTCACCGCATTAAAGAAGAGCTCTTCTATCCATCTAATGAAGAGAAAATGCGCCTGCTGCAAACGCTGATCGAAGAAGAGTGGCCGGATCGCGCCATTATCTTTGCGAACACCAAGCACCGCTGTGAAGATATCTGGGGCCACCTGGCGGCAGATGGTCACCGCGTAGGCCTGCTGACCGGCGACGTTGCGCAGAAAAAACGCCTGCGTATTCTCGAAGAATTTACCCGCGGCGACCTCGATATTCTGGTCGCAACCGACGTGGCGGCCCGTGGCCTGCATATTCCAGCCGTGACGCACGTCTTTAACTACGACCTGCCAGATGACTGCGAAGACTATGTACACCGTATCGGTCGTACCGGTCGTGCGGGCGCAAGCGGTCACTCTATTAGCCTCGCGTGTGAAGAGTATGCGCTGAATCTTCCGGCCATTGAGACCTATATCGGTCACTCTATTCCGCAGAGCAAATACAACCCGGACGCGCTGTTAAGCGAGCTGCCGCCGCCTAAGCGCCTGACCCGCCCGCGCTCCGGCAATGGCCCGCGTCGTTCCGGCGGCGCACCGCGTAATCGTCGTCGTTCAGGTTAAGAAAATATGCTCAGCTCCACCTCGCTTTATGCGGCAATCGATCTCGGTTCGAATAGCTTTCATATGCTGGTTGTGCGCGAGGTGGCAGGAAGCATACAAACGCTGACGCGCATCAAGCGCAAGGTCCGCCTCGCGGCGGGCCTGAGCAGCGATAACCACCTCTCTCCTGAAGCCATGGAACGTGGCTGGCAGTGCCTGCGTCTGTTTGCCGAACGTCTGCAGGATATCCCCCTCAGTCAAATTCGCGTTGTTGCCACGGCAACCCTTCGTCTGGCGGTTAACGCTGGCGATTTCATAGCCAGAGCGCAGGACATTCTGGGCTGCCCGGTGCAGGTCATCAGCGGTGAAGAAGAAGCGCGCCTGATCTATCAGGGTGTAGCGCACACTACCGGCGGCGACGATCGCCGTCTGGTCGTGGATATTGGCGGTGCCAGCACCGAACTGGTGACCGGCACGGGCGCACAGGCGACGTCGCTTTTCAGCCTGTCGATGGGCTGCGTGACCTGGCTGGAGCGTTACTTTACCGACCGCAACCTGGCGAAAGAAAACTTCGATGAAGCGGAAAACGCTGCACGTGAAGTGCTGCGCCCGGTCATGGACGAACTGCGCTATCACGGCTGGAAAGTCTGCGTAGGGGCATCCGGAACCGTACAGGCGTTGCAGGAGATCATGATGGCGCAGGGGATGGACGAGCGGATCACGCTTGCCAAGCTCCAGCAGCTGAAACAGCGCGCCATCCAGTGTGGTCGCCTGGAAGAGCTTGAAATTGAGGGGCTGACGCTCGAACGCGCGCTGGTTTTCCCAAGCGGGCTCGCCATTCTGATCGCCATTTTCACCGAGCTCAATATCCAGTGTATGACGCTTGCAGGCGGCGCGCTGCGCGAAGGTCTGGTTTACGGAATGCTGCACCAGTCTGTCGATCAGGACATCCGTAGCCGCACGCTGCGTAACGTTCAGCGCCGCTTTATCGTCGATACCGACCAGGCGCAGCGGGTGAGCCAGCTGGCCTCATTGTTTGCCGATCAGGTAAAGAAAAGCTGGGATATTGAACCTTTAAGCCGCGATCTGCTGCTTAGCGCCTGCGCGTTACATGAAATTGGTTTGAGCGTGGAGTACAAGCAGGCGCCGCTGCACGCGGCCTGGCTGGTGCGCAATCTCGATTTGCCGGGCTTTACGCCCGCGCAGAAGAAGCTGCTGGCCACCCTGTTGCTGAACCAGACCAACGCCGTCGATCTCTCTTCGCTTCATCAGCAGAACGCTGTGCCCCCGCGCGTGGCAGAGCATCTTTGCCGCCTGCTGCGCCTGGCCATTCTGTTTGCCAGCCGCCGTCGCGATGATTTGCTGCCGGACATTACGCTGGAGGCAGACGACGAGAAACTGACGCTGACGCTGCCAAAAAACTGGCTTGAAGATCACCCGCTTGGCGCAGAACTGGTTGAGCAGGAGTTCCAGTGGCAAAGCTATGTGCACTGGGCGCTTGAGGTGAAGTAATCGTCCGTACAGTGCCGGGTGCGCTTACCCGGCCTGCAAAAATTATCCTTTCTCTTTGGCTTTTGCCAGCATCGCGCGTATGTTTGCCACGTTTGCCTGGCCTTTGTGCATGCGCTCTTCAGCGGTAATGACTTTGCGTTCCTGCTCCCAGATAAGATCGTCCTGCGGCAACTCCAGCAGGAAACGGCTCGGCTCCGGGCGCACCAGCTCGCCGTACTGGCGGCGCTCTTTGCACAGCGTGAACGTCAGCTCTTTCTGCGCACGGGTGATCCCCACGTAGGCCAGACGGCGCTCTTCGTCGACGTTATCTTCATCGATGCTGCTCTGGTGCGGCAGTAACCCCTCTTCCATACCCACCAGATAGACATACGGGAACTCCAGCCCTTTCGACGCATGCAGCGTCATCAGCTGAACCTGATCGGCCTCTTCTTCAGTTTCGCCGCGCTCCATCATATCGCGCAGCGTGAAGCGGGTGACCACCTGCGTCAGGGTCATTGGCTCGTCTATCTCAGAACCCTCCAGCATTTCGGTCATCCAGCTGAAGAGCTGGTTAACGTTTTTCATACGCATCTCTGCCGCTTTCGGGCTGGCGGAGGTTTCGTACAGCCAGGATTCATAGTCAATGCCGTGGATCAGATCGCGTACCGCCGCCACGGGCTCGCGCTCGGCCAGGCGCTGCACCTCACCCAGCCAGTGGGTGAAGCGGGTCAAGGAGTCATAACCGCGCCCGGTCAGGGTCTGGCTCAGCCCCATGTCGAAGCTGGCGGTAAACAGGCTCTTGTTGCGGGTCATCGCCCATTCGCCCAGCTTTTGCAGCGTCGCAGGGCCAATCTCGCGCTTCGGCGTGTTCACGATACGCAGAAAGGCGCTGTCGTCGTCCGGATTCGTCAGCACGCGCAGATAGGCCAGCAGATCCTTGATTTCAGGACGTGAGAAGAACGACGTGCCGCCAGAAATTTTGTACGGAATGCGGTTCTGCATCAGCATCTTTTCAAAGACGCGGGACTGGTGGTTACCGCGATAGAGGATCGCATAATCCTTGTATTCGGTTTTGTTGACGAAGTGGTGGGCAATCAGCTCCCCCGTTACGCGCTCCGCTTCGTGCTCTTCGTTATTGGCGCTAAGCACTTTCAGTTCGGTACCGTAGCCCAGCTCGGAAAACAGACGCTTCTCAAACACGTGCGGGTTATTGGCAATCAGGATGTTCGCCGCCTTCAGAATGCGTCCGGAGGAACGGTAGTTCTGCTCCAGTTTAATCACCTGCAACGCCGGAAAGTCTTTGCTCAGCAGCACCAGGTTTTGCGGACGCGCGCCGCGCCAGGAGTAAATGGACTGGTCGTCGTCGCCTACGACGGTAAAGCGAGCCCGCTGTCCTACCAGCAGCTTAACCAGCTCGTACTGGCTGGTGTTGGTATCCTGATATTCATCCACCAGCAGGTAGCGGATTTTGTTCTGCCAGCGCTCGCGCACCTCTTCGTTACGCTGGAGCAGCAGCGTCGGCAGCAGGATCAGATCGTCGAAATCCAGCACGTTACACGCTTTCATATGCGCGTCGTACAGCCCGTAGCAGTGGGCGAAAATGCGATCGCGCTCGCCTTTGGCGCTCGCCGCCGCCTGGGCTGGCGTCATCAGATCGTTTTTCCAGTTGGAGATCGTCGAGATCAGCTGTTGCAGCAGAACCTTGTCGTCCTCAATCAGCCCTTCCGTCAGCTCTTTAAGCAGCGCCACCTGGTCAGTGTCATCGAATAACGAAAAGTTGGACTTCATCCCCAGCGCCGCGTATTCACGCTTGATGATATCCAGACCCAGCGTGTGGAAGGTGGAGATCATCAGCCCGCGCGCCTCTTTACGGCCCAGCGTCTGGCCCACGCGCTCTTTCATTTCGCGCGCCGCTTTGTTGGTAAAGGTGACCGCCGCGATATGGCGCGCCTGGTATCCGCAGCCGCGAATCAGATGGGCGATTTTGTTGGTGATCACGCGTGTTTTACCGGATCCCGCCCCCGCCAGCACCAGGCATGGTCCGGTGACGAATTCGACAGCTTGTTGTTGTCCGGGGTTTAAACGCATAAACGATCGCTCAATGAAAGTAGGGAGAGGAGGAAAAACGCGTGGTAGTATACCGATCGTAAACTAGTCGACTCAAGGCACGATCATGGCAAAAACAGCAGCAGCACTGCATATCCTTGTTAAAGAAGAGAAACTGGCACAGGATCTTCTGGAGCAGATCAAAAACGGCGCCGACTTCGGCAAGCTGGCGAAGAAGCACTCTATTTGCCCGTCAGGCAAACGCGGTGGTGATTTAGGCGAGTTCCGCCAGGGCCAGATGGTTCCGGCATTTGATAAAGTGGTCTTCTCCTGCCCGGTGCTGGAGCCAACCGGCCCGCTGCACACGCAGTTCGGATATCACATTATCAAAGTGTTATACCGCAACTAATCCAAAGCCCGGTGCATTCACTCACCGGGCTTTTTTTCAGGATTGCCGGCGCTTAAATTCCATCGCCGTATTCGAAGGTGTGGTGGATCCCGTTGAAGTGCTGATCCATATCCATCGACGGTTTATCGCTGTCTGGCTTACCGACGATGCGCGCCGGAACGCCAGCGGCAGTGGTATGCGGCGGTACCGGCTGTAGCACAACCGACCCCGCGCCAATCTTCGCTCCGCGTCCGACTTCGATATTGCCCAGGATTTTAGCGCCTGCGCCAATCATCACCCCTTCACGAATTTTCGGATGGCGATCGCCGCTGGTTTTACCGGTACCGCCCAGCGTAACGGATTGCAGGATCGACACGTCATCCTCAATCACCGCCGTTTCCCCGACGACAATGCCGGTGGCGTGATCGAGCATGATCCCGCGACCAATCTTAGCCGCCGGATGGATATCCACCTGGAAGGTCACGGAGACCTGGTTTTGAAGGAAGATAGCCAGCGCGCGGCGGCCCTCTTTCCATAACCAGTGACCGATGCGGTACGCCTGTAAGGCGTGAAAGCCTTTAAGATACAGCAGCGGCGTGGAATATTTATCGACGGCCGGGTCACGCGTGCGCACGGCCTGGATATCACAGGCGGCAGAGGCGATCATCTCCGGATCTGCGGCGTAGGCTTCTTCCACCACTTCGCGGATAGCGATAGCAGGCATGATAGGGGAAGCCAGCTTATTGGCAAGCATATAGCTCAGGGCGCTGCCGAGATTTTCGTGCTTGAGTAGCGTCGCGTGATAGAAACTGGCCAGCATAGGCTCACAGTCTGCCAAAGCTCGCGCTTCGGCTTTAATATTGTTCCAGACGATATCCAGTTCTTCACACGGCATTGCTTGCTCCAGACGATAGTTAATGACCAGCCAGTTCTGCGCTGGCTGGGTCATTCAGGTGACGATATTTCCCGGCTAATTGCTGCTGCGCTCGTCCTTGCGCGCACGACCTAATAAGGTCAATGCTGCCTCGCGCGCATTTTTTCCGCAATACAATACCTGATAAATTTCCTCGGTTATTGGCATTTCGACACCAAAACGGTGCGCCAATTCGCGAACTTCTTTGGTATTGCGATAGCCTTCAACCACCTGACCAATCTTCTCCTGCGCGCTTTTAACATCGCTGCCCTGTCCGAGCATCATGCCAAAGCGGCGGTTACGCGACTGGTTGTCGGTGCAGGTCAGCACCAGGTCGCCCAGGCCCGCCATCCCCATAAAGGTGGCCGGATCGGCACCCAGCGCTTCGCCAAGGCGGGACATTTCGGTCAGCCCGCGGGTGATCAGCGCCGTACGCGCATTCGCGCCGAAACCGATGCCGTCGGACATCCCGGCGCCAATAGCAATGACGTTCTTCACCGCACCGCCCAGCTGCACGCCGATAAAATCGGGGTTACTGTACACGCGGAAGCTCTTGCCGCAGTGCAGCAGCTGCTGGAGATCGTCGGAGAAGGCCTGGTCGGTGGATGCCAGCGAAATCGCTGTCGGCAGGCCAGCAGCCAGCTCTTTGGCAAAGGTCGGCCCGGAGATCACCGCCAGGGGGATCTCCGTACCCAGCGCTTCGCGGGCAACGTCCTGCAACAGACGTCCGGTTTCGGCTTCCAGTCCCTTCGTCGCCCACACTACGCGCGCATCCGCACGCATCAGCGGCTTAATCTGACGCAGCACTTCGCCAAACACATGGCTCGGCACCACAATCAGAATATTGCGGCTGGCGGCCAGCGCGGTCGCAAGGTCGCTTTCCAGATGCAGGGAATCAGGGAACGGAACGTCCGGGAGAAACGCCACGTTGCAGCGGTCGTGTTGCAACGTCGCGATATGTTTTGGATCGTGGCCCCACAGGACCACGTCGTGACCATTTCTTGCCAGCGTGATGGCAAGAGCGGTGCCGTAAGAGCCGGCACCGATCACAGTCATTGACGCATTAACAGTGCTCATCAGGCATCCTGATGTTGTTCGGCACCTTCGCCAGCCTGCTGTTGCAGGTAGTTCATGAACAGCGCATCAAAGTTCACTGGCGCAAGGTTCAGCTGTGGGAACGTACCGCGAGAAACCAGGCTGGTGATGCATTCACGTGCATACGGGAACAGGATGTTCGGGCAGTATGCACCCAGGCAATGCGCCATCTGGTTGCCTTCAATACCGCCGATGGAGAAGATGCCGCCCTGCTGTACTTCGCACAGGAATGCAGTTTCTTCGCCCAGAGAAGCGGTTACGGTTACACGCAGTACGACTTCATACACGTCATCCGCCAGCTGGGTGGATGCGGTATCCAGATCAAGTTTAACCTCTGGCTGCCAGTCTTTCTGGAAAACGTGCGGCGCATTTGGCGCTTCGAAAGAGACATCCTTAGTGTAGATGCGCTGGATCTGGAAAGTCATTTCGGTGTTGTTTTGTTCTGACATGGAAAAACCCTTTTTAATTGTCCTAAAGTCTCTTAGCGCAGCAGCGGATCGAGTCCACCACGCGCGTCGAGCGCATACAAGTCATCACAGCCGCCAATGTGCTGCGCATCAATAAAAATCTGTGGAACCGTCGTGCGGCCACTGCGTTGGATCATCTCTTCGCGTTTAATCGCGTCACCATCGATCGGCAGTTCCTTGAACGTTACGCCTTTGCTGGTCAGCAGCGCTTTCGCCCGGTGGCAGAACGGGCACGTTGCTTTGGTGTAGATCTCAATATTGGCCATCACTTAACTCCTTATTTGCCGCGCACTAAAGGAAGATTCTCCCCGCTCCAGCCGGAAATGCCTTCTTTCAGTACCGTTACGTTTTCAAAACCTGCTTTATGCAGTGCGTTGGCAGATTCCTGCGCCTGCATGCCGGTGCCGTCAACAACGATAATCGGCTGGGCTTTATGCTTCTCCAGCTCACCAATGTTGTTTGCTTTGATTTCCGCAGGCAGCAGGTTGATAGCACCTGCAATGTGGCCCTTACGGAAATCGTCGCGCTGACGCAGATCAACCACAACGGCGTCCTCTTTGTTGATCAGACGAGTCGCTTCACCGCGGGTGATCACCTTAATTTTAGACGTCAGTCCCTTAAATGTGGTGAACAGTACAGCGACCAGCAGGCCAATCCACGCGATGCTCAGGACCGGATGGCGGCTAACGAATTGCATAATTTCTTGCATGGGGGGTAACTACTCCCGACGTAGTGATTAAAAAAAACCAGGACAGGAGTATACCTGTGCGTTGTGGCAAATACAGCCAGCGACATAAAGCTAATCTATTTTCTGCGGCATGCCACGTAAAAAAAAGCCTCAAAATGTCCAGAGAACAGCATTGCCTCCACGCTTTCTTTGATCTTCTGCGGCTATTTTATCGATTCAGCTGTAGTAAAATTACGCAAAATTTTTGTCTCTTGAGCATGAGGTTGTCGCAATGTCGGTGTCTAAAAAACCTATGGTACTGGTGATTCTGGATGGCTATGGCTACCGTGAAGATCAACAGGATAATGCCATTTTCAACGCCAAAACCCCGGTTATGGATGCGCTATGGGCAAAACGTCCCCACACGCTGATTGATGCGTCTGGCCTGGAAGTGGGTCTGCCAGATCGCCAGATGGGTAACTCTGAAGTGGGTCACGTTAACCTTGGCGCGGGCCGTATCGTTTATCAGGACCTGACGCGTCTGGACGTTGAAATCAAAGAACGTACCTTCTTTGCCAACCCAACGCTCACCGGGGCGGTTGATAAAGCCGTTGCCGCAGGTAAAGCCGTTCACATTATGGGCCTGCTCTCTGCGGGCGGCGTTCACAGCCACGAAGATCACATCATGGCGATGGTAGAGCTGGCCGCCGAGCGCGGTGCAGAAAAAATCTATCTGCACGCGTTCCTGGATGGCCGTGATACGCCTCCGCGCAGCGCTAAAGGTTCTCTGGAAGCGTTTGAAAACAAATTCGCCGCGCTGGGCAAAGGCCGCGTGGCGTCCATCATTGGCCGTTACTATGCCATGGACCGCGACAACCGCTGGGATCGCGTAGAGCAGGCCTATGACCTGCTGACCCTGGCAAAAGGCGAGTTCCAGTACGCGACCGCCGTTGAAGGCCTGGAAGCCGCTTACGCGCGCGATGAAAACGACGAGTTCGTGAAGGCGACCGTTATTCGCGCTGAAGGCCAGGCCGATGCCGCCATGGAAGATGGCGATGCGCTGATCTTCATGAACTTCCGTGCTGACCGCGCGCGTGAAATCACCCGCGCCTTCGTCAACGCCGATTTCGACGGTTTCGCCCGTAAGAAGGTGGTGAAGATCGATTTCATCCAGCTGACCGAGTACGCAGCGGATATCAAAGCCCCTTGCGCTTATCCGCCCGCGTCGCTGGAAAATACCTTCGGTGAGTGGATGGCGAAAAACGATAAAACCCAGCTGCGTATTTCTGAAACTGAAAAGTATGCACACGTGACCTTCTTCTTTAACGGTGGCGTGGAAGAGCCGTTCAAAGGCGAAGACCGCATTCTGATTAACTCACCGAAAGTTGCGACGTACGATCTGCAGCCGGAGATGAGCTCCGCGGAGCTGACCGAAAAACTGGTGGCCGCGATCGAAAGCGGTAAATACGACACCATCATTTGTAACTACCCGAATGGCGATATGGTAGGCCACACCGGCGTGATGGAAGCCGCGGTGAAAGCGGTTGAAGCGCTGGATCGCTGCGTTGAGCAGGTTGCGAAAGCGGTCGAATCCGTAGGTGGCCAGCTGCTGATCACCGCCGACCACGGCAACGCGGAACAGATGCGCGATCCGGCAACGGGACAGGCGCATACCGCACATACCAACCTGCCTGTTCCGCTGATTTATGTAGGTGATAAATCAGTAAAAGCAGTGGAAGGCGGCAAGCTTTCCGACATCGCGCCAACCATGTTGTCGCTGATGGGTATGGAAATCCCTAAAGAGATGACTGGCAAGCCGCTGTTCATCGTGGAATAATCGCTCCCCATGAGGGGAAAGGCGATTTTTTCAATCACATGGGTCGTGAAGCCGCTTAGGTTATCAGTCAGACCTCTGCTTTACGCCAGCGCACTCAGCGCTGGCGTATTGCTGTGCGCCGCATCCGCCCACGCGGATGACCGCGACCAGCTTAAATCCATTCAGGCTGATATCGCCGCTAAAGAGCGCGCCGTACGCCAGCAGCAGCAGCAGCGTTCAGCCCTGCTTGCCCAGCTTAAAAAGCAGGAAGAGGCCATCTCCGCCGCCGCGCGTAAGCTGCGTGAAACGCAAAACATCCTTGCTCAGCTCAATAAGCAAATCGATGAAATGAACGCGTCGATTGCGAAACTGGAGCGTCAGCGTGACGCACAGGAGCGCAACCTTGCTGCACAGCTTGATGCCGCCTTCCGCCAGGGTGAGCACACCGGCCTACAGCTGATCCTCAGCGGTGAAGAGAGCCAGCGCGGGCAGCGCCTGCAAGCCTACTTTGGCTACCTGAACCAGGCGCGTCAGGAGACTATCGCGCAGCTCAAACAGACGCGCGAAGAGGTCACCATGCAAAAAGCCGAGCTGGAAGAGAAGCAGAGCCAGCAGCAGACGCTGCTCTACGAACAGCAGGCCCAGCAGGCGAAGCTTGAGCAGGCACGGAATGAACGTAAAAAGACGCTCGCCGGACTGGAGTCCTCTATTCAGGCAGGACAAAGCCAGTTGAGCGAAATGCGCGCCAACGAATCGAAGCTGCGTAACAGCATCGCCCGTGCGGAAGCCGCGGCCAAAGCGCGCGCTGAAAAAGAGGCGCGTGAAGCACAGGCCGTGCGTAATAAGCAGCAGGAAGCCTCCCGTAAAGGCACCACCTATAAGCCTACTGAAAATGAACGTTCCCTGATGTCGCGTACCGGCGGCCTCGGTTCACCTCGTGGCCAGGCCTACTGGCCCGTTCGCGGTACGATTCTGCATCGCTATGGCGAACAGTTGCAGGGTGAGCTACGTTGGAAGGGGATCGTTATCGGTGCGTCTGAAGGTAGCGAAGTGAAAGCCATCGCCGATGGTCGCGTTATTCTGGCCGACTGGCTGCAGGGTTACGGACTTGTGGTGGTGGTTGAACACGGTAAAGGCGACATGAGCCTTTACGGCTACAACCAGAGCGCGCTGGTCAGCGTCGGCACTCAGGTGCGCGCCGGCCAACCCATTGCCCTTGTGGGCAGCAGTGGCGGTCAGGGCCGCCCGTCACTCTATTTCGAAATTCGTCGCCAGGGTCAGGCGGTCAATCCACAGCCGTGGTTGGGAAGATAAGTTTTGCTTCAATTTCGTCGAATTATTCTCTCCGTCGTCAGCGCGCTGGCGCTGGCTGCACCGGTTTATGCAGGCAAACTCGCGATAGTGATCGATGACTTCGGTTATCGCCCACACTACGAAAATCAGGTGCTGGCGATGCCGTCAGCCATCTCCGTCGCCGTTCTTCCTAACGCGCCACATGCCCGTGAAATGGCGACGAAAGCCCACAATAGCGGCCATCAGGTCCTCATCCACCTGCCAATGGCACCGCTTAGCAAACAGCCGCTGGAAAAAGACACGCTTCGTCCGGATATGAGCAGCGACGAGATCGATCGCATCATCCGCGACGCCTACAACAAAGTGCCGTATGCCGTGGGCCTGAATAACCATATGGGCAGCGCGATGACCTCCAGCCTGTACGGCATGCTGAAAGTGATGCAGGCGCTGGAGCGTTACAATCTCTATTTCCTCGACAGCATGACCATCGGCAACAGCCAGGCAATGCGTGCCGCTCAGGGGACGGGCGTGAAGGTCATCAAGCGCAAGGTCTTCCTGGACGACTCCCAGAACGAGGCGGATATCCGCGTGCAGTTCAACCGTGCGGTACAGCTGGCGCGCCGTAACGGGTCGGCGATTGCCATCGGCCATCCGCATCCGTCTACCGTACGCGTGTTGCAGCAAATGCTGCCGACCTTACCTGCCGATATTACGCTGGTGCGTCCGGGCGATCTGCTCAATGAACCTCAGGTGGATACGTCTCGTCCGGGTAGCGCGCAGCCACCAGCAACACAACCGCGTAATCCGTTCCGCGGCGTGAAGCACTGCACGCTGAAACAGCCGCCTGAACCGGTGCATGCAACCCGCTTCTTCACGGTAATCAGCGAAAGCGTGAGCCAGAGTACGCTGGTGCAGTATTTCCAGCATCAGTGGCAGGGCTGGGGGAAAAAGTCGTAACTATCTAATAAGATGTGAATCCGTATGCTTTCGGGCTGCGGATTCCCCTTCATCCTGATGGCGATACCAGGCTTTGAAATATTTTAAAAAACTGTACAAGGTTGCATAGAGTCCCGTAACCACCCCAACTTTTCCCTGTCTCCATGCACCGCTAAATAAATACCATTTAAAGAAGGCACCAATAGCACTGACGATACCGCGTACGATTGAAGGTCTGGGTGCCTGATACTTTACCACTCGCGATGTATACGTATTTAACTTATCAAACACTTCATGCAGGGAATAAAAGGTATCGTGTCGGACATGACCCGGTATTCGCATCACCTGCCCTGCACCAACGGCTTTATCATCTACTGGTCGACTGTTAAATGTGACATAACGACGATTGAATAACCTCAAGGGATAGTCAGGGGAAGAAACCGGGTAGATTGTTCGGGTGCGCTCGCCTAATACATACCAGTAACGAGACAGACTCCACCCCCAGTCTGCTGGAGGTTCCTCTCTGGATTTTAGCGCGATGATATATTCCAGGGTATCTTCATCCAGTATTTCATCACTGTCCATGCATAAAACCCAATCGTTACTTGACCGAGAAATGGCTATATTCATCTGTTCACCATGCATTGCATAGGGATGATAAATTGGTGAGATTCCATATTCTTCGAGAACAGATAACGTTTCATCATGGCTCCCGGAATCAACCACAACAATCTCATCCGCAATACGTATCAAAGGAGGTAAAACCTGATGTAACAAACGAGCAGAGTTGTACGTCAAAAGGCATACGGTTAGCTTGAACATATTGTCCCCTGATCTTAATCAATTCGATCATGAGAGGATAGCTTCAGCCATTACCACTGTCATATCCGGGTCTGAACCATAATTTTTATTTACAAAACGGTGCTGGCATTAGCGAGTAGGGGTGACGCACGTCAGAAACGGGATAAACCAGAGAGCATATAATTTAACTACTTGTTAAGTAACAATAAAATGATGCAAACCATTCTCTGGCATCGCAATCATTCCTTTTGGCAGACGTTAAGATTATACTATCGTCAATATACTGCTTAAGTTGGTTTGGCGCGAACATGAAGAAAATTATTAGTTACCTGAAGGAAATTAACAGGCAACGAAACCATAAAACGAAAGAATTAAAAAGACGGTTAAAGCTACTTTCAGTAGCGCGCCAGCTCCATGATAAGCGGCAGGAAAAAATTGATGTTTCCCGTGTGAAGCGCATCCTTTTCCCTTTTGTAGACCTTGGAATTGGTGATGCTGTTTGCCACACCGGGACCTGGCATAGTTTAAAAGAGGCAGGGTATACGCTGCAGGTCATCGTCGAGGAACGAAATCGCGATTTATTCGAAAAAATGACGGATATTGATGAAGTTTATATTGTTGATATCAATAACATCGATGCAATGAACACCATCGAGACAGATTTAGTCATTAGCCATTACGCATGGATGAAAAGAAAAGAATTGTTCAATACGCTTCTCCTGCGTAAAGCGCATTATAAATATGCCGTTGGATTTGGCGGCTGGCTGGATAAGCCCTATAACTTAATGTTGCCAATTGATTCCGAGTTCCACATTACCCATCCTCAAAAAGAAATACTTAACATATTGAATGTTAAGCCTGAATTCCTTCGTTATTCGTTACCCGTTTTGCCGGAGCACGATGTCTTTATTGACAGTTATCTGCAATCGCATTCTGGTAAAACGTGCGTTGTCCTCAATCCATTCGCAAGCGTTGCAGAGCGCAGCCTCTCGCCTTCACAGTTAGAAAAATTGGCGAATGAGATTACACAAAACCCAGATGTTCATGTGTTTATCATTGGTGAAGGTAAGAAACTTGCTGGCCTCCACATTGAAAATAGCCAGGTCACCATTTGTCGTTTCAACTCGCTCTGGGATGCCATAACACTTATCAAAAAAGCCGATTTGATTGTCTCTGTAGATACAGCCATCGTACATATCGCCTGCGCCTTTGATAAAAAACTTATTGCTATCTATTTTTCCATGCTGCTGGATCATAATAAAAAATTCGAAGGCAATACCATTTTCGCGCCTGTTGGAAATAACTCAGAGCAGCTAATATTCGATAAACACCACAACAGACTTGATATCCAGTCTATTGCTGCAAAAGTACTCATCAAGCTTGGTTGCGAAAGAACTGCTGCATAAGTAAAAGGGGCCCTCGGCCCCTTTCTCATTATTTACCCCAGCTCAGAATCACTTTCCCGGACTGGCCAGAACGCATAGCGTCAAAGCCCTGCTGGAACTCATCGACAGAGAATCGATGGGTAATAATCGGGGACAGATCCAGGCCAGACTGAATTAATGCCGCCATCTTGTACCAGGTTTCGAACATTTCACGGCCATAGATGCCTTTAATGAACAGCCCCTTGAAGATCACTTTATTCCAGTCGATAGACATATCTGACGGCGGAATACCCAGCATCGCGATACGCCCGCCGTGGTTCATGGTGTCAAGCATGGTGCGGAACGCCGGTGGCGCACCGGACATCTCCAGACCCACGTCGAAGCCTTCAGTCATGCCCAGCTCTTCCATCACGTCGGTCAGGCTCTCCTTAGAGACGTCCACCGCGCGGGTAACGCCCATTTTACGTGCCAGCGACAGACGGTATTCGTTGACGTCGGTGATCACGACGTTACGCGCACCCACGTGCTTCGCCACCGCTGCCGCCATAATACCGATTGGGCCCGCACCGGAGACCAGCACGTCTTCACCCACCAGGTCGAAGGAGAGCGCCGTATGTACCGCATTGCCGAACGGGTCAAAGATGGAGGCCAGGTCGTCAGAGATATTGTCCGGAATTTTGAACGCGTTGAACGCCGGGATCACCAGATATTCCGCGAAGCAGCCCGGACGGTTTACGCCCACGCCGACGGTGTTGCGGCACAGGTGCGTACGGCCACCGCGGCAGTTACGGCAGTGACCGCAGGTAATATGGCCTTCACCGGAGACGCGATCGCCGATGTTGAACCCTTTTACTTCCTGGCCGATGCCAACCACTTCACCCACATATTCATGGCCGACCACCATCGGGACAGGAATGGTTTTCTGTGACCACTGGTCCCAGTTGTAGATGTGAACGTCAGTACCGCAGATGGCGGTTTTACGAATTTTGATCAGCAGATCGTTATGACCGACTTCCGGCTCCGGCACGTCGGTCATCCAAATCCCTTCTTCCGCTTTCAGTTTGGATAACGCTTTCATCACACGTCCTCAGGCAATTACGCCCAGCTGTTTACCGATGCGGGTAAAGGCTTCCACCGCACGTTCAATTTGTTCAGGCGAGTGCGCCGCAGACATCTGAGTGCGGATACGCGCCTGACCTTTTGGTACCACCGGGAAGAAGAACCCGGTCACGTAAATCCCTTCTTTCTGCAGCTCGCGAGCAAATTTCTGCGCGACGACCGCATCGCCCAGCATCACCGGAATGATCGCGTGGTCAGCGCCGGCCAGGGTAAACCCTGCGGCACTCATTTTTTCGCGGAACAGGCGGGCGTTAGCCCACAGGCGGTCGCGCAGCTCAGCACCGGATTCCACCATCTCCAGCACTTTAATGGAGGCGGCCACGATCGCTGGCGCCAGGGAGTTGGAGAACAGATACGGGCGGGAGCGCTGACGCAGCCACTCAACCACCTCTTTACGCGCGGCGGTATAGCCGCCGGAAGCACCGCCAAGCGCTTTGCCCAGCGTACCGGTGATGATGTCCACGCGGCCCATCACGTCACAGTATTCGTGGGAGCCACGGCCATTTTCGCCCACAAAACCAACCGCGTGCGAGTCGTCTACCATCACCAGCGCGTCGTATTTGTCGGCCAGATCGCACACGCCCTTCAGGTTAGCGATCACGCCGTCCATAGAGAACACGCCATCGGTGGCGATGAGCACATGACGCGCGCCGGCTTCGCGGGCCTCTTTCAGGCGGGCTTCCAGCTCAATCATGTCGTTGTTGGCGTAGCGGAAACGCTTCGCTTTACACAGGCGGACGCCGTCGATAATAGAGGCGTGGTTCAGAGCGTCGGAGATAATTGCGTCTTCTGCACCCAGCAGCGTCTCAAACAGACCGCCGTTGGCGTCGAAGCAGGAGGAGTAGAGGATCGCGTCTTCCATTCCAAGGAAGTTCGCCAGCTTTTGTTCAAGCTGCTTGTGGCTGTCCTGGGTGCCGCAGATAAAGCGCACGGAGGCCATGCCGAAGCCGTGGGTATCCATGCCGTTTTTCGCTGCGGCAATCAGCTCAGGGTGATTCGCAAGACCCAGGTAGTTGTTCGCACAAAAGTTGATCACATGGCTGCCATCGGCAACGGTGATGTCCGCCTGCTGAGCAGACGTGATAATACGCTCTTCCTTGAACAACCCTTCCGCACGGGCGGTATCGAGGTCGCTGTTTAACTGTTTGTAAAAATCACCACGCATTGCAATTCTCCAGACTCGGCAAATTTCGGCACATATTACCCAAACCTATAGTTCATGACGAGATGACGCAGTATCTCTTCTCGTTTTTGCAGCATAAATCACGTGTACCCCTGCTGCATATCGGTGAATGGCTGAAGACCGGGCATTGTGATGATATGATAAAGACATTAGCGTCCGGGATTGTCCCCGGACTCAACACTTCAAAGGTTACAGTTATGATCATCGTTACCGGCGGCGCGGGCTTTATCGGCAGCAATATTGTTAAAGCTCTCAATGACAAAGGCATCACCGACATTCTGGTGGTGGATAACCTGAAAGACGGCACCAAGTTCGTCAACCTGGTGGATCTGAACATCGCTGATTATATGGATAAAGAGGACTTCCTTATCCAGATTATGGCAGGCGAAGAGTTCGGCGAGATCGAAGCCATCTTCCACGAAGGTGCATGCTCATCCACCACCGAGTGGGACGGCAAGTACATGATGGACAACAACTATCAGTACTCCAAAGAGATCCTGCACTACTGCCTGGAGCGTGAAATTCCGTTCCTGTACGCCTCCTCTGCGGCAACCTACGGCGGCCGCACCTCTGATTTCATCGAATCCCGCGAATATGAGCAGCCGCTGAACGTTTACGGCTATTCCAAGTTCCTGTTTGATGAGTACGTGCGCCAGATCCTGCCTGAAGCGAACTCCCAGATTGTTGGCTTCCGCTACTTCAACGTTTACGGTCCGCGCGAAGGCCACAAAGGCAGCATGGCGAGCGTGGCGTTCCACCTGAACACCCAGCTGAATAATGGCGAAAGCCCGAAACTGTTTGAAGGCAGCGACGGCTTCAAGCGTGACTTCGTCTACGTAGGCGACGTGGCGGCCGTCAACCTGTGGTTCCTGGAAAATGGCGTATCCGGTATTTTCAACCTGGGCACAGGCCGCGCGGAATCCTTCCAGGCCGTGGCTGACGCAACGCTGGCGTACCATAAAAAAGGCAGCATTGAGTACATTCCTTTCCCGGATAAGCTGAAGGGCCGCTACCAGGCGTTCACGCAGGCTGACCTGACCAACCTGCGTGCCGCAGGCTACGACAAGCCGTTCAAGACCGTTGCCGAAGGCGTAACGGAATACATGGCCTGGCTGAACCGCGACGCATAAGTATGAAAATTCTGGTGATCGGCCCGTCATGGGTGGGCGACATGATGATGTCGCAAAGTCTCTATCGCACGCTCAAGGCGCGTTATCCCCAGGCGATAATCGACGTGATGGCACCCGCGTGGTGCCGTCCGCTGTTATCGCGTATGCCAGAAGTGAACGAGGCGATCCCAATGCCGCTCGGCCACGGTGCGCTGGAAATTGGCGAGCGTCGCAGGCTCGGCCATAGCCTGCGCGAAAAACGCTATGACCGTGCCTATGTGCTACCTAATTCCTTCAAATCCGCCCTTGTGCCCTTCTTTGCTGGCGTGCCGCACCGTACCGGCTGGCGAGGCGAAATGCGCTACGGCCTGCTGAACGACGCCCGCGTGCTGGATAAAGAGGCCTGGCCGCTGATGGTTGAGCGCTATGTGGCGCTGGCCTATGACAAAGGCGTAATGCGCAGCGCGAAAGACCTGCCGCAGCCGCTGCTGTGGCCGCAGCTTCAGGTCAACGATGGGGAGAAGTCCCACACCTGCAACGCGTTTGGCATGTCGTCCGAGCGTCCGATGATTGGTTTTTGCCCTGGTGCGGAATTTGGTCCGGCAAAACGCTGGCCGCACTATCACTACGCCGAACTGGCGAAACAGCTGATCGACGAAGGCTATCAGATTGTGCTGTTTGGCTCAGCGAAAGACCACGAGGCGGGCAATGAAATTCTCGCCGCGCTGAGCATCGATCAGCAGGCCTGGTGCCGGAACCTTGCGGGAGAAACCCAGCTTGAGCAGGCCGTAATTTTGATTGCCGCCTGTAAAGCCGTGGTCACTAACGATTCCGGTCTAATGCACGTCGCCGCCGCGCTGGACCGCCCGCTGGTCGCGCTGTATGGCCCCAGCAGCCCGGACTTCACGCCGCCTCTGTCACACAAAGCGCGCGTTATCCGGCTAATCACCGGCTACCATAAGGTTCGCAAAGGCGATGCCGCAGAGGGCTATCATCAGAGTCTGATCGACATCACGCCGCAGCGCGTTCTCGAAGAACTCAACGAACTGCTGTTGAGCGAAGAAGGATAACGGATGCGGGTATTGATCGTTAAAACCTCCTCGATGGGTGATGTCCTGCATACGCTGCCGTCGCTGACGGACGCCATGCGGGCCATTCCCGGCATCCGTTTTGACTGGGTGGTGGAAGAAGGCTTCGCGCAAATCCCCACCTGGCATGAGGCGGTCGATCGCGCGATCCCGGTGGCGATTCGCCGCTGGCGCAAAGCGTGGTTCTCCGCACCGATTAAAGCCGAACGTAAAGCCTTCCGCGAAGCGGTGCAGGCGCAGCGTTACGACGCGATCGTCGACGCCCAGGGGCTGGTCAAAAGCGCGGCGCTGGTGACGCGTCTGGCACACGGCGTAAAGCACGGTATGGACTGGCAAACCGCACGCGAACCGCTGGCGAGCCTTTTCTATAACCGTCGCCACCATATTGCGAAGCAGCAGCACGCCGTGGAGCGCACCCGCGAGCTGTTCGCGAAAAGCCTGGGCTATGCAAAACCTGAAACTCAGGGTGACTACGCTATCGCACAGCATTTTTTGCGCGAGACGGAGCATGCCGAGCCGTATCTGGTGTTCCTGCATGCCACAACGCGCGACGATAAGCACTGGCCGGAAACGCACTGGCGAAGGCTGATTGAACTAATGCAACCTTGCGGTATCCATATTAAACTCCCGTGGGGTGCTGAACATGAGCGTCAGCGTGCGGAGCGTCTGGCCGCAGGCTTTACCCACGTCGAGGTTTTACCCAAACTTACGCTGGCGCAGGTTGCCGCGCAGCTGGCGGGCGCGAATGCCGTCGTTTCCGTGGATACGGGGCTAAGCCATTTAACCGCCGCACTGGATCGTCCTAATATCACGATTTTCGGCCCGACAGACCCCGGGCTGATCGGGGGTTACGGTAAAAACCAGCATCAGATGGTCAGCCCGACGCAACAAACGAAGGATATCAGCGCAGATGCTATTTTTTCATTTTTACAGGGCAGCCAACTGCTTTCCAACAGGGATATTTAACCCATGAGTTACGTATTTCTGCTGATTTTACTCTTTCCGGTGAAGCTCTTCCGGAAGCTGTTTCGAAAAGACACGGGCAGGAACCTTGTCATTCAGACGGCCAAAATCGGTGACTTTATCAATGCGACGCCCCTCCTGGCACATCTGCAAAAAAGCGATGTGCTGATCAGCCGCAGCGTCGGCGCGCTGGCGAAGCATGACGAGAACATCGAACAGATCTACTTCATCGAACAGCATAAGCGCAACCTGTGGCGTAAGCTCTGCTTCGCCTGCAGGATCATGAACCGTTACGATAATGTCTACCTGCTACAGCCGAATAGCGTGAATCTCTTCTTTGCCGCCGTCTGTAATGCAAAAAACAAACAATTTTTAAGCATTTACACCCGCAGGTGGTATCACGGGATATTTTATCTCACCGCCGACGGTATCGTTGAGCACGGCAAAAAAACGCTATCAGTAACCAACTACCTGAAGCTGGCCGACCGTTCACTCACGTGGCAGGACTCTCCCAAACATGCCACAAAGCCGCTGTTTAAACCGGCGACCTATCCGGCCATTCTCGACAAACCTGACGTTATCCGCATCGGTATCAGTATTGCGGCAGGCAATAAAGCTAAAACGGTGCCGCCGGTTATCTGGAAGCGAATTGTCGATCGCCTCGCCGGCTTACCCTGCGAGTTTTATGTTTTCGGTGCCCCAAATGAACAGTCGTGGATGGACGATATCACCCGCCTTTACGGTGAGATCCCGAATTTTATCAATCTCATTGGTAAAATTTCGCTCGAAGAGCTTCCCTGGGCCATTTCGAAGATGGACTGCTATATCGCGTCTGATTCGGGGAATATTTACATCGCAGATGCTGTGGGCGTGCCGGTAATCATGTTATTTGGCCCATGCTGTCATTACGAGCAGCGTCCTCTCGGCGAGGTTCTGTTGATTGGTAACGATGAAAATATTAACTCTTACGTTTTTGAAACGCGTTACTACTTCAGCCAACCGAAAGAAGAGTTGTTTGCAGTAAGCGACGCGGATTTGGATAACATTGTGAGTTTATTAACGACCGTGAATAAAAATAAAAAAATAATTTCCTGAGGCGTAAAATGAACTCGTTGACCAAGCAACTGTATCGGTATACGCATAAGCGCAATATGCGACATAATGAAAATTTATGGCCCTTCGTTAAAATATCGCGTGCTGAAACCGGTGAAATATCAGAATTAAAGTATAAGGGACGCAGTATCGATCTGATCCCGCTCTCCTCACTTCACCATCGGTTCGATGGCGATATACTTATTGCGGCGACTGGCCCTTCAATCAAAGCTATCGATTTCAAGACTCTACCATCGACGGTAATCACGGCGGGCGTGAACGGTGCCTGGCACCTTCACCACGCGCTAAGTTTTTCTCTCTATTTCGTCGTTGATATGACGTTTATCGATCGTCAGACTGCATTGTTGAAGCGTATTGTAAGCTGTAAAGATGTCATTCTCTTTACTACGGTTATGGGCATCGTTAAACTTATAGAGCGTTTTTCATACGACAAAATCCAGTGTGAATTATGCATTATTGAAGATATTTGTTATGAGACCTATAAACCCTCTATTAAGCAAGCTGATTTACGCGAGGCTCTAGCGGGTACGCCAGGTATCATATTTTCAGAGACACATCCTAATACAGCCTTTAGTTGTGATGTTCGTCACGGGGTCGTAGATGCCGGAACCGTAATGTATTGGGCTCTCCAGGTACTCTATTTTCTGGGCTTTAAAAAAATATATATTGCGGGGCTCGATATGAATAATTTCAATCAACCTCGCTTTTATGAAACCAATAGTACAATGTTACCAACTTTCCTTGATAAAAAGGTGAATAATATTGTCATTCCGGCGTTGATGCTGGCAAGTACTGTTTTCAAAAAAAATAAGATCACTGTCATCAATCTATCTCCTCAAAGCGCAATACCTGACTCTGTTTTCCCCAGAAAGGATTTTACTGATGTCTTCAACTAATCTTCAACGTTTTATATTCTATCCTTTTATGCTCTTTATCTTTTTGAGCATGATTTTTTGTGGCGTTTCAAAAGTAAATATTTTCTTTCACATTGCCCTTGCACTGTTTATCATCGCTATGATGATAAATCATGAGGTAAGAACGCGTTTTATTAGCGATCGTGACTTTCTACCCGCACTGGGCTTTACTGGTGCATTTTTATTATATTTCTCATTAACTAATTTTTGGGCTGATTCGTCCCACCTCAGGTCTGCGCTAACCCATTCATTTTATTTGTTTATTTTTATCTGCCTGTATCGCCAATGTGAACTACAGGACAGAAAAAAATATATCATAGGTGCAGCATATTTCGGCATTGTGGCTTTAACGATTTTAACGCTAATTTATGTCAATAAAGAGCACATATTTCAAAACAGACTATCGCGAGCTTTTCCTTTCTCTCCGGATAACGTAATTGATCTTGGAGGATACATGGCGCTGGGTATTTTATTGAGCGCCATACTGGTTCGTGAAACGCGTAACTTCTGGTTTTATATTCCAGTTCCTCTGCTTTTGGTCTGCTTGATTCTGACCCAAAGTCGAGGGCCACTCCTTTCACTTGTTGTCGCCGCGGTTGTCGCTTTCCTCTGTAAACCGAAATGGGATATTAAGCTGCTGACAGGTTCACTTATTCTACTGGCGATCATAGGTGCAAGCCTCTATTTTAGTGGCTCGCTCGATATGTTCTTCAAACGCGTAGAAGATTCTTCACGAGCAGGATCCGTCCGTTTCGGTATTTGGCAGCATGCTTTTGAAGTGGCAAAACAGAAAGCACTCTTCGGATGGGGTTTCAATAAAGAACTTCAGTTCATTAATGGTTTTGGTCAGCATGTCACCACGACGCATAGCCTCTATTTAGCAACCTTTCTAAAGGGAGGTGCGGTAGGACTGCTGCTGCTTTTAGGCATGATTTTATTTGCCGCCAGACAAAGCCTTCGCCACCTTGCAGCTAATCATAAAGCTGAAATCGCGGTTATCGTATTTGCGCTGATGTTCTACGTGACGCAGGGCATGTTTGTTATCAGCAACCCACGAGAATATTGGGTGTTGTTCTGGCTTCCTTTTGCCATTATTTTTAGTGCGCCGATAAAAACGGCGCTGCAAAAATAACGTTAAGGCGCCGATGTTTCGGCGCCTTTTTTATAAGAATAAAACTCCGCCAGCGTCATTCCCACTGTCTTATCTGATAACCAGCTAAACAGCTGCTCAAGATCCTGATACAGCCCTTCAATCGCGGCGTCATCTTTAAACGCAGGGCTTCCGCCAGGCATAAATTCCGACGAATGAAGCATAAACTCCACATAGTCATTTCCCTGGGACAGGCATTGCTGCGCTACCTTAATCATCTCCTGGGCGTTACCGCCGGACGGGCGTAACCAGTTAACTGAAGGAGAGCGGTATTTACCGCGAAGACGATCGTAACCCTGCTTAAGCGAATTCAGCCATGCCGGATGTTTGTACTGGATGCTCATCGGCACTTCGAGTAAAGGGCTGTTTCCCGGACGGGAAATATTATCTGCATCTAAGAAGTAAGCGCGATCGGGGAAATGCTGGTAATTCGTCCCGCCACTTCCCTGGGGAGCGCCTTTCGCGTTACGCCAGTTCACGCGCGGCGTGACGGAGCAGTCGACCTGATAGCCCAGTTCAATCAGCAGCCTGGCGTAACGGCTATCAAACGCCCAGCGCCCGGCGCGATGGCTAAGCATTTTAGTCTGGAAGGTCTCTTCCAGTAAGCGGGTCATAAATACCACTTTCTCACGCATGACCTCGTCTGAAAACTCAATCAGATAAGGCTGCCAGCGCCAGTCATCACCGGTCAGATCGTGCTCAGGAGGGCTGTTCCAGGCATGGAGATGCATTCCCACCTCGCCCTGGCCCCGGGCGATTACATCTTTAGCGAACTCAATGAACACCGGCTCAACCGCCATCTCGTAGTTGGTCAGCCAGACGGGTTTGAAGCCGAAACGCTCACAAAGCGTCTGGAACCGTGCCAGATAGCGCGCATTTTCCGTTTTGATCACCCGGTGGTTTTGCCAGAGATTATCCCCTTCGGTATCGATCGTGATGATAAACGCCGGTTTTTTCATAATGAGCCCGCAATACAAAATAGTTAGCGCTATGTTACGCACTCCCGAAAGCAGGAGTAAACCCTTCCAGGGAAATTCCTGACATTATGGAGAAAGAGTGCAAGTCGCTACCAGGTCTATTAGAATTGCCATTAGTACAACGCCGATAAGATGATGATGAATAACTTACCCGACACGCCTGATTTGCGCATTTTACTGATCAAACTTCGCCATCATGGCGACATGTTACTCACCACTCCCGTCATCAATTCGCTACGCCAAAAATGGCCAGAAGCCCAAATCGACGTGCTCCTGTATGAAGAGACGCGAGACATGCTCGCCGCGCACCCGGCAATCAATACGATTTATGGCATCGACCGTAAGTGGAAGCAGCTGGGCACGCTGAAGCACCTGCAAAAAGAGTGGCAGTTGCTGCGTACGCTGCGCGCGCAGCATTACCATCTGGTGATTAATCTTGCCGATCAGTGGCGCAGCGCGATTGTCACCCGCCTCACGGGTGCCCCCGTTCGGCTCGGGTTTGCCTTTAACAAGCGCAACAATGCGTTCTGGCGTTTTTGTCATAGCGAACTGGTTTCTGTCGCCAGCCATCAGTCACTGCACACCGTTGAACAAAACCTTTCGATACTGGCACCGTTACCGGTTGTCGCCAAATCCGCCGTCACCATGGCTTACCGCGCGGATGACTGGCACCATGCACAGCAAAAGCTAACGCAACAGGGTGTGGGAGAGCGCTACATCGTTATCCAGCCCACCTCACGCTGGTTCTTTAAGTGCTGGGATGAAGGGAAAATGGCGCAAACTATCGCCGCGTTACAGCAGGACGGCCACACTGTCGTCCTGACGGCGGGACCGGATAAGAAAGAGCTGGCGATGGTAGACCGCATCCTTGCCGCCTCCCCGAAAACGGGTGTTGTTTCGCTGGCAGGACAGTTAACCCTGCGCCAGCTGGCCTCGCTTATCGACCACGCCAGCCTGTTCATTGGCGTTGACTCTGTTCCTATGCACATGGCCGCCGCCCTGCAGACGCCCTGCGTGGCGCTATTTGGCCCATCAAAATTGACGTTCTGGTCGCCATGGCAGGTAAACGGCGAGGTTATCTGGGCCGGGAATTACGGCCCGCTTCCCAACCCTGACGCCATTGATACGAAAACCACAGAACGCTATCTCGACGCCATTCCCGTTGATGCTGTCGTCTCTGCCGCAAGGAGATACCTGTGATGAAGCCTCATCGCCTGGCCATTGTGCGTCAAAAATATCGCCCGGATGGCGGAGCAGAACGTTTTGTCTCCAGGGCACTCGCTGCGCTGAGCAATCAGAACCTTGAGCTGAACGTCATCACCCGCGAGTGGCAAGGCGAAAAACAGGACGACTGGCATATTCATATCTGCGATCCCCGGAAATGGGGTCGCATCAGCCGCGAGCGCGGCTTTGCGCACGCCGCGCGCGCCCTGTGGCAACAGCAGCAGTTTGATATTGTACAGAGCCACGAGCGTATCCCGGGCTGCGACATTTACCGTGCCGGCGACGGAGTGCATCGCCGCTGGCTGCTACAGCGTACGCGTATACTTCCCGCCTGGCGCGCGAAGCTGCTTATGCACGATCGCTATCACCGCTACGTGATGAACGCGGAACGTGAAATGTATCAGGCTCCCGAGCTAAAGGCGGTTATCTGTAATGCGGAGATGATCAAGCGCGAAATCGTCGAAGACTTTGATATTGACGCAAAAAAGATACATGTGATTTATAATTCAATAGATTCCAGCCGCTTCGTTCCGGCAGAAGAGAGACAGCGCGCCGTACTGCGTCAGCAATTTGGGCTACCCGCTGATGCCGTCATTTTCTGCTTCGTGGGGTCAGGGTTTGAACGCAAGGGGCTGGCGAGCGCTATCCAGGCTATTGCAGGGACATCGGCATGGCTGATTGTGGTCGGTCAGGATAAAGCGGAAAGCCGCTATCGCGACCTCGCCCGCTCATTAGGCTGTGAGAGGCAAATCCGTTTCCTGGGGATGCAAAAAGAGACGCTGCCGTTTTATCAGCTTTCCGATGGTTTACTGCTGCCGACGCTGTATGATCCTTTCCCTAACGTCATACTTGAAGCAATGGCCTGTGGATTACCCGTCATTACGTCAGAGAGCTGCGGTGGGTCAGAATTTATTGAGCAAGGCCAGAACGGGTTTTACTGTGATGCACTTGATATTCGCACCCTGAAGGAGGCCGTCGTGTCCATTCCTTCTCTGGAAAAGAATAACAATATGGGGCTTGCGGCGCGCGAACGCGTCAGAGAAGCAACGCCAGAAAAACTGTCAAGTCAGCTTATTTCGCTTTATCAAAAATTACTGGATTAATAATGCGCATCCTAATGATTATTGATGGTTTACCCGGTGGAGGAGCCGAAAAAACGGTTCTCACCCTCTCCAGCGGACTGACGGAACTGGGACATCAGGTTACCCTTTTCTCCCTGCGGAAGGTGTGCGACTACGCCATTCCGGAAGGCATCGATTTTCAGGTTGTGCAGGATACGTGTAAAAAACCCTGGCGCAAGCTGACAGAGATCCCGCGGCGCGCCCGCTTACTGGATCGCGCTATTGAGCGGGCTGAGCGCAACGGTAAATTTGACGTGGTCTTCTCGCACCTCCATAAAACCGATCGTATCGTGGCGCACAGCCGGGTGCTGGATCGGGACAAGGTGTGGTTCTGCGTACACGGGATGTTCTCGTTCTCCTATTTACGCCATCGCAGCGGCCTTTCCCGCTGGTTTAAACATTCTAAAATTCGACATACCTACGAAAACCGCAACGTTGTCGCGGTATCCGAAGCCGTACTGCACGATCTCTCAGAGACGCTCGCTATCCCCCTGCGACGCAAAGCGGTGATCCATAACCCCTTTGATATTCCTGAAATTCAGCGTCTGGCAGAAGCGCCTTTTGAGATGCAGGGGCAGAATTACATTATCCACGTTGGCCGTTTTCATGAGCACAAACGTCATGACCGCCTGCTGCGGGCGTTCGCGCTAAGCAAGCTCGACACAACCCTGGTGATGATGGGCAACGGCTCCGCAACGAAAATAGGCCAGCTCAGGCAGCTTGCCGCCGGGCTTGGCATCGAAAACAAGATCATTTTCCGCCCGTTCGAAGCCAATCCCTACCCGTGGATCAAAGGAGCACGCCTTTTAGTGTTAAGTTCCGACTGCGAAGGTTTTGGTAATGTACTCGTGGAGTCGATTATCTGTCAGACTCCACCGGTCAGTACAAACTGCCCTGGCGGCCCTGCTGAGATCCTCACCGGCCCCCTGGCCCGCGGTCTGACGGCGTTAACAGACGAATCACTGGCGAAAACGCTGGCAGAACTGTATGCCTCTCCGCCGGTGGTTGATCGCGACACGATTGCCTCGTTCGGTATCAACGCCATTTGCCGGCAATACATTGCTTTGGTCGACACCCAAAAATAATCAGGTTTCATATGCAAAATTCAGCGCCATTATTAAGCGTGGTGGTTGCCGTTTATAACGGTGAAGCTTTTCTTGATCAGTTCTTTACCTGCCTTGTAAATCAAAACATTGACAGTATGGAAGTCATCATCGTCAATGACGGCTCCACCGACCGTTCGATGCAGATCGTCGATAACTGGCGCGAAAAGCTGCCGGATATGCAGGTCATTGAACAGCCTAATCAGGGCGTTTCCATCGCGCGTAATACCGGCCTGGCCGTTGCGACCGGCCGCTATCTCTCCTTCCCGGATATTGATGATGTTTTCAGACCCGGCATGTATCAGCGCCTGCTGGATATGGCCGTCACGCAGAATCTGGACGTCGCCACCTGCAACGGCAACTACGTCTGGGAAAATAACAAGAAACCGTCTCGCCCCATCTTCCCGGAAGACAAGCTCGCCTCAACGGGCGTTATGAATGGCGCGGCATGGCTAAAAAAGGCGCTGGACTCGCGTAAGTTCCTGCACGTTACCTGGCTGAATATCTATCGCCACGATTTCATTCGCCAGAACGGCTTCCGCTTCGAGCCCGGCCTGCGCCATCAGGATATCCCGTGGACTACCGAGGTGCTGCTTGCCGCGGAACGCGTTCAGTACACCAGCGAACGCTTTTATGACTACTACATTCACTCCGCTTCGGTATCGCACACTCCGGATAACGACGACACGCTTATCCGCTCAGCGCGCCATTACATGAAGATCCTGAAGATGCTCGATGCCATTAATCAGCGCTATCCGGATAAAGTGAAAAATATCCCTGCCTGCCACTGGCAAATCGCTAAAGAGGGGCTGGGGATTATTCATACCTTCGATAACATGAAGGATGAGGCGAAGAAAGCAATGATAATCAAAGAGTTCTTCGACACCGGGATCTGGAAGCTTATCTGGAAAAGTGCCAAAAGCCCGCGTTTGCGCTGGCGCCTGGGCCGACGCTACTTCCGTTTAAAACGGTATCTGGCATAAGAGATAGCTTTAGCACGCTTAAATGCTTAGAATTTCCCGGCCGAAACTAAAAAAACGGATAATCGCTTGGAATTGTTGTATACCGCCCTGCTCTACATCATTCAGCCACTGGTGTGGCTGCGACTGTTGCTTCGTAGCCGTAAAGCGCCTGCGTACCGTAAACGCTGGGCCGAACGCTATGGCTTCTGCCGCAATAAAGTCGCGCCGGACGGTATTCTGCTGCATTCCGTATCCGTCGGGGAAACGCTGGCGGCCATTCCGCTGGTGCGCGCCCTGCGCCACCGTTATCCGTCACTGCCGATCACCGTCACCACCATGACGCCGACGGGCTCAGAACGCGTGATGTCCGCATTCGGTAAAGATGTCCATCACGTTTACCTCCCGTACGATCTCCCCTGCGCCATGAACCGTTTCCTGAACACCGTTCGCCCCAAACTGGTGATCGTGATGGAAACCGAGCTGTGGCCGAACATGATTTCCGCCCTGCATGCCCGTAAAATTCCTTTAGTTATCGCGAACGCGCGTCTGTCAGAGCGTTCGGCGAAAGGCTACGGCAAGCTGGGTAAATTTATGCGTCGCCTGCTCAGCAAAATCACGCTGATCGCCGCGCAAAATGAAGAAGATGCCGCGCGCTTTATCGCCCTGGGCCTGAAACGCAACCAGCTTGCGGTAACGGGTAGCCTGAAATTCGATATTTCCGTCACGCCTGAACTCGCCGCCCGTGCGGTGACGCTGCGTCGACAGTGGGCGCCGCGCCGTCAGGTCTGGATTGCCACCAGCACCCACGACGGTGAAGAAGAGATTATTTTGCAGGCCCACCGCAAGCTGCTGGAAACCTTCCCGGACCTGCTGCTGATTCTGGTTCCTCGCCATCCGGAGCGTTTTAAAGATGCCCGCGAAATGGTGCAAAAAGGCGGTTTTAGCTTTACCCTGCGCAGCAGCGGCGAAATCCCCTCTGGCAGCACGCAGGTCGTCATTGGCGATACGATGGGTGAACTGATGCTGCTGTACGGCATTGCGGATCTCGCCTTTGTCGGCGGCAGCCTGGTAGAGCGCGGCGGTCATAACCCGCTCGAGCCGGCCGCGCACGCCATTCCGGTACTGATGGGGCCACACACGTTTAACTTCAAAGATATCTGCGCGAAATTGCAGCAGGCCGATGGCTTAATCACCGTCACCGACGCAGATTCGGTGGTCAAAGAGGTCTCCACCCTTCTGACCGACGAAGATTACCGCCTGTGGTACGGTCGTCATGCCGTTGAGGTTCTGCACCAGAACCAGGGCGCGCTGACCCGTCTGCTGCAGCTTCTGCAACCCTATCTGCCTCAGCGGAGCCACTAATGTCAACGCGTCTGTCGGTGGTGATGATCGCCAAAAACGCCGCCGACCTGCTTCCGGATTGCCTGGCGTCTGTAGCCTGGGCTGACGAGATAATACTTCTTGATTCCGGCAGTACGGACAACACGCCAGACGTGGCCCGTGCAGCGGGTGCAACCGTCTATACCGACACCGACTGGCAGGGCTACGGCATTCAGCGTCAGCGCGCGCAGGGTTACGCCACGGGCGATTACGTGCTGATGGTCGACACCGACGAGCGCGTCACCCCGGAACTCCGACAGGCCATTCAAACGGTACTTGCCGCTCCCCAGCCTGGCGCGGTCTACAGCATCGCGCGTCGTAACTATTTTCTTGGGCGCTTTATGCGCCACAGCGGCTGGTATCCCGACCGCGTGATGCGTCTCTACGAGCGCGAACGCTACCAGTACAACGACAGCCTGGTTCATGAGTCTCTGGCCTGTGACAACGCCAGGGTCATTTCCCTGACGGGCGATCTGCTTCACCTGACCTGCCGGGATTTCGCCAGCTTCCAGCGTAAACAGCTGAACTATGCCACCGCCTGGGCACAGGAGCGGCATGCGCGCGGCAAGAAAGCCTCGCTTACCGGGATTTTCACCCACACGCTGGGCGCGTTTCTGAAAACGCTGCTGCTGCGCGGCGGCGTGCTGGACGGCAAGCAGGGCTGGCTACTGGCGGTGGTGAATGCCCAGTATACTTTCAACAAATACACCGAGCTGTGGGCGCTGAACCACGGCTACTCAGAGAAAACGTGAGCCATGAGCACAAAAGCGATTTATCCGGGTACCTTCGATCCGATCACCAACGGTCATCTTGATATCATCACCCGTGCGGCGTGTATGTTCGACAAGGTCATTCTGGCTATTGCCGCCAGCCCCAGCAAAAAGCCAATGTTCGATCTGAACGAACGCGTGGCGCTGGCATCCGGGGCGATTGCGCACCTGCCGAACGTTGAGGTCGTCGGGTTCAGCGATTTGATGGCAAATTTTGCCCGCACCCAGCAGGCCAATATACTCATCCGCGGCTTACGTGCCGTGGCGGACTTCGAATATGAGATGCAGCTGGCGCACATGAACCGTCATCTGATGCCGGAGCTGGAGAGCGTGTTCCTGATGCCCTCCAAGGAGTGGTCTTTTATCTCTTCTTCACTGGTGAAAGAGGTCGCGCGCCATCACGGGGACGTTACCCACTTCCTGCCGGATAACGTCCACCAGGCGCTGATGGAAAAATTAAAGTAACGTTACTTCTGGCACTGACGGCAGTAAAACGTGGCGCGCTGGGCGTGCTTCGTGGCAATTATCGGCGTTCCGCAGGCTCTGCACGGTTCACCTTTACGGCCGTAGACCTGCAGCTCCTGCGCAAAATAGCCCGGCTTCCCGTCGCTTTGCAGGAAATCCTTCAGCGTCGTCCCGCCCTGCTCAATCGACCGCAGCAGCACCGCTTTAATGACGCTAACCAGCAGCTCGCACTCCTGCGCCGACAGCGAAGAGGCCAGCCGATCGGGATGGATCCCGGCGGCAAACAGCGATTCGCTGGCGTAAATATTCCCCACGCCCACCACCAGCCTGTTATCCATCAGCCAGGGCTTAATCGGGGTTTTCTTCCTGGCACATTTCTCTTTGAGGTATTCCGCGTTAAACGCCTCTGAGAGCGGCTCTGGCCCGAGATGCGCCAGCACGTTGTGCCCTTCAAGCTCTTTGGCCCACAGCCATGCGCCAAAACGCCGTGGGTCGGTATAACGCAGCACTTTGCCGTTGCTCATCACCAGATCGACGTGGTCGTGTTTTTCCGCAGGCAGGTCCTCTGTGAGGATACGCAGGCTTCCCGACATGCCCAGATGGATGATGATCCAGCCGTCAGGCAGTTCCAGCAGCAGGTATTTAGCGCGGCGCTGGACGCTCAGGACGGGTTTGTCGCTTAACGCATGGATCTCATCGGAAACCGGCCAGCGCAGACGCCCGTTGCGAACGACAGCATGCAGAATAGTCGCGCCGACCAGATGCGGCTCAATACCGCGGCGGCTGGTCTCTACCTCAGGTAATTCAGGCATGGTTCCTCCGTTGAGATGCAGAATGCAAAAAACCCCGCAGTTGCGGGGTTTTTCAATACAAGGAGACTAAAATTATTTGATTTTAGCTTCTTTGTACAGTACGTGCTGGCGTACAACTGGATCGAATTTTTTCAGTTCCAGTTTTTCCGGCTTAGTACGTTTGTTCTTCGTGGTGGTGTAGAAGTGACCTGTACCAGCAGAAGAAACCAGCTTGATTTTCTCGCGAATACCTTTAGCCATGATTTATTTCCTCTTTAAGTACTTAGTACTTTTCGCCACGGGCACGCAGTTCGGACAGAACTGTATCGATGCCTTTCTTATCGATTACACGCATACCTTTAGCAGATACGCGCAGGGTGACAAAACGCTTCTCGCTCTCAACCCAGAAACGGTGAGAGTGCAGGTTCGGCAGGAAACGGCGTTTAGTCGCGTTCAGTGCGTGGGAACGGTTGTTACCGGTCACCGGACGCTTGCCAGTAACTTGGCAGACTCGGGACATGTCTATTCTCCAAAAATCAAATTAGCTCGAGCTTCGTATGGGGTATCGGCGCCTCGTCAGGCTTTACAGCCCGGTCATCGCATAGTTCTATTGAACTCTCGATTGCCAGGCCCAAATGCCAAACCCGAGATTCTCAAAGGTGGCGTAGTATACGCTGACTCGGCGGTGTGCTCAAGTCCCGAACAGACAAAGATCCCGATGGATCGCGAGAAAAGGCCTAAATCCAGCCGCGTTCGGCAAAAGATATGTACTCTCCGCGGCCAATTATCAGATGGTCCAGCACACGAATGTCCATGAATTGACAGCATTTGATAATACGTTCGGTAATAGCTTTGTCAGCTCTGCTTGGTTCTGCACAGCCAGAGGGGTGATTATGCGCGAGGATCACGCCGGCTGCATTCACTTTTATCGCTTCCCGCACAATTTCACGCGGATGCACCTCAACGTGGCTTAACGTCCCCGAAAAAAGGCGGGTATGTTTAATCACCCGATTTTTGTTGTCGAGAAAGATCACCATAAAGATCTCCCGCTCCAGATCGGACAGCTGGCTTTGCAGAAATTCGCGGGTCATGTCAGGAGTAAGAATGGGGTCTTCCTCCTCCATACGCACGTTATAAAATCGTCGGGCAAGTTCTGCAATTCCCCGCAGCTGGGCATATTTCGCCACGCCGATGCCCTCTACGTGCGTAAATTCCGCCAGGTCCGCGGTCAGCAAACCATACAGTGAACCAAAATGGTCTATTAAATCCTTCGCCAGGGTAAAAACCGTTTTTCCCGGCGTGCCCGTGCGTAAAAAGAGCGCCAGCAGCTCGTCGTCTTTTAATAACGTGACGCCATGGCGCAGCATTTTTTCGCGCGGTAGCAGCAGTTCAGTCTCTTCCATGCCCGCCCTCCTTCTGTTTGCCACTATGCTGCCACAGGCACCTCCCGGGCTCGACGCTCGCGTTTCGTTCTTGCGTAACGCCTCGCAAAGTGAATAACGGACTTCATCACCCCGTTTTTGGGATTGTGATAAAATGCCCGCTCTCTGGTGAAACCCAACAGGAAAGAATCATGATGAGCCTGGCCGGTAAAAAAATCGTTCTTGGCGTAAGCGGCGGTATTGCTGCCTATAAAACGCCGGACCTGGTGCGCCGTTTGCGCGAGCGCGGGGCCGATGTGCGGGTCGCGATCACCGAAGGCGGCAAAGCCTTTATCACTCCGCTGAGCCTGCAGGCCGTATCGGGATACCCGGTATCCGACAGCCTTCTTGATCCGGCGGCCGAAGCCGCAATGGGCCACATTGAGCTGGGTAAATGGGCCGATCTGGTTATTCTTGCCCCCGCCACGGCGGATTTAATTGCCCGCGTGGCGGCAGGTATGGCGAACGATCTGGTTTCAACCATTTGCCTCGCCACCCCGGCGCCCGTCGCGGTCGTGCCCGCCATGAACCAGCAGATGTACCGCAACGCCGCTACCCGGCATAATCTGGAAACGCTGGCCTCGCGCGGCCTGCTGATCTGGGGCCCCGACAGCGGCAGCCAGGCCTGCGGCGACGTGGGTCCGGGCCGAATGCTCGACCCGCTAACGATTGTTGATATGGCCGCGGCCCATTTCTCGCCTGTCAACGATCTGCAACATCTCAACATCATGATTACCGCGGGTCCAACGCGCGAGCCGCTGGATCCGGTGCGTTACATTACTAACCATAGCTCCGGCAAAATGGGCTATGCAATTGCTGCCGCGGCGGCCAGGCGCGGTGCGAACGTCACGCTGGTGAGCGGCCCGGTGTCGCTTACCGCGCCTGCGTCGGTGCAGCGTATTGATGTCACCACCGCACTGGAAATGGAAGCCGCCGTACAGGCGCATGCACAACAGCAGCATATTTTTATTGGCTGTGCTGCCGTGGCGGATTACCGGGCAGAAACCATTGCTGACGCCAAAATTAAAAAGCAAGGCGATGAATTAACGATAAAAATGGTCAAAAACCCGGATATCGTTGCCGGTGTGGCCGCGCTAAAAACGCATCGTCCTTACGTTGTTGGGTTTGCCGCCGAAACGAATAATGTGGAAGAATATGCCCGGCAAAAACGTACCCGCAAAAACCTCGATTTGATTTGCGCGAACGACGTATCGCTGTCCACGCAAGGATTTAACAGCGACAGCAACGCATTGCACCTTTTCTGGCAGGATGGAGATAAAGTCTTACCGCTTGAGCGCAAAGAACTCCTGGGCCAACAATTACTGGACGAGATCGTTACCCGTTATGATGAAAAAAATCGACGTTAAGATTCTGGACCCGCGCGTTGGCGAGCAATTTCCGCTGCCAACGTATGCCACCTCCGGCTCTGCCGGTCTTGACCTGCGCGCCTGTCTCGATGACGCCGTAGAACTGGCCCCGGGTGCAACTACCCTGATCCCGACCGGACTGGCGATCCACATTGCTGACCCGTCGCTGGCTGCGGTGATCCTGCCGCGCTCTGGCCTGGGCCATAAGCATGGCGTCGTGCTGGGTAACCTGGTTGGCCTGATTGACTCTGACTATCAGGGTCAGCTGATGGTATCCGTCTGGAACCGTGGCCAGGACAGCTTCACCATTGAACCGGGCGAGCGTATCGCGCAGATGGTATTTGTCCCGGTGGTGCAGGCAGAATTTAACCTGGTGGCAGACTTTGATGCTACCGACCGTGGCGAAGGCGGCTTCGGCCATTCCGGGCGCAAATAACCGCCCGA
This sequence comes from Enterobacter cloacae complex sp. P40C2, assembly GCF_014930695.1. NCBI lineage: Bacteria > Pseudomonadati > Pseudomonadota > Gammaproteobacteria > Enterobacterales > Enterobacteriaceae > Enterobacter > Enterobacter cloacae complex sp. P40C2. The sequence goes on along the minus strand of NZ_JADBRP010000006.1, from coordinate 204,848 downwards.
CAGACACGCATTTCACAGCGCCATAATGCAATAACAAACCGCAAACGCCAGTTTGCGGTCGCTGTGTGGATGACGGCCTGACAAGTGCTTATTTTCAGGGGTATTTTGTAACATGGCAGAAAAACAAACCGCGAAAAGGAATCGTCGCGAAGAAATACTTCAATCTCTGGCTCTGATGCTTGAATCCAGCGACGGCAGTCAACGCATCACCACCGCAAAACTGGCGGCCTCTGTAGGCGTGTCAGAAGCGGCGCTGTATCGACATTTTCCGAGCAAAACCCGGATGTTCGACAGCCTGATCGAGTTTATCGAAGATAGCCTGATTACGCGCATCAACCTGATTCTGAAGGACGAAAAAGACACCAGCGCGCGTCTGCGTCTGATTGTGCTGCTGATTCTGGGCTTTGGTGAACGTAATCCGGGTTTGACCCGTATTCTCACCGGCCACGCGCTGATGTTCGAACAGGATCGCCTGCAGGGCCGTATAAACCAGCTTTTTGAGCGTATTGAAGCCCAGCTGCGACAGGTACTGCGCGAGAAGAAAATGCGTGAAGGCGAAGGTTACACCACGGATGAGACATTGCTGGCAAGCCAGATCCTGGCGTTTTGCGAAGGGATGCTCTCTCGTTTTGTGCGCAGCGAGTTTAAATACCGCCCAACGGACGATTTTGACGCCCGCTGGCCGTTAGTGGCAGCTCAGTTGCAGTAACCCCGCTGCCGGTTATCCGGTCTACAGAGTGCATTGCCCGATAAGCCTGACGCCATCGGGCAATGCAGTTACACCCCGTACGCTTCCCGGTATGCCCGTACCGCCGCCAGATGATCCGCCATCTCAGGCTTCTCTTCCAGATACGCAATCAGGTCCTTCAGGGTGATAATCGACGTTACCCTGCAGCCGTAATCGCGTTCCACTTCCTGAATAGCGGAGATTTCGCCGCGCCCGCGCTCCTGACGATCGAGCGAAATCAGCACGCCCGCAAGCGTTGCGCCATTTGCCTGGATAATTTCCATTGATTCACGAATCGCGGTGCCTGCGGTGATCACGTCATCCACCAGCATCACGCGGCCCTGCAGCGCGCTGCCGACCAGATTCCCGCCCTCGCCGTGAGTTTTGGCCTCTTTACGGTTAAAGCAGTACGGCACGTCGCGGTCATGGTGCTCCGCCAGCGCCACTGCGGTGGTCGTCGCAATCGGAATGCCTTTGTAGGCAGGGCCAAACAGCAGGTCGAAATCAATCCCGGCATCCACCAGCGCTTCGGCATAGAAGCGGCCTAACAGTGCCAGATCGCGCCCGGTATTAAACAGCCCGGCGTTGAAGAAATAGGGGCTTTTACGCCCGGATTTCAGCGTAAACTCGCCAAACTTGAGTACCTGTTTGTTAAGCGCAAACTCAATAAACTGGCGCTGATACGATTTCATGGATTTGCTCCTTTGTCTTTTCTGTCTTACGGGCAAAAAAAAGGCGACTCATCGGTCGCCTTAAAATCAATTTTCTAACGCCGCTTTCTGCGTCGCTACAATAGATTCGATTCCCCCTCGGGCCAGCGCCAGCAGGGTAAGAAGCTCTTCATGGGTGAATGGCTCGCCTTCTGCCGTGCCCTGCACCTCAATGATGCGACCATCTTCGGTCATCACCACGTTCATGTCGGTTTCTGCGGCAGAATCTTCAACGTACTCCAGATCGCAAAGCGCTTCGCCGTTAACGATACCGACGGAAACCGCGGCAACCATCCCTTTCATCGGGTTGGTTTTCAGCTTACCGGCGGCCACCAGCTTGTTCAGCGCGTCTGCCAGCGCCACGCAGGCTCCGGTAATGGAGGCCGTACGCGTGCCGCCATCGGCCTGGATCACGTCGCAGTCCAGCGTGATGGTGAACTCACCCAGCGTTTTCAGATCAACCGCGGCACGGAGCGCACGCGCGATCAGGCGCTGGATCTCCATAGTGCGACCGCCCTGCTTACCCTTCGCCGCTTCACGGGCATTACGGGTATGGGTTGCGCGCGGCAACATGCCGTATTCGGCGGTGATCCAACCCTGGCCCTGACCTTTCAGGAAGCGAGGCACGCCCTCTTCGATAGACGCGGTGCAAAGCACTTTGGTGTCACCAAACTCAACCAGCACGGAGCCTTCAGCGTGTTTTGTATAGTTACGGGTCAGGATGACGGGACGCACCTGATTGGCGCTACGACCTGATGGACGCATGATGGATTCTCCGGCTTGAAACGAATGTGGCTGCGCATTATACGGATAAAGGACGCTTATTCCTATCCTGAGAAGCCCCCGAAAGCTATAATCCCCCCATCTCTCCTTTAAAAACGGGAATGTCTATGATCCGCAGTATGACCGCCTACGCCCGGCGTGAAATCAAGGGTAGCTGGGGTAGCGCTACCTGGGAAATGCGCTCGGTAAACCAGCGCTATCTGGAAACATATTTCCGTATGCCGGAACAGTTCCGCAGCCTTGAGCCTGTGGTGCGTGAGCGTATCCGTACGCGTCTGACCCGCGGAAAGGTGGAATGTAACCTGCGCTTTGAGCCCGATGCCAGCGCGCAGGGCGAGCTGATCCTCAACGAAAAGCTGGCGAAACAGCTCGTGAATGCGGCGAACTGGGTCAAAATGCAAAGCGATGAAGGCGAGATCAACCCGGTTGATATTCTGCGCTGGCCTGGCGTAATGGCCGCAGGAGAGCAGGATCTGGACGCGATCGCCGCTGAAATCCTGGCGGCGCTCGACGGCACGCTGGATGACTTTATCGTAGCCCGCGAAACCGAAGGCCAGGCGCTGAAGGCGATGATTGAGCAGCGTCTTGAAGGCGTGAGCGCCGAAGTGGCGAAAGTTCGCGCCCATATGCCAGAAGTGCTGCAGTGGCAGCGCGAGCGCCTTGTCGCTAAGCTTGAAGAGGCCGAAGTCCAGCTCGAAAACAACCGGCTGGAGCAGGAGCTGGTGCTGATGGCACAGCGCGTGGACGTGGCTGAAGAGCTGGATCGTCTGGAAGCGCACGTTAAAGAAACCTACAACATTCTGAAGAAGAAAGAAGCCGTAGGCCGCCGCCTCGACTTTATGATGCAGGAGTTCAACCGCGAGTCGAACACGCTGGCGTCTAAGTCTATCAATGCCGAGGTGACCAATTCAGCGATTGAGCTGAAGGTCCTGATTGAGCAGATGCGCGAGCAGATTCAGAATATCGAGTAACGTTCCGCGTATACTCGTTCATAAAAAAGACCATTGTAATTTATGGTCTTTTTTTTTGCGCATCGTCCGTCGCTTCCCCGACCCTAAAAAATGCCTTTCTTGCGGATTTGCTTCATTTTTTCCGTTGGCGCATTCAGGGCATTCACGTCCAGCGTTTCCGTAAGCCCTTTTTTAGCCGTTTCGGCCTCGGCGGCACGGCCGGACATCCGTAGCTGTTGTAGCAGCACGTTTTGCTGGTCGAGCAGGGCCTTAAGCTGCGCCACTTCGCTATGTAACTGCTCCAGCGCCTGGCGTGAGGCTTCATCCGGCGCGCTCTGTCGCTGTAGTGCGTCCGACATCAGCGCGCGCATCTGTCGCAACTGCTGCTTGCTAAACTCACCGCTCGACGCGGGCGCTTCTGGCGCGGACGCCGTAGCGGCTGGCAGGAGTTCGCCGCTTGCCAGCTCGCTGCACAGCGCCTCCAGGGTTAACGCTTCGCGCCCCAGCGACTCGGCAATGTGGCTGCACAGCGGCGGGCTCAGCAGCTGTAGCTGTAGCCCGGCAAGGTAAACGTTGCGATGGAAACGACGCATTTCCATGCTGATGTCACCCGGGTTACTGCCCGCCTGGCTAAGCGCCTGATGCCACTTTTTCAGCTGTAGCATCGCGCGCAGGTCCGCGCGCGACTGCTCTGGCGACAAATGCAGCGATAGATCAACGCGGCGAATGCGCCTGTTACTCATCTTCGCCCACCTCGGCCATGCGCGGCTCGGCTATCGTCTCCACGCCGCTCTCGGCGTGATAGAGGCATATCTCGCGGGACAGCGCGCTCTGCGGGTTATCAATCGCAATCACCCGGTCGCCGAGCGTCGCATAAGCCTCGCGAACGGCGGATTCCACCAGGTGCGCACCGCCCCCGACCAGATAAACCCGGTTAGGGTTTTTGGCGAATTTCTTCGCTTCATAAGCCACCTGGTCACCCAACTCCTGGATCTTAATTTCCACCCGCTCCAGGATCTCTTCAATACGCGACTCATCGTTGATGACGCTTTTGACAAAATCCATATCGTGGCGGCGTTTAATCAGCTCATTCGCTACCAGATAGCTGGAGTCGCTGTCGGCCGCCGCCAGCAGCTTGCGGGTAGCGTCGGTCACCATCGCTACGCCAATCTCGTTGTTCCCGTAAATCGCGGAGACATCGTCGAACTCGCCGACAATAACCCCCATATCCAGCGTGGTGCCGCCGCAGTCAATGACCAGCGAGCGGGTGAATTCGGTAACGCTGGAGTTAAGAAGATGCGAAAGCGCGGCGGGCAGGCTTTCCGGCATCACCTGAACATCGACGATACGGAACAGCTCACCTTTATTGAGAGAGATATCCCGCATCAGGTTACGGCGCTTAGCCTCGATGCGGCTTTCGTTGCGCTGGCAGTCATCCGGGTTGTAGAACTGGGTAATCGGCAACGTGACGATCACCTCCACGTCACACGGCGCGATGCCGGTCAGCAGCAGCGCATGGTGTACCGCCAGCAGGTTAAGATCGTCATATTGATAGTCAATATGGGTGGTGGATAACGCCTTATCGGAAGTCGCATCATAGGTATATTTGGTGGTGCCGATGGTGTAGTTGTAGACCGACTGACCGCGCAGCAGTGCCGCACTTTTCCAGTCCTTGCGGAAGGAGTTCGGTGATACCACCGTCTTCAGCGTGCCGTTCTCAATCCAGCTAATTTTTACGTTTGTAGATCCATCATCAATGGCGAATTTCATACGGGTTACGGTCATGATTTTCTCAGTCCAAAAGGGAGTTTAGAGGTCAGGCCAGGCTACAGAACGCGCCGGGCACCCAAATAACGGGATTGCCAGAAATTGTCAGAAAGCTGGCTGATACGGATCTTCAGTCCGGTACGTGGCGCTTCAATAAAACGGCCATCACCGAGATACACACCAACGTGATCCGCGCCGGGTCGCTGGTTAATGTTGAAAAAGACGAGATCGCCACGCCGGAGCTTTTGCTGTTTGACGGGCTTCAGGGCGTTGTCCTGAAACATGCCGTTGGCGGTGCGCGGCAGCTTGCGATCCAGTACATGATTAAAGGCGTAGAAGACCAGCCCGCTACAGTCGAAGCCGTCGCTCGGGCTATCGCCGCCCCACAGATAGGGTTTACCAAGCTGGCTCTCCAGGCGATGTATCACCGTTCGCAGCTTGATGAGCGTCTTTTGCGGGGAGCGCGTCGTCACTGCGCCATCCTGCACCTCATCCCAGAGCGCTTCGGAGCCGCCCAGGTTGCCAGGAGCCCAGCGGGCGTGCATCGCCAGCATCTCCCGATTTCGGGCGCGCTCGGCCTGCTGCCGCGCAATCTCAAGACGCTTCTGCTCTGGCGTCGGCGGCACCACGGCGACACGCTTTTTCGCTTTTGCCATCAGCCGCAGACGATTTTGCTTGCGCTTTTGCGCGTCACTGTGAGCGCTGGACTCCGGGATTTTTGCCTGTAAAGGGGCTGCGCTGGCGTGCCCCGGCAACAACAGCAGCAGCAAAAAAAAGTAAAAAAAACGTACCTGGTGGGAGGCAGTCCGCCCAGGTACAAATGCAGTGGTAAGGAGGAAAAGGTTCACAGCACAACAATCGGGTTAATGGTCTTGAGTGATTTTTTCGGTCAGTGGCTTAATGACTTTTTCACCGTGCTGACCGAAAAATTGATACAGCGAATCACTGGCCGAGTGTGTCAACACCATGATTTCAATACGGCGGTTAGCCGAACTCAGCGGATGCTCAGGATCGAGCAGCATCTGGTCAGCCATGCCGCTGACCTGCAAAACTTTATTGGGATCCAGGCCGCTGCGGGTCAGCACCGAGCGCGCCTGCATGGCGCGCTCACCGGAGAGATTCCAGTTGTTATAAAGCACCTGATCGCGAAAGCGCGTGGCATCGGTATGTCCCGTGATGATGATTTTGTTATTAATTTTGTTCAGTTCGGGCGCAAACTCGGTGAGCAAGCGCTTAAAGAATGGCGTCAGGATGGCGCTGCTGCGCTGGAACATCTCGCGTTTGCGATCGTCGGTGATGAGGATGCGCAGCCCCTGCGGCACAATCTCCATCTTCAGGTTGGCCTGTGCATCATAGGCCGAGGTGATCTTCATAATGATGCGCGCCAGATCCTCAATCTCGCTTTTAGACCGCGCGTTAACCTCTTCTAGGCTCTCCGTCTTCTCACTCTGAACCGCTGGCGTGACTTCTTTCTTCGCCTGCGTTTCAGGCCGATCTTTTTTTCTGGCGTGACGCGTGTCAAACAGCGAAATTTCGCCGCCGTTCCCCTCTTTTTGGGTGACAGGAGTTAACGTATTACCTTCAAAAATAGACTCGCCGTTCAGAAGCGAGACAATCTCTTTACGTTCCTCTTCCGTCACCGCGCCCATAATCCAAAGCACCATAAACAGCGCCATCATCGCCAGCGTAAAATCGGCGAAGGCAACCTTCCACGCGCCGCCGTGAAAAGCGTCATGGCTTTTGCGCGAGGAGCGTTTGATGATGGTGGTATGTCCTTTTTTGCTGTTACGCATCAGGATCCACCCGTCATCTGTTCTACCCAACCGTCAGGGGTGGTAAACGTAGGCTTGGAATCCATTGGCAGCATTTTGCGGCCCGCATCCACCGCCAGTAGCGTCGGCTTACCGGCCACGTGATTAACCAGCACCGTACGCACGCACTCCAGTACCGCGAGCTGTTTTTTTGTGCGCTGCTCCATCGCGTTCGCAACAGGATCCATTAAGCAATAGCAGAAGAAGACGCCGAGAAACGTCCCCACCAGCGCAGCGGCCACTTTCACCCCAATCACCGCAATGGAACCGTCGATGGACTGCATGGTAATGATGATGCCCAACACCGCGGCGCAGATACCGAAGCCCGGCATCGCTTCAGCGGTACGCTGCAGGGAACGGGACGGCTGGAGAAGGTTCTCTTCCATGGCAACCAGCTCCTGCTCAAGAATGCCTTCCAGCTCGTGTTCGTTAATCTTGCCCATTGCCATCAGGCGGAAGTTATCCGAGATAAACGTCACCAGCGCCTTATCGTGCAGCATGAGCGGGTATCGCTGGAACAGCTCGCTGTTTTCTGGCGCCTCGATGTGCTCATCCAGCACCTTCAGGCCGCCGTCCTGCACCAGCTCCAGCAGCTCATATAACAGCATCAGCAGCTGGCGCTGATATTCACTGGTGTATTCGTTTTTGCGCATAATGCCGCGAAACTGGCGGTACATTTCCGACAGAACGGCGCGAGGGTTGGCAAGCACCATGGCGCCTAAGCCCGCGCCAAGAATGATGATAATTTCACCGGGCTGCCAGAACGAGGCGAGATGGCCGCCGGACATGAGAAAGCCGCCAACCACGCAGCCCAGGATAATTACGATACCGAAGAATTTCTGCATACACCTTTCACTTCTGGAAAAAAGACTGAATTTTTTGGGCGATTTTTTTATTGAGCTGACACACTCTGGCTTCCGTTAAATCAAGAACCAGAGCAATTTCTTTCAGGCTCATCTCGTGCTGGTAATAGAGCGTCATGATCAGCTGTTCACGCTCGTCCAGCGCTGCCAGCGCGCTGCGCAGCGTCCGGCTGGTGACGATTTCGTCCTCCAGCTTTCGGCTATCCAGCGCACCCGTAAGGGCGTCATTGCCTAACAGTTCATCCAGGCTCTCTATCGTTTTGGCGCAGTCCAGCAATAAATATTCCTGATACTCCTCCGCGGAGATGGACAGATGGCGGCTAATATCTTCAAACGTGGGCGTCCGCCCAAGCTGGCGCGCAATATCGCGGATACTGTCGTTTAGCTTGTGCGTTTTTTGCCGCAGGCGACGGGGGCGCCAGTCCAGCAGACGCAGCTCGTCCAGTACCGCCCCGCGAATGCGCTGTACGGCGTAGGCGGCAAACTGGGCATCCGGATGCCCGTAGCGGCGCAGCGAGGTCAACAGCCCCATCAGGGCAATCTGCTCCATATCTTCCCGATCGATCACGCTGCTGGTCTGATACGAGAGCTGTTTGACCACTTTGTTGACCAGCGGCAAATACGCGCTGACATAGCGCGCTTCATCTGCCGCCGTCAGGGTGTCGCTGGCGATAAAGTCCATCATTTCCATTACGGCTTAACCGTCACTGGAAGACCATTTTGCTGATGATGACGTCCTCAAAGGGGACATCCATCTTCAGGCTTTTGAACCGTTCGACGTAGGCTGCCTGCAGCTTATCGTGCAGCTGGTTAACGCTCATTGCGCGCACGTCGTCGTAGTCGAGATCGGAAAGCAGGCTCACCGTGGCGCCACGCACCGCGGGGATCATGTCTCTCGCTTTACTCGCGTCTTCCGTACTGCTGGTCGCCAGGTTCAGCTCCAGCAACAGATAGCGTTCCGTGTCCCCGTTTCCTTTCAAGGTGATAACGACGTTTTTAATCTCCACAAACTCCACGGTCTCTTTGTCAGAGCTGGTGAATATCCCGGATAAGAAACTGCTGCCTGTTGCTTCATCCATGCGCAGCAGATGAGTACCCACTACCGTCATTCCCGCCGCCAGCATGGCGGTGAAGAGCGCGATAACGAGGCCGAAAGAGAGTGTTTTTACGTTCATATAGTCTTGTCTTAAACCGTCAGTAGTACCGAGTCATCGCTGCGAAGATTCTGCGACGCCGTCGTATGGGTCGCGATTTCCGCTCCCGCCAGAATGGCGTTATGTTGCCCGGTGAAGGATTGTCCTCTGCCCTGCTGCTGCCCCCCGGACTGGGATGACACCTGCACGTTGACCTGGACAAAATGTTGCTCCGTCAGGCTCTGACGAAGGTCGTTGCTCGTTTGCTGCAGGGCGCGATAGACCTCAGCATGGCTGGCGTTGATCTGCACCTGCACGCGTCCGCTTTCGACCTGCATGGAAATATCAATTTTGCCCATATCCGGCGGATCGAGACGGATGGTGGCATGCTGGACCTGCTGTTTTACCTGGACCTGCAAACGCTCGCCCAGCGCACGCTGTAGCTGTTCACCCCAGCGCGAAGGCTCCGGATCCATTTTCAGGGTGGTGGTGGTCGTTGCCGGTGCGGCCGCCGGCGTGGCGGTAATATCGCTTGCCGGCAGCGGCGCAAAGGTGTTCGTCTGAGCCGCCGGAACCATCGCCGTTATCAGCGCTGGAGCGACGCTATGAAGAACGGGCTGCGGGCTCGCCGCGGAATCGGTGGGACTCACCGGTGACGGCACCGGATACTGATGCGAAAGCGAGGCAGAGATGCCCATCGGCACTCCCTTCGCCGCTCCCTGCGTCACCCCCTGCGGCTGCAGGTTTTTCAGCATGACATCATCGACGGGCTGCGCTTTACCGGGAAAGCCAGCAGAAGCGTGCACCGGAATCTGGCTGGTCATCAGCAGCGCTTCCAGCAGCTGCTGCGGCGCATCAGCCCTGAGCAGTGAATCTCCCGGCACCGGCTCGTTAGCGGTTTCCTCGTCATCGTCACTGCCTTGCGGGAGCGGCACCGCGCTTACGGCAATATCGCGTGTCGCCTTCCCCTGTCCGATCATGAGTGAATCAATCACGTTCAGCAGCGCGTCGTTAAACGCCGCCGGGGTTTGTGTGGTATGCGTTACCGCTTTCGGGCCTGCAATGGGTTCGGCCTGCATCGGCAGGCCAGAACCGTTAACCAGGCCCTGCGCCAGGTTGAGGATATCCATCAGCGCATTCCTTCATCGTCAGCAAACTGGGCATACGCGGCCGCCCCTTCACGATTGCGCATCGTCAGGTTAAGCTTGACGGCCAGCCTGTCGCTCTCTACCTGGCAGTAATCACGCGCCTGAAGGTGGATCTTTTTCAGGTTATCCAGCGCCTGTCGCTCGTCCACCTCCAGCGTTTTCCCCTGAATCGCGGTCAGTAGCTCGGCGATTTTGGCGTCAACGTTCATGACGGCGGACCAGTTATGATCCTCCGTCGCCTGGCGTAAACCCCGCGTCAGGGCCTGAATGACGTGCAGCATCCTCATGCCCCCTGACCCATTCGCTGCCAGCCGTCCTGGATGTTGCCAAGGATCGTTTCCACTTCGTCAATGATGTCGACCGAAAGCTTATGGCTGGCGTCATACAGGCGATAAACGCAGTAGTCGTACAGGTTCGCCAGGCTCAGCGCCAGTTCGCCGCCCTTTTCAAAATCCAGCGCGCTGGTTAGCGCGTTGAGAATGTCGATGCACTTATTGATGCTCTGGGCCTTACGCTCGTAGCGACGGGCAACAATATGGCTTTTGGCACGAACAAGCTCATCCATCAGGCCGTTAAACAGCATCAGCACCAGCTGATGCGGATTCGCCGCCGAGGCCTGAATAGCCAGATCGGATTGTTGATACAGGCCGTAGCCTTCCTGATCATTTCCGTACATTGAAAGTCGGTTCCCTTAGAATTAAACAAACATGCTCATGGTGTTGTTCATCTGCGTCATGACTTTTTGCAGCTGCGTAAACTGCTTGTAGTAGCGGCTGTAGGAGGCGTCATAACGCGTATTCATTTTTTCGGTTTTGGTATCGATATCAGATTTTTGGCGGTCCAGGATCTCCTGGCGTCCCTTCAGCATGCCGCTGCTGGTGCTGAGGTATTTATCCAGCGATTTATCCATCGCCTTGAGCATGCCGTCGTTGCCGTTGAAGAATTGCGCGACGGTCTGCGGATCGTTTTTGAGCTGCTTCTCCAGCACGTCAGCATCGAGGGTGAGCTTGCCGTCTTTATCGGCGGAGATGCCGAACTTACTCATGTTCTGGTCACCAAAGGTGCCGCGCAGCAAATTGCCAATATCGGTGCCGAGCGAGGACATCGTGGCATCACCGGCAAACGCGCCGCGCGTTTCCGAGCTGCTGCCGCTTTTCGTCATGCCGGTGAGGGTATCGCGCAGGGTGTTATAGGCATCGAGAAACGCCTGGATCTGGTTTTTCGTTTCGGTGTTATCGGTGTCGATCGAAATCACCAGCGGTTTGTTCTTTTCGGTAGTGCCGGTCAGCTTAATAGAGACGCCATCGACCAGATCGTCCAGGGTGTTGGAACTGCTGGCATACTGTCTGGTGGAATCGCCGAGCGTGAAGAGCGCGTCTTTTCCGTCAGTAATCGTTTGTTGGTCTGCAAAAATATCCTGTCCGGCAGACATGCCGCTGGTATCCATCTCGATTTTGTACTTCGCGCCACTCTGGTCACTGCTCAGCATGAGCGAGACTTTGCCGTCAATTCGCATCAGTGAAGCGGTAACTCCGTTCTGCCCGCTGGCCGCCGTGGTGGAAGTGGGATCCGACGCGCTCGGGAAGTCAGTTTTATTAATCGCATCGGCAAAATCAGCAAGGCTGTCCAGACCATCCATATCAATCTCCATGCTCTCGCCATTGAGATTGATCTTCAGGGTTCCGCTCGCATTTTTAATCGCGTCATCGTCCAGCTTGTCGAAACCGATCTGCTGAGCGGTGGCCAGCTGGGTGACGTTCAGGCTGTAGGTCCCTTTACGCGCGCTGGCGCTGGCGTTAATCGTCGCAATCCCCTCCTGGTTCATGGTGGCGATATTTTTCAGGACGCTGGCGCTGGTGGAATTCAGGGCATTAATTGACGTGCGGAAAGTCGTTAGCGCGGTACGCAGCGACGAAAGGGCTGACGACTGGGCTTCATAGGTTTTTGTCTGGGTGGCGATCGCGTTTTGCAGTGCAAGGACGTCGTAGGTCGCCAGTGTTGTCGCCATCTGTTTTGGATCGAAATCAGACATTATTGGTTCTCCTGGCACGCAAATGTAATTCGGTATGCTTCAGACATAGCAACTATCGTGCCAATTTTTTATTTGTGGTTTTTCAGGTGGTTATGCACAAGCTGGAAGGAGGACTTCCGCTTTTTCCGCCCGGGGGAAAGGCGAAGCCGGATACAAAAACACCGCCATACAGCGGTGTTTTTTCAGCTTTTATCCAGAGTGGATTAGCCCAGCAGAGACATAACCATGCCGGACATGCTGTTGGACTGCTTCAGCATGGACATACTGGTTTGCGCCAGCATCTGGTTACGGGTCATGCTTGACGCTTCGGAGGCCATGTCAGCATCGCGGATATTGCTCAGCGCCAGATCGGTGTTGTCTTTCATGTTCGCCAGGTTCGCCGCCGTGTGGCTCAGACGGTTAATGCTCGCACCCATTTTGGAACGAACGGCACCTACGTCATCCAGAGAACCTTCCAGCGCGGTCATCAGATCTTTTGCATCGCTGGCGGAAGTCAGGTTCAGCTTACCGCTGCTCGCGTTAGCCAGTTTCTGAATTTTATCAAACTGCCCCTTATCGTTAATCAGGCTGCCGGACGCACCTTTCAGCTCAGCAGACAGGTCAACCTTCATGGTTTCATCAGTAGAAGAACCGATCTGGAAGTTCAGCTCTTTAGCGAACTTACCGGATGCGCCGAACAGTTTGTCACCCGCGTAAGAGGTGTTGTTCATGATGTTGCCCAGCTCAGCGTTCAGGTCGTTCAGCTCGGAGTTGATCGCGTCACGGTCTTTCTGAGTGTTGGTGTCGTTCGCTGCCTGCGTTGCGAGGTCTTTCATGCGGTACATGATGTTGCTCACCTCATCGAACGCGCCTTCAGAGGTTTGCAGCAGCGCGGTCGCATCGGCGATGTTACGCTTTGCAACGTCCATACCGTTGGTCTGGCCCTGCAGACGGGTCGCGATCTGCAGACCTGCCGCATCGTCAGCAGCGGAGTTAATGCGTTTACCGGTACCCAGGCGCTCCATTGCGGTGGACAGCATGTTGTTGGCTTTATTCATCGCATTGGTAGATGCCATGGAGGAAGAGCTGGTAAAGATTGAGAATGACATAAGGATTCCTTTTTCGTCCTGGTGATACAGATGGTGTATTCAGTAAAGACGACACGGCAGGCGCGAAGATTAAATCAACGATTACCGAATGCTTATTTTTTACGCAGCCATAGAAATAGCAGCTTGATTTCTAAGGATTAAAAAATTGCTAAAAGGCTCACGCCACCGATCTTTTTTCATCGCGACTTTTCACCGGCAGGACAGGGGCATTTTGGTATCTTTATTAATAATATTTAATATAAAAGTAACGTTCTTATTTATCCGGTTTCATTCGGAAACAAATATAAAAGCTTTATTAAAGCGGCCAAAAATTCAATAAATTAAATGGGAATTATTATTTTTTTAAGTTCGCCACAGAAACAATGATCATTATCAAACAGATCACAACAATAACACAACACCTTCACTTTTTAATCATCTAAATAACATAAGTTTTATTTAATGATTCTTGTTAACCATAAAACAAACTGCTTCATTTCTTCCTGCCCGCTGAGTTAAAAATGGTGTTGCGCATCACATTTTAATCGCGTAAAAAGAGGGCAGGAAACGATCATTCCTTCCCTTATGGGCGTAAAACAGATGAAAACCTTCCCGCTGTAGCATAAAATCGAGCAACAACAGGGAAGACTACGTCCTCTTTTAATCTCCGCAGGCATGCGGCATTCATTAAGAATTCTAAATGGAGTTAACAACTCAATCGGATAACCTCTGATCCCTCCGGGTGTTCAACAGGTTATCGCCATAATAATGGGGTGGTTGAATCCATAACATATAAATGAATAAACGTTATTGCTCCGTAAATAATTGGCTGGTTGACGTCGCTTCAGGCTCTATTCTCCATTTAACCACAGGGGAACGTAAGCGCCTGGGTGAATATCAGCTCAAGCTGCTGGATATTCTGGTTCAGGATGCGGGTAAAATATTTACCCGCGAAGAGTTAACGACCCTGGTCTGGGAACGCCGGGTCATCGGCAATAATAGCTTGCCGAATGCCATTCACGCATTGCGCACCGCATTAGAGGATGATGGTAAAAACCAGCGCATCATCAAGACTATTCCGCGCAAGGGCTATCTGATTGAGCCCGAGTATTGTCGTCTGATCGAAACCGATGAGCCTTGCGATGGGAAAGATGCAGAGGCTGACGTTCCGCCTGTCGAGGCGTCGCTTAACGCTGAGCCTCTGACTGAACCGGAGCAGCCTGAAGGTAACGACGATCCTGCACCGGTAATGGAGCCCGTCCCGGTGCTGAAGCCGGAAAGGCGTCTTCATGGCATCGTTAGCTTTTTACTGGTGATGGCCGCCACCGCCCTCTTTACGGCAGCCGCCTGCTGGTACCTGCTGGGCGGCTACAGCGAACATCTGGTTTCACGGGAGATCCAGCCGGGCGTTTACAGCAATATCCACATTTATGCCGTCGAAACGGCAGGCGATCCGCCCTATATCTCCGTGAACCTGTACGGCAAGTTAAAAGACTCGCTGTATGCCATCAACCAGCAGATCCAGATGCAGTCCGCCACGATGCAGATCTTCTTTCACAGCACCAATTCGTCGCTGAACTACAGCTTCACGCTGTCCAATAAATGCGACAATAAACAGCTGGCGATGTCCATTTACCACTGGCGTACCGATACGGACCAACTCAACAACCTGATCCTGCGAGAAACCCGAAGGAAGCTTCATGAACTGGCTACGTGCAAAACGCCTTAACGTGGCGATCGTCATCGCCGTTCTGGCGACGCTCGTCGTTCTGGCGTTTAAGTATTTCACCACGACCTCAACGCTACAGTACGGCAATGTGGAAGATGACTTCCAGATGGGCTTTTACGACCTGATGTCACAGCAAAAAGAGATTTACGATGTGAGCCTGAAAACCACGCGCGGCGTACTGATGGCCAATATCACCAGCCCGGACGACAACCGCTTTGTCCTGAAGGGAAAGTTTACGCCGACGCAGAAAAAACACGGGCGAATCTACTTTACGCTCACCCCAATTTACTACAGCACCGAGCAGAAGGGGCTAATGATAGATGGCCTTGTCGACCAGCTCATGTACTCCAACTACTGGATGGAGCCGCTCTCTTTTAATCACAAGTCGCTGGTGGTGGGACAAAACGGCGCGATATTCCTCTACCCGGCGTCCCGTTAACGTGGCTGTCCGGCATTAATGGCCCTTAGCCCAGCAGGTTTTTAACCGTTGCCAGCCGGACGTTGGCCTGAGCACCCAGCGCCTGCGACAGCTGGCTAAAACTGTCGGCGCTGCGAGCCAGCCCCTCACCCAGGCGGCGTGAAGCATGCAGCGCCTGCTGTGAGCTGTACACCGTCGCCATATCGTTTATACGGGCGCTGACGCGGTCCTGCTGCTGGCGCAGTTTGCTGCGCTGGCTGGTGATGTGATTAAGGGTATCCTGCAACTTCATTTGCCCCTCTCGCTCCCGCCGCGCGGAGAGCGCCATCATCTCATCGCTGTTCGCGCTTTCCGCCTGCGGGGCCAGCAGGGTGAAGGCATCGGCTGGATAGAGTTTACCTTCGCCACGCACTGAAAAGTGCTGCTTCACCTGCTCCCACCTGCTCTCATCAACGCTGAACAGCAGCTGGCCGCTGTCCGTCTGGCTGGCATGGATCCCCAAGCGCCCCAGACCCACATTCAGCTTTGTCAGCGTCTGTCGCGGCGTCGCCTCTTCCGGCAGCGCAACGGCGGCCATCTCCCGTCGGGTGCCTCCAAGCGCGAAGATCAGCGTTTCCCCGGCCGGGAACTGCACTAATTTTTCGCTGCCCGGCAGGGTGAAATTAACCGCGTTCTTCTTCTCCAGCGAGGCGTTGAGATGGCGATCGATCGTACCGCCGGAAAGCTGCATACGGCGTGAAAGGTGCTTTTGCAGCGCAGCAGCCTGCACGCTGGCATCCCCGCTGCGACCGGAAGTCTGGCGCAGCTGGAGCAGCTGCGTTTCGGTTTTCGCCAGATAGCTGTCCGCCTGCTGCACGGCGGTCAGCTGCTGATTGAGCTGGACGTTATAGCGCATCGGCCGGCGCGACAGCAGGGCGGATTCAGGAAATGAATGACGGGTAAATTCAGCGTCGGGCAAATGTACCCGCCCGACGGTCTGCGGTGCATCGATATTCCCGCGCCCGGCGGGTGCCGGTGCGCTGGCGAGCGGTGAGGATGTTTTTAAACCGACTTGCATTTTACTTTACAACATGCTGAAAAGGTTGAGGTTGCTGACCATACTGTAGGCCTTATACGAGATCTGGACCGAGGTATTGTACAGCTGGAGTTTCGTGTAAGACTCCGCCGTCGGAGCCTCATTAAGGTCAGTTTCTAGCTGGCCGTTCGACAGGCTGACGTCGGTATGCGCATCGTTAATCAGCGTCAGGCGGTTCTGACGGCCACCGAGATCGGTAAACAGCGCCCCCAGGCTATCGCTGGTCGTCTGGGTCATATCGATCATCGCCGTCAGGTCGTCCTGGTAATCCGTCAGGCTGGCGTTCGGATCCTGCATTTTCTCACTCAGCGCTTTGAGCTTGTTCAGCATCTCCAGATCGTTACCTGAGCTGGAAAACGCGTGGGAAATATTGGTGTTTTCGGTAATGCTCACGCCGTTGGCCACCGTCGTTTCCCGGGTCTTCTCATTGCCGCCGAATACGTACTGGCCGTTTTCGTCCAGCGTGACGGTTTTGCTGTCGGTCATGGTGCCGGAGAACAGGTAGCTCCCGTTTTCGTTTTTACTGTTCATCGTCGCCACCAGCGAGTCCAGCATAGATCCCAGCTCCGCACCGTAGCTCGCCAGATCTTTCTGACTCAGCGAACCGTTATTCGCCAGCTTAAGCTTATCGCTCACGGACATCACCTCGTTGCTGAGGGCGTTGATATGGGACTCCTGTATCGACAGCGCGCCGCTCAGGCTGGTGATGTTGCTTTGATATTGCTTAATGGCTGACTGCTCGCGATTGAGCTGCACCAGACGGCTGGCGATAACCGGATCGTCCGACGGTACGTTAATACGCTTTTGCGTCGACAGTTGTTCCGTGAGTTTGCCCATCTGGTAACTATTAACGCCCATTTGCGACATCATGGCGTTATAGAGAAAAAGGCTGCTTACTTGCATATTTCAGATCCCGTGGTTGCGCTTAAAACATACTTAGCAGATCGCTAAAAACCTGATTACCCGTGGAAATCACCTTCATACTCGCCTGGTAGGCCTGCATGTAGGCTTGCAGATTCATCGCCTCACGATCCTGATTCACGCCGCTCAGGTCATCACGCTGCTTTTGCGCGTCGTCCCTTACCGCGACGGCCGCATCCATTTCGGTTTTACTCTGCTTGCTGGCAATACCGATGGTCGAAATAATGGCTGCCGCCCCTTCGTTCAGGCTCATGTTGCCCATCCCCGGAATGTCGGCTTTCTGATTCTTCAGCTCAAGCAGGGCGTTAAGGTTGTCGCCATTGCCCGGCTCCTTCGGGTCGCCGGAAAGCGCCAGCTCGTCGGGAGCCAGATCGTTTACCTGTAGCATGCCCGCCGGGTTCGACGCATCGAAGGTGAACAACGGTTTCCCCTGCTTGCCGTTCAGATCGTAGCCCTGCGCCAGCTGCGCGTTGAACATATCCGCCACGGCTTGCGCCATGCCCTGCACGGAGTCGCCCATCTGCTTCAGCGTGCCGGTTTCATAGTCATAAAGCGCCCCCAGCTGACCGCCCGTTGAGGGATTGAGGGAAAACTCGCTGGTCGAAAACGCCAGCGTCAGCGTGGTATTACCGTTGCTGTCCTTACCGGTGCTAAGCTTGCCCGCCGTCTTGCCGCTCACCAGCGGCTGACCGTTACTTAACGAGACGGTGTAGCCGTTGCTATCGTCGGTTACTTTGACGTCAGCCATTGAGCTCAGCGTCTTCACCAGCTCGTCACGCTGATCGCGCAATACGCTGCTGTTGCCGCCCGTGGATTCCATCGCAGCAATCTTCTTGTTGTATTCTGCAATGTTGCCGCTCAGGGTGTTGATCTGCTCCACCATCGCCCCACGCTGCGTGTTGATGGACTCTTTCTGGCTGGAGATAAAATCATTCATGCTGTTGAAGCGGGTAGAGAGCGTGTTTGCCTGGTTCAACAGCTGCTGGCGCAGCGCCTGAGATTCAGGCTGCTGCGTCAGGGCGTTCAGGGCGCTAAAAAAATCGTCCAGGCCATTTCCGAGGCTCGTCGAGTCGGTGCCGATGACCTTCTCCAGGGAGCTGACGTACTCGTTACCCATGCTGAAATAGGCGGCTTTGGTGTTGGTCTGCCAGACCTGGTTGACGAGGTACTGACTGGAGAGCCTGCGAATACTGTTCACCTGAACGCCGTTACCCGGCGAGAGTCCGGCCTCGCCCATCGGGCCGATGGCGCTCTGAACAATCCCCTGACGGGTATAGCCTGGCGTCAGCAGATTATTCGCATTCATCGACGAGACGAGCATCCCCATGTTAGCTGCCTGCAGTCCGCTGTAGGCGATATCAAACATACTCATGGCTTACTCCTGTCCTTCGGTTATCTGGAACGACTGCAAATGGCGTTCCTGCGGTTGTCCCTGTAAAGCGGCCGCTTCCACCTGATTCTTAAGCGGGGCCGTCACCTGCGGGGAAAGCTGGTTAATAATCATCTGAGCAATGCCGGTGCTGCGCTGGGAGGCCAGCTCTGACGCCATTTTGTCATCATAGAAATCGCGCATCATGCGCTGCTGTTTGCTGTTGAAGGGGTTATCTTCCCCCAGCACGTCGGAGGCCTTACGCATTTGCGATAGCATTGAGCGCAGCATCAGCGCCTCAAACTGCCCGGCGGCCTGTTCAAGCGTTTGCGGCTTTACCTGGCCGGTAATATCACCCGGCAGAATAGCGGTTTGTCGGTTAATCGCATTCAGCATTACATCACCACCAGTTCAGCATCCAGCGCCCCGGCTTCGTGCAGCGCCTGCAGGATAGCCATCGTGTCATCCGGGGCTGCCCCCAGGCTGTTGAGGGTATTGACGATACTGCGCAGGCTGGTGCCGGCTGAGATGGTCACCATCTGCCCACGTCCACGATTAACGTCAACGTCGCTCTGCGGGGTCACCACCGTCTGTCCACGGCCAAAGGCATTGGGCTGGCTGACGTTTGCGGATTCGCGAATGGTGACCGTCAGATTGCCGTGAGAAACCGCCGCGGCGCGGACGATCACCCCATCGCCGATCACCACCGTGCCGGTCCGGGCGTTAAACACCACCCGCGGCGGCTGCTTGCCGGCGTTGATCTGGACATCTTCAAGCGACGACATAAAAGCCACCCGCTCGCCTGCCCCCATTGGGGCACGCACGGAGACATTGGTGGCGCTCTGGGCCGTCGCCGTTCCTGCCCCAAACGCGTTATTCAGCGCTACCGCTACCGCGTTGGCGGTTTTAAAGCTCGGCCGCTTGAGGTTCAGCATCACCGTCGGCTCCTGCTGGAAATCGCTCGGGATTTCACGTTCCACCGAACCGCCGTTCGGTACGCGGCCTACCGTTGGCGTATTGATGGTAACGCTGGAACCGCTATTGCCTTCCGCCTTCACGCCGCCCACGACCACATTACCCTGCGCCAGGGCATACACCTCACCGTCGGCACCGCGAAGCTGAGTCAGGAGCAGCGTTCCACCGCGCAGGCTTTTGGCATCGCCGATGGAAGAGACGGTGACGTCAATGGTTTGTCCGAGCGAGTAGCCCGGCGGCAGCGTGGCGCTAATGGCGACGGCCGCGACGTTTTTCACCTTCGGGTCAATTTTGGCCGGCAGCTGGACACCAAACTGGCGCAGCATATTGGTGACCGACTGGCTGGTGAACTTCACCTGGTTTTTATCCCCGGTTCCGTCCAGACCCACTACCAGGCTATAGCCGATCAGCTGGTTACCACGCACTCCCTGAATGTCCACCACATCGCGCAAAGGCTGGGCAGCAACGCCAAGGCTGTACAGGCACAGGAGCAGTAAAATTCGTCTAAACACGCTCGACTCCGTCAGATAGGGAACAGGGGATGGTTAAAGAAGCGCACCAGCCAGCCGGCCGCGTTTGCATCACTCAGCGCGCCGCGTCCGGCGTAGGAGATACGCGCGTTGGCGATACGCTGTGAGGAGACGGAGTTATCGCGCTCAATATCGTCGGCTCTTACGAGGCCGGTGACCCGCATGTACTCATCTCCCTGATTGAGGGTGAGCCATTTTTCGCCGCGGATTGCCAGCACGCCGTTGGGCAAGACTTTATAAACCGCCACGGTGATCGCTCCGCGCAGGCTGTTTTGCTGCTGCGACGTGGCGCTACCGTTGAAGTTACGGTTACCATCTACCGACCCGGACAGCTTATCCACCGAGTGGCCAAAGGCCTCCGGGATGCCGAGCGAGACGTCATTCTTCTTGCCAAAGTTCGTTCGCGCCTGCTTGCTCGCCTGGGTGGATTCGTCCAGCTTTACGGTCAGGATGTCGCCGATGCGATAGGCGCGGCGATCCTGAATAAGCGACCAGTTATAGCCGCTGTTATAGACGCCACCGCCGCGGACGTGCGTCTCCGGCATGGCGAAATCTTCCGGCGGCGCGTACGCCGCATCGTCTTTGTGCACCAGCAGTGCCGGGCTTTCGCAGCCCGACAGCACCAGCGCCAGTAAACCGATCGCTACCTGCTTTTTCATCTCTTTCACTTTACGGCTCTGCCGTTACATCGACTGCGTAACAAACTTCAGCATGTCGTCTGCGGCAGAAACCATCTTGGCGTTCATTTCATAGGCGCGCTGGACGGTGATCATGTCGACCATCTCCTCAACGACCTGCACGTTAGAGCCTTCCAGCGATCCCTGCTCCAGCTGACCGAAGGCCTCTTCACCGGGAACGCCTTCCACCGCTTCACCGCTGGCGGCCGTTTCACGATAGAGGTTGCCGCCAACAGCCTCGAGACCGGCCGGATTGACAAAATTCACCAGCGTCAGCTGCCCCAGTTCAATCGGATCGGTTTCACCCGCGACCGTCGCGGTGATGGTGCCGTCTTTGCCGATCTGAATATCCTTCACGTTATCCGGCAGTTCGATTTGCGGGATCAGCGGCAGCCCCTGCGCGTTCGTCAGCACGCCTTCAGGCGATTTTTGCAGGTTACCGGCGCGGGTATAGGCGATATCACCGTTGGCCGTTTCCACCTGGAAAAAGCCCTGCCCGGTAATCGCCACGTCCAGGCTCTGCCCGGTGTTCTGAATGTTGCCGACGGTGAACTCTTTCTGGGTACCGACAATCTTGACGCCGGTACCGAACTGGATGCCCGTCGGTGAGATAGTGTCCTGATCGAGCTGGCCGCCCGGGGTGCGCTGATTCTGGTAGAACAGATCGGCGAACATGGCGCGGTCACGTTTAAAACTGGTGGTATTGACGTTCGCCAGGTTGTTGGAGATGGCGGTCATTTTGGCGTCCTGCGCCGCTAGCCCAGTTTTACTGATCCATAAAGCGGGATTCATCTGTATTCCTCAAATGTGTTGTCAGGTGCCGCGAATCAGGCGGTTACCAGCGTTTGCGAGATCTTCAGCGGCTTTCATCATCTTGATCTGCGCTTCAAACTGGCGATTGAGCGCAATGCTGGAGACCATTTCGCTGATGGCCGACACGTTGGCGGATTCAAGATGTCCGGCGGCCACCTTCACCTCTTCGTCACGCGGATTAAACGCCGCGCTGGTGATCAAGAAACCGGCTTCGTTTTTGCTGAGCTCGCTGGCGGGGATATTCACCAGCTTCACGCGGTCAATATCCATCGGGGCGGCGATGTCGCCGTCCTCCGGCACGATAGTGATTACCCCATCCTCGCCGATTGAGATGGAGGAGTAAGGCGGCAGCACGATCGGGCCGTTATCGCCCTCCAGCGGCAGGCCGCTGACTGACAGCTCGCCATCAGCGTTGATGTCGATTTGGCCGTTACGCGTATAGACCTCACGAGTGCCGCTGCGCAGCGTAATCAGGCCGTCGCCCTTCACGGCAATATCCAGGTCACGCCCGGTTTCACGCATGGCTCCCGGCGTCATATCGACGCCGCCCTGAGTGGGCTGCGCCAGATAACGCGAGGCATAACCCTCGCCGCCGATCTGCTGCGTGAGCGCTTTGTCGAGATCGCTACGAAACCCCTGGGTATTAACGTTCGCCAGGTTATTCGCGTGGATTTCCTGCTGCGTCAGGCTTCGCGAGGCGCCGCTGACGGCGGTGAACAGTAGGCGATCCATCGATTACACCGCCTGGAAGAGCGAGGTCATCATGCTGTCGTTGGTGCTGATCACCTTGGTATTCGCCTGATAGTTTCGCTGGGCGGTCATCAGCCCGACCAGTTCGGCGGTCAGATCGACGTTTGACGACTCCAGCGCCCCGGAAACAACAGAACCCAGCAGGCCGGTACCCGGCGTGCCGGTCAGCGGCGCGCCAGAGCTGGCGGTTTGTGACCAGGTTGTACCGTCCTGCGCGGACAGGCCGTTCGGATTAGCGAAGTTCGCCAGCACCAGCTGCCCCTGCAGCAAACGCTCGCCGTTAGAGAAGGTGGCATAAACGCAGCCGTCCTGATCGATTGCCTGGCCCGTGCGTTCGCCGGAGGCATAGCCGTCACCTTTGTTTTTGCTGACGGAGAAATCAGAACCATACTGGCTGGTGCCGCCGTAGGTCATGTCAAGCGTAATGGGATTAGCGCCCGCAACATCCGCGGTCAGCGTGACTGCTCCGCTCGGATCGGTAAGCACGCCCTGGCTGTTAAAGGTCAGCTTCTGTACCTGCTCCGTACCGCCGCTGGTCACCGGCGTATCGTCCATGTAGTAGTGCACTTCCCAGGCGTTTTCGCCGGTTTTCACGAAGTACTGGTTCAGGGTGTGCTCACGGCCCAGCGAGTCATAAACCTGAGTGGTGTAGGAGTTGTTATAGGAGGTGTTGTCTTTAGGATTGAATGGCGTAGTGGCCGGAACGTCCGCGCGCGCGTCCATGTTGGCGGTAAAAGCGATACTTTCCGTCGCTTTTGCCGGAATCGAACCGCTGCTGATCGTCAGGTTGCCGATAGTGCCCACCTGGAGCGTACCGCTGGCATCAACGGGATACCCCTGAAGATACATCCCTTTGTTGTTGACAAGATGACCGTTGCTGTCGGTGCCGAAGTAGCCCGCGCGGGTATAGGCGGTAGTACCTGCGCTATCGCGAACCATAAAAAAGCCATTACCGTTGATGGCCAGATCCAGCGCGGTACCGGTGGAAGTAATACTTCCCCCTTTGGTAATGCTCTGGGTAACGGCAGTTACGCCCACGCCCAGCGGCTGGCTTTCCGCGTACAGCGCGGAAAACTCCGCGCGCCCGGATTTAAACCCCACGGTACCGGAGTTGGCAATGTTGTTAGAGATAGCACTCAGCTGCTCGGTAATCGCATTCAGACCGGACGTTGCAATACTAAAGCTCATAATCGTTCCTGTTTAATTAATATCCTGATTCACTTCAGGCTTTGTTCCTGGAGGCAGTGCCAAACTGGCTGATGTTGTTGTAGGCGACTTCGCCAAGACCGTCGATATTGAGTACCGTCGGGCTACCGTCGAGAGGAATGCGCACGTTGTTTACCACCCCGCCCATTTCGAGCGGCACTTTCTCTTCACCGGTATCGGTCACCACGCTCAGGGTGTATTTGCCTTCGCTCAGCCCCAGCGCTTCCGGGTCGAAGGTGAAATCCACCTGCCCCGCTTCCTGCTTGCCCAGCTCAATTTTGTGTTCAATACCGGCGGCATCTTTGGCAATCACCGTCACCACGCCGGCGGCATGCTCCAGCGTCAGACGTCCGTCAAGCACGCTCTCGCCATCGCTGTTCACCGAATCGGTCTGCACCATCACGTGCTGTCCCACCAGGTTGCCGGTAGTCAGCGTTTGCAGGTTGTCCATCAGCACGGAATTGTTCGCCATCAGCTGCGACATGGTTTCCATTGATTGCACCTGGGTAAGCTGGGCCAGCTGGCTCACGTACTCGGTACCGTCGGTAGGGTTGAGCGGATCCTGGTTCTGGATCTGCGCGACCAGAAGCTGCATAAACATGGTGTTCATGCCGGAGGCGGACTGGTTGCTGGCAATGCCGTCCGTTGTACTGCCGGAACGGCTTTTGGCGTAAGCGCCGTCTACGTTCATATCCATGCTTATGCTTCTCCAAGTCGCAGCAGGCTTTGCTGCATGCTTTTCACACTGTTCAGCACATCCACGTTGGTTTCAAAACCGCGTGATGCCGACATCATATCCGCCATCTCTTCCACCACGTTGACGTCCGGGTAGTAGACATAGCCGTCGGGATTGGCCATCGGGTTGTGCGGCTCATAGCGCTGTACCGCGTTACCGGTCTCAACGACGTCCATCACCTGCACGCGCGCACCGGTTAAGGCCTGATGGTTCATCAACTCGTCATTTTTATACACCGCAGCAAATACCGGACGGCGCGCTTTATAGGTGCCGTCTTCGGTAGCAGAGGCGGTTTCTGCGTTGGCGAGATTACTGGCGATGGTATTAAGACGAACGGTTTGCGCCGTCATCGCCGATCCCGAAACGCGATAAATATCCGAAAAAGCCATATTTCGTGGTTACCTGCGTTGGGTTACTTACCGTCAATGGCCTTTTTAAGGCCAGTGAACTTCATGTTTAAAAAGGCAAGGCTCATCTGATAGTCCTGGGTGTTCTTCGCGAACTCCGCCTGCTCGACGTTCAGTGAAACGGTATTGCCGTCGGAAGACGGTTGGTAAGGCACCCGATACATCTCCTGCGGGGCAGACGAAAAGGAAAAACTCGACCGTGAACGTTGCATCTCGGAGGCAAAATCAATATCTTTAGCCTGGAAGTTAGGGGTATCAACGTTTGCCAGATTGGCTGAAAGCAGCTCTGCTCGGGAAAGTCGAAGTGCTACAGCCTGTGGATGAACGCCCAATGCTTTGTCAAAAGTAATACTCACAATTCACACCCTCGTGATGCTTAAACCTGCATGCTCTGCGTTTTCATAGCAACTTTCATGCCAAGGTTTTAAGCTTATGATTTACAGTGTTTTTCCTCTTTTTTTAAGCCTCAGGGTGAAACGGTATTTCCGCTTTCTGATGGCGTTTTTCCTGCTGTCGTTTTCAGTTACCGCGCTGGCCGATGTCGCCCCTGCCATCAGCGCCCGCAAGCAAGTTTTTGCCACCGTCCAGCACCACGCGTCGGATCTCATTCGCCAGGAGGCAAAGCGCCGTCGCTGGCCTGACTATCAGGCGAAAATGAATCTGTTTATTCCAGGTGAAGTTTCACAGTACGCGGCATGCCCTGAAAAACTGGCCGTTTCTCTTTCCGGCGGCGACCGCCTTGACATCAATCGCCTGCGCTTTGACGTGCGCTGCGCGGGCCCCGGAGGCTGGGATATTCCGGTTACCGTAAAGCCAGAAATTTACCTGCCGGCAATCGTCGCCAGCGCCACGCTGGAACGCGGTCACGTCATCACTCCCGACAGCATCGCCATTAAAAAGCTCAACGTCAGCAATATGCGCGGTGAATATCTGACCCAGCCAGACGACATCATCGGGATGACCGTCAGGCGCCGCATACGCGATCGGCAGGCAATTACGCTTCAACAGCTGGAAGCGCCGCTGCTGGTAGAACGCGGCCAGCGCGTGCTGATGATTGCCGGACAAAACGGCGTGGAAGCCAGAACGATGGGTGAGGCCATGAAGAAGGGACGCAAAGGCGAGATCATTAAGGTCAAAAACGAGACCAGCGGACGGATCGTCAGCGC
Organism: Enterobacter cloacae complex sp. P40C2; assembly: GCF_014930695.1. NCBI lineage: Bacteria > Pseudomonadati > Pseudomonadota > Gammaproteobacteria > Enterobacterales > Enterobacteriaceae > Enterobacter > Enterobacter cloacae complex sp. P40C2. The sequence goes on along the minus strand of NZ_JADBRP010000006.1, from coordinate 179,085 downwards.
TATTGTTGCCGACGTTGGCGTGGTGAATATGGTGTATGCCAGCGGCAGGTAAAAAACTTACCTCCCTGTTTAAGTTACCGCACGCCATAGCCGCTCTTTACACATAACGGCACAGGAAGCAGGACTTCCGCAGGGCAAGGTTCATACGCAACCAGAACAGACGATAGGTAAAAGGGCAAAGCGATGAAAGTAGCAGCACCGCAGTACAACCTGACCACTGCAATTAATAAAGCCAGCAGCGCGGAACAAACGTGCACCGTGGCGCAGGAGGGTACCCGCGTGATGCGCAGCGCCGCCATCGATCCGGTCCTGGGCGATGCGCAGACGCAGTTAAGCACGCTGCCAGAAGTGGACATGGCGCGTGTCGCCGAAATGAAGGAAGCCATTAGCAGCGGCAAAATCAGCATCAATATTGATTCGCTGGCCGAGGCGATGCAGAAGTATTTCCTGAGGTAATTATGACCAACGCCGCCCAGCGCGTTAAAACCCTGATTCAGGATATGGCGGAAGATCGCAAGCACTACAGTGCCCTGACCGCCCTGCTCGACACACAGCGCCGCCATATTGTCGCCCGCGATAGCGCGGCGCTGGAAACGCTCAACGCGCAGCTGATGGCGATTTACCAGCAGCTATCAAAAAATAGCCAACAGCGCTATAAGCTTTTAAATGAACTGGGTGTCACTCCGAATGCCGAAGGCATAAAATCGCTGATCGCCCGGCTGCCCACCACCCACCGGCCAACCGTTTCAGCCCTCTGGAAAGGTCTCCAGCAGCAGGCCACCGCCTGTCAACGCGCCAACGACTACAACGGTACGCTGATAAATATGCAGCAGGAGATCCTGGGGAATTTGCTGAACAGCAGCGCGCCGGAGAACTGGTTGTATCAGGAGGGGTGATGCCCCTGCTTTTTTATTTTGCATTTCCCTCTGAGTATTTCGAATGCCAACATCCACCATGCTTCGCCAGTTAGTCGCAGTCCATGCAAAAGCCTTTCATTCATTACTAAAATTCGGCCATCCACCAGCCGAATGCATCAGCGATGCCCGAAAAATTTTAGGTATCCAGCATGTAGATGAGTTCGTTGAGCATAACGATTCGCTACTCGCGAAACAGTTTGATTTTCTTCTGGTGCAGGCGGGTAGAGAAAGTCTGGAATTATTAAAGACATGGCTGGACAAGGTGCCCGCGCGCAGCGATTTGCTTCTCTGTGGTGCCAATGAGGATCGGTTTGCCCAGGCCGCTTACTGGCTCGGCCGCAAAGGTTACCGGTGCGTATGTCAGTCCGCGAATGGCAACGATTTCTATTTCACCGTACTGCCAGGTTCACGCCAGCATATTGTGATGACCGCCACTGCCGACAATTACCACTTCGCCAATCCGCTAATCGACCTTGCCCGTCAGGAAGGCCATCTGGTGACGCCGCTATCGCTCAATGGGTTAACCGTGGAAATGCTGCAAGGCTGGCTGCAACACTGCGATGTTGCCTGGTTTGAGTGGGGAGATAGCGCGGCGATAGCCGCCAGCCGCTTGCAAAAAACCTGCCGCATGGTTTGCAGGATCCATCGTTATGAGTTGTACGATAACGCTTTTTTAGACGCCAACTGGCATATTTTTGACGAAGTTATTTTCGTTTCAGAGGCCATGAAAAGGCGATTTGTTACGCTACTGGGCGATAAGCTCCCTCCTACCTTGCTCTTGACGGTCATCGGCAATTTAACCAATCACCAGCCCGTCGCCACGCTGCCGAAGGCCAAACGCGATCCCTTCCAAATTGGCTGCGTTACGCGCTTTGTTGGGGCAAAAAATCTCTTTCAGTTAATTCATGTAATGCAAATGCTGATCAAACGCGATACACGCTATCGCCTTGCGATCGTTGGACGCGTGGAGGATCGCTGTCTCTATGAATCCTTCAAAGAGATCCTGGAACAGACGGGAATGTCCAAATACGTCCGGATTGAAAGTCCGCTCCCTGCCAATAAAATGGCGCAATGGTATAGCCGCAAATCGTATCTGCTCTCTACGAGTTACATCGAATCTCAAGGGATGGCGATTTTTGAAGCGATGCTGGCGGGCGTCAAACCCGTTGTCTTTGCGGCAACCGGCGGATTACAAGAATACCTCCCCGCAGAGTGGTGCTTTACAAACCTGGATGAAGCGGTGGAACAGTTGCTAACGCCGCCGGCGTCTGCCGATTTTTACGCACAACGGGCGGTGGAGCTGCTCAATCAGCAAAGCGTTGCCAGCGCATATCGACAGCGCTGGACGCCAGACGCGCCAATGTACCGTTTCACCATTATCATTCCATGCTACAACCGGCAGGAAATGATCGTATCGGCAATCGCCTCCGCGCTCAATGTAGACTACCCGCATTTTGACGTCCTGGTCGTCGATGACGGCTCCAGCGATGACACGTTAGCATGTATTGCTGACACTTTTGATGACCCGCGTCTTCGCGCGATCGCGAAAACGCACACTAACGCACCGGATACCCGCAACCTGGGTATACAGCACGCTAAAGGTGAGTTCATCGTCTGGCTGGACAGCGATGATATCCTGCACCGTTCAACGCTGCGCCACTATGACGCGCTGCTCAGACGCTGGCCAACATCCGATATTATTTCCTGTGGTATCAGCCAGTTTGGCAGCACGCAGAAACGCTTTTACCGAAACGAACAGGCATTGCCTCCTGCGAATCTGTTATCACAAATTGTATGGGGATGCCCGATTACCAATCCTGGCTGCTGCGTAAGAAAAACGGTCTATGACACCGTTGGCGGCTACGACGAACATTTTCTGCGCGCGCATGACTACGAATTCTGGTCACGTGCATTAGGCAGCGCAAACGTACTGTTTACGGCCCGGAATAACGTACAGTATCGCCTGCATGGTAATAACCTGACGGGAATGGGTGGACCCGTTGATCAAACCTACGAATATCGCATTTTCACCCGTATTATCGCGCGTTACCCGGTCAGCTTGCTTTTTCCGGGAATAACATCCGGGCAGGCAAAAAAAATCATCGCCCAACTCCATGAGCAGCGAGAAAAATTGTGTGGGCTGGAAAATCTGGCAATTGTCATTCCCGCAATGGGCGAACAACTGGAAAAACTGGATTCGGCGTTTTTGGCGCTGGGTAAGCAACAGGATCGCGCTTTTACCACCTGGGTGGTCTCAGATCACGACCTCAGCTTCCTCTCAGTGCCGACACTGCGACATGAACGATACGATCCACAAGCGATAGTTCGGGAGCTTACGGCCCAGTGCCCCACATGCTACAGCTATGTCTATGCTTTGCAGCCCGACGAAACGTTAACATCAGATGCGATTAGCCAGCTCAAATTACACATCCTGACAAAGACTCATGCGTTGCCGACAGGGTTTATTTGCCTGCGCACCGCTCCACAGGTATTACTATGAACAAAATAATGGCTTTGCCACTCGCTGAAAAACTCACTCAGCTATTTACGCTGGCCGACGAAGAAAATTTTGATAATTTATCGTTTACTTTCCTGGAAGAAACAATTTCTGTTTTCCATTTAAAACAAGATTTTATCCCTCAGCAAATCCAGAAGCATCGTAGCTTTTACGAAGCTGAATTTTTGCAAACGCTCAGCTTTTTCTGGGATCGTAAGGGGCTAGTATTTGATATCGGCGCAAATATTGGTAACCACAGCCTGTGGTTTTCCAAAATAATGGGGGCCAGGGTCTGGGCGTTTGAACCGGTTGAAGTCAATGCCCTTATTCACTGCGTAAATATGGAGATGAATCATGTGAAGGATTCTGTTCGTTTGTTCCATATCGCTCTGGATAATCAGGAGGGTGAACTGGCAATAGGAATGACGCAGCAGAAGAATATGGGCACCTGGTCAATCCACGGTGGAGATGAGGATAACTGTATTAAGGTACGCGTTACCCCCCTTGACCGTTTGCTGGAACAGACGCATCCGGAGCAGCCAGTATCGTTAATCAAAATTGATGTTGAGGGTATGGAGCTCAACGTCCTCAAAGGTGCCTGTGAAACGCTACAGCGTTTTCAACCTGTGCTGGCGCTGGAGTGCGCCACGCTGGATGAATTAGGCGAGCTGGAAGCGCTGATCGCCCCCTGGGGCTATTTCCCAATCGAGGTGATGAATTATACGCCCACGTTTATCTGGCTGAATAAATACAACGCTCTGCATATGGAAAAACTCAGCGAGTACGTGCGTCACCAGACTCTTCTGAAACGTCATACCCGCTATGCATGACGTTAGCCCTCAGTTTAAATACTGAGGGCTTCCTGCAATAACGTGCTTATACTGCTCTTCCCTTTTCTTTTTTAGGAAGTAAGAAGAAATGCTGTTTAATTTACAACAGCGACAGCCCGCACAGCAGGCTGTAATCCGCCGTATTTGCCGCGTCGGTCGTAAATGGATTCTCCTGCTGCCAGCCGCGTAGCGCACCGATCAGCAACGCCGCGTCGTCCTGAGTAAACGCGCCCTGCTCGGCGCGCATGGCGCACAGCATTTTGAGGTGGAAGAACTGTCGCGCCAGCCCCAGCAGGGCTTCGCCATAGTTGCTGCAGTTCACGCCGGGAAATACATCGTTATACAGCGGATAAATCAACACATTGCGAAGGATGTGCGGCTGCTCGTTAAACAGGCTGATATCCGCCCATACCGCTTCCAGCGTTTGCAGACGTTCCGCCAGGCGCGAAGGCTGCATGATCGACAGCTCGCTCAGCTTCAGCGACATACCCATCTTCTCCACCATCGGCAGGTTGAGATTAAGGCGCAGAGTGCCCATCTCTTTCAGCGTGGCCACGCGGTTCTCAATAATCGGAGGCAGCATCGCGAATTGCTGCGTTAACACTCCCTGCTCCGCCAGCGCGGCCAGCTGTTCTCCCATATTTACCAGCAGTGCCGGGTCGCACTCACCGTTATCCCGATATTGCTGCGCTTTACTGAGCAGCACGCCAATGCTGTACAGACTCACTTCCAGCGCCAGCGCCGGATGAATGGCGAGGTTAACGCACTGCTGATTGAGGGTCTCGCTCCATGGAGAGAGCATCTCTTCGCCCTGCGCTGCCCTCTGCGTGGTGTGCAAAATAAACGCGTCCGGATTGAACAGCATCTCTTTGGCCGCCGTTTCACAAACGATATCCAGGCTCTCACGCTGCTGGTTTTTCATCTTCACGCTGATATGCGGCCAGCCCTCATCGCCGTTCCGGCAGGCCGGGCATTCACACGCGGTCTCGCGCGCATCAAAACGTGACACAAATTCAGGTTGGTAGTGTTCAGTCAGTTCCATGTTCGTTCTCTTTCGGGCTGTCGCGGGTTAACGGTGTTTACGGAAGAACCAGTGCGTACAGTCAACAGGCTCGCCGCTTTTGGGGTCCGGGTAGTGTTGCAGGAAGGCGAAGCTTGGGCTGAATCCCAGCCACAGCGCGTTTTTGCTCATTAATACCGCCCAGCAGCGATCGATGCTGACGTTCTGCTCCATCGCCTGACGATAGGCATCCAGCAGCACAGGGTAGTAATCGGCATTCACCGCACAGGCGCACGCGCAGCCCGCATTAAAGATACGTGCCACTCCTTTTAAAGATCGGGTTGGCGTAAAGTTTTCATAACGTCCACCCAGCAGCAGCACCTGCCAGTCCAGCTGGTCCAGTCCATCGAGCAGTTTGTTGACGTTCTGGATCGCATTCTCTTTTCTGACAAAGCGCAGCCCGGCATCCAGCAGCACCACGTTTTTCCAGCCCTGCTGTTGGGCATGGGACAGCACCTGCATATGGGTTGCCAATTCGGCGGCCTCCGGCGTTCCCGTCTGCACTTTTGCCACCGGCCAGATTTGTCCGGCTTCCACCCCCAGCGCCAGCAGCGCTTCACATCGCGTCGGCAGCGTTGCTTCCTGCTGCGGGTCATACAGAACGGCGATTTTCTCGAATACCGACCAGTTCACCCGCGTACTGAGCGGCGCGGTGCTAAGCCGGCGGTAGTGCGCCAGCAGGTTGGGATCGCTGACAAAGTCCTCCAGCGTAAGATCGACCGGCGTTGAGCTATCGAGAATGAAATCTTTGTCGTAGGTGTTGCTGCTGTGCGAAATACAGAGGATGGTTCGCTTCGGGTCAATCTGCTGCACCGGCGTGGTGAAATTATTCAGAAATCCCACCTCTTCCGCCTGCATCGCTTCATCATCATAACGATGATTTTTCAGGAGGTTACGATGATAGCCGAACGTGCCGTTCAGGGCGTGGCGGGCCCCGAAGGAGTGGGTCAGATAGATTTTATCCAGATGGCTGTACCAGATATAAATCTGGTCGCTGCCGGAAAACAGCGCCCGGTGGGTCTGCATCTGCGCCACCTGATGGGAAATCTTATCCGGCGCATAATAGTCATCATCATCGAAACAGATGATGTATTCACCCTTCGCCAGCGCGTTGAGCCGGTTACGTTTATTGCCCAGCGTCAGCCGCTCCGGGCTGTGGATATACCGTACGTTCGGCTGCGACGGATCGACCATCATATCGATGAGATCGGCGTTGCTGGCCGGCGAATCGTCGAGGATCACCAGTTCGCGCCTGTCCGCCGGGTAGTCCTGGTACTGCCAGATATAGAGTAAGTAAGGCAAAAACTCGCGGCGGTTGTAGGTCGGGCAGATAACGCTGACAAACGGCGTCGACCGCGGCTGCGAACGCTGCTGGCGCGCCAGCAGGGCTGAGATCAGGGAAGACTGAGTGTTTTTAGAGGTTGTGGTCATAACATTTATCGTTGGCGAGCGGCGGCCTGCCGTTGGCGCAGCCAGCACTGAACAGAAACAGAATCGGTTACTTTTTGATCGCGTCGGCTTAACGCCATCCGCTGGTCGCTGCGTTTGGCATCCAGCACCATCGCAAGGCTTTTTTCCCGCTTTGCTTCGGCCAGCAGGTTATCCTGAATCTTTGCCGCTTCCAGCGAAGCCAGCGCCTGCTCCTGCTTCTGCCAGTCGATAACCCGCTGAATATTTTGCTTATATTTTGACTGGTTGATCATCAGCACGGCGCTGTTCGCGCTCTGCGTGACGAGGCCTGATGCCAGCGAGGTCAATGCATCAATGTTCTTCTCAAAGCGCTGGCAGAGCTGTTTTTGCGAGGCCAGCTTTACGGTCAGGTCATCAACCGCGCGAGTACGCATCAGCTGTAGCTGTTCCAGTGTCGAAATGAGTTTGCTCATCGGTTATCCTGCCTGCGCCAGCGCACACAAATCCGTTACGGTGGCGTCAATCAACGCCGCGTCGTGCACTTCCTGCTGTAAGAAATGCGTGATGGCCGGAGAAAGGCGTACCGCCTTATCCGCCAGCGGATCGGCCCCCGCGACATAGCCGCCCAGCGGTATCAACGGCTTAATATTCTGGTATTCGGCGTACAGCTGCTTAAGGGTACGCGCGGCGAGCTGGTGCTCACGGGTCGTCACCTGGCTCATGCAGCGGCTGATCGACTGGCCGATGTCGATGGCCGGATAGTGCCCGGCCTCCGCCAGATGGCGCGACAACACGATATGTCCATCAAGCACCGCGCGCGCGCAGTCAACGATGGGATCCTGCTGATCGTCCCCCTCCGCCAGCACGGTATAAATCGCCGTCATCGATCCGTTACTCCCGCTGTTACCGGCGCTTTCGACCAGGCGGGGGATCATGCTGAACGCGGAGGGTGGATACCCTTTCGTTGCGGGCGGCTCGCCGAGCGAGAGGGCTATCTCGCGCTGGGCCATGGCGTAGCGGGTCAGGGAATCCACCAGCAGCAGCACATCTTTGCCCTTGTCGCGATAGTAACTGGCGATGGTATGGCACAGCTCGGTGGCCTTGATGCGCATCAGCGGCGACTCATCCGCCGGTGCGGCGACGATCACCGACTTTGCCAGGCCTTCAGCCTGGAGCGAATTCTCAATAAATTCTTTAACCTCACGTCCACGCTCGCCAATCAGCCCCACGACCACCACTTCGGCCTGGGTATAGCGGGTGATCATCCCCAGCAGGACGCTTTTACCCACCCCACTGCCCGCCATAAGCCCTACGCGCTGGCCTTTACCAACGGTCAGCAGGCCGTTGATCGCCCGCACGCCCACGTCCAGCGGTGTTTCAACCGGCTGCCGTCGGAGTGGGTGGATCTGCGGCAGCTGCTGTGGCAGCAGCGTGTCACCGGTCAGCTTGCCCTTATCGTCCAGCGGTTCACCGAGGCCGTTAACAACGCGGCCAAGCCACTGGTCACCCACCATCACCCCTTCGCTTTTACCGGCAGGGAAGACGCGCGCCCCGGCAATCAGTCCGGACGGCTGTTTGAACGGCATCAGGTAGGTAACCTCACGGTCAAATCCCACCACCTGGGCTTCCATCATCTCTTGCTCAACGCTTTCTACGTAGCACAACTGGCCTATCGCCAGTCGACAGCCCACGCACTCCAGCAGAATGCCGTTCACCCGCACCAGACGGCCCGCGACGCGTGCCAGGTCAATCTCTTCGATGGAGCGTAACGCCTGTTCGAAATCAAGGCTGCTCATGGGATGCGTCCGGCAACAGGTTGTCTTTCAGCACCGCCACGCACTGGTCGAGACGGTGCTGGCAGCCCACATCCATTTCGGTGGTTTCGGTGATCACGCGGCATTCGCCTGGCTCCAGCGCCGGGTCGGAGGTCAGCCCCCACTCACGCGCTTTTTCCGGCTCCGCTTCGCTGATGCGGCGGAACTCTTCGCTGTTCAGCACCACGCGCATCTGCTCTGGCGGCTGCGGCAGGCTGGTCAGCGCCTCTTCCACCAGCGCTAGCAGCTGGGTCGGGTGCAGCGCCAGCTCGCTGCGGATCACCTGGCGGGTTACTTTTTCCACCAGCTGCATTAACTCTTCACGACGGCGCTGTTCATAGCTTTCGAGGAAACGCTGCACGTCGGCGGTGAGGCGTTCAAACGGCGCCGCCGCCTCCAGAAACTGCTGGCGAGCCTGCTGCTTACCTTCCGTCAGGCCTTTGCGCATCCCTTCGTCAAAGCCGAGGCGCACCCCTTCCTGGTAGCCCTCCTGCTTGCCCTCTTCCATGCCCTGGGCAAAGCCCTGGTTCATGCCTTCGCGGAAGCCGGCTTCGCTCTGCCGCTGATGCTCGCCGGGATCCTGCATGACGGACGCCTCGCTCTCGCCGTCCGCGTGCGGCGTCGCCCGGCGTTTGCGCAGCGGTGGGAATTTATGCAGCCGGGGTTTAACCACCGCCTGACGCCGGGAGGTCAGTGCCTCGAGCGCGGGACTCCTTTTCTTGAACATGGTTTATTCCACCGTCTGTTCGGCGAAGAGCTGCACCTGAATCTCACCCTCTTCCACCAGCTGACGCAGGGTCTGCATAATCTCTTTTCGCACCTGCTCAATACGGCTGACCGGCACGGGACCCAGGCGGCTGGTGGTGCTTTGCAGCAGGGTCACCTGACGCTTCGGCATGACGTTGAAAATCGCCTGGCGCAGCACCGGCTCGGTGCCCTTCAGCGCCACGGCCCACTCTTCAATCGGCACTTCTTCCATCAGGCGCTGCAGCGTGGCTGGCGTCTGGCGGCTGAGAATGAAGAACTCGTACATTTCGTCCTGCAAATCGTCGACCACGCTTTCGTCGCGCTCGCGCAGCTGCTCCAGCAGCTCCTGCTGGTTGCTGGGAATACGGTTGACGATATTGGCGGCGTGCTTGATGCCCGCCACCTTAGAACCATGCTCCGAAAGCACCGCGATACCGCGATCGATCAGGCGATCGAGCTCGTCGATTACGTCGCGGTTGACATCGTCGAGCCGGGCAACGCGGTATATGATTTCATCCTGACGTTCGCGCGGCAGCACGCTCAGCACGCTGGCGGCGATGTCTGGCGGCAGGAAAGCGAGGAAAACCGCCTGCAGCTGCAGGTGCTCCTGATCGATCAGCGCCGCCAGCTGGGGAATATCAACCCACTGCAGGCGCGCCATGCGATAGCGGATCTCATCGCCGTAAATACCGTTAATGACGCTGCGGGCAATTTCACCCCCCAGCGCCTTTTCCAGAATGCTGCGCAGGTAGGAGCGCGACGCGCCGTTGATGCCGCTCTGCTCGCTGTAGTCGGAAAAGAAATTGTTCATCGCCTGACGCGCCTGGCTCACCTTCACGTCATGCAGACGCGCCATGGTTTCACTCAGCAAAACCACCTCTTCACGGGTGAGTTTCTGCATAACCTGCGCAGCGGCCTCTTCGCCCACGCTCATCAGCAAGATCGCCGCCTGCTCCAGGCGGCTACGCCCTTTGGCGTTACTGGTCCGGTTTGCTGTTGCTTCGGTCATTGCTGTTAATCCATTGTTTCAGAACTTCTGCCACGCGCTCTGTTTCGCTCTGGGCCAGAACCTGGAGATACTCCACCTTGGTTTCCAGGCCGGAGCTTTGCGGCGGCAGCAGATCGTCATTATTGTTAAAGCCCGCTTTCGACAGCGTGGAAAGCCCGTTTTCCGACACAGGAGAATCGTCTGTCAGCAGCATTGAATCGTCCTGCTCGACCGCGTTTACCACGCGCTCGCGGCGTCCCAATCGCTGGGCCAGCGGCCGCACGCCGAACAGCAGCGTCAGCAGAAGCAGCAGGCCAATACCGCCCTTCTGCGCCCAGTACTGCATATCCGGATCTTTCCACCATTTCCCGACTACCGGGTCCTGGCTGACCGGAGGGGTAAAGGTCAGCACGTCCAGGGTTAACGCATCACCGCGCTGTTTATCGATCCCGGCGGCGCTTTCCACCAGGCGGGTAATTGAGGTCAGCTGCTCGGGCGTGATCTTAGCCAGCGCGGGTGCGCTCTGGTTCAACGCCACGGCCACGCTCAGCTTCTCCAGCTTATAGCCGGGATAGCGGATATGGCGGATGTCGCGGTCGAACGCATACTTGCGCTGCTCCTGGCTACGGTTGCTCAGGGAACGCGGATCCCGGGTGGTTGTTTCCGTCGTATTCGTCGCGGCAGGCGCTGCCTGGCCCGCGGCCTGAGCCGCTGCCGCCTGTGGATTTTGGTTCACCGGACGGTTGCTTAGCGAGCCGGGGATACCAAACGCCATTTCGTTGGTGCTGTTTTCGTGGCTTATCTGCTCATCGCTCACGCGCGGATCTTTGCCCAGACGCTCCTGCGTCTCTTCAACGCGGCTCAAATCTACGGTCGGGGCAACGCTGATGCGGAAGTTCCCCTCGCCCACCAGGGAGGTCAACAGCGTGGTGATGTTCTTGCGGGTATCGTCGCGGATGTGCTGCACAACCTCGTTGCCGGGGCGTTTGCCCTCAGGGCCTTCAATACCGTCTGAGAGCAGGTTACCCGCCTGGTCAACCACGCGTACGCTGCCTGCGGCCATGCCCGGCACGGAGCCGGAGACCAGCTGCACAATCGAGGCCACCTGCTGTTCATCCAGCCGTTTGCCGTAGCGCAGCTGCACGATCACCGACGCGCTGCTGTTTGGCTTGTTGGTCAAAACAAACGAGCTGGACTCGCTCAGGCCGAGATGCACGCGGGCGTGTTCCACCGGATCCAGCGCCATGATGCTCTTCGCCAGCTCGCCTTCCAGGCTGCGCTTATAGCGCACGTTCTGAATGAACTGGCTGCTGCCGAGCATCTCTTCTTTATCCATCAGCTCGTAGCCGTCCGGCGTCGCGGCGCTAATACCTTTCGCCGCCAGCGCCATACGCGCCTGCGGCAGCTTACCTTCACTGACCAGGATCTGGCCGTTATCGGGGTTAACGCGATAAGGAATGTTTTCTGCACCCAGCACTTCCACCACCTGCGAAACAGGGATCTGTTCCTGCGCGCCGTACAGGGCTACATAGCCCTGATTGTGGTTCCACAGCGAGGCGACGATCCCGAGCGCCAGCACGGCGCCACCGGCAATCGCCAGCAGTTTAGGTGCGTTAGTGCCGGAGGGCAGAGAGAGAGCGGGGAGACGAGCTTTGATTTTGTTTAACACGGTACAAACCTTACAGCGAGATGTTCATCACTTCGTCCAGCGCGCTGTTGAGCTTATTGCGCACCTGCATCATGGCCGAAAAGGCCACGCTGGCTTTCTGGCTCTCAATCATTGCGCCGGCTAAGTCGTCGCTTTGCCCCATATCGATTGCGGTTTGCTTTGCGCTGGCGCTGTGCTGCAATGCATCGACGTTATTGATAGCGCTGTTCAGCACGCGCGCGAAAGAGACCGGCGCCGTACGGGTAAACGCGTCGCCGGCCGGCGCTATCGTGGGGGAAAGGTTAACCGCGCCGGAAGAGGCCAGCGAGGCCGTGCGCTGCATACGATCCAGAAGCGCCTGTTGCGCGCTGTTAATACCTGCGGCAGCTATTTTGTCCATGATTTTTTCCTTTCTGGCCTCAGGAATAACATTCAATATCAATACCTTCGTCACGCATGGACGCAAGGCGATAACGCAGCGCGCGAGGCGTAATGCCAAGAAACGCTGCCGTTTTAGATTTGTTGCCTTTGTGGCGTTTTAACAGGTCGATGATGTACTGATATTCCGCCATGCGGCCGTGCAGCTTAACGTCGCGTATGGCTGAGCTGTTGTCCTGCTCCCGATAGGCGGGCATCACCCCGACAGCCGGGTTTGCCGGCAGGGGTGCGCACGCAACCAGCCCGAGATCGGCGGCTTTGATTTCATCACCGTTGCCGAGGATCATGCCCCGCTGGATCACGTTCTCAAGTTCACGCACGTTGCCCGGCCAGTCATAGTTCAGCAGCGCGTGGCGGGCATCGTCGCTCAGACGAACATTGCCCTTGTGGAAGGCGCGATATTTGGTAATAAAACGCTGAACCAACGGCAAAATATCCTGCTTGCGTTCGCGCAGCGGCGTAATATGGATCGGCACGACCGAAATACGGTAAAACAGATCCTGACGAAAACGGCCTTCGGCGATTTCCTGTTGCAGATCTTTATTGGTGGAGGCAATCAGACGAATATCGAGAGGGATACGCTTATGGCTTCCCAGACGTTCAACTTCCTGCTCCTGCAATACGCGTAATAACTTTGCCTGTAGTGCTAAAGGCATATCGCCAATTTCATCCAGCAGCAGCGTTCCGCCATTAGCCTGCTCGAATTTTCCGGCCACGCTGGCGACCGCCCCGGTAAAAGCCCCTTTTTCATAGCCGAATAAAATGGCTTCCAGCATGCTTTCCGGGATCGCGGCACAATTAACGCCAACATACGGCGCACCATTGGCGCAGGCATGCTCATGAATATATTTGGCGACGCACTCTTTACCTGTTCCCGTCTCGCCGGTGACCAAGACTGACACATTATATTTAGCAACGCGGCGGGCTAATGACATCACACCCACACTGGCAGGGGAAACGGCAATAAACCCTTCTCCATTACGGTCTTCACGTTCAATGATAATGTTCATGCTGGAGTACCATTAAAAGAACTTAAAAACAAGAATTCGCCACACCTTTATTAACATCCACAATTGTCCTTCCATTGCAGGATGGATAATTAAAACGTTTAAATAATGTTAAAAAAGATTAGAACTTAGATTTATTATCCCGAGGAAAGGAATCTTCCTGGAAAATATGTTGCCTAGTATACGCACCGCCTAAGAATTGTCTTATCTTTAATGCATATTAAAAAATTAACCATTTAAAATCATGTAGTTATGAATAACATTAATCTAGTTCCAACCGGAAAAATAATGGATTAATAAACCACGCACTCTTGCAATAAAATGAAGAGAAAGGTCTAATTCTCAGCCTGAATAAAAAGGCATATGGGTTTTCGACAGGCAACGCGCCTTTGGTGCCAGTGATAAGCGTCACAACGATTTCAAAACTCAAATGCTGGCAGAAGAAATTTTCGTGATGGGTCATACAGGTCTTCACCCTTACGTTATGGTCATACCAGGAATTGTTATCAAAGCGGAATAAACATGTACCCTGCTTCAGAACGAATCAGAATCCACCAGCAGAATAACCTTCCTGATCTGGTAAAGCTTGATGTGAGTAAACTCGGCCGACCATGGCATAAGCTACCTAAGTTAATGAATGATAGCTTTGATATTCTTGATGCGCGCCTGAGCATTTACTTTCTGAAAAAACTACGGGTTAATGCCGCGCTGGAATCAATGACCTTTGTCATTGATAAGCATTATAAGAATGCACAAATATTCTCTACGCCTTACGGGAATATCGGTTTTGTTATTGACCGTATTTTATTACTTAACGTGCTTCATGATTATTACGGCCTGAGTAAAGATACCAATCAGATAGCGCCCGATGAGTCATTACCGATAACCAAAACGGAAGAACGCCTTAAAAGTAAGCTGGGGCAAGAGCTCACGTCGCTGATTATCTGCAAAGAAACCTTTGGCGAAGATCTGGATATCAAGGTGGATTATTCCGCCGTCATTAATCAGTGGACCTGGGGCATCACCTTTACTCTGGCCGGCTATAGCCACGGCAGTTTTACCGTCCTGCTGGACAATCATCACGTCGATCAGATGCTCGCCACGCTGCGCACGCCGGATCATCACGCGCGGGCCACTGAGAAAAGCGTGACCCTAAGCCCGGCCCAGATCGAACGCCTGTTCGACAGCCTGCCGCTGAAGCTGACCGGCCGCCTCGCCAGCCTGAACCTGACCGTCGCGCAGATTGCCGACATCAAACCCGGGGACATTATTCCGATCGCAATTAACGAACCGGTGCCGGTTTTTATCGGTAAAGAACAGATTTTTGAAGCCGCAATCGCCGAAGATCGCAGCAAGCTTTTCTTATGCGATATCCATGACAAGACAACCGAGAAGCACTATGAGTGATTTGCAACATGAGCTGAGCCAGTCTCTGGACCTGGACGACCTGAACCTGAGCGATATGCCGCAGGAAGAGACCGTTGAAGGCAATATCCGCCTTGATATTCAGCCTGAAATCCGCCATGCGCCACAAACCGACGAACGCCGCATGGCGCTGTTCAGCCGCATTCCGGTCACGCTTACCCTGGAAGTATCCTCCGTGGATATCTCGCTGGCTGAACTGATGTCGGTGAATAGCGATTCCGTGATCGAGCTGGACAAAATGGCCGGTGAGCCGCTGGATATTAAAGTGAACGGCATTGCCTTCGGCAAAGCGGAAGTGGTGGTCCTGAACGACAAATACGGCCTGCGCATTATCGAGTTCAATGCAAAAGAACTGGGCGAGCTCACCCGATGAACCGCACGTTTTACCGCAACGGCTTGACGCTGCTGCTGGTGGCTGGCCTGCTGTTTGCTCCACCCGCTCTGGCGGCTAATGGCGATATCACGCTGTTTAGCACTACGGCGAACGGCGCAGGACAGGATTACAATGTCAAAATTGAAATCCTCATTCTGATGACCCTGCTCGGCCTGCTGCCGATCATGGTGCTGATGATGACCTGCTTTACCCGCTTTATCATCGTGCTGGCGATCCTGCGTCAGGCGCTGGGCCTGCAGCAGAGTCCGCCCAACAAGATCCTTACCGGCATTGCGCTGGCCCTGACGCTGCTGGTGATGCGTCCGGTTTGGACCACGATTTACGCCGATGCCGTCGAGCCGTTCCAGAATGACCAGATCACCCTTAAGCAGGCGCTGGTTAACGCCGAAGCGCCGCTGAAGAAGTACATGCTGGCACAAACTAACACCAAAGCGATGGCGCAGATCATGACCATCGCCGGGGTTGAAGGCGATGCCCGCGAGCAGGATTTGACCATCGTCACCCCGGCCTATCTGCTGAGCGAGCTTAAAACGGCCTTCCAGATCGGCTTTATGATCTACATCCCTTTCCTGGTTATCGACCTGATCGTCGCCAGTATCCTGATGGCGATGGGGATGATGATGCTGTCGCCGCTTATCGTCTCGCTGCCGTTTAAGCTGATGCTGTTCGTGCTGTGCGACGGCTGGACGCTTATCGTCGGCACGCTCACCTCCAGCGTGCAGGGGCTGTAGCGATGATGAACATGGACACGGCGGGCGACATCATGGCCTCCGGCATCCACCTGGTGCTGGTGATCTCCGCCGTGGCGATTATTCCCAGCCTGATTGTCGGCCTGTGCGTCAGTATTTTTCAGGCCACGACCCAGATTAACGAACAGACGCTGAGCTTCCTGCCGCGGCTGGTCGTGACGCTGGGCGTACTGATTTTTGCCGGAAAATGGATGCTGACCCAGCTGGTAGATTTTACCGTCCAGATTTTTCATCAGGCGGCGGCGCTGGTGGGTTAACGCGTAATGGGAATCGATATTCAGGCGCTGTTGACGCCGATAATGGCGCTGGTTCTGCCCTTCTTCCGCATTCTCGCCTTTTTACAATTTGCGCCGGTACTCGATAACCGCGTCTTTTCACGACGCATCAAAATCGGGACCGCGCTGGCGCTGGCCATCATCATTACGCCTATGCTGCACCACAACGTGGTGCTTAACGAACTGCTATCCATGCGCAGCATACTGCTGATTGGCGAACAGCTGCTGTGGGGATTTCTCTTCGCTACGGGGCTGCAGCTGGTATTCGTCGCGCTACAGACGGCGGGGCATATTCTGTCGATGAATATGGGGCTCGGGATGGCGATGATGAACGACCCCGTTAACGGCAGCTCCACCACGGTTATCTCGCAAATTATCTATATCTTCTGCGGACTGCTGTTTTTCATTATGGACGGCCATTTATTGCTGGTCACCATTCTGTTCAAAGGCTTCAGCTACTGGCCCATCGGACAGGCCATTAACCAGCCGTCGCTGATGCTGGTCGTGCAGGGGCTGGGCTGGATTATGGCCTCCGCCACGCTGATTGCGCTGCCAACCACCTTCGTGATGCTGATCGTCCAGGGCGGATTCGGCCTGCTCAACCGGGTGTCGCCGACGCTTAACCTGTTCTCCCTTGGTTTCCCTATCAGCATGCTGTTTGGGCTGCTGTGTATCTCAATGCTGGTGACCAACATTCCGGATCACTACCTCAATCTGACCAATGAAATTCTGGCGAAACTTGACGCCATAAGGGTTCAGTAATGGCCTCTGGCGGCGATAAGAGCGAAAAACCTACCCCCGGGAAGCTGCG
The DNA here is from genome assembly GCF_014930695.1 of Enterobacter cloacae complex sp. P40C2. Taxonomy (NCBI): domain Bacteria; kingdom Pseudomonadati; phylum Pseudomonadota; class Gammaproteobacteria; order Enterobacterales; family Enterobacteriaceae; genus Enterobacter; species Enterobacter cloacae complex sp. P40C2. Next base: position 162,075 of record NZ_JADBRP010000006.1, on the reverse strand, counting down.
CAAAGCGCGGGAAAAGGGTGACATTCCCCGCTCAAAAGATTTGACGATGGCGGTCGGCCTGCTGGCGTCCTTTTTCACTCTGTCGGCGTTTTTACCTTATTACCACCAGCTCATCGGCGAGTCATTCGCCGCCGCCAGCACAATGGCGCAAGACCTCGATAACCCGACCATTCTGAACCAGTTTCTGATGCTCAATCTGAGCGTATTGCTGCGTTTTATCGCCACGCTAACCCCCATTCCGCTGGCCTGCATCGTCGCCAGCCTGGTGCCGGGCGGCTGGTTATTTACGCCAGTGAAGCTCAAGCCGGACTTTAAAAAACTCAGCCCCATAAGCGGCGTCAAGCGTATGTTTTCCGCCAGCCATTACACGGAAGTCGGCAAAATGCTGCTGAAATGCGCCACTATTCTGGCCGTACTTTACACCATGGTTCATAGCCAGATGAGCGAGCTGCTGCACCTGCAACGGCTGTATCTGAACCAGGCAATTGGCTATGGATTCACCATTTTCCATCACGTTGTCAGCTACTTTGTCGCCGTTATCGTCATTTTCGCCCTGCTTGACGTGCCCCTTAGCAAATTCATGTTTACCAAAAAGATGCGCATGACTAAGCAAGAGGTGAAAGAGGAGTACAAAAATAATGACGGGAACCCGCAGATTAAGGGGCGAATTCGCCAGCTACAGCGCCAGATGGCGATGGGACAGATTTCGCGCACCGTGCCCACCGCCGACGTCATTATCACTAACCCGACCCACTACGCGGTGGCATTGAAGTACGACCCGCAGAAGGCAGAAGCGCCCTACATCGTCGCTAAGGGGATTGATGACGTAGCGCTGTGGATCCGTGAAGTGGGAGCCAGTCACAGCATCGAAGTGGTGGAGTTCCCGCCGCTGGCGCGCGCGGTGTACTACACCACCCGGGTGAATCAACAAATTCCGGCGCAGCTGTTTCGCGCCATCGCTCACGTGCTGACCTACGTCATGCAGCTCAAATCCTGGCGCGAAGGCCGCGTTGAGCAAAAACCCCGCCTGAACAGGCAAATAGATATTCCTCAAGAGGTATTAAAATCCAATGGATAACAGTAAGTTGCACAACGTGCTGAGCGTGCTCCGCAAGGGGCAAGTCGCGGTACCTGTCCTGCTTCTCTGCGTGCTGGCGATGGTTATCCTGCCGCTGTCGCCGCTGATGCTGGACATCCTGTTTACGTTCAATATCGTGCTGGCGGTCATCGTGCTGCTGGTGGCGGTAAACATGCAGCGCCCACTGGATTTTGCCGTTTTCCCGACCCTGCTGCTGATCACCACGCTGATGCGCCTGACGCTGAACGTGGCGTCGACGCGCGTCGTGCTGCTGAACGGTCATCTGGGCGAGGGGGCGGCCGGTAAGGTGATCGAGGCCTTCGGCCAGGTGGTGATTGGCGGCGATTTCGTCGTCGGCTTCGTCGTATTTATCATCCTGATGATCATTAACTTCGTGGTGGTCACCAAAGGGGCGGAACGTATTTCAGAAGTCTCCGCGCGCTTTACGCTGGACGCGCTGCCGGGCAAACAGATGGCGATTGACGCCGACATGAATGCCGGGCTTATCAATCAGCAGCAGGCACGGAACCGTCGACAGGAGGTGGCGAAGGAAGCAGACTTCTACGGCGCGATGGACGGTGCGTCGAAGTTCGTTCGCGGCGACGCCATCGCCGGGATTATGGTGCTGATCATCAACGTGATCGGCGGTATCTGTATCGGTATCTTTAAATACGATCTCGACGCCAGCCACGCCTTCCGCCAGTACGTGCTGCTGACGATTGGTGACGGCCTGGTCGCCCAAATCCCGTCGCTGCTGCTGGCAACCGCTGCCGCCATCATCGTTACCCGCGTCAGTGAAGGTAACGACATCAGCGATGAAATTAAAAGCCAGCTGCTCTCCAGACCGAGGGTGCTTTACACCGCCGCGTTCGTCATGTTTATTCTTGCGATCGTGCCGGGGATGCCCCACGTTGCCTTCCTGAGCTTTACGGCGCTGCTGCTGTTTGCCGCCTGGCGACAAAGCAAAGCAGTGCAGCCTGCGCCAAAAGAGACGGATATGGAGGCGATTGGCGACGCGCTGGCACCCGACGCCAACCCGCCGATTACCTGGGACAGCATTCCGCTCGTGGAACCGATTGGCCTGAACCTCGGCTATAAGCTGGTCTCTATGGTCGATGAATCCAAAGGCAGCCCGCTATCGCTGCGCGTGCGCGGGGTTCGTCAGGTGATCTCCGAACTGTGCGGCGTGCTTTTGCCCGAAATCCGCATCCGCGAAAATTTCCGCCTCAAGCCTGCTCAGTACGCTATTCACATTAACGGCATCCGCACGGCGATGGGGGACGTTAACGCCGAAAAGCTGATGGCCATACCCGGAACAGAGCTTTATGGGGAAATCGATGGGGTGCTGGACACCGATCCGGCCTACGGTATGGCAATTGTATGGATTGACCCGGAGCAGAAGGCTAAAGCGCTGAATCTGGGCTACCAGGTCGTCGACTGCGCAAGCGTAGTGGCTACGCATATTAATAAAGTTGCCCGTGAACATCTGCCGGAGCTGTTTAATTACGATGACATCACCCATCTGCATGCCCGCCTGGCACAGCAGGCGCCGAAGCTGGCAGAAGATTTAAACGCCGCGCTAAACTATAGTCAGCTGCTGCGCATTTACCGCCAGCTGCTGCTGGAGCAGGTGTCGCTCAAGGATATTGTCACCATCGCCTCGACGCTACTTGAAAGCTCGGCGGTTACCAAAGATCCGATATTACTTACGTCAGACGTGCGTTACGCGCTGCGTCGCGCCATCGTCCACAGCATCAATGGCGATCGTCCGCAGCTTGCGGCCTACACCATTGATAGCCAGCTGGAAAATATGCTGTTGAGCGCGCTCAACCAGGCTCAGCAGGCAGGAAAAGTGGCGCTGGACAGCTTCCCGGTCGATCCAAACATTCTGACGCAGCTGCAAAATACGATGCCGATGATTTACGAGCAGATGAAAGCGAAAGGCCTGCCGCCGCTGCTGCTGGTCACCCCGCAGCTGCGTCCGGTCATTTCACGTTACGGCAGATTGTTTGCCAGCGGCCTACACGTGCTTTCCTATAATGAAGTGCCGGACGACGCCGATCTGAACGTGGTGGGAACCCTCGCCTGATTTATTGCGCCAAATAACGCAGCTTCCACTCCGCCAGGGTACGCGGCATTTTGACGGCGTCGTTGCCCTGGGTACTGAAGTAAGAAAACGTTAGCTTACCTTTGCCGTTCGGTTCGATCCGCGCCGCCCAGATGTCGTGGGCGGTGTACATAATGATTGCCGTACGGGTATTCGCGGCACCGCGGACCCACATTGATACCACCGTTGCGCCAACGTTATCCATATCATCCTGATAAATATAGATATTAGCGGTATCAACGAATTTTTGATAATCGTCACCCACCAGCGCGCGGAAACGTTCGTCCACCTCCGCATTTGGGAAGATTTCCAGGGTACGCAGCGTCGCTTTCGGCCGCGGATCCTGCTCTGACTTCAGGTAGCGCCCATCGATAAATGCCCCGCTCGGCATTAAGAGGCGACAGCCCCAGTCCGCGTTGCTGTAGGCCTGTATTGCGCCGCTAATTCGCGGAATAAATAGCACCTTACAATGTTTGCTATCAACCATATTATCGATCAGCACCATGCCGTTTATTTTTCGGGCTTCGGCGGTAAACTCATCTTTATTCAGTCCCGCCCAGATGCGTATATCGGCGACGATGGACCAGTCCGCGCTATGGCTGAACTGGATCACCCCACCGCTGACGTTGGCGGCACTGGTATTCCACCAGCGCCCCTCCCAGGAGAAGCCAGACGGCACGTCGGCTATCCGACTGATTCCGCTATAGTAAGCCCGCTCAATGCAGTCGTCCGAAGCGCACTCACCGAGCGATTTTTCCCACTCCTCAAACTCCTGATGCACCCGGCCGGCATCGCGAGCGACCAGCATCGCCCGGTAGACGTTGGTCATGGTGTCATCCAGCCAGTGAAGATTAGCATTATTACAGACCGTATTCTGGAGCGGAGTAACGGCACGCTGGCAATTCACCGCGTAAACACTGGTACTCGTCAGTGCAGCTGCAAAAATAAGATATTTAATCAAACACTTAACCATTAGGATATTTTTTAATCAAAAAGGGCGCATATTTTGTCTAAAACATTTTTTTAATGCAATAAAACGTTATAAATAATTCACATAATCAATATTTAAATATTTGTTTTTAATGTTGCTCAATTTTGTCATTTATTTATTTTATAAATGTAATATCGACTATTTTGTTATAAAGAATAATCGTCGGTAAAGTAAGTGCCCTTACAGGGCTTTTCTTGAGCATGTAACGATCTCGCCAAACCCTGCGCAGCAGAATGCTGCAACGGGCTGCTTTCACGCTTTAGCTTTTTTAAGGCAGAAGCCAACCTTGCGCTGCTAATAACCGAGATAAATATCAATAAATTATCCAATTAAAACAATATATTAAACTTATAAAATATTACACATTCTCATTATTATTTCTTATCCGAAATGAGTCACTTTAGAAAATCTCAATCGTGATCTTCCGCACAAATCGCTAACCTCCACGCCTTCATACCGGAGGTTTTATGCTGCTTCACATTCTTTATCTTATTGGCATTACCGCAGAAGCCATGACCGGCGCGCTCGCCGCCGGACGTCGCCGTATGGATACCTTCGGCGTGATCATTATTGCCACTGCCACCGCGCTGGGCGGCGGGTCCGTGCGCGATATCCTGCTTGGTCATTATCCGCTCGGCTGGGTCAAAAACCCTGAATACGTCATTATCGTCGCGACTGCCGCCGTATTGACCACCATCGTGGCGCCCGTCATGCCTCACCTGCGCCGCCTGTTCCTGGTGCTGGATGCGCTTGGGCTTATCGTCTTTTCCATCATTGGCGCGCAAATCGCGCTCGATATGGGGGAAGGCCCGGTAATCGCCACCATCGCAGCCGTGATAACGGGCGTGTTTGGCGGCGTGCTGCGCGATATGTTCTGCAAACGCATTCCTCTGGTCTTTCAGAAGGAGCTGTATGCTGGCATCTCCTTTGCCGCCGCGGTGCTCTATGTTGCCTTACAGCACTATGTAACCAATCACGACGTGGTGGTTATCTCTACCCTGCTGTTTGGGTTTACCGCGCGTATGCTCGCGTTGCGCCTGAAGCTCGGCCTGCCCGTTTTTCACTACAAGCACAACGCGCATTAAATTCAGAACCCGTTAATGTGCTGCTCAGCCAGCCATCTTGCCAGCCCATCAACGGGAGGCGCATGCAGCCAGCTCACGATCTGCTGCGCCTTCTCTTCACCTGTTCCCGGCAAAGCCTGCCAGTCAGCGGCGCTCCGCTGATTCAGCGCCTGCCACGACGCCGCCCCAACCGCATTCAGCGTGGCTTTTGTCAGCGGGATCCCCATCGCTGTGACCCAGCGAATAAAGGGTTGTTTACGCACCCGATTAAAACGATGCCAGAGCGATAGCCCGCGCCCGGCGGAAAAGCCCGGCGTGGACTGTAGCTGTTCCTGCGTCAGTGTTAACCACGAAAAAATATGCTCGAAACGATGCGTCTGATGAAGCGTCCGCCAGCCCGCCTCGCCTAACCCCTCGATCCCCAGCCCCTGCTTCGAGCTAAGCCACGTCAGCCGGGCAAAGAACTGTTCCATACACGCCGGTGAGGCATAAAAACAGGTCAGTGAATGATACTGCGGGGCCGGAGGTTCGGGTTTTTTCCTGTCCGCTCCCCGCCAGACAACCCGGTCGAACCGGGGGATCCCCTGTCCGGCAAGGCTTATCAGAACCTGATCGCCGGGAACAACGTCCAGCCGCTGCCAGCGGGCAACCGACCCCAGGCTCACCCGCCGCACCTGTTTATCGTCAAGCTTTACCGGCTCCAGCTCGGCTACCACGGACACCTTACCCGTTCGCCCGACGCCAAACTGTATCCCTCGCACCTCAGCAACCTGAGCGACAGGCGTATATTTCCATGCGACAACCCAGCGCCCTTCACCGGGTAACCAACCATCGCCCGCGGGTTCATCCGCTGAGCGCACCACAATGCCGTCCGTGGCAAAGGGCAGTGCTGCTGTATGCCACGCTGAACGCTGCGCTTCGACCGCATCCACAGACGCGGCGGGCAGCGTATAACGCGCCGTCAGGGCGAACCCGGCTTTTGACAACGCATCCAGAGAGGCCTGCATCTCTTTCGGTCCATCCGGCCAGGCCCAGATAAACACGCCTATTTGTCTGAGCAGTGCGCTATCGTTTTGACGCATCATGGCGCCCGCCACTTTTGCCCGCATGTTCATCCCCCCCATCTGACGCTGGATGTGTTTTTCACGGATCCAGAACAGTTCGCCCTGTAAGACGCTGTTTGCCAGGGGGCCGGACAGGTTTTGCGGAACAGAGGGGATCGAGCGAACCTGCGCCGTCCAGTCTTCGCCTTTTACACCGTTGCCACGGCTAATGGCCCGGGCAAGCTTCCCGCTCTGGTACACCAGCGTCACAGCCACACCATCCACCTTGGGCTGCATCCAGAGATGCTGCCGGGCTTGCATCCACCGGCTGAGCTCAGCCTTACCGGCAACCTTATGCACGCCCGTATGCGCAACCGGGTGTTTCACACTGCCCGTAAGAGGGGGCAGCTTCTCCCCGGCAGAGGTATGACCAAAACAGCGCTGCCACTGATTCAACCGCGCGTTAAGCTGGTCGTACACGCCGTCATCAACGTCACTTTTTCCCTGCTTCCAGTAAGCATCGTCCCAGCGTTTGATCTGCGCGCTCAGCGCTGCAATTTCCTTCTCTGCTTTTGCCTGCGACCATACCGGGCACACCGCTAACCCGGTGCCACACCACAACAGCGCTAATCCGCTTATCCATCGCCACATCATTACCCCTCCTTTGCGTTGGAGGAGGTATAACCCGGCGTTGAAAACTACGCGAATGGCAACGTTACGCTTTGCGAGGCGTTATCCAGCGTTTCTTTTTATTGCTGCAAACCGCAGATAAAACCTGAAAACGGCACGCAAAAATCAATAATCCAGGGGAAAAAGTGTGACAAAGGCTACGTCACACAGCGGCGACGTGTATAATAAGCCCGTATGTAGGACTTCTTCGCTAACACATACAAAAGACTCTCATGGCTCAAGGCACGCTTTATATTGTTTCTGCCCCTAGTGGCGCGGGTAAATCCAGCCTTATTCAGGCACTGTTAAAAACCCAACCGCTGTACGATACACAGGTTTCTGTTTCTCACACCACGCGGGCACCGCGTCCGGGTGAGGTGCACGGTGAACACTATTTCTTTGTAAATCACGACGAATTCAGAGCGATGATTGCCAGAGACGCGTTTCTTGAACACGCGGAAGTTTTCGGTAACTACTACGGAACCTCGCGTGAAACCATTGAGCAGGTACTGGCTACGGGTGTGAACGTGTTCCTGGATATCGACTGGCAGGGCGCGCAGCAAATTCGTAAGAAAATGCCTGATTCGCGCAGTATCTTTATTTTACCGCCATCGAAAGATGAACTGGATCGCCGCCTGCGTGGCCGCGGTCAGGACAGCGAAGAAGTTATCGCGAAGCGTATGGCACAGGCTGTTGCAGAAATGAGCCATTACGCGGAATATGATTACCTTATTGTGAATGATGATTTTGATGCCGCGCTGAGCGATCTCAAAACTATCCTTCGCGCAGAACGTCTGCGTATGAGCCGCCAGAAGCAGCGACATGACGCATTAATCACCAAACTGTTGGCAGACTGAACCCACTTTCAGTATCATGCCCAGTCATTTCTTCACCTGTGGAGCATTTTAAGTATGGCACGCGTAACTGTTCAGGACGCTGTAGAGAAAATTGGTAACCGTTTTGACCTGGTACTGGTCGCCGCGCGTCGCGCTCGTCAGATGCAGGTAGGCGGTAAAGATCCGCTGGTACCGGAAGAAAACGATAAAACCACCGTTATTGCACTTCGCGAAATCGAAGAAGGTCTGATCAACAACCAGATCCTCGACGTGCGTGAGCGCCAGGAGCAGCAAGAGCAGGAAGCCGCAGAACTGCAGGCCGTAACCGCCATTGCTGAAGGTCGTCGTTAATTAAACCTGCGGGTCGCCCTTGTATCTGTTTGAAAGCCTGAATCAACTGATTCAAACCTACCTGCCTGAAGACCAGATTAAGCGTCTTCAGCAGGCGTATCTCGTTGCACGTGACGCTCACGAGGGCCAGACACGTTCAAGCGGTGAACCCTACATCACGCACCCGGTGGCGGTGGCCTGCATTCTGGCCGAGATGAAACTCGACTACGAAACGCTGATGGCCGCCCTGCTGCATGACGTGATCGAAGATACCCCTGCCACCTACCAGGATATGGAACAGCTGTTTGGCAAAAGCGTTGCCGAGCTGGTGGAGGGGGTCTCTAAGCTTGATAAGCTGAAATTCCGCGACAAGAAAGAGGCGCAAGCCGAAAACTTTCGCAAGATGATCATGGCGATGGTGCAGGATATCCGCGTCATTCTCATCAAGCTCGCTGACCGTACCCACAACATGCGCACGCTGGGCTCACTTCGCCCGGATAAACGTCGCCGCATCGCCCGTGAAACCCTCGAAATCTACAGTCCGCTGGCGCACCGTTTAGGTATTCACCACATTAAAACCGAGCTGGAAGAGCTGGGTTTTGAAGCGTTATACCCAAACCGCTATCGCGTGATTAAAGAGGTGGTGAAAGCCGCACGAGGCAACCGTAAAGAGATGATTCAAAAAATCCTCTCTGAAATCGAAGGGCGCTTGCAGGAAGCCGGCATTCCGTGCCGCGTCAGCGGTCGCGAAAAGCATTTGTACTCTATCTACTGTAAAATGGTGCTCAAAGAGCAGCGTTTTCACTCGATCATGGATATTTACGCATTCCGCGTAATCGTCCACGACTCGGACACCTGCTACCGCGTGCTGGGGCAGATGCATAGCCTGTACAAGCCACGCCCGGGGCGCGTCAAAGATTACATCGCCATTCCAAAAGCGAACGGATACCAGTCTTTGCACACCTCGATGATTGGCCCGCACGGCGTTCCGGTTGAGGTGCAAATTCGTACCGAAGACATGGATCAGATGGCGGAGATGGGTGTCGCGGCACACTGGGCTTATAAAGAGCACGGTGGCGAAAGCAGCACTACCGCGCAAATCCGCGCTCAGCGCTGGATGCAGAGCCTGCTGGAGCTACAGCAAAGCGCAGGCAGCTCGTTTGAATTTATCGAGAGCGTTAAATCCGATCTCTTCCCGGATGAGATTTACGTTTTCACACCTGAAGGGCGCATTGTCGAACTGCCTGCGGGTGCGACACCGGTCGACTTCGCTTACGCCGTGCATACCGATATCGGCCATGCCTGCGTGGGCGCCCGCGTCGACAGACAGCCTTATCCGCTGTCTCAGCCGCTCTTCAGTGGGCAAACGGTGGAGATCATCACCGCGCCGGGCGCCCGTCCCAACGCAGCCTGGCTGAACTTTGTCGTGAGCTCTAAAGCGCGTGCGAAAATCCGCCAGCTGCTGAAAAACCTCAAGCGCGACGACTCCGTCAGCCTGGGGCGTCGTCTGCTTAACCACGCCCTGGGTGGCAGCCGCAAGCTGGCTGAGATCCCGCCAGAGAATATTCAGCATGAGCTGGAGCGCATGAAGCTCGCTTCGCTGGATGACCTGCTGGCAGAGATCGGCCTCGGCAACGCCATGAGCGTGGTGGTGGCCAAGAACCTGCAACAAGGCGAAACGACAGCCGTTCCTGCCACCGCGCAAAATCATGGTCATCTGCCGATCAAAGGCGCTGACGGGGTGCTGATCACCTTTGCCAAATGCTGCCGTCCGATCCCTGGCGACCCGATTATTGCGCACGTCAGCCCGGGTAAAGGGCTGGTGATCCACCACGAATCCTGTCGTAACATCCGTGGCTACCAGAAAGAGCCAGAGAAGTTCATGGCGGTCGAGTGGGATAAAGAGACGGCGCAGGAATTTATTACCGAAATCAAGGTGGATATGTTCAACCACCAGGGCGCACTGGCAAACCTGACGGCAGCGATCAACACGGCCTCGTCCAATATTCAGAGCCTGAATACGGAAGAGAAAGACGGCCGCGTTTACAGCGCCTTTATTCGCCTGACCGCCCGTGACCGCGTGCATCTGGCAAATATTATGCGCAAGATCCGCGTAATGCCGGACGTCATTAAAGTCACCCGTAACCGAAACTAGCATTATGAATTCAAAACGTTACGAGCGAATCTGCGAAATGCTCGCCAGGCGTCAGCCTGATCTGACGGTCTGCATGGAGCAGGTCCATAAACCTCATAACGTCTCTGCTATCGTTCGCACCGCAGATGCCGTCGGCGTACATGAAGTACACGCCGTCTGGCCGGGCGCACGCATGCGCACCATGGCCTCGACTGCCGCAGGCAGTAACAGCTGGGTATCCGTGAAAACTCACCAGACTATTGGTGAAGCGGTCTCGCACCTGAAGGGGCGCGGCATGCAGGTTCTGGCAACCAACCTCTCCGACAAAGCCGTAGATTTCCGTGAGATCGACTACACCCGCCCGACCTGCATTTTGATGGGTCAGGAGAAAACGGGGATCACCCAGGAAGCGCTGGATTTGGCAGATCGGGACATCATCATCCCGATGGTCGGCATGGTCCAGTCACTGAACGTGTCGGTCGCCTCTGCGCTTATTCTGTATGAAGCACAGCGCCAGCGTCAGAACGCCGGCATGTACGAGCGCAGCAACAGCATGCTTCCGGAAGATGAACAGCAGCGCCTGCTGTTTGAAGGTGGCTATCCGGTGCTGGCTCGCGTTGCGAAGCAGAAAAAACTGCCTTACCCCCACGTCAACGCGCAGGGCGAAATTGAAGCCGATGCCGAGTGGTGGTCTACCATGCAGTACGCCGGGTAAACCATGAAAGGCCGCCTGCTGGACGCCATCCCGCTCAACAGCCTGACGGGCGTGGGCGCGGCACAAAGCAGCAAACTGGCGAAGATTGGCCTGCACACCGTGCAGGATCTCCTGCTCCACCTCCCCCTGCGTTACGAAGATCGTACCCAGCTTTATAAAATTGGCGATCTGCTGCCCGCTATCTACGCCACCGTTGAAGGCGAAGTGCTGAACTGCAATATCACCTTTGGCGGCCGCAGGATGATGACCTGTCAGATCAGCGACGGGACCGGCATTCTCACCATGCGCTTTTTCAACTTCAGCGCGGCGATGAAAAACAGCCTTGCCGCAGGCCGACGCGTGCTCGCGTACGGTGAAGCCAAACGTGGTAAATACGGTGCGGAGATGATCCACCCGGAATACCGCATACAGGGCGATCTCAGCTCGCCAGAGCTGCAGGAGACGCTCACGCCGGTCTATCCGACCACCGAGGGCGTGAAGCAGGCAACGTTGCGCAAGCTCACCGATCAGGCGCTGGAGCTGCTCGATACCTGCGCCATTTCCGAGCTGCTGCCCCCGGAGCTGGCGCAAGGCATGATGAGCCTGCCGGAAGCGCTGCGCACCCTGCACCGTCCGCCGCCAACGCTTCAGCTCACAGACTTAGAAAGCGGTAAACACCCCGCACAGCGGCGACTTATCCTTGAGGAGTTACTGGCCCATAACCTGAGCATGCTGGCACTGCGCGCCGGTGCGCAGCGTTTCCACGCTCAGCCTTTAGGCCAGCGTGATGAACTCAAAGATAAGCTGCTGGCCTCACTCCCGTTTAAACCCACCGGCGCACAGGCGCGGGTTACCGCCGAGATTGAACGCGATATGACGCTTGACGTGCCGATGATGCGCCTGGTGCAGGGCGACGTGGGTTCCGGTAAAACGCTGGTTGCAGCGCTGGCCGCGCTACGCGCCATCGCCCACGGCAGGCAGGTGGCGCTGATGGCACCGACTGAGCTGCTGGCCGAGCAGCACGCCAGTAATTTCCGCAGCTGGTTCGCGCCGCTGGGCATCGAAGTGGGCTGGCTGGCCGGGAAACAGAAGGGCAAAGCGCGCCTTGCGCAGCAGGAGGCGATAGCCAGCGGGCAGGTGCAGATGATTGTCGGTACGCACGCCATTTTCCAGGAACAGGTGCAGTTTAACGGCCTGGCGCTGGTCATTATCGACGAGCAACACCGCTTTGGCGTGCATCAGCGTCTGGCGCTGTGGGAGAAAGGCCTGCAGCAGGGCTTCCACCCGCATCAGCTGATCATGACCGCCACCCCTATCCCGCGCACCCTGGCAATGACGGCCTACGCCGACCTGGATACCTCCACCATCGATGAACTGCCGCCGGGCCGTACGCCGGTGACCACGGTCGCCATACCGGACACGCGCCGCAGCGACATCATTGACCGGGTGCGCAACGCCTGCACTCAGGAAGGCCGTCAGGCGTACTGGGTCTGCACCCTGATTGAAGAGTCAGAGCTTCTGGAAGCGCAGGCAGCCGAAGCCACGTGGGAAGAGCTAAAGCTCGCCCTGCCGGAGCTGAACGTCGGTCTTGTTCACGGCCGCATGAAGCCCGCCGAGAAGCAGGCGGTGATGCAGTCGTTCAAGCAGGGCGAGCTGCATTTACTTGTTGCGACTACGGTCATCGAGGTAGGTGTGGACGTGCCAAACTCCAGCCTGATGATTATCGAGAACCCGGAGCGTCTGGGCCTGGCGCAGCTCCACCAGCTGCGGGGCCGCGTGGGGCGTGGCGCGATCGCCTCCCACTGCGTGCTGCTCTACAAAGCGCCGCTGTCGAAAACCGCGCAGATGCGTTTGCAGGTATTACGCGACAGCAACGACGGCTTCGTGATTGCGCAAAAAGATCTGGAGATCCGCGGCCCGGGCGAACTGCTGGGCACGCGTCAGACGGGTAACGCCGAATTTAAAGTGGCAGACTTGCTGCGCGATCAGGCCATGATCCCCGAGGTTCAGCGCCTGGCGCGCCATATTCATGAACGCTACCCCGAACAGGCGGCAGCGTTAATCGAACGCTGGATGCCGGAAACCGAACGGTATTCCAACGCCTGACGATCAGCCAAACATCGGCAGCATCAGGTACAGCTTAATGACCAGCGCGTTGACGATATCGATGAAGAACGCGCCAACCATCGGAACCACCAGAAACGCCATGTGCGACGGGCCGAATCGTTCAGTGATCGCCTGCATGTTGGCGATGGCCGTAGGCGTTGCCCCCAGCCCAAACCCACAGTGACCCGCTGCCAGTACCGCCGCATCATAGTTTTTGCCCATCATGCGCCAGGTGACAAAGATGGCATACAGCGCCATAAACACGGCCTGAACCGCCAGAATCGCCACCATCGGCAGCGCCAGCGACGCCAGCTCCCACAGCTTGAGGCTCATCAGCGCCATCGCCAGGAACAGCGACAGACTGACGTTACCCAGCACGGACACCGCGAGTTCAAAGACGCGGTAGAAGCCCATCTGCGCCAGACCGTTGCTCAGGATCACCCCGATAAACAGCACGCAAACGAACGTTGGCAACTCGAAGGCCGTTCCCGCCAGCCATTGCGCAACGATTTTGCCCACGGTGAGGCAGATCGCAATCATGGCGATGGTTTCAATCATCACCAGCGAGGTGATGCTGCGGCCAACGTCCGGTTTTTCGAACGCCGTTGGCACCATTTCATCATCCGGTCTGCCTTCCGGCGTGGTGGAGTGCTTCACCAGGTAACGCGCTACCGGGCCGCCAATCAGGCCGCCAAGCACCAGACCAAAGGTCGCGCAGGCCATCGCCACTTCCGTTGCGTTTTCAAAGCCATAGCGTTCGATAAACAGCTTGCTCCACGCCGCCCCCGTGCCGTGGCCGCCTGACAGGGTGATTGAGCCCGCCAGCAGACCCATCAGCGGATCCAGCCCCAGCAACGACGCCATACCGATGCCGATGGCGTTTTGCATCAGCAGCAGCCCAACCACGACGATCAGGAACACGCCCAGCACCTTGCCGCCCGAGCGCAGGCTCGCCAGGTTGGCGTTCAGGCCGATAGTGGCAAAGAAGGCCAGCATCAGCGGATCTTTGAGGGACATGTCAAAATCGATTTCCCAACCCATGCTTTTTTTCAGCACCAGCAGGGCCAGCGCCACCAGCAACCCACCGGCGACAGGTTCAGGAATGGTGTACTTTTTCAGAAAGGAAACACTGTGTACCAGCTTGCGACCAAGCAGAAGAACCAGCGTTGCGGCAACAAGGGTCGACAACGTATCGAGATGAATCATAAGAGGCTCCTGTTATGCGCGTGTTCCATACACACGCGGCGTTATCCTGGGCCGGGTTATGCTCGTCATGAGCCACCGGCGCGAAAAGTGTAATTTTTTTTCCCTCTGCGTTGTAGAAAACCTGCTCACATCGGCAGATTTTCTCTCTTTTTTTTGCTGGCAATCGTTTGCTTTTACCAGGTGGTCAGATAAAATGCCCGCTTTTCCACCGTGGGATTGCCGCCGATGTCTGTTAATACTCTGGAGTCTTCTGATGCGCAACCGATTGCGCAGAAGCAAAACAGCGAACTGATTTACCGCCTTGAAGATCGTCCCCCGCTGCCACAAACCCTGTTTGCCGCCTGTCAGCACCTGCTGGCGATGTTCGTTGCGGTCATCACGCCTGCTCTGCTGATTTGTCAGGCGCTGGGATTACCGGCACAGGATACGCAACATATCATCAGTATGTCTCTGTTCGCTTCCGGTGTGGCCTCCATTATTCAAATTAAAGCATGGGGTCCGGTGGGTTCGGGTTTATTGTCGATTCAGGGCACCAGCTTCAACTTCGTGGCGCCGCTGATCATGGGCGGTACGGCACTGAAAACCGGCGGCGCAGATGTCCCGACGATGATGGCAGCGCTGTTCGGCACCCTGATGCTGGCAAGCTGCACAGAGATGATTATTTCCCGCGTGCTGCACCTGGCGCGCCGCGTGATCACCCCGCTGGTCTCCGGCGTGGTGGTGATGATTATCGGCCTGTCGCTGATTCAGGTGGGCCTGACCTCCATCGGAGGCGGCTACGCGGCAATGAGCGACCATACCTTTGGCGCCCCGAAAAACCTGCTGCTGGCTGGCGTCGTGCTGGCGATCATTATTCTGCTTAACCGCCAGCGTAACCCTTACCTGCGCGTTGCGTCGCTGGTGATCGCCATGGCGGCCGGTTACCTGCTCGCATGGGCACTGGGCATGTTGCCTGAAAACACCGCGCCAGCGAACGCGGCGCTGATAACCGTCCCTACCCCGCTCTATTACGGCCTGGGCATTGACTGGAGCCTGCTGCTGCCGCTGATGCTGGTCTTTATGATCACCTCGCTGGAGACCATTGGCGATATCACTGCCACCTCCGACGTTTCCGAGCAGCCGGTGTCTGGCCCGCTGTATATGAAACGCCTGAAAGGCGGCGTGCTGGCGAACGGCCTGAACTCCTTCGTCTCTGCGGTGTTCAACACTTTCCCGAACTCCTGCTTCGGCCAGAACAACGGCGTGATCCAGCTGACCGGCGTCGCCAGCCGCTACGTTGGCTTCGTGGTGGCGCTGATGCTGGTCGTTCTCGGCCTGTTCCCGGCGGTGAGCGGATTCGTGCAGCACATCCCTGAGCCGGTCCTGGGCGGCGCGACGCTGGTCATGTTTGGCACCATCGCCGCCTCCGGCGTGCGTATCGTTTCACGCGAGCCGCTGAACCGCCGCGCAATCATGATTATCGCGCTGTCTCTCGCCGTGGGTCTTGGCGTGTCCCAGCAGCCACTGATTCTGCAGTTTGCCCCGGACTGGGTGAAGAACCTGCTCTCCTCCGGCATTGCCGCGGGCGGCATCACGGCTATCGTGCTGAACCTCGTATTCCCGCCTGAAAAGAACTGATCCTCCTCACGGCAGGCTGTCAATGCCTGCCGTGACATCTCTTTACACCATTCCCGCCTTGAGCATTGCGCATAAATCGTGCATAACTCCTCTATATGCGTTTCGCGGGAGGGAAGACCATGAAATTTATTGGAAAGCTGCTCATCTATCTTCTGGTAGCCCTGCTTATTGTAGTGCTCGCCTTCTATTTTCTGCTCCAGACCCGCTGGGGCGCGTCACAGGCTAGCAGCTGGATCACGGTGAATACCGATTACGAGCTCAGCTTCGACCAGATGGATCACCGGTTTTCATCCCCTTCCCACATCCTTCTGGAGAACGTCACCTTCGGACGCGATGGCCAACCGGCCACGCTGGTCGCCAAAACGGTGGACATTGGCTTAAGCAGCCGTCAAATCACCGACCCGCTGCATATGGACACCATCACCCTGTTCGACGGCACGCTGAATTTATCGCCGCAGACGGCGCCGCTGCCGTTCCAGGCCGACCGTTTGCAGCTCAACAACATGGCCTTTAACAGCCCGAATACGGCGTGGGATCTGAGTGCGCAAAAGGTCACCGGCGGCGTCAGCCCGTGGCAGCCAGAGGCGGGGAACGTGCTGGGGAAAAAGGCGCAAATCCAGATGAGCGCCGGCTCGCTCACCCTCAACGGCATACCGGCCAACAACGTGCTGATCCAGGGGCAACTCAACGGTAATGAGGTGGCGCTGAACACTATCGGTGCCGATATGGCGCGCGGCTCGCTTACGGGCTCGGCCCTGCGTAACGCCGACGGCAGCTGGGTAATTAATACCCTGCGTCTGAACGAGATCCGCCTGCAAAGCGATAAACCGCTGCTGGATTTCTTCGCCCCTCTCGCCACGCTGCCTTCGTTACGGATCGGGCGGCTGGACGTGACCGATGCCCGCCTGCAGGGGCCAGACTGGGCGGTGACCGACCTGGATTTGAGCCTGCGCAACCTGACGCTGAGCAAAGGCGACTGGCAAAGCCAGGAGGGTCGCTTATCCATGAACGCCAGCGAATTTATCTACGGCTCGCTGCACCTGTACGACCCGATTATGAATGCGGAATTTTCCCCGCAGGGTATGGCGCTGCGCCAGTTCACCTCCCGCTGGGAAGGCGGTATGGTGCGCACGTCCGGTAACTGGCTGCGCGAGGGTAAAGCCCTGGTGCTGGATGATGTCGCCGTTGCCGGGCTGGAGTATACGCTTCCGGAAAACTGGAAAACGTTGTGGATGGATCCGCTGCCGGCGTGGCTGAACAGCGTGACGCTGAAAAAATTCGGCCTGAGCCGCAATCTGGTGATCGACATCGATCCTGCTTTCCCGTGGCAGATCACCTCCCTCGACGGTTACGGCGCCAACCTGCAGCTGGCGAAAGACCATAAGTGGGGCGTATGGGGCGGCAGTGCGACCCTGAACGGCGCGGCGGCAACCTTTAACCGCGTCGATGTGCGCCGCCCGTCGCTCGCGCTGAACGCCAACGCCGCGACGGTGAATATTACTGACCTGAGCGCGTTTACCGAGAAAGGGATCCTGGAGGCGACCGCCACGGTTTCACAGCTGCCGCAGCGGCAGACCACCGTTAGCCTGAACGGGCGCGGCGTGCCGCTCAACGTGTTGCAGCAGTGGGGCTGGCCAGCCCTGCCGATTGCGGGTGACGGCAATATTCAGTTGACTGCCAGCGGTAGCGTGCAGGCGAATGCGCCCCTGAAGCCAACGGTCAACGGCAAGCTGAGCGCGGTAAATATGGATAAACAGCAGGTGCAGCAGACGATGACGGCTGGTGTGGTATCGACACTGCCCTCACCCCAGCCCTCTCCCTGAAAGGGAGAGGGAGCAAACCATTCCCTCGCCCCTTTGGGGAGAGGGTTAGGGTGAGGGGGAATTAAAGGTGCACCACCACCTCATCCCCCTCCGCTTTCACCACCACGCCCCACTCGCTGCCCGCGTGCGTTCCGCCCTTCACGCCGCCTACCTTCTGCACGTTGCGCAAGCATACCGACCAGTTCCGCGCTTCACCCGCACCGGTAAGGGTCACGGTGTCGCCCTGGCGTGCCGCCTTCAGCGTAAATACCACCGAACCGTCCGCCGCAGGCACTTCGCTTACCGCCGTTGCGCCATCGCTCAGGTTAAACAGCTGGAAGGCCGTCCCCTCGTTCCACGCGTAGTCCGGTTTCTGGCTATTGTTGCCCAGCGCCAGCAGCGTGTTGTCGCGCACATACACCGGCAGGCTCTGGAAATCGTGCTGCTGCTTATGCCAGCGGCTGCCCTCAACGTCGTCGTTATGCCACAGGTGCGTCCAGCGGCCTTCCGGCAGATAGAACTGCACGTCGCCCGCCTCGGAGAACACCGGCGCCACCATCACGGAATCCCCCAGCATGTACTGCCGGTCGAGATAATCGCACGCCGGATCGTCCGGGAATTCCAGCATCATCGCCCGCAGCATCGGCGTGCCGCACTCGCGAGCCAGCGTCGCCTGACGGTACAGGTAAGGCATCATCCGGCATTTCAGCTGCGTAAAGTGGCGCACCACGTCGCAGGATTCGTCATCGTACGCCCACGGCACCCGGTAGGATTTGCTGCCGTGCAGGCGGCTGTGGCTGGAGAGCAGCCCGAACGCGCACCAGCGTTTGTAGACGTGCGCCGGGGCGGTGTTTTCGAATCCGCCGATATCGTGACTCCAGAACCCGAAGCCGGACAGGCCAATCGACAGCCCGCCGCGCA
Organism: Enterobacter cloacae complex sp. P40C2; assembly: GCF_014930695.1. Taxonomy (NCBI): domain Bacteria; kingdom Pseudomonadati; phylum Pseudomonadota; class Gammaproteobacteria; order Enterobacterales; family Enterobacteriaceae; genus Enterobacter; species Enterobacter cloacae complex sp. P40C2. The sequence continues at coordinate 143,477 of NZ_JADBRP010000006.1, read as the reverse complement.
GGCTTTCCGCCATGGATTCGTAGTTGGCGTAGCAGTCCCCGCCCCAGTGCACCGGGAACTGCTGCGCGCCGACGGAGGCAGAACGGGCAAACAGCACCGCCTCCTCTTCGCCCACCGTCTCTTTCAGCACGTTCCACACCAGTTCGTTGTAGATGTAGGCGTAATGGTTATGCATTTTCTGCGGATCGGCCCCGTCGAACCACCGGACATCCGTCGGGATCCGCTCGCCGAAGTCGGTTTTGAAGCAGTCAACGCCGATATCTACCAGGCCTTTCAGCTTATCGGCATACCACCGGCACGCTTCCGGGTTGGTGAAGTCGTAAATCGCGAGCCCAGGCTGCCATTTGTCCCACTGCCACAGGGAGCCGTCCGGCCGCTTAAGCAGGTAGCCCTTCGCTTTCAGCTCCTGAAATACCGGCGATTTCTGGCCGATATACGGGTTAATCCACACGCAGACCTTCAGCCCTTTCTCCTTCAGGCGGCGGATCATGCCTTCCGGGTCCGGGAAGGTCGCCGGGTCCCACTCGAAGTCGCACCACTGGAAGGCCTTCATCCAGAAGCAGTCGAAGTGGAAAACGTGCAGCGGCAGGTCGCGCTCGGCCATGCCGTCGATGAAGCTGTTTACCGTCGCTTCGTCGTAGTTGGTGGTGAACGAGGTGGTCAGCCACAGGCCGAACGACCACGCCGGCGGCAGCGCCGGACGCCCGGTGAACTGCGTATAGCGGTTCAGCACCTCTTTCGGCGTCGGACCGTCGATCACGAAATACTCAAGATATTCCCCTTCCACGCTGAACTGCACTTTGGAGACTTTCTCCGAGCCGATTTCAAACGAGACGTTTTCCGGATGGTTCACCAGCACGCCGTAGCCGCGGTTGGTCAGGTAGAACGGGATGTTTTTGTAGGACTGCTCGGTGCTGGTGCCGCCGTCGCGGTTCCAGGTATCGACCCGCTGGCCGTTGCGCACCAGGGCGGTAAAGCGCTCGCCCAGGCCGTAAACCGTTTCCCCCACGCCCAGATCCAGACGTTCAAACACGTAATTGCGATCGGTATTGGTATCCTGCACGTAACCGTTGTTTTTCAGCTGGCTGCCGGTTATGCGCTGGCCGTTGCGCAGGAAATCCAGCGCCCAGAACTCCCCTTTGGTGACGCGCACGCTGACGCTGCCGCTCTTCAGCTCGGCAAAGTCGGCGTTGTTTTCAATCTCTACCTCTACGTCCTTCAGCACGTTGAGCGGATAGTGCGGGCCGTTGTACAGCGCGCCCTGGAAGTGCTCGATGCGCACCCCGACAATGCCTTCCTGCGGAGCAAACAGGCGCACCGTGAACATTAACGTGTCGAGCTGCCAGGTACGTTCGCGCACGTCACGCGGGGCGATATACGCCACCAGGTCATTGCCCTGCCGCTCCACGTCGAACACCTGAACCGGATACGTCACGTTCAGCCCCGGTTGAATAAGCCAGTTTCCATCACTGATTTTCATGCTTTCGTCCTCTTAGTTCTGTAATTCTTTGCTGGTCGGCAGGTTTTCAAACTCCTGCTGATTGCGGCGCGCACCGTGTGCCAGCTCGCTCAGGATTTTGGTCAGGAAGGGGGTTTTCAGCGTGTAGTAGCGTTTGGCGATAATGGCGCTCAGCACGTAGCAGATCGCCGGCGCCAGCGTAAACAGGCCGATAATGATGCTGATGGTCGTACTGTTCTGCGTACTGGCTGCCGCGTCGTAGCCGCCGCCGGCCAGCATCCAGCCGATCGTCGCGCCGCCCAGCGCGAGGCCGAGCTTCAGCACGAACAGCGTGCCCGCGAAGCTGATGCCGGTCAGGCGTTTGCCGTTGGTCCATTCGCCGTAGTCGACGGTATCGGACATCATCACCCACTGAATCGGCGTCACCAGCTGGTGCAGCACGCCGATGACGAAGATAAAGGCGAACATCAGCACCGTGGCATGCATCGGCACGAAGAACATCGCGACGCTGACCACGGCCAGCGCGGCGTTGGTCCACCAGAAGATGCTGACCTTGCACTTCCAGTCGGTGAGCGGTTTCGCCAGCGCGGAGCCGATCAGGTTGCCGACGCAGTAGGTGGTGAGGAACGCGACGAACACCTCCGGCGAGCCCATTATCCAGGTGCAGTAGTACATCATCGCGCCGCCGCGCACGCAGACGGCAAGGATGTTGAGGATGGTCAGCACGCCGACGATGCGCCACTGGTCGTTGTGCCAGATGTCGCGCAGGTCTTCACGCATGGAGGTGGTGCTCGGCGGCACCTGGATGCGCTCTTTGGTGGTGAAGAAGCAGAACGCCAGCATCAGGAACGCGACCACCGACAGCACGGCGATGCCGCCCTGGAAGCCGAACGCCTTATCCTCGCCGCCAATCAGGTTCACCAGCGGCATCATCAGCACCGTGGAGAGCATGCCGCCCGCCGTCGCCAGCACAAAGCGCCAGGATTGCAGGGAGATGCGCTGCGTCGGGTCGTTGGTGATCACCCCGCCCAGCGCGCAGTAAGGGATGTTGACCACGGTATAGAGCAGGGTCAGCAGCGTGTAGGTAATGGCGGCGTAAACCATTTTGCCGTTGAGGCTGAGGTCCGGCGTGGTGTAGGCCAGCACGCAGACGATGCCGAACGGGATAGCGCCGAACAAAATCCACGGGCGGAACTTGCCCCAGCGGCTGCGGGTGCGGTCGGCAATCAGCCCCATGCAGGGGTCGGAGATTGCGTCCAGCGCACGCGCCAGCAGGAACATGGTGCCGACAAACCCGGCGGGAATGCCGAAAATATCGGTGTAAAAAAACATCATGTACAGCATGACGTTATCAAAAATGATATGGCTGGCGGCGTCTCCCATGCCGTAGCCAATCTTCTCTTTTACTGACAATACTTCGCTCATCTTCTTATCCTTCACGCTGTAGGAGGCGCTGAGACCGGTTGCATTGGTTTTAAACCATTGTTTCAGATGCGAGTATTGCGTTTTCTGGTTAGCAGATTACGTTTCTTGTTTTTTGTGATCGAGATAAAAGTTGATGAGCACGAAATGCTAACCTGAGGATTTTCTTAAGAATTAACTGAAACAGGGGGATTCAGGTCAAAAGAGAGGTGAAAAAAGTGGTGTGGGGTATGTGGTAAATGTCTGAAAGTAGCTATAATGCGCCCCGCCTCCATGTAGCAATGCAGGCGCGGAAGATCGTCATCTCCGGTGAGGTGGCTGGACTTCAAATCCAGTTGGGGACGCCAGCGTTCCCGGGCAGGTTCGACTCCTGTGATCTTCCGCCAATGACTCACTCTTTTTAGAAATCTTTTTTTACTTTGCTGATAAAAAAAGGAAGAGATTTCTCTCCTCCCTTTCTCATTACTTTAATGTGGCAATGAACGCCAATGCGCACACACATGTTCAAAACGACCTAAACGAAAACGGACGTAAGCGCAAACACGAACAATCTTTGAACGATTCATCAAAATCTCCCAAGTATGTTAGGGAGGGATCTCTGGATAAAATGGTGCTAAAAGAGTATAATTTTTTAGCTTTAGAATTATGCTCCGGGATGGAGACCTCCCGTATAGCATCCTCACTAAGGTGTTCCACCACCTTTAGTGACTAGCACCACATGTAGCTGTTATCGTTCCACCGGTAACGGCTATTTTTCTTTTCGGACTCCTTTAAACGGGGTTTTGTCTGCCTTCACATCCATAAAACGCCCAGTTTCTGTATCACGCTTGACCCAATGGCCGCTTGGAGTTTGACACTGGCTACGCTCACGTACAGCACCGATTCGCTTGCCATCACCGTATGGTTTGTTAACTGCCATTTTCATTTCCTCAAAATACTGACTTTTTGCCAGCTTTTAGGATTATACCTTGGATCGTCGAAGGATCAAGTAGAAGTAAGATCATTTTGATCGCACCTATGGCCTCAATCTGATCTTTGCTCTATCATAGACACCATATGTAGTAGATTGCTAGCATAACACGTTCTACAGAGGGTAACATGAATCCGATATCAACTTTTATACCGCACGATAATGATCGGCTGAGATACATTGAATTTTCCTTAATATATAAAGGTGAGGTGTCCCGCTCTTCATTAATGGAGGCCTTTAATATAAAAGAAGCATCAGCCACAAGAGATATTAATAAATATAATGAGATTACTGAAGGTAAAAACAGTTACTTCGATTCAAAAACAAAAAAACATATTATAAATGATGAGATTTTTTCTCCATATTATAATTTAAGCGATATTGATGTCCTTTGCTGGATAAAATCTGAAAAAATAGAGAAAACAGATATTAATTATATTTATAGATGCCAGCGTCTTAATATACCTAGTAAAGAAGCATTTTCTCCAATAACTCGAGCTATTACACAAAGAAAGAAAGTTGAAATTGAGTATCTTTCTGTTACGAGTGGAAAATCAAAAAGGATTATTACTCCACATAGTCTGTTCGATGATGGCTTAAAAATATATGTGCGCGCTTATGATAGCAAACATAAGAAGTTCATTAGTCTCTCCCCATCTCGAATAACAAAAGCTAACTTATTGAATGTTATAGCTGAAAAAGGAGAAACTATAAGTGATGACATTGAGTGGAATAATATTGTCGAACTAGAAATAGTTCCACACCCAAGAATAAAATTCAAGGATACGATCGAATATGAATACAGAATGATTAGGGGCTCTTTAATTGTGAAAGTACGCGAAGCGACGGCAGGATTCTATTTAAGAGCATGGAACGTTGACTGTTCTTTTGATGCAATATTAAATTCTGAGATCTACCAATTGCATCTAAAAAATCATGCTCAATATGCTAAAAAAGATTTCATGTTTCTGGCTCCTACAGAATGAATTAAATTTTTACTAGCCCAAAGGTTTTATCCCTTTCGCACGCAAAGCCTCCCTCGCCAGTTCCTTCAACCAGCTGGCGAGACTCACCCCTTCCTCAGCAGCCACAGCATCCAGTTGTTCCTTCAATGCCGGATCAATTCGCATCTTAAACTGCGGAGACTGCCCGCCGCCTTTTGGTTTTTTTTCGCGCGATATGATTGACATGAGGCCACCTATCCATCTACTCTGAGTCACATAGGAGGCCACCTAAACCTCCTCTACTAGCAACGCCCCGATGTGCGGGAACACAGCCGGAGCGTCTAACCTCACCAACTATCAAGGAGTTGATTATGGCTGATTCGCATTCTACCTCAGACATAGACCAATCCGGAACCGAGCGTTCGCTAATTGTGGGATACCGCCCGAATGTTTTCGACAAATCCACGCCGAAAATCATCCTTTCCGGCAAATGGCTACGCGCTGCAGGTTTTGATACCGGACAGCAGGTCACGATAAAAGTCATGAAAAGATGCATCGTTCTGGTGGCGTATAACGAGCAGGAGCAGCGGTTACAGGATGATTATAAACGTACGAAGGCAAAGCTTATTGAGATAGAGGATGCGCTTGCAGCGATTCAAATTCCACATGCTGGAAAGCGCCTCGAAAAATCAAATACAAACCACCTGGCTTAGCGGCTGTTTCTGGCGCGCAAACCGTCTTGTGCAATAGGCATTTAAGATATGGAGGCGACATGGCTGATAAGACATAATCCAATCTCCGACAGGTGATTTGTTATGTTTGCCTGTGATGACGGAACGGTTCGCATTACATGTCGCTTTAAACATGAAACACTCTGGCTGTCGCAAGCAGCCAGAGCGGTTCTTTTCAGGTCACACCGCAAGCCATAACTCAGCATATCAAAGCAATTTATGAAGAGGGTGAACTTGAATAAAAAGCAACTTGTAAGGCTTACTTACAGGTTCAGCAAGAAGGTCAATCGCAACACATTTCACTATTGCCTTCCCGGCTTCCTCGCTATCGGTTAGGGCAGGCCAGGCGCTTCAGGAATACCTGGTAAATGGCTTCGTTATGGATAACAAGTGCCTAAAGAATCTCCCAGTCGGATCATCCGCCCTAAATGTTTATTTCGAAGAAATGCTGGAAAGCGTCTCGCAGTTTCTCTGTTGCACCATCCGTTTGATATCCCATCTTTGTCATACTCCTGCCACTTATGGCCTGGCTGCAACGCGCAGCTATTGCATTTATTAACTACAGCTTATATTGTTTTTATAAGCTACAGCTTATCATGGATGAAAACATGTGGACCGTAGTGTTTAGTAAGGTATTCGAGCAATGGTTGCTTGAACAGGAAGATGGGTTGCAGGAAAAGGTACTGGCAGACCTGTTAAATCTACAGAATTATGGACCTCGTCTTCCTCGTCCCTATGCAGATACCGTTAAGGGCTCACAATATAAGAATATGAAAGAGTTACGTATTCAATATGCCGGTCGCCCGGTTCGTGCGTTCTTCGCGTTTGATCCTGTACGTCAGGCCATTGTGCTTTGCGCGGGCGATAAGCGTAACGACAAAGCCTTTTATGGAAAACTGATTCGCATTGCGGATGCTGAATTCACTCTTCATCTGACAAGCCTGGAGGCATCCAAGTGAAAACCTTAAATGAAGTAATTGCGTCACGCTCACCGGAAAGCCAACAGCGCATTCAGGAGATGGCAGAGGAAATGTTCCTCGAAACCGGTCTGCAACTTCTGCGTGAAGAGCTCCAGCTTTCGCAAAAACATGTCGCCGATCTTATGGGCGTAAGTCAGCCTGCGGTTACACAGCTGGAGCAACGTGGAAACGATCTGAAGATTGCTACTCTTAAGCGTTACATCGAAGCGATGGGCGGAAAACTTTCCATTAACGTGGAACTTCCCACTGGCAAGCGAGTAGCGTTTCATCTCTAGCGCGATGGTATCCGCAGTTAATGGTGCAACCACATATGCCACATTTTACATCCATGTAAGAAATTCAGCTCTGCGACGTGCGCCATACGCCAGGCGTACAGCCGTACTCTGTCTGGAAATGGCGAATAAAGTGCGCACAGTCGCTGAACCCCATCCGTTCTGCAATCTCGGTAACGCTTTGCTGTGAATTTTTAAGCAGCCAGCAGGCATACCGTAGCCTGGCGCTGCGGATAAACTCACGGGTCGTTTTACCAAACTCAGCGTTGAATAGCCGGTTGAGCTGGCGCTCGCTTAAGGCCACTTCGCTGGCCAGCCCGGCGGTGGTCAGGGGACGGGTCAGAAACTGTTCAATTAGCATAACGGCGCGACGCAGCCGCGAGTCCGGTATCAGGGCAATGTTTGCCGGGCGGGGCGTGGCCATTTCATGCGGAACGAGCGACAAACGCTGACAGGTGGTGCTGGCGAGCTCTTTTCCGGCATGCGCGCGGATGAGCTCCGTGGCAAGCGTAAGGGTCGAAATGCCGCCCGGGCAGGTCAGCACATCGCCATCATCAATGAAATCAAACCCCTGCTCGGCATATACCTGTGGGAAAGCCTGTCGGAATGTGTCCAGATGAAAAGGATGTATCGAGGCTCTTCGTTCGTTGAGTAACCCCTCCTGCGCCAGCACAAAACTGCCGGTGCCAATGCCAATGAGCGGCACTCCGGCATGGTGGGCATGCGCCAGATACGCTTTATCACCCCGATAGCCTAAATCCAGATACTGTAGTTCACCGCCAATCACCGCAATATAGTTAAATCGTTCGGGTGGTGCATGGGGGGAGTCAGGCCTCATGATTATCCCCGCATTGCTGGGGATGGGGATGTCGGGAAATTCGCTTATCAAACTGATTCTGAATGCTATTTTATCCTGCGCTTTCGCGGCATAACGCAGCGCCTCCAGCAATCCCGAGACTGCCAGGAGTGAATAACGGGGCCACAGTATCAACCCAATATGAAGCGGCTTTCCCGGCGCTGATTTTCCGCTGCCGGCTGGATCAAATATGTTTTTCATTTACTTGCCAAATTTAAAATTAATTACATTATCGCAACACAATATGTCGCATTTTATATTCTTAAGATAATTCTATAATTTTAAATTAAGCATAAATGAGTGTGGGAGAATTTATAGTCTTTTTTTACGGCTATCATTCTTTTTTTGAACCCCGACACACATATGTCGGCAATGTTCCTAAGGTAAAGATATAGTTACCGTTATGTTGTTCATTGATGCGCATATAAATACTTTTCCCCGGATAGACGAAAAATTGCGGTAAATATTCTTCCAGCCAGCTATCTTCGACATTATCATCCGGGAAAATCATATTCTTATCTGACGTCAGCAAATACAGGCGATCCTTTCGCTCCACCTGAAATGAAATTTTCCGATCGATAATTTTATTTGGATCGTTCTGCGACCGGGCGTTCATGCTCAGGGTGCCGAATTTGCCGTCGAAGGTATAGTTCAGCCAGACCCCTAACGTCTCATCCGGATGGTGCTGAAACAGGTTCGCCTGGCATGTAAAAGGGTGGACGTAGGATCGGTGCCACAGGTAATAGCCCGTCATTACCCCCATCGTAACGAGGCAGGTCGCGAGGATGTACAGCATCTGCTTAAAACGAGTCATGCTAGCTGTCCTTAAGAAAATAATCAGATATACAGCGGTTGGGTTCCTTCATAGGCCGATCGCAGCGAATAACGGAAGCGCGGGGAAGCAGCGCGTACCAGCTGATATAAACCCACGGGTACTTCGCGCAGTCAGCCTTAAAGGGTTCCACGTAAGCCAGCGCAGAGGCGCGCTCGTTCTGAGTCTGAATATCGTTAGCCAGATAGACGCGACAGGCCCCGATGGAGGCCGCAAAATGGTAATCCTCAACGAAGCGGTTTTCCGTTGCGCTCATGTAGCCCGTCACGCCTGCACCGGCCAGTATGATAAGCAGCATTCCCAGAACCACAGCCGCCCAGCGGGTAGGCTTCACAGAGACGGGGGCTGCTGGCTCCGCAGCCTCCAGAGAAGGCGCTGACGGTTCCTCGGGCTCGAGTACCTCAGAACACTTTTCATCTGCTGCCGGAGCCGCGCCGGGCAAAGGTTCTCTGATGGCGATCTGCGTATCGCTTGCCAGCGTCAACCCAATACGGGGGATCGTGACGATAGGATCGGTTTCAAAACCAATCTTTTTTAACCCTTTGCGCAGAATTGAAATGTTCTGGTAATAGGTATTGGGAGAGACGAGCATGCCACGGCTTTGCCAGACAATATCAAGGAATTCCTGTTGAGTGACAATCGACCCCGCTCTGTCGATTAATAACAGCAGGCATCGGCCTGCTGGCGAATTTAACACAACCACACGGTCAGGATTGTTGATATCACGTAACGTGCTGGCCGCAGGATGAAATTCGACGATATTATTAATTATGTAATGCTTATGCATAGGGGCTGTATGAATTCTCCGGTTAACGCATATTGAACCTGAATCACCGTATGACTGAGAAGACAACCTCGTCGTGTTTAATGTGAACGATAAACGGCAGGCTGTATATCTCAGCAATTGGCGAAAAATCTTAATTCATATTACCCTCCTGCAGCTTCACTGAACCTGCATAAGAACGCAGCCCTTGCGCGATGCGGCTTGCGGGGTTGAGACATAAGCCATGGCCCTGATTTCTGAACTTTTATGAAGCGACATTTCGCCTCCCGAATTATCCTGAATCAGTAAATTACTCGTTAATCATGAATCCTCCTCCTGAACCGTTCCTGACACCCTTGACATTGACAAAAACATACACAAAAAAAGATTGTACGCCGCGGACAAGCATGTCCAAAATATTCAGAAACGTGAAACCTCATCTTTTCTTAACCTCTTAACTATCAACCATTTTGCGCTTACCCGCCTATATTTTGTGCATCAATGCATCAGTTTTTACCGATGATAACGCTCGTAAATTGTTATGCCCCGTCAGTAACTTCACACCCGCACTGACACCAGCAGACAAAATCCTTACAAAACATTTATCAAAGCTAAATTTTCATGAAAAACAGCGGTTATCATAATTTACAGAAAGCAAAGCGGAATTAGGCCAATCAGAGGAAACGTCGTAACCGGCCTCGATCGTAGCAATTAATACAAATTTAGATTAATTCAGATTACCTCTTTATTGGCCGTCGTATAGTAGGCCTACACTATGCAATGCGTCATTGCTTCGAGAATACTGGCGATAACACGGTAAATAATTCGCCTGATTACTATTATAAATCGAGGGAATAATATGACGAATACAACCCAGACAACACAGCATATTACCATTGCCTTGATGGGCGGCGATCGTTATGCAAGAAACGGTATTAAAACGCTATTAAGAAGCATTAATAACGATCTTCAAATCAATATCATCGAAGGGGGTTATGAGCAGCTTGATAACGTGCTGTCGTTGACGCGCCTCGATATCTTATTTATATCCGGCGCAGAGAAATACCATACGGGATATGGTTCGCTGAAATATTTAAAAAAAATTAAGGCCATGCATCCCGACGTGATTATCTGCCTGTATTCAACGTCTGCCCATTCGCTGTTATGGGTCCGGGAAAATATTGATGCCTATATCTCGCTTCAAAACACGGTTTATCAGTGGCGAAGCAAGTTAGCAAAGATGGTGGATAAACATTATCGACCGCAAAAGCAGCCAGCGGCGTTATCGCTGACGCCAGGAGAAAGGAGGGTATTAAAGGAACTCAGGAACGGACTGGATATACGTTACATCGCAGAACTGGAGAAACTTTCATATCGCCGGGTGAGCGCCTTAAAAAGCTCAGCGATACGAAAACTCGGGCTCAGGAATAAGACAGATTTGCTGGTCTTTTTAACCAGTTAGACCTGCCGCTTTCAGAGCAAATCTCGTAATAAAAAAAATGAAGGAATAGTGAAATGAAAGCACGTATGACACGCACTTCTCTGCTGGCATTAACCATCGCCGCTCTGCTGCCAGCAGGCTCTGCACTCGCCGCCACCACCAGCGGCGGCACGGTTAACTTTAGCGGGAAAGTGGTGACCTCTGCCTGTGCCATCAGCGCCGGTAGCGCCAATATTGACGTCGACATGGGTGAAGTGCGTACCGCAACGCTTGCTGCGGCGGGCAGCGAAGCCAGTACCGCGAAGGCCTTCTCCATCACGCTGGAAGACTGTGAAATCGCCGATACCTCAGCCTCCACGCCAGAAAACCCGATTGCCGCAACGACCGTGGCCGTCACCTTTACCGGTACGCCGGACACCACGGATACCAATAGCCTGGCGGCAGGGATAAACGGCGGTGCCGGCTCGGCGCAGCATGTCGCTATTCGACTTTATGACGAACAGGGCAACGTGGTGAGGCTCGGTGAGCCCGCGGCCGCGATCCCGCTGCGTAAAGGAGAAAACACCCTGAACTTCAGCGCGAAGTATTACTCCCCGCAGGGCGGAGCCACGGCGGGTGATGCCAGCGCTGTCGCCACCTACACCGTTACCTATTCGTGACCTTCAGGCCCGGCCTGCTGGCCGGGCCTGACTCAGCTTTCAGGAGACGCACAATGCGCGTAAACACATGGATTTGCCTGGCTGGAACGTTATGTTCAACCGCCGCGTATGCCGGCGGCGTGGGATTAGGCGCAACGCGACTGGTCTACTCCGGCGCGGCAACGCAGACAATGCTGCAGGTGAGAAATACCCATCCTGACGCCACGTTCCTGATCCAGTCGTGGATGGAGGACGAAAAAGGCAGCCGTACCCGCGATTTCGTCATCACGCCTCCGCTGTACGTCATGAAGCCCGCCAGCGAAAGCGCGGTGAAAATCATGTTTAACGGCAACGCCCTGCCTGCTGATCGCGAAACGCTTTACTGGATGACGGTTAAAGCTATCCCACAGCAGGTAAAAAACGGCTCCGGCAACTCGCTGCAATTTGCGTCGGCCAACCGCATCAAGGTTTTTTATCGCCCGGAAGGGCTGGCTGAAGGCGTTGGTGATGGCTGGAAAAAGCTGGCCGGTGCGTATCGCGCGGGGAAGGTCACGCTTACCAACCCGACGCCGTACTACCTCACCACCATTAACGTGAAAATCGACGGCAGGCCGGTGAAGCCCGTCATGGTGCCGCCGAAGGCCAGCGTGATGCTGGCGGAAACCTTCAGCCACGCGAGCAGCATGAGCTATCAGACCATTAACGATTATGGGGCATGGACGCCTGTGACCCGCACCACGTTATCCCAATAATAAAAACAGTAAGGCGTGACCACATGAAAACAAAAATCCTGTGCGCCACGGTAATCGCCCTGGTGATTCGGCAAGCCGCGGCTGCTGAAAGCGAGCTGCAGTTTAACCCCGCGTTTCTCAACGGCGAGAGCGCAAACGGCGCCGATCTCGCCTGGGTGAACGCCGGCAGCGCGCTGCCTCCGGGCGATTACAACCTCAACGTGTATATCAACACCCGGTACGCCTTCACAGGGAATGTCACGTTCCGTGCTGCTGAAAACAGATCGGGCGAAGCTCTGCCGTGCCTTACGCCAGAGCAGTTCGCCGCGCTTGGGATTGAAAGCCTTCAGGAAAAAGGGGATGCGCCTTCGCCTGCCCGGGGCTGCATTTTTGTCACCCGGTCAGTTGCCGATGCCCGGTTCGATTTTGACCAGAAAACCCTCACCCTCAGCTTTACCGTGCCGCAAAGCGCGATGCGCAACGTGCCGCGCGGGTACGTCAGCCCCGAGAGCTGGGAATCAGGAATCCCTGCCGCATGGCTGAACTACGTGGTCAACGGCGCGAATAATGAATACCGGGGCGAGACGCGCACGCGGGAACAGCAGCTGTTCGTCAGCCTCAACAGCGGCGCCAACCTTGGCGCATGGCGGCTGCGTGATTTCACCACGTGGACCAAAGAGGGTAACGAACTGACCCACGTGCAGACCTGGCTACAGCGGGATATCCGCGCCCTGCGCGCTCAGATCTATGCGGGGGAAACGTACACCTCATCGCAGGTGTTCGACGCCGTTGGCCTGCGTGGGGTAGCCCTGAAGACCGATGACAATATGCTACCCGCCAGCCTGAGCGGGTACGCCCCTGAAGTGCGCGGCATCGCGCGCAGCAACGCCACGGTGACGGTTCGCCAGAACGGCAACATCATCTATCAAACCTCCGTTCCGCCGGGGGCCTTTGTGCTGAAAGATCTCTATCCGACCTCTTCCGGCGGCGATCTCGCGGTCACCATTCAGGAGAGCGACGGCAGCCAGACGCGGTATACCCTGCCCTTTGCCAGCGTGCCAAATCTGGTGCGTAACGGTCAGGTGAAATATGCCCTGGGAGCGGGGAAATACCGTCCGGTGGGCAATCAGATCTCGCCCTCCTTCGGCCAGGGCGAGCTGTTTTTGGGCTGGCGATATGGCCTCACGTTTTATGGCGGGGCGCAGTTTTCCGATCGCTATCGCGGCCTGGCCTTCGGGATCGGGCAGAACCTTGGCCGCTTTGGCGCGTACTCTCTCGATCTGACCCATGCCAGGAGCCAGCTTGCCGATAATCAGCGCTACACCGGCGATTCGGTGCGCCTGCGGTACAGCAAGCTGCTGAACAATACCGGTACGCGGATCAACTTCTTCTCGCTGCGGTACTCAACGGAAGGGTTTTATACCCTCAGCGATACCGCGTGGAAGAGCATGGCGGGGGGAGCGCCGAAGCAGACCGTGGAAGCGGATGGCACCGTCACCACCCACTACGATTCGGTGTACAACCTGCATATGGCGCGTAAAGCCAAAAACCAGCTGCTGGTGTCGCAGCCGATGGGCGAGTACGGCTCGCTGTCGCTGTCATGGGATCAACAAACCTACTGGAACACGTCGAAAACCACGCAAAGTTTGCAGTTCGCGTGGAACGCTACGTTTCGTAACCTGTCGCTTGGCATCAGCGCTCAGCGAAGCTCGAGCCTGTACGACAGCAGGAAAGATAACCTCCTGGCGCTGTCCCTTTCGGTACCGCTGGGCAACCCGGCGCTGTCGACGCGTCTTCGCTTTACCGCCACCCATGCGGACCCGGCCGGCACTACCGCCAGTACAGGCGTGAGCGGATATCTGCCGGGGCAGGAGAACCTCTTTTATAGCGTCAACCAGCGCTACAGCGCGCAGCAGCACTACGGCGGCGATGCCGCGCTGCAGTATGAAGGCGCATGGGGAGACTATAACCTGGGCTACAGCTACGCCGGCGACTCCCGCAACCTCAGCTACGGAATGCGCGGCGGCGCGGTACTGCATGAAGATGGTCTGACGCTAAGCCAGCCGCTCGGGAACACCAATATTCTGGTGAAAGCACCGGGAGCCGGCAACGTCACCGTGCTCAACCACAGGGGCATTAAAACCGACAGCCGGGGCTATGCGGTGATCCCCTACGCCACGCCGTACCGCGTCAATCAGGTTGCGCTGGATGTCACAACCGCTGGCAGCGACGTGGAGCTGGAGAACGCCATCGTCAACAAAACGCCGACCGACGGGGCGCTGGTTCGCGCCACCCTCACCACGCGTCAGGGGGCTAAAGCGATGCTGATCGTGCGCCATGCGAAGGACGTGCTCCCGTTCGGCACGCTGGTCTCATCAGAGGATAACTACGCCAGCGGTATCGTCGGCGATGGCGGCAGCCTGTATCTGACCGGCCTGTCAGCAAAAGGAACCTTAAACGCCGCGTGGGGACGCGGCAGCGGCCAGCGCTGCACCATTCACTACGCGCTGAACGCGCAGAATTATAACGCCCGCACCGGGCTTTATTCACAGGAGGTGGTATGTCAGTAACCGTCCGGTTTATTTATCTGGCCCTGATGCTGCCGATCGCCGTTCCGGTGCGCGGCTATGACGTGCTGGTCTCCGTTACCGGCAGCGTCATCGGTAATACCTGCATCGTCGCGGAAGCGTCGAAGGAGCAAAACGTGCCGCTGGGCACTCCCGGCATCAAACAGTTCAGCGAGACGGGCGCGGTCAGCAACGTCAAAACGCCCTTCGCGCTCAGGCTTGAGGAGTGCGGGCCGACCTTTGCCGGAGTAAAAATTCGCTTCAGCGGCAGCCCGGATAGCGAGAACCCGCAGCTGTTGAAGATTGCCGACGGCGGCGCGACCGGCGTGGCGGTGCAGATCCTCGACCGCGACGGCGTACCGATCCCGCTGGACACGCAAACCCGCACCTACGGCGCGGCGGGCGATGAAAGCGTGAACATGACGTTTTATGCACGGCTGGTCGCGACCGGCGCCCCCGTAACGGTCGGCGACGTTTCCGCCGTGGCTACCTGGACTACGGAGTATCAATAATGCGTATTTTTCTGACGATCGGCTGGCTGCTGGCGTCGACCAGCGCGCTCGCAATGGAGTGGAAATCAGATATCGTGCTGTCGCCCCAGCCGATGACCTACAGCGGCCCGGCGGACTCCATCACGCCGGGTAAAATCATCGGCTCAACGTGGAGCGCCACGGCGAATGTCCAGGAGGTCTTCTGGTGTGGACTGGTGTTTACCTGTAACAAAGGCACGCTGGAGCCGGGAAGTGGCGCCATATCAAGCGGCATGACGGTCACCGTGGACGGGGCAAATTACACCATTTTTGAAACCGGCGTGCCCGGCGTGGGGTACATCATCGGGCTGAAGGACTTCAACGGTACCACCTGGGTACCGCTGCAAACCGGCGTCACCCAGAGCTATCCCGCAGACGGCACCAACGGCTATGCCACCTCTTTGGGCTGGTCGGCAAAAGTGACCTTTATCAAGACCGGTACCGCCCTGAAATCCGGCGTTTATCAGACCGGCACCCTCAACGCGGCGATCCTGACGGCCTACAACAACGAAGTGAAAACCGCGCAGGTGATCATCAACCCTACCACCATCACGGTGACGGCAAGCGGCTGCACGGTGGGGGCAAAAAGCGCCAACGTTGAGCTGGGCGCCATTGACGTCCACACCCTGCCCGTGGTTGGCAGCACCTCGCCGTCGGGGGAGTTTACCGTCAGCCTGAGCTGCGATGAGAACGTGGCGGTTAACGCCGTCATGACCGATCAGACCACGCCGTCAAACACCTCATCGGTCGTGTCGTTGACCGGAGACTCCACGGCCTCCGGCATCGGGGTGCAGTTTTACTATAACGGCACCGGGCCGCTGACGATGGGGCCGGACAGCTCGGCCGCGGGCACGGTGGGGCAGTTTTATATCCAGACCACCGGTGCGGCACAAACGCTGTCGCTGCCGTTCCAGGCGCAGTATATCCGAACCGGAGAACTGGTCCCCGGCTCGGCTAACGCGCTGGCGAGCATCACCTTTTCGTATCAGTAGGCTCAGTGCTTAACCCACACCAGCTGATCGACCCGGAAGCCCAGACTGCGTGCGGTATTCAGGTAGTCCTGTTTTACCGCATCCGGGATGGTCGGGGTGCGCGATAAAATCCACAGGTAGTCGCGGTTCGGGCCGCTGACCAGCGCATACTGGTACTTATCGTCCAGCCTGATCACGTTATAGCCGCCGTAGAACGGGCCGAAGAACGATACCTTCAGCGCGGCCGTGGTCGGCTCGCCGGTAAAGTAGGCTTTACCTTCGCTCTCGTTCCACTTGTTCTTCACCGGATCGTAGCCGCGGTTAAGCACGCTGATGCCGCCGTCGCTGCGCTTGCCGTAAGTCGCAGTGACCTGTTCCAGACCGCGCTCGAAGCGGTTTTCCAGTCGGGCGACTTCATACCATTTGCCGAGATAGCGGCTGGCATCGAAGCCTGAGATGGGCTGCACGCCTTTCGGCGGCGTGGGAGATTTACAGGCAACCAGCGTCAGCGCAATGGCGACACCGGTAACAACAGGCCATAGCCTCATGAGAGCTCCTTTCTTTTACGCGGTTGGAAGTTAAGTGTAGTGCACCGGTGCGGTGCTTCATCTCATCATCAAATATTCGTAGTATATTGAGATTATTCCTTCTCTTCGGATGCAGACATGGCTTACTCCATCGGCGAATTCGCCAGACTCAGCGGCATCACCGCCACCACGCTGCGGGCGTGGCAGCGCCGCTATGGTTTACTCAAGCCAGAGCGCACGGACGGCGGCCATCGCCAGTACAGCGACGAGGACGTTCAGCAGGCGTTAAAAATCCTCGACTGGGTGAAAAAAGGCGTCCCCATCGGCCAGGTAAAATCGCTGCTGGAGCGCCCCGTCCCGCGTCGCGCCAACAACTGGCAAACCCTGCAACAGACCATGATGCAAAAATTGCAGGAGGGAAAAATCGAATCCCTGCGTCAGATGATTTACGACGCCGGACGCGAATACCCTCGGCCGGAGCTGGTGGCTAACGTGCTGCGTCCGTTGCGCAGCCAGATATCAGCCAACGTCGCCGCCGCCATGACCCTGCGCGAGATCCTCGACGGGATTATCATCGCCTACACCTCGTTTTGCCTTGAGGGCGACAAAAAAGCGCCGGGCGATAACGTTCTCATCAGCGGCTGGTACCTCAACGACCCGTGTGAAATCTGGCTCGAAGCGTTAACGCGCACCGGCCAGGGCCACCGCATCGACATCCTGCCGGTTCCCCCTGCCGCGCTGGCACCGGAAATTTTCCCGGATCGCAAATGGCTGCTGGTCACCAGCGGCAAACTCACCGCCGCGCGGAAAAAACAGGTCGCGCAGTGGCAACAGCAGGTTTCCCTTGAGGTAATTATCCTCTGATTATTTTCTGCTGTGGCAAACTTCACGAAAAGTTGAATATTTTTCCGCGCAGCGAGTGCTAACGTTTTCCTGTCACCCATTACACACAACAGGAAAACGCGATGAAAAAAACACTCCCACTGCTGATGCTTTCTACCCTGGCCTTCGCCCCTGCCGCCTTCAGCGCCCCGGCAGGCACGCTCAGCGTGCACGTCCTTGACCAGCAAACCGGTATGCCGCCATCGGACGTTACCGTCACGCTTGAGAAGCAGCAGCAGGACAAGTGGACCCCGATTGCCAGCGGTAAAACCGACCACGACGGCCGTATCAAATCACTCTATCCGCAGGATCGGGATATGGAGCCTGGCGTGTATAAAGTGACCTTCAAAACCGCCGATTACTTCCACGGTAAAAAGCTGGAAACGTTCTTCCCGGAAGTTCCGGTTCTGTTCACCGTGACGCGTACTAACGAAAAGCTGCACATCCCGCTTCTGCTCAGCCAGTACGGTTACTCGACCTACAAGGGCAGCTAATTGCCTTTGATTTTAAAGGCTATTAAAAAATAATTCCGCCAATACTTGGACAAATACTCATTGTTGTGTAACTTTTAGATATGAGATCGGGAGGTGCACACCATGACAACAAAACCTGTGCTGGGTATTAGCGGATGTTTGACCGGCTCCGCCGTTCGCTTTGACGGCGGGCATAAGCGTATGGGCTTTGTAATGGACGAGCTGGCCCAGTGGGTCACTTTCCGCCCCGTTTGCCCCGAGATGGCCATCGGTCTGCCTACGCCTCGTCCGGCGCTGCGCCTGATCATGACCACTAGCGGCGAGACAGAAATGCGTTTTAGCAAAGCGCCGCACGATGACGTTACGCAAAAAATGGCCGACTTCACGCGCGATTATCTGCCAAAAATCGGCGATTTGTCCGGTTTTATCGTCTGTGCAAAATCACCGAGCTGCGGCATGGAGCGCGTGCGGCTGTATGATGAAAACGGCAACCGGGGCCGCAAGGAGGGCGTCGGGCTGTTCACCGCCGCTCTCCTTGAATCCTGGCCGTGGCTGCCCGTGGAGGAGGATGGTCGACTGCACGATCCGGTGCTGCGGGAAAACTTTGTTGAGCGCGTCTTCGCCCTCCACGAGCTGAACGTGCTGCGTAAAAATGGCCTGACGCGCCGCGCCCTGCTGGACTTCCACAGCCGCTATAAGCTTCAGCTTCTGGCGCATCATCAGGCAGGCTACCGTGAAATTGGCCCGTTTGTGGCATCGCTGCACGAGTGGGACGATCTGGACGCGTTTTTCGTGGCGTATCGCGAAAAGCTGATGACGATCCTGAAAAAGCCCGCGTCACGTAAAAATCACACTAACGTGCTGATGCACATTCAGGGCTATTTCCGTAACCAGCTGAACAGCCGCCAGCGCGGTGAGCTGCGTGACGTGATCCTGCACTACCGCGACGGACTGCTGCCGATCCTCGCGCCGCTAACGCTGCTGAAACATTATCTGGCCGAATACCCTGACCGGTATCTGATGACGCAAAACTACTTTGATCCCTATCCTGATGATTTGGGTCTGCGTCTGGCCGTAACCTGATAATAAAGAAGCGAAGGCCCCGTTGACCCACAGAGGCCCAAAGCCGTACCCCGTTTAGACGACACCTCATTGTCGTCTTTTTTTTGCACTCCGCGCAAAACACTGTAACTATATACAGGTTAAGACAGCACCGCGGAGTAAACCGATGATCAACACCCTGCATATTCAAAACTACCGCTCGATTCGCGACATGTCGCTGGAGCTGGAGCAGCTCAACATTGTTTTCGGCCCCAACGGCACCGGGAAATCCAATATTTATAAGGCGATTTACCTGATGCACAGCGCGGCGCAGGGGCAATTTTCCCAGGCACTGGCGAACGAGGGGGGCATTTTGAAGGTGTTCTGGGCGGGTCAAACCCGTAGCGATCGGCTGCGGCGCATGAACCTGGCGGTGGAAACCGAAACCTATGAGTACGAACTCCAGGTCGGGTTTGTGGAAAAGCTGCCTTACCCCTCGCAGTTTCAGCTCGATCCGGTGATCAAAGAGGAGTCTATCTGGCTGAGCGGCCAGCACCGTCGCCCGTCGTCACAGCTGATGAAGCGCAGAAATCAGGCGGTCTTCCTCAATAACGTTCATCATGAAAAAGTGACCCACAGCGGCACGCTGTATGAGAACGAATCGGTATTCGGGCAGCTCGGTGAACCGCACCTCTACCCGGAAGTGTCGCAGATGCGCGAGTCCCTGCGTAACTGGCGCTTTTATCATGAGTTTTCCGTCTCATCCGGCTCGGCGATCCGCGCGCCGCAGGTGGGCTTCCGCTCCCCGGTGCTGGCCAGCGACGGCGCGAACCTTGCCGCCGCGTTTCAGACCATTGTCGAAATCGGCGACGAACTGCTGCTGATGCGCATCCTCGACCAGGCCTTCCCCGGCTGTGTGTTTTACAGCGACAACACCGGCGGACGCTTTCGCATGATGATGCAGCGCGAGGGCTTAAGCCGCCCGCTGGAACCGGCAGAGTTTTCCGACGGCACCCTGCGCTTCCTGTGCCTGGCGGTGGCGTTACTCAGCCCGCGGCCACCGGCCTTTATCGCCCTCAACGAGCCGGAAAACAGCCTTCACCCGCAAATGCTGCCCGCGCTGGCAAGCCTCATTGCCGAGGCCAGCCGCTACTCGCAGATCTGGCTCACCAGCCACTCGCCGCAGCTGGCACAGTTAATTGAAAAGCACCGGTCATTTTCGCTGTATCAGCTGTCGATGGTGGAGGGCGAAACGCGGATGGAGCGGTTGGGGTAGTTGCCAGGAGACGTTACGTTTACCTGGCCTACAGGCGAGTGCGGAACGTCTTACGCCACTCCGCCGGACTGACGCCAAAGCGCGCCTTAAACTGCTGCCGGTACGTCACCGCGGATAAAAACCCTACCTGCTCGGCGACGTTTTCGATGGGCAGATTGCCGGACTCCAGCAGGATCTGGCTGCGCCGCAGGCGCTCGGCGGTAAGCCAGTCGGCCACGCTCATCCCCGTGGCCTTGCTGAAATGGCGGGTCAGCGTCCGGCGGCTCATCGAGACGATTTCCGCCAGCGAATCCAGATTGTGCGGTTCGGCAATGTGCTGCTGGAGGTAGTCAATCAGACAGTTGATCCGCCCGTCGCGGGTATCCTTCGGCACCGGCTGCGCAATAAACTGCGCCTGCCCGCCCTCGCGGTGCGGCGGCACGATCATCCGGCGGGCAATCTGATTGGCGACCACGCTGCCAAAGCGCTGGCGGATGATATACAAACAGCAGTCCAGCGCGGCGGCGGTACCCGCAGAGGTAATAATATTGCCGTCAGCAACATAGAGGGCGTTGATATCCAGCCGGACCTGCGGAAAGAGCGACTGAAACTGGCGTTCAAACTCCCAGTGGGTGGCGGCCCGCTTGCCATCAAGGATGCCCGCATAGCCCAGCACGAACGCGCCCAGGCACAGCCCGACGATTTCTGCCCCGTTGTTTCGGGCCTGAATCAGGCTGTCGATCAAGGCCTGGGGCGGACGTTCAAGAACGTGCTGCCAGTAAGGCACCACCACGATATCCGCTTGCCCCAGGGCAGTAAAATCCTGCGTCGCATTCAGTGCAAAACCGTCATTTGAGGTCAACATGCCGGGTTTTTCGGCGCAAATTGTCACGTTAAAGCGCTTTTCACCCGACACCGTATCGCCGAACAGAATGCAGGGAACGGAGTAGTGGAACGGACTAAACCCGTCCACCGCGACGATAGCAACGTTGATGAGTGGCATCTGTCTCTCCTTTCCCTTAAGAGGCTCAGAATATAACGGTTTCGCCGTCCTGGGGAATGCTTACCGCGTCACCGATCTGATTGGCTTCAGCGTACTCGCGCAGCGCGCGGCGGGTCAGCAGGCAATGGTTGATGGCCTCCATATGGGTCGCCACAATTTTCGCCTGAGGCAGCAGAAAATGCACGTTAAGCAGGTCTTCCTGCCCCATGATGATCGGCCCAAAGCCGATGACGTGGGCATAACCGGCGTTGAGCACGACGACATCCGGCTGGTGCTTTTGCAGATCGGCCGCAACCTCATCGCGCCAGATCGTATCTCCGGCAATATAGAGCGTTTTTTCGTCGGGATGGCGTAATACCACTCCGCAGGCTTCGCCCAGCCGTTCCGCCAGCTCCGGAACGGCGTAGGCGCGATCGGTTCCGTGCTGGCCGCCGTGGGTTTTCGCTATGCGGATATCGCCAAACGACGTTTCATCGGTCATGACCGTCAGGTTGTTAAATCCCTGGCCGCGCAGCAGCGCGGCGTCGCTATCATTTTGCACGTAGATCGGCTTATCTTTGGCGATCAGCTCAACGGCGTGCCGATCCCAGTGATCGTCATGAGTATGGGTGACGATCACGGCGTCGGCATCCAGCAGCGTATGAACGTCGACCGGAAGCTCGACCATCGGGTTGCGAATATCCGCGCGCGCCGTGCCGGGAAAGCCCGGATAAGCGCCCTTCGGGGCCAGCATCGGATCGATTAAAAAACGTTTTCCCGCATAGGTAATCAGCTGGGTGGCATTGCGTATTTGGGTGATGTTCATGGGCTATCCTCCGGTTGGTATGAGAAGGAGAATAGCCGCATGCTGTCGTTTAAAATGTGGGTTACAGGGCGATGATCGATGAAATCGGGTCAATCGATAAACCGCTTGCGCACCCTTTCCAGCGGAGCAATCAGCAGATTGATAAGCGGCTTACGATCGATAACGATATCGGCGTTAACCGTCATCCCGCCCATCAGCATGCGCTTTTTCTTGTCCGGATCGGTAAACCAGGAGGGAACGCGCACTTTGGCCAGGTAGTAGTTTTGCCCTTCCTGCAGCGGGATCAGCGCCGAATGGGCATCAATGTTTACCTCATAGAAATCGGACAGCGTTGCCTCCACCGATCCGTATTTGTCCACGGGCCAGGAGTCAAAGCGCAGCTTGACCTTATCGCCTTTCGCCACGCGCCCCACCCCCGTTGCCGGAACATAAAGGTACCCCTCCATCGTGGCCGCGGTATTTTTACGGATCACCACCACCACCTCGCTGTTTTGCGTAATGGCCCGGCCGGGCGGGAAGTTAATCGCCACCACGTAGCCATCCGCAGGGGCAAGCATGGCCATGGTCGAACTGCCCCGGCTGGACAGGTTACGGTCGATTTCGCTGATGCGGTTTTTCACGTACAGCTGCTCCTCGCTCAGGGAGTCGATTTGCGACTGGGTACTGTCGGTCAGGCTGGTTTTGCGCGCCTCAAGCTCAAGGATCGTGCTCTCCTCCAGCGTCAGGTTGAGCTGCGCGTTGAGCACATCGTTGTGGCTTTTATCGAGGTCCACTTTAGAAACATAGCCCTTTCCGGAGACGGATTTCCACGCCTGGTAGGTGTCGGTGCTGTTTTTAAGCAGCGCGCGCAGCTTTTTCACCTTATCGCGTGAAACGGCTATCTGCCGGTCGGTAAGGCTCAGCTGCTGGGCCAGGTTTTTGCGGTACGACGCAATAGAATCCTCAATAGCCTGAATGCGCTGCTCGCTGCGCTTTTTCTCGGCTTCCATCTGCTGGCGGTCAAACTGCACCACCGAGCCCTGCTTGCCGCCGTAGTCCTGCGACACGGTGAACAGCGGATCGTTTTCCTTCACGTACTGGCCCGGGCGTACGGCAAAATCAACCAGCGTACCGGACTCCCGGGCGCGCACTTCGACATCGCCCTGCGCCGGGATCAGCACACCGCGAGCCAGCGTGGTTTCCGAAAAATTAAAGACAATCGCAAAGACCAGCAGGCAGAGGAAAAAGGAGATGAACAGCGCCAGCACGGTTTTCAGCCGCGGCGCGTTGATGTGGTAACTTTTTGAGAAGTGGTGCGGGATCAGCGCCCGACGCTGTCGGCTTCGGTTTTTTAATTTCACGATATGTCATCCATGATAAATCACTGAAAGATCGTCCCAGGCACTCCAGAGCGTGGGGGTTTTGCGCAGCGCGTTTAGCGTGTCGGTGGCCGCCTGACGGTAATCCTCCGGCGCATACGCCTGGCTTTCCAGCGCAAATTCCGCCGAGTGCAGCGAGCAGACGGGCAGAAGCGTGCGGATACGGTAGCCATAGCGCGATAAAAAACGCGTTGAGACATCCGTTAACCCTGCCTTTTGATCGCCCGCCTGAGTCATAAACAGCGGCGCGTCCGGCAGGCGTTCGTCCATCAACAGCACCGTCACCAGGCGATGGGGGGCGAAAAACGAACCGGCGCGCCGTTCTTCATGTGCCGCCATGAGCTTATGCAGCGCGGGGTGGCGGGTAATAAACTGAAAGCGTACATCCTCTGGCGCGGTGGCGAGCAGCGCATCCACGATCAGACCAAAGCCCGCCCAGCGCATCCCCAGAAGCAGGGTGCGGGGCGAGCTGTAGAACGCCTGCGCCTGCGTCCACTGCGCGACATAGGCGTGCAGATCGAAGCGGACGTTGCGCCGCCATAGCGCGGGCGGAAAGATCTGCTCCACGAAGTTAAAACCGCTCAGCTCATGGGCGTTCTGGTGCAGGAAATCAGCCGGGACGTCGGCCTCCGGGCGGCGCATAAACTGGCTGTAGTTTTGGGCGATCCGGTTTGCCAGTAGGGTGCGCCCGGCCTGGCGCGCGCAGAGCCGGGCATAGAGGCGCGGCAGAAACATCATTGCTCACTCTCCCGCAGGGTTCCGTTTTCCATGGTATAGAGACGCCCGTGGCAGCCCACCACATCCGGCGAGTGGGTGACAAACACCAGGCCAATCCCCAGGCTTCGCAGGTTCGCCAGCACCTTTTGCGCGGTCGTCTTATCCAGGTTCGCCGTCACTTCGTCGCAGAGCAGCAGCTTAGGCTGGCTGTACAGGGCGCGCGCCAGAACCAGCCGCTGCATCTCCCCGGCGGAGAAAAAGGTGTTCCCCGGCAGCATTTCCGTTTCGTAGCCGTGCGGCAGACGGGCAACGACGTGGTCCACCTCAGCCAGCCGGCACGCGGCAATGACCTGATCTTTATCCGGCGCGCTGTCAAAGCAGGCGATGTTGTCCAGAATCGAGCCGGTGAAGAGAATATCGTCCGCATGTACGATGCGGATATGCTGGCGCAGCGAGGAGAGATCGCACTCCTCAACGGGGATCTTATTGATCCGCAGCGTGCCTGACGACGCCAGCAGCATGCCGGAGATCAAACGCAGCAGCGTGGTTTTCCCCGACCCGCTCTGGCCGACAATGACCGCCTCTTCGCCCTGCTGCAGGGTCATATTGATATGCTGTAGCGTGGCCTCCCGGCCAGGATAGGCAAATGACACGTCCTCAAACTGCAGACAGACCGGCGAGGTCACTATCCGCTTACCAAACTGGCTGGTCTCTGAAGGGGCGAACAGCAGGTCGCCCACGCGATCCAGCGGCCCCTTCAGGGCATTTTTGTCCAGCAGCTTTTGCGCCACCTGCACCATGGCGTCTGAAAAATAGCGTTTGTAGCTGATATAGGCGTACAGCATCCCGATACTCATCTGCCCTTCCAGAATCAGCCACGCACCAAAGCAGACCACCAGCAGCTGTTCGGCATTGATCACCAGCAGCGAGGCCACGTCAAAGCGGGCCAGCAGCCGCTCTTTTCGCATCAGCCCGGCGATGTGTTCGCGCTGGGATTTGTCCATCACCGCGTCCCGGGCCTGCTCCATGTTGTTCGCCTTGAGCGTGATGATCCCTTTCTGCGTCTCCACCAGCAGGGATTCATACTGGGCGGTGCGCTCGATGGAGTCGTCCACCGCGCGCTGGTAAGGGCCAATCAGCGAAAAGCGGATCAGGAAAAACACGCCCATCAGCAGCATCGTCAGCACCGCAATTTTGACGTTATAGAGCAGCATAAACAGCAGGCTGGTGACGGCGATCAGGCTGGAAAAGAGAATTTGCACGTAGCCATTGCTGATGAACTCCGCGCAGGCGTGGAGCGATTTTTCAATGGCCAGCACGATGCCCGGCGGACGCGAGCGGAACCAGCTGGTCTGGGTGCGTAGCATGTAGTGCCGCACGGACTGGCTCAAGTCGTCATAAGCAATGTTACGCATCAGGATCTCAAGCAGCTGCTTGAGGAATTTACCGATGACTTCAAAGATAAAGACGATAGCGAAGATAGCGGTGAGCAATATCACCAGATCGCTGTCGCTGCGGGAAATAGCCTCATCCATGATCAGCTGTACGTAGGTGGGGCTCGCCAGCATGGTGATGAGGGTAAAAATACAGAGCACAAACAGCAGCAGCTGGCGCTGGAACAGGCTCGGAGATTTATTGGCCAGGCGCCCGAGGGTCAGCTTTTCATCCGGAGATTTCTTTTCGAAACACGGCGTGGGCTTAAGCTCAAGGACATAGCCGGAAAAGAGTTTTTCCGCCTCTTTCAGACGGTAGCGGCGCACGCCGATGGCGGGATCGTGGACGGTCACGCTGCGGCTGTCGATCTTCACGATCACCACGAAATGGTTACCGCGCCAGAAGGCGATGAGCGGCAGCTCAGACGTTTCTATTTCAGTGATTTCGCCTTTTAGCACCCGGCCGGACATATTTTTATCGCTGGCAAGGGTCATCAATTCCGCCATTGAGGTTCCCGCATCGGCGGAAACGGAAATCTCCCGGCGCAGCTGGCTGACAGAGACATGGTGCTCGTAGTGCCCCAGCACCATCGCCAGGCAGGCCAGCCCACATTCGGTAAATTCATGCTGGCGAATAACAGGAGTCTTACCCTGCTTTTTATACTGAAAGAGCGAAAACATAATTATCCGTGGCTGAAATAAAAAAATGGCCCGGCAATGCGGGCCATGCGTACAACGTTCTTCACGCTTATGCGCTGAAGAAACCGCCGATGAAGCCGCCCACCAGGCCGAATACGCCGCCGATGGTGCCGCCCAGCGCGCCTAACATCTGGCTGCCCGCGTTATAGCCTGCGCTTGCGCCCTGAATAGCGGCCGCAAACGGATCCCAACCACCGATGATGTCCTGTGCTTTTTTGAAATCGATAACTTGCATGATACTTTTCCTGTAAACGTGAATTAGTTGTAGCTACCAACCAGCGCGCCCAGGAAGCCCATTGCGCCACCCAGAATTCCGCCAACCACACCGCCAACCATGCCCATGATGCTCGCGCCGGTGTCGTAACCCAGCTGTGCACCCTTAACCAGACCAGCGAACGGGTTTAACGCGCCACCGATAATATCTTTCGCTTCTACGAATGAAATCGCTTTCATTTTTTTCTCCTGTAGTTATGGATCTTTAGCGTGTTGCTAAAGGCTAATTTCCTTTTATGAAGGAAAGCGGTTGCTACGGGCAGGTGGTAAGCGGAATGATTTTATTTCCATAAATAATCATCCGCTTTGCGGCCTGTCCGGCATTATCTATTTCCAGCCGGTGTCCCGGAGGGATATATTTTGAATTGTTATATTGCGTGCTGCATCCGACCGAGGAAACATATTTAAAATAGGTATTCCCGGTATTACTCACCACCCCGTTGCTAAACGCATAATCAAAATGTCGGGTCCATGGACGAACAATCAAAATCGCCTCAAGCGAGACCACCACATCCGACTGGATGCGCTGGCCTTTGCGCGTGACAACCTTTGCCTGGAGCGGCGTCTCGGTGAATTTTACGCGATAATATCGCTCTTTATTGTCGTGCGGGCCGGTATAGTAAAATTTAAACCCTGCCCGCTCGCCGCTCCCCAACGTTAATTGCTTTGGCGAATACATGACTTCGCCATCTTTTATTTCAGTTTCTTTTCCCTTCTCTTTGGGAACGTCTACCTGGATAAGCGAGACGGTATAATTCTGGCGCTCGCTGGTATCATTTTTTATGGGCTGAAAAACAACTTCTTTCTCAGGCAGAAAATCAATATTCAGACTTTCGATAATTAAAGCATTTGCCCCTGTGGAAATGAAGCAATTTATTGCAAAAATAGCTAGGAATTTTGCAGTCATGGTTGATTAATTCCAGGATGCACTAACATCTATTCTTCCCTGCGCGGTAACTTCGCCAAACCAGCTATTTCCGTCGTAGGTGGTTTTCGAGACCGGGTTGTCCATAACAAACTGCAACACCAGCGGCGTTTTCCATAGCCACATATCGGTCACGCCGGAGCTCATTTTGTCCCACTCATCCGGGTGCGTAGCAGGCGCGGGGATCGGCAGCACTTCGCCCTTACAGTTATGCGCCATGCTCGCCTGGCTTTTCCCCACCAGCACGTTGCCCGGAATGGGAACCGTAAAACCGTTGCCGCTGAAGGCGCAGTAGTCCACCCCGTTCAGGCTTTGGGTTGGCCCGGTTACTTTTACCGTCACCGCGATCGCCGCATCTTTTTGCGCGCCGCTGTAGGTGATGGTGTAGGGGATCTCAATCGGCGTTTCGCCTATGGTGCCTTTTCCGGAGCCGCCCAGACCGTCAGGATCGAGGGTGTAGTCCGGGTTATCGGGCACAATTTCCAGACCCGGCTCGATAGGGTTAATCACCAGTCCGCCTCCGGGCTGGAAGCAGAAATCCGCCGCCAGCGAGCTGTTGCCTGGCGTCAGGCACAGGCTGACGATATTGCCGATGCTGCTGCCGTCCCCCGCCTGCGCCACGCTCAAAATCAACGCCTTTGGCAAAAAGATCTTAAGGTACGCTTTGCCGCCGTTTTTCTGCGGCGCCGCGAGGAACGTGTTCGCCAGCACGCGCGTATCGCTCAGGATGCCGCCGGAGATGCTGTACCAGGTCTTTTCATCGAAGGTCAGCTCCGCGGCAAGCCCGGTACCGCCGTTCATGTGCGTTTGCAGCACGCTGTTTACGCGGGAGGAGGTGAGCGCCAGCCCCCCGTTGTAGCCGGAGATATCTTCACCAATAAAGGTGTACTCGAGCAGGTCGCACAGCACGCCAGACACCGTGTTACGCGTGTATTTAGTGCAGGTGGCCCCCGTCGATCCATCGATAATCGTCACTTCGCCGCTGATCGGGTCAATCCCCAGGTTAAGCGCCCTGGAGTTGGTCATCGTCAGCGTGCCCACCTTGTGAAGCGTATTGGTGGTGGTGACCTTGTTGATGGAGCTGATTTGCGGCGTGGAGGTGATGGTCACCTCATCGCCTGGCGCGGCGTTGAGCAGATAGTTGAAGAACGGATCGCCCAATACCCAGCGTCCATAAGACGTGCCGGGCTCCATCACCGGAGGCTTCACCACCATCGACGTGTCGGTATAGCTGGTCGTCGGGGTGTAGCCCGCGGTGCCGCAGGACGAACACGCTGTCCCCTTAAAGAACGGCGAGGCGCTTGAGCCGGTCACCGAAAAGTCGATGGTCAGCGCGCTGCCTGCCGGGCCGTTGAAGCTGTTGTCCGGTATGTAGGTGGCGATCCCGTTATTCGTTTTCGCGCTCAGCGTCGGCCACTCGCGCGAACCGTGTAAAAACGCGGTCGAGGTGCTGTTCAGGCTAAACAGCCCGGCGCTGTTTCCCGTGCCGTCGTTATCCGGGTTATTGATGGCGAAGTAGGGCAACTCCTGCGCACAGGCCGCCGCGCTCATCAGCAGCAAATTAAGAGCGAATATCTTTTTCATCGTCACGTTCCAGCGTTCCTTTTGCTTCCTGCCAGACGAAATCGCCTTTATTACAGGAGATGTCCCCGAGCCACAGCGCGCCGCGGTTAGACTCGATATCCAGACGCACCTCGCAGACGCTGTCGTCCGGTGTGGCAATACTCAGGACAGGGTTGTTCTTATCAACGTCAATCACAAAGCGTCCGTCGTTTTCCGTACGGGTCAGACCGACGTGGTTTTTGATTTGCGTGGCGCCAATTGGGTTACCGTTTGCATCAACGAGACGACCAAACAGGGTGACGATTTTCTTCACCTGCGGCTTCATCACCACCGTATTGCCTGGATAGACGGTGATATGGCGACGCGCGTTCGCGCCAATCTCATAGCTTTCCGTACCGGTTTCACTGTTCATCACCTCCAGGTCATAAGCCTGGTATGCCGGCAGCGACAGCCAGGTTTTATCCCCTTTGATGCGTTCCGCACGTCCATTAAGCTTCAGCGTCAGGGCTTCATCCGACTTAAGGCCGGTGCTGACGATCACCCCTGCGCTTTCGGTGCCTTTCCCGGCGGCGATCGCCTCTTTGGACCAGCCCACGCTGCCGTCGCTGGTCAGCGTGGAGTTCCAGCCTTTGCTCAAGCCGCTCTGGACGCTAAGAATGTTGCTGTTCCACGGCGTGTCGAAATTCACGCTGCCGCCGCCGCTTACGCTGCGATCCTGGCGGCTGTTGAAGGCCTTCGAGACGTTGGCCGTGGCCGACTTCAGGTAATCGCCCTCAAACTGGCGGCTGGCGCTGACGTTCAGCGCCGTACCGGTATCACGATTGTGGGAGACCCCAACCGACACGGTGTTTCCGATCGGTATGGCGAAATCGAGCATCACATAACGATCTTTCTCTTCGTAATAGCCGTCGTATTTGTTCCGCGACATCCCCACGCGCAGGCGCGCCGTGCCGTAGCGACCGGCGTAAAGCCCCTGGGAGTAATCCAGCTGGTAGCGTTTATAGCGATAAAGGTCGTCTTCCTGGCGCATCACGCTCAGGTTGCCCGCAGAGGGCAGCCCGAACGACGGCAGGCTGAACGAGGCGCCCCAGGTGTTGCCCTTGCTCTCATAGATGTCGAGGAACTTACCGCTGGAGAGCTGTTCATGTGAGTACCAGACCGAACCGATTTGCCACGGCAGGCTGAGGTTCGCGCCGTAGTTGGCGCGGTACGTCCCGTCGGACGCGGCCATGGTCTGGGTATTAACCGAGAAATAGCCCGTCAGGTTCAGGGAGGCCCACATCTCGCCGACGATGTGTTCCCGCATCATGTAGGTGGAGGCGTTCCAGTCGACCATCCCGCTGCGCTTGCTGAACGAGGCCCCCACCAGCGACATGGTGTCTTTATGTTTGGTGTCGTAATCGTAGTAGTACGTGTTGTCCTGCTCGTTTTTGCGTTTCGCGTATTTCTTATAGTTAACGACGGACTTATCGCGGCTATACATCCCGCCCCACATCTGCCAGCGCAGCGTTTCCGACACGTTGCTGGAGAACGGCTTATTTACGGTGTACATGCTGCGCGACACGGTGCGGCTGCCGCTTACCACTTCGACTTCGATGCTGTAGATCCCGTAGGGCAGGCTGCTGGTGTCAATTTCATGGTTGCCGACGTCAAAGCGCTGGATGCCGATAAGCTGCCCGTCCCGACGAATGCGGGCCTCCCCCGCCGTAGGGAAGTAGACCACTACCGGCGTCAGGGAGAGCGTGTTATCGCGCTTGCGCGAGTTGGCCTGGTTGCCCATGGAAACGCCGTAGACCTCACCGCCGGAAATACCGCTGACGCTTGCCAGGGACTGCATTGCCCAGCCGTTCAGCATGCCTGCGGCGTAGCGCATCCCCTGATAGTCGCGCTCCCACATGACCGCGTTCATCTGGGTGTCGCTGCTGCTCTCGTTGACGTAGCCAGAGCCGTCGATCAGCAGGTGATCGACGCCCATCGAGATCCAGTTTTTGGCATTCAGATAGCCGGATGACCAGCTTTCGCCGTAGCCGCTCTCGGTGTGATACGCCCCAAGGTTGTAGGAGAATGTCCCGCTCAGGTCGTCGGACGTCGGGGCATCAGTATCCACCTCACGCGGACGAATATTCACCCCGTAGTCGCTCTTCGACAGGTTCAGCAGCAGGCGCATTTTTTTCTGATCCAGCTGGAACGCTGAACCCGCGCTTACCGGAATGCGCATCTGGTCATCAAACTGCTTATCGTTAATGCTTTGCAGCAGCGTCCGCATCTCTTTTGACAGGCGGATGCCGTTATCAGACTCCTGAACCTGAACGTCCCTCAGCCCCAGCTTGCGATCTTTTGCAAAGAGCGTCACGTCACCGATACGAACGTATTCGCTCGCCGTGCCTTCGCGATTCCCTTGTTGCGCTGCATGAGGACGCGCATTCACCAGATAGACGGGAATTTTGATCCCCTGCTCCAGCAATCCATAAAGCGAGTCGGGAAAACGGTAATTAGCGATAACCACGGAGCTTGAGGCTGCGTACGCGAGCGCGGGCAGCGTGCCGGATGCGCAAGCCATCATTACCGGCAACACTAATTTATTTTTCACCATGCATCCTTACTTAACAGGAATGAACTGTTTCAGGTCCCATATTCCGAGATGAAAATGGTTATCCGTAATGTTGATATCCTCGATAGCGCGCGAGGTTTCCGGCATCAGGTAGAAGTTTTTGGTACACGGCGTTGTCGGGGATTCCGGGTTCGGCTTCAGGCAGGTCCCGGTCGCGTTGACGCGAAAAGAGGTGTTACCTTTATTGGTTATTTTTCCCGCCACGTAGACGAAATCGATCTTTTTATCCCGGGGCTGTACCACCAGAATGGTGCTCACCACCGCGCGCGTCATGCCCGTGCCGTATTTTGGCGAACCGTTGTCCACCTCTTCGCTCACCCCCTCATCCGTGAAGGTGATACGGTAGTAACGCTCTTTATTGTCGGCATTACCGTGATAGTAAAATTTGACAATATTGCTGGTACCGGCGGGCATCACCATGCGTGTCGGCGTCAGCAACAGCTCGTCCACTTTCTCCGGGTTAATCACAACACCTTCATCCATCGGGCTGCTGATCCGCTGTGCGCGAACAGAAACAATACGCACGCTGTCTGCTTCGTTTTTTATTTCCTTGGCGGTGGAGTCAGCGTTCGCTGGAATAATGGTGGTGACTTTTCCCACATTAATGGCCAGCGCGGAGGAAGAAATAAACAATAAAAATAAGAAGGCGGATTTGAGGTTAAACATGCTATTTCCCTAAACAGGGGCTTGCGCCCCTGGATCGATCAGGCCTTAGCCCCAGGTTGCGCGGAACGCAACAGAAACGGTACCTTCCCACAGGCTGTTGGTCAGGTCTTTGAACTCTTTCGCGGTACCCGCGTTGTCCTGAGCGGAGTCAACGTAGAAGACGAATTTGTCCTGGCCGGTGATTTCGGTATCAGCCACAGCGCCAGCGCTGGTGGTCAGGTTCCACAGGCCAGAAGACACGCCGGTGTTGGAAGAAGAATCAACCAGCGTGGTCCATGAGGTAGATTTTGCGCCCACGGTGCCACCGATAGAGCCCAGGTCGTTACCGCCCCAACGCGCGCCCACTTTCAGCTTGGTCGCTTCACCGCCCACGCTGAACAGGGTGTTGTTTGAATCGTCGAGGATGGCTTCAAGCTTGAAGCTGGTCGCCGTAGAGTGATCGCCACGGATAGCCACGTCAAAAAGACCGGTATCGGTGTTGAAAGATTTGGTATTGGCGCTGTAAACAAAGTTCAAAGCACGCGTTGGCGTAACCACCAGATCGGATTCGCTGTCTTTAGTTGCGGTTGCCTGCCAGGTGGCAGAAGCCGTCGTTTCTGCAGCATTAACTGCACTCAGGGCAGAAACAGACAGCAGGGAGCCCAGAACGATAGCGTTCAGTTTGTTCATTTATTTAGTCCTTCAAAAAAGAATCCACATGTATAAAAAGGGGAGCCCCTTTTTCGAGGCGGAGTATAGACAGCCGCAAAATAACGAGGCAATACAGAAAAATTCACTCGGCGATAAGCAACAATAAAAAGAGAAATAAATTCCCCGTATCTTATTGTTACATATTGAGTAAATTAGTCTTTTTTTTGGCGATAGATAAATATCGATTTTTTCATCGAAGCAAAATATCAGGATGTTGGCACGGCCACGCACATCATTACAGGTAAAACCAGCCCCTTAATTAACCACGCTTGTTTTTTGACGCTGGTAATATAGAAGAAGTTGATATTATCAAGTAACATTTCGTTTACAACACCGTCGGGTGCCATATCGTCTTCAGATTTATTCAGCTTTTTATCCTTGATATAAAAAATATTACTTCCGTCGACCTTTTCCACGCTGAGCGTGTAATTCCTGTCGATCAGATAGCTTTTGCCCTCTTTCTTCAGTACGCCTTTATGGATAACCGTCACCATATCTTTACTGTTAAACAAGAAGAGCGTGGTTAATGACATATCGGTTGAATCACCCGTGGAATAGGTTTTCCAGGAAATCGTATCTGACTGGCAGCCAAATCCTTCGTCCTGGGTTCTCGTTAAATAGACCCATACCAGCGTGATAACAGACAGCAGTAGTACGATACCGAACATTACACTCATTTTAGTCCTTGACATATTTTAACTCCCGGTCAGGCTTCTGTAAGAAATGCAATTCTTATAATCGTCGATACTGTCCTGTTGATAACAGATAGCCAGAAAATAATTTTCCATCTGCGACTTTTTAAACCTGGAATAGTAAGCGTCCGCAACTTGATGCTGGCAGTCGATATGCTGCTTCGCAATGACCTCTTTTACGTGATTAAAGTAGTGCTGTCGCGGCTGGAACATATTCTTATCGATAAGGTATACCGTACACCGGTCCACTTTACCGAGCAGATGCATATCAGAATCATTCATGCTGTCAGCATAGGACACGCGCTGGTGCAGCAGGAATATGACGGCGCCGATAACCAGCACCAGCAACAGCATTCCCAGCGAAATTAAGAGCGCGGGCACCGTTATTATTCGCTTAGGCGGATCCGCATCTTTCTTATGCAGTAAAGCGTCGTTCACTTCAGATGCAGATTGTTCGTTAAGAGCGGGAACAACCGGCGGCCTGACCGTGTGATGCTCAATATGCGCGGCAAGGCTGAAGCCCTTGCCGCGTATGGTTTTTATCAGTAAAGGATCGCACCCTAACGTACGAAAGGCTTTTCTGATTTCACTTATGGCAACATTCAGGCTCACTGAAGAGCCGGAGAAACCGTGATCCTCCCAAACCTTTTTTATCAGGTCGTCTCTGTCGAGCGTTTTACCATTATTGATAATAAGTTCATAAAGCAGACGTCCCGCCTGGTTAGATAACTTAATGGAAGACTCCTCTTCTCCATTAATCATGATCATGCCGGTGTCTACTTCATAAAGCATTGTGAGATCAATGAGATACTTCATATTATTATTACGCCATTGTTAAATTTTTGTGCATTTGCCAGGCAATAATAAGTCTAAAGTTTGTGTGGTCAAGTCGCGTGATATTAATTGAGAGACGAATTCATAAAGCTTCATTAATTAACGATTATTAAATCATTAATAAATTTCTTCCAACATGAACATTTAGGTTAAAACTTTAAGAAAAACGAATCCTCAAGATTATAATCTTAAATATTAGAATATGTTGGAATAATGTTTCGCTATGTACATTTTTAGTGCAACATAATATCGTCAAAGCATCCTCCCGAGTCGCTAAGCGTCTGGCCGGTGTGTCAGGGAGATGTGCAGCCGATGAACATTCTTTTTAAATAAAACAAATCTTTATGGAGTTTATCATGTTCAAATCGATCATGACCGTATCTATGCTGGCCGCAGCAATCGCTTCTACCAGCGCTGTGGCTGCAGACAATTCTGCGGGTGGTGTCATTAACTTTACCGGCGCAATTACCGATACAACCTGTACCATTAACGGCGGAAAAAGCGCGGACTTTACCGTTGCGCTTTCTCCTATTTCGGTAAAAGACGCAGGCACGACGGTTGGCCTGATCACTAAAAATAAAAAATCCATTGCGCTGACGTTCTCAGGTTGTTCACCTGCCGCGGGCACCACCGGCACGCCGCTGAAAGTCTATTTCTCAAGCGCGGATAATATCTCTACCGACGGCAAATACCTGTTGAATAACACGGTTAACGAAAACGATACCAGCGTTGCGCGTAACGTTGGTTTTGCGTTAGTGAAGCCAGGGTCGTCTACGCCTATTGCCCTGAACCAGGCTTACACCACCGATATTATGGGTACGGCGACCGCGCCGGATTCTGAAACCCTGACGCTGGACGTTTATTACTACAAAACCAACGCGGCTGCCGCAACGGTGGGTGAATTAAGCTCCAACGTTACCTATACCATTTCCTACCTGTAATATTAATTATTCAGGCTCTGTTTTCGCAGAGCCTGTATTGAAGGTTGCAATCATGCGTAAGGCAATTTTGCTGGCGGGCCTGCTGCTCAGCACGGGTCACTCATGGGCCAATATTGTCATTAATGGCACCCGTGTCCTTTATCCAGAAAATAATAAAGAGGTAATTGTCCAGTTAATGAATACGGGCGATGCGCCCGCTCTGGTACAGTCCTGGATAGACGATGGCGATATTAATTCAACGCCGGAAACAGCAAACGTGCCGTTTCTGCTTTCGCCACCGGTAATAAAGGTCAGCGAACATAATGGTCAACAGCTTCGCATTATGAAGCTGCCGTCCAGCTTGCCTGCGGATCGCGAATCCGTCTTTTTCCTGAACGTTCTCGACATTCCGCCAAAGCCTGAAAATTTGCAAAATCAGAATACCGTACAGCTGGCCATTAAATCGCGCATCAAGCTGTTTTATCGGCCCTCTGCGCTCAACGGCACGCTGGAAGACGCGGTGGCAAAACTGACGCTCGCCGCCGACGGGGATCGCTTCCGCATTACGAATAACAGTCCGTACCATATTACCGTCGCCAATATTTCACTGGGTAAAACGAAATTACTCCAGGAGTCCCCGATGGTTTCCCCGTTCGGGCAGCTGACGGTTACCGCAAAGCAGACGGTTAAGCGCGGACAGCGCTTCCAGCTGATGTATGTAGACGATCTCGGCGCGTATAAAACCCGGACTATCACCAGTCAGTGATCGGAAAGACTCACCATGAAAATGAAACAAAACAGACTCTGTCTGCTGGCAGTCTGCTCGCTTCTGCTTACGCATAAATCAGGGGCCGTCTCGTTTGATCCCTCCCTGCTTGCTGGCGCATCCGGTGAGTCCGATCTGTCTCGCTTTTCCGAAAACAACGTCATGCCTGCCGGCAATCAGGAGATGGATATCTACGTGAACGGCAGCTGGAAGGGGCGATATACCGTGGTCTACGGCGAGCAGCGTGATGACATCCGCCTCGCCTGGAAAGATGCCCGGACGCTTGGCATCAACACCGCGTCCGTTCCCGCGCCCGCCATTGCGAATGGGCAGGTCCAGCTGCGCGATTTGGTTCAGGGCGGCGACGTGAAAACCGATACCGGCACCCTGAGCCTGGCGCTCACCGTTCCCCAGGCGGCGGTACTACATACTGAAGAAGGGTACATTGCCCCGCAATTCTGGGATGAGGGGATACCGGCGCTGATGCTGTCGTGGAACACGACCTGGTACAACACCCGCGCCAAGGGCGCGGCGAAAGACACAAACGATGATTTTTATGCCGGGCTGGATTCCGGCGCCAACCTGTTCGGCTGGCAGTTTCGCGACAGCAGCACCTGGCGGAAAACGGCCAGCGGAGAGAGCAGCTGGCAGAACAATACCCGCTATCTGCGCCGTCCCCTGGCCTCGCTGAAGTCCAACCTGACGCTGGGTGATTTTTATATTCCAGGCGATCTGTTTGATTCGCTTCGCGTACGCGGCGCGTCGCTGGCATCGGACATGAAGATGCGCCCAAATTCACAGCAGGGATTTTCGCCGGTGGTCCACGGCGTTGCGCGGACTAACGCCCTGGTGAAGGTTATCCAGAACGGCAACGTGATCTATCAGGAAAACGTTCCGCCGGGCCAGTTTACGCTCGACAGCATTCAGCCTACCGGTTCCGCGGGCGATCTGCTGGTCGTGGTACGCGAAGCCGATGGTTCCCGGCAGTCCTTCACGGTGCCGTTTTCCGCCGTGCCCGGCATGCTAAAAGAGGGCGTGAGCCAGTACAGCGTGGTGGCGGGCAAGGTGCATCAAAACACGCTCGACGCCGAACCCGCCTTTCTGCAGGCCACGCTGCGCTACGGGTTTAACAACCTCATCACCGGGTATACCGGGACGATTTTTAGCGATAACTACCAGGCCGGGCTTGTCGGTACCGGGTGGAACCTTCCCTTTGGTGCCGTCTCGTTCGACGTCACCCACGCAAAAACGACCCTACAGGATCGCTCCAGCAGCGGTCAGAGCTATCGCGTGTCGTACAGCAAATTTATCGATACCACCGCCACCAACTTCACGCTGGCGGCCTATCGCTATTCCACTAAAGGCTATTACAGCTTCAGCGACGCGCTCTATTCACGTGAAGGTTATCAGCGCCTGAGAGCGCAGTACGACAATTATGAAGAGCGGTTTGGCGTTGCGCCCGACATGTCGCTGAGCACCTGGGATGCCCTGCGCGCGGCGCAGCCCAAAAACACCTTCACGCTTAACCTTAACCAGCGCCTGCTCGACAACTGGGGCACGGTGTTTATCTCCGGCACGCAGCGCGATTACTGGAATTCGCAGCAAACCTCACGCGAATATCAAATGGGCTATTCCAACGCGATTGGCCGCGCCAGCTACACCGTATCGGCCAGCCGGGTACGTAATAATGATAGCGAACAAGAGACCCGCGTTTACCTCTCCCTCAGCCTGCCGTTCTCGCTGTTTGATAACAATGCGTGGATCACCTCCAGCCTGACGGCCAGCGATTCGCATTACGAGCAGAGCAATATCAGCATGAGCGGAAACGCGATGGCGTCGAACCGCCTGAGCTATACCCTCTCCGGCAGCAACGCGCGCGGTGGAAAAAACGCAGCGAGCGTGAACGCGGCGTATCGTTCTAACTTTGCGACGCTGGGCGGCTCTTACAGCGAATCTTCCGACTATCGCCAGACCGGGCTCAGCGGGCGCGGAAGCCTGGTGGCCTTCCCGTGGCACGTTCTCGCCTCAAACGAAACCGGCACAACCATGACTATTGTCGATGCGCCTAAGGCCGAGGGGCTGATGGTGAACGGCGATGAAAGTATTGTGACCAACCGCGACGGCGTAGCGCTGGTGCCTTACGCCACCCCGTATCGTAAGAACGCCATTACGTTAACTGAAACGGAAAACAGCGCTGGCGCGGAAGTGATCGGCAACATGGCGAACGTGGCTCCCTACGACGGGGCGGTGAGCTATGTCCGCTTCGAAACCGACAAACGCCAGTCGTGGGTGCTTCGCGCAGCGCGTGCCGACGGTAAGCCCCTGCCATTCGGGACCGAAGTCCTGGACGAGCACGGTGGATCCGTCGGGTATGTCGGCCAGGCCAGCGTGCTTTATATCCGCGCTGAACAGCCGCCACGCGCGCTCAACGTGCATCTTCGCGGCGGTAAATGCGAAATTTCCGCGCCGGCATGGGGGCTGGACGGCCCGCCATCGGTCTGCCAATAATTACGGATTATCAATATGATACGTTTATTTGTTTTCCTGCTTCTTTCCAGTATCAGCGGATTGAGCTATGCCACCTGCTCCGGCAGCAGCATCGTCTATGGCACGCCCATTTCGGTCGATTTATCGGATAAGCTGAGCCCCGCCACGCCGACCTGGACCGGAAGCTTTACCACGCAGTACAGCGGCACGTTCAACTGCACGACGGGCAACAGCCAGTTTTCATACACGCCGATCCTGTCGACCGACAGCCAATACGCCACCATACTCGGGTTCAGCAATAACAAGTATATGGTGCGGGCGGAGATCACCAATCCTCCGGCCAATAAAACGCTGGCCGCCAGCGGAAGCCATACGGCGGCTGAGCTGAACACGCCGTTTACGGTTCGCTTCACCCTCGTTAGCCAGAGCGGCACCACGCTTACGGGCGATACGGCGAACATGAGCGACGTTCTGTTCGTCAGCGATATGAGCGGATTGTCGTTTCTGGAAATCGTCCTCTGGCCAATCAATCAGGTCATCAAAATCGCCCAGTGGCTATTCAGCGGGTTCAAGTGGCCTTACGACAATCGCGATATGTTCGGTCAGCCGATGATCATCAAATATGCGCCGAAGCTGACCACCTGTTCGTTTGATAACGCGGGACTGACCGTGGCGCTTCCGACGCTCGGCATTCCCCAGCTCAGCGCATCCTCCCAGCCGGGGCTGACGCCTTTTTCACTCAACATGAGCTGCCAGAACGTGGGGGTTAACGGAAATTCCGACCGGACAATCGAGATGTTCCTCTCCAGCACGCAGCTGCTGTCAACCGACAATTCGGTGCTGATTGACGGCAGCAGCGGCGCGGCGCAGGGCGTTGGGCTACGGCTGATCAAACGTGATGCCCCACAAACGCCGGTCACCTTCTCCACCTCCACCACCAGCCGCGGTAACGCCACGATGCTGTTCAGCGTGGCGGCCGGCGCGGCCCTGAGCGAACATTTCACTATACCTATGGCGGCGTACTATTACGCGTGGGCACCCGCTCAGGCAAGCCAGGGCAAGATCAATACCTCGGCTACGCTGAATATTATCTATCCCTGACGGGACCCGTGCGGGCAGGCTACTCCTCCATTTTTCCAACCGTATGCAGATACTTAATCAGTTCGCTATGGTTGGAAAGATTCAGCTTTTTCATCGCATTGTGCTTCTGCGTGGCAATAGTGCTGACGGAGCGGTTGCGATGACGTGCAATTTCAGTCGTTGAAAAACCCTCCACGATAAGATGAAGTACCTCCCACTCTCTGGCTGAAAGAATGGAACGCGATCGCGAACCTGCCCGCATTGCCTGCCTGAGCCAGGAAGAGATCAGCGGTTTTGGCATTTCCGTCATGAGTAACGCGGGTATCTCCTTCTTCAGTTCTGAAAACTCATCCTGCTGGCTGATGGTCAGCTCAAATTTCATCTGTAGCACTTTTTTTAACAGCCCGTACGGCAGTTCGGGCACCAGAAGCACCCGCCTGACGTTATGCGTTTTGCATAAGGTGGTGAAACGGCTGCTGACTTCAGTGCTCCACTCCTTATGATTCAGCAGATAATTAAATTCGGTTAAAAAAATATCCACACCATTATCAGCAACGGCTGCCAGTGCCTGTTCAGTGGAATCGACCAGATTAATTTTCAACACGTAATCGGGTAAAAGGTCATGCAGCGCCTGGAATATTATCTCTTTAAAGATATTTATTTTGTAAAACACCATTACTCTTACGATACGTTCAGTATTAATCATGTCATTTCTAAATTATCGTGACCGGAGGAAAAGGATAATAGTTTATGTCCTCACCACTCTCAACCTCTACGCGCCAGGATTTTATCCTTCTCATGACTAAAAATCTGAACGAGTACATTAAATTTATAGAAAATATTCTATTTTATTCTGCAAGCTTCTCATGCCTGAATGGCCAGACCTGCAAATAATCCTGCCGGGATCACAGAACCACGTACAAGGATGGTATCAAAACCGTTTAAAAACCGTGGGTTATCCATATTAAAAACCACCCCAATGGTTATTAAGCTCTAATTTTCAGAATAAAAAGCTGCCGTGAATATTATTAGAAGATTAAAAGAATTACATTTATCATTAAAACCGCTTTTCAATTTTATCTTTTGTTAATAACAGGCAGTAGCTTTACTCAACAGTTTGTATTGGCTTACATTGATGCCATCGCACAACACTATTTAAACGGTGTTCACTACTCTTTGTGTAATAAGAAATTGCGCGTCCGCCAGTTTCTCTTATACGGACTGTTTACTCAGCGAAAGGAGAATGCCAATGCAAAATAAAAAAACAATTCATGTTGCTGTTGTCGACAGCTGCGAATTCACGATGATTGGCCTGCAATCGCTTGGAAAGCGTGAGCCTGATGAAAAACACGATGTTATTTTCCATGGATTCACCCATATCGAAGAGCTTGCAAATTGCGAACAGCTTTTTGATATCATCATTTATGATCCATTGAATACGCGTCATTTCAGGGTGACAACCAATGACGACATTCTCTGTATTAAACAACAGCAAAAAACGGCGAAGATCTATATTTATTCGCTGTCTGCGGGCTATTTAAAATTCAAGCACGTTGATGGCGTCATCAGCAAAAGGGTTTCCCTGGGCGATATCAAAGCGCTGTGGCAAATACTGATGAGCCAGACGCCACAGGAATCAGGCCGCTATAACGTCGGCATGACAACCCGTTTACGCACGCCGGCAAGGCTGTCCAGCGAGGAAGCCAGCGTACTGCGCGGCTACTCCTGTAATCTTAAAACCAAGCAAATTGCCCGGCAGCTGGGCTGCAACGTCAGGCTCGTTTATTTCTATAAAAACAATGCCATGAATAAGCTGAAAGCCGTGCGCGGCCCGTCGTTTTATCAAAGCATTCGCTGGATCCTGAATTAAGTGTGTGACCGTGTGTCGTTTGCCTTTTGTTCCCGCGTCCGCGGGAACCTTTTTTGTTTCTGAAGGCTGCTCCATGTATACCGTTCTTCCCTCCCCCGTATTGCAACGTATCTCAGGGCTGCGATTCCAGCCGCTTGTCGATCTCCGGTCGGGACAGGTTGTTGCGCATGAAGTTCTCGTGGAGATCCCGAACGTCAATCTTGAGGTGTTGTTTGCCTCGCTGCCTTCGCGCAGCGCGCTGCAAATCTTCTTCTGGCAGGCCAGCACCCTTTTACAGATACCCGGCCGGGACGCCTACTGGCTTAACCTCCCGGCAGAACATCTTCTCGACGAACGCGCCATCCGGCTATTGCTCGCGTTACGTCATCAGCAGCGGTTAACGATTGAAATTCAGGATCCCCTTGCCCCCACGCGGCTGAGTGAGGCGGAGCAACGTCGCCTCTGCGCCACGCTTGTTCGGCTAAAAGAGGCGGGCTGGAAAATCTGGCTGGACGATCTGACCCGGGACCTGGCAGAGGAGTACCGGCGCCTCGCCCTTCCGCTGGACGGCGTGAAGATCGACCGCTCAGCGCTGAGCGGTGATGCACCGCTTGCCCCGCTGGTGAAGGACATCAGGGCCGGTATCGCTCGGTCTGTACTTATTGAAGGCATTGAGAACTCGCGGGATCTGGCGCGCGCCCGCGCGTCCGGTGCGCAGCTTGGACAGGGTTTCCTGTGGCCCGAAGGCCGAACGGACGCCAGCGTAACGCGATGAAGGCCAGCGGATCGCGGGCCTTCAACTCGCGTATTACCAGCCCGGCACCGCTCCGCCGTTGAAAATCGTCTCTGCCGCTTTTGCCACTTCAGGCGACTGATAGGACTGAATAAACGCCTTCACGTTCCCGGCGTCTTTGTTGTCTTCACGCGTGACGATAATGTTCACGTAAGGCGAGTTTTTATCTTCAATAAAGACGCTGTCATGCACCGGAGAAAGCCCGGTTTGCTGGAGATAGGTGGTGCTGATGATGGCCACATCCACCTTCGGATCGTCCAGCACACGCGGCAGCTGCGCCCCTTCCAGCTCCATAATGTTCAGGCGCTTAGGATTCGCGGTAATATCCAGCGCCGTCGGCAGCAGGCCCACGTCCGGCTTCAGGCTAATCAGCTTCTCTTTTTGCAGCAGCAGCAGCGCGCGGCCAAGGTTTGTCGGATCGTTGGGAATGGCAATGGTGGCGCCGTCCTTCAGTTCAGAAACCGATTTAATCTTGCGGGAATAGCCTGCCATCGGAAAGACAAAGGTGTTCGCCACGGCAACCAGCCTGTAGTTATGCGCCTTATTATCTTGCGCGAGGAACGGGCGATGCTGAAAGACGTTGGCATCCAGTTCCCCCTGACTGGTGGCATCGTTGGGCAGCAGCGAGCCGCTAAAGCCTACCAGCTCCACGTCCAGACCGTATTTCTCTTTCGCCACCTTTTTGGCGACTTCCGCCACGTCCTGCTCGGCGCCGTTAATTACGCCGACCTTAATGTGTCTGGCATCACTGCTGCTTTGATCGCAGCCCGCGAGCAGCAGGCCAGTCAGGAGAAGCGCACCCAGTCGAAGTTTCACGAGACAGTTCCTTTTGATAAACGTTTTAAAGACTATATCGACAACGAGGCGGCAGGCTAAAAAACGAAAAGGAATCAGTAAGAGGGATAAGTTATATGTGTTTTTGCAACGTATTAGGAAGGATGCAGGCCCGGTAAGCGTAGCGCCTCCGGGCGATGACGCTTACGAAGCTACCGTCCAGTCTTCTACGGTAAGGTTTTGCACCATCCCGAACGCGCGGTCGTTCGTAACAATCGTTGTGCCACGGCTGATGGCATGTGCCGCAATAAGCTGATCCAAATCGCCCATTACTTTCCCTTTTTTTTCCATTGCTGCACGAAGTTCACCGTAGGTGGCCGCGGCTGCGCTATCCCAGTCGCAGATAGTGATGGTTTTAAGAAATTCCATTATGGTTTCGTGCAGCTTGTTGTTTTGCTTTTTGGCTACGCCATAAAGCAATTCAGCCTCCGTTACGCTTGAAATACACATCTTTTCTGGCGTGATGTGCGAATATCGGTTTACAACCTCAGGATGCTGCCTCACCAGATGGCTTACGATGTTAGTGTCCAGCATATGCAGCATCTTCTACAGCCCTTCGAGAGGATCTCTTGTCGTATAGCTTTGATTGCGCTCCTCTTTACTTAGAAAAGAATCAGGCACATGCGTTTGTTTGAGCATACGTAAAAAGTTATCCCTGTGCCGTTCTTTCTCAGACCTCGCCGTCAAAACCACATTCCCCTCTGCATCCCGTTTGATGTAGACACTCTCCGTTTCAAACGCAAATTCCGTCGGCAAGACCACGACCTGGTTTCGCCCTTTTTTAACGAGTTTCGCTGTGCGCTCCATGGCAACCTCTGTAGGTTTCTTGACCAGCCCACAGCATGCGCTAACGTCCCGGGAGGCGACAAGGGAGACATCTCAAATTCAGAAAGCGACTCGCAATAATTAGCGGTATCGCTAACGTTACTGGTGGTGCTTTCGCAGCGGCGCCTCGCGCTGGCCGTGATGGACAACGGGATCGGCGGCTAAAGGTTTTTCGTCAGATAGTGTCTTTGCATCCCCTCATAAGGGTAGTCCTGCAAAGACATTTGTAGACGGTAGCCCTGTTTCTCATAGAACGGACGCGCCTGGAAGCTGACCGTATCCACCAGCGCATGCCTGCATCCTTTGCGGCGGGCGTCGTCTTCGGCCGCCTTGATAAGCTGGCTGCCAACGCCGGAACCGCGCACGCTCTCGCTGACCCACAGATAATCGATATTCAGCCAGTCGCCTTTACGCACGCCGATCAGCCCACCCAGCATAACGCCGTTATCGTCTCGTACATAAACGCCTGTATCGCCGCTGAAGTTCGAGAGATCTAAAAACTGCGCGTTATAGGCGCGCAGCCCCGTTAATAATTCTTCTTTTTCTTCAGAAGTAACGTTATCTGTAATACTCAGGTGCATAATACTCTCCTTATTTTCAGCGCAATCTGAATATCTCACAGTTTAAAGTTCATAAAAACTCCTTATTTTCTCCATTGTTTATACCAGGAAATATTTATTCAATATGTAAATAAAAAAAGCCTTTCCAATAGACTCCTGAAACGTATAATGAGAACGATCATTCTCACTTTTACACGG
Source organism: Enterobacter cloacae complex sp. P40C2 (assembly GCF_014930695.1). Lineage (NCBI taxonomy): Bacteria > Pseudomonadati > Pseudomonadota > Gammaproteobacteria > Enterobacterales > Enterobacteriaceae > Enterobacter > Enterobacter cloacae complex sp. P40C2. Next base: position 98,611 of record NZ_JADBRP010000006.1, on the reverse strand, counting down.
TAGCACACGATGAGCAAAACGCTGGAAGAACGACAAAAACTGCGCCAGGACGAGATCATCACCGCCGCGCGCCGCTGCTTTCGCGCCAGCGGGTTTCACGCGGCCAGCATGTCGCAGATCGCCAGCGAGGCGAAGCTCAGCGTCGGGCAGATTTACCGCTATTTCAGTAACAAAGACGCGATTATTGAAGAGATGATCCGCCGTATCATCGACTCGCGCATCCAGGAGATGCAGGGTAAAACGCTGGTAGAGGGGATGCCGCAGGCACTTGCCTGGCGACAGACGCTCAACGAAGACGACGATGCGCTAATGCTTGAAATGTCCGCCGAGGCCACGCGAAACCCTCATGTTGCCGCCATGCTGACAGAAGCCGAATCACGTATGTTCGCCAACGCCTGTGCGCACCTGAAAAAGCAGTTTCCCCACCTGAGCGATGAACATATTCGCTGCTGCGTGGAGATTACCGCCGTGATGATCGAAGGCACCATTTATCGTCGGCTCACGCCGTTAAAAGTACCGTCAGAACAATTAGAGCCGATTTATCAGAACATTTTAAATATGCTTTTCTCTGCGAAGTAATCGTATGTGAATAATTAAACGAGATAAGTAATTTCTCGTTTTTAACATTTCTGGCTTAGCCAGAGATGCGGTATCGCTGTGCCTTTAAATAGCCCTCCTCCCTGTTAAGCATTTAACAGGGCAGGCTTCGTTCACCCTGGAAAAAGATTATGAAAACCATAACAACCTCCATCGCAGCATTACTCCTCCTGACCGGGTGCGATAATGCACAAACGTCTGCTCCCCAGCATCCTCTACCGGAAGTGGGGATTGTCACGCTCATGAGCCAGCCCGTGTCCGTCGTCAGCGAGCTGACCGGCCGCACTACCGCCGCGATGAGCGCCGAAGTGCGCCCGCAGGTGGGCGGCATTATCCAGAAGCGGCTTTTTACCGAAGGCGATACCGTTAAAGCCGGGCAGGCGCTGTATCAAATCGATCCTGCCAGCTACCGCGCCGCTTACGATGAAGCCGCCGCCGCGCTGAAGCAGGCGCAGGCACTGGTCCAGGCCGACTGCCAGAAAGCCCAGCGCTATGCGCAGCTGGTGAAAGACGACGGCGTATCGCGTCAGGATGCGGAAGACGCTAAATCCACCTGCGCGCAGGACAAGGCCAGCGTCGCGTCAAAGAAGGCCGCGCAGGAGAGCGCGCGCATTAACCTCAGCTGGACCACCATCACCGCGCCGATTGCCGGACGCATCGGGATCTCGTCCGTTACCCCCGGCGCGCTGGTAACGGCCCAGCAGGATACCGCGCTGGCGACCATTCGCGGGCTGGACAGCATGTACGTTGATTTAACCCGCTCCAGCGCCGACCTGCTGCAATTACGCAAGCAAACCCTCGCCAGCAACAGCGATACGCTGAACGTGTCCTTAATTCTCGAAGACGGCAGCACCTACAGCGAAAAGGGCCGCCTGGCGCTGACCGAAGTGGCAGTGGATGAGTCTACCGGCTCGGTTACCCTGCGCGCCGTCTTCCCGAACCCGCAGCACCAGCTTCTGCCGGGCATGTTCGTCCGCGCCAGAGTGGATGAAGGCATCATGAATGACGCAATCCTCGCGCCACAGCAGGGCATCACCCGCGACGCCAAAGGCACCGCCACCGCGCTGGTAGTGAACGCCAGCAACAAGGTAGAGCAGCGCCAGCTCGAAACGGGCGAGACCTACGGCGACAAATGGCTGGTGCTGAGCGGCCTGAAGGCCGGTGACAGGCTGATAGTGGAAGGCACAGACAAAGTCACCGCCGGGCAGGAAGTGAAGGCCGAAGAGATGAAAAACGCCGGAGGGAACGCCTGATGTTTTCCCGTTTCTTCGTGCGTCGCCCGGTTTTTGCCTGGGTGATCGCCATTCTCATCATGCTCGCCGGTGTACTGGCGATCCGCACGCTGCCGGTGGCGCAGTACCCGGACGTTGCCCCGCCGTCGATTAAAATCTCGGCCACCTACACCGGCGCCTCCGCGCAGACGCTGGAAAATAGCGTAACGCAGGTGATCGAGCAGCAGCTCACCGGGCTGGATAACCTGCTCTACTTCACCTCTACCAGCAGTTCGGACGGGTCGGTGAGCATCTCCGTCACCTTCGAGCAGGGAACCGACCCGGACACCGCGCAGGTGCAGGTACAGAACAAAGTCCAGCAGGCGGAATCGCGCCTGCCGACCGAGGTGCAGCAGTCCGGGATCACCGTTGAAAAGTCCCAGAGCAACTTTCTGCTGATCATGGGCGTGTATGACAAAACCGACACCGCCAGCAGCTCGGACATCGCCGACTGGCTGGTGAGCAATATGCAGGATCCGCTGGCGCGCGTGGATGGCGTCGGGAGTTTGCAGGTGTTTGGCGCGGAATACGCGATGCGTATCTGGCTCGATCCGGCAAAACTGGCCTCTTACTCGCTGATGCCTTCAGACGTGCAGAGCGCAATTGAAGCGCAAAACGTGCAGGTCTCCGCCGGTAAGATCGGCGCGCTGCCCTCGTCGAACGCCCAGCAGCTGACCGCCACCGTGCGCGCCCAGTCGCGCCTGCAGACGGTCGATCAGTTTAAAAACATCATCGTGAAGAGCCAGTCCAGCGGTGCGGTGGTGCGCATCAGCGACGTCGCCCGCGTGGAGATGGGCAGCGAGGATTACACCTCCACCGCGAAGCTGAACGGCCACCCGGCGGCGGGTATGGCGGTGATGCTTTCACCTGGCGCGAACGCGCTCAACACCGCGACGGCGGTGAAGGATAAAATCGCCGAGTTCAAAAAGTCGATGCCGGAAGGCTACGACGTGGCCTACCCGAAGGACAGCACCGAGTTCATTAAGATTTCCGTTGAAGACGTGATTCAGACCCTGTTCGAAGCCATTATCCTCGTGGTCGTAGTGATGTACCTGTTCCTGCAAAACATCCGCGCCACGCTGATCCCGGCGCTGGCCGTTCCGGTGGTTCTGCTGGGCACCTTCGGCGTGCTGGCGCTGTTCGGCTACTCCATTAACACCCTGACGCTGTTTGCAATGGTGCTGGCCATCGGCCTGCTGGTGGATGACGCCATCGTGGTGGTGGAAAACGTCGAGCGTATTATGCGCGACGAAGGGCTGCCCGCCCGGGAGGCCACCGAAAAATCGATGGGCGAAATCTCCGGCGCGCTGATCGCCATTGCGCTGGTGCTCTCTGCGGTATTCCTGCCGATGGCCTTTTTCGGCGGCTCGACCGGGGTAATTTACCGTCAGTTCTCGGTTACCATTATTTCGGCGATGTTCCTTTCCGTGGTCGTGGCGTTGACCCTGACGCCCGCGCTGTGCGGCTCAATTCTGAGACACACGCCCCCGCACAAGAAAGGTTTCTTCGGCGCGTTTAACCGCTTCTACAGCAGAACCGAGCATGGCTATCAGAACAAGGTGCTGCGCGCCCTGCGACGCTCCGGCGGCATGCTGGTCATCTACGCTCTGCTCTGCGGCGCGATGGGCTTCGCCATGCTGAAGCTGCCGGGCAGCTTCCTGCCGACGGAAGACCAGGGCGAAATCATGGTGCAGTACACTCTCCCAGCCGGCGCAACGGCGGTACGTACTGCCGAAGTTAGCCGTCAGGTGCGAGAGTGGTTCCTCACCAAAGAGAAAGATAACACCAACGTTATCTTCACCATTGAGGGCTTCAGCTTCAGCGGCAGCGGCCAGAACGCCGGGATGGCGTTTGTCTCCCTGAAAAACTGGTCCGAACGTAAGGGTGATGAAAACACCGCCCAGGCCATTGCCCTGCGCGCCACGCAGGAGCTGAGCGCCATCCGCGATGCCACTATATTTGCGATGACGCCGCCAGCGGTAGACGGCCTTGGCCAGAGTAACGGCTTTACCTTTGAGCTCATGGCTAGCGGCGGCACCGACCGTGACACGCTGCTGAAAATGCGTAATCAGCTGATTGCCAGGGCTAATCAGGATAGCTCGCTGCACGCGGTGCGCGCCAACGATCTGCCGCAGATGCCGCAGCTTCAGGTCGATATTGATAACAACAAAGCGGTGTCGCTGGGGCTGTCCCTGAGCGACGTCACCGATACCCTCTCCAGCGCCTGGGGCGGTACCTACGTGAACGACTTTATCGATCGCGGCCGCGTGAAGAAGGTCTACATCCAGGGCGACAGCGACTATCGCGCCGTCCCGTCGGATCTTAACAAATGGTACGTGCGCGGCAGCGACAGCACCATGACCCCATTCTCCGCCTTCGCTACCACGCGCTGGGAGTACGGTCCGGAAAGCCTGGTGCGCTACAACGGATCGGCGGCATATGAGATTCAGGGCGAAAACGCCAGCGGGGCCAGCTCCGGCACGGCAATGAGCAAAATGGAGCAGCTGGCAAACAGTCTGCCGTCCGGCAGCACCTGGGCCTGGAGCGGTTTGTCCTTACAGGAGAAACTGGCGAGCGGCCAGGCGATGAGCCTCTACGCCCTTTCCATCCTCGTGGTGTTCCTGTGTCTGGCGGCGCTGTATGAGAGCTGGTCAGTACCGATTTCGGTCATCCTGGTGATCCCGCTTGGCGTGCTGGGCGCGGCCGTGGCCGCCTCCCTGCGCGGCCTGAACAACGACGTCTACTTCCAGGTGGCGCTGCTGACCACCATCGGCCTGTCGTCGAAGAACGCCATCCTGATTGTTGAATTTGCCGAAGCCAAAGTCGCCGAAGGTTACTCCCTGACGCGCGCCGCCCTGCGTGCCGCCCAGACGCGTCTGCGTCCCATCATCATGACCTCGCTGGCGTTTATTGCAGGCGTAACGCCGCTGGCGATTGCCACCGGCGCGGGGGCCAACAGCCGCGTGGCGATCGGTACCGGCATTATCGGCGGAACGCTGGCCGCGACGCTGCTGGCGATCTTCTTCGTTCCCTTATTCTTCGTACTGGTGAAACGTCTGTTCTCCGGTAAGCACGCAAACCGGAGGTCATAATGTTTCGTGTAACCGTATTAACGTTAGCGCTGCTGAGCGCAGGCTGCGTGTCTTTAGATCCAACGTATCAGCGCCCGGACGCTCCCGTTCCGGCAACCTTGCCCGGCGCGCACGGCGAAGCCACCACCGTAGTAAGCCAGTGGCAGGAGGTGATGAACGATGCGCGGCTGAAAAGCGTGGTAACGATGGCGCTGAACAGCAACCGCGACGTGCAAAAAGCGATTGCCGATATCGACGCCGCCCGCGCCCAGTATGGCGAAACGCGCTCGTCACTCTTCCCGACGGTGGACGCAGGCCTGAGCCACACCCGCAGCCGCACGCTGGCAAGCGGCGTCGCCACAAGCGACGAGGCCAACGGCGCGGTCTCCAGCTTCGAGCTGGATCTGTTTGGCCGTAACCAGAGCCTCTCGCGCGCCGCGCGTGAAACCTGGCTTGCCAGCGAGTTCACCGCCCAGAACACGCGCCTGACGATGGTCAGCGAGCTGACCACGGCTTGGGTGACGCTGGCGGCGGATAACAGCAACCTGGCGCTGGCGAAATCCACCATGGAGAGCGCGGCGAACTCGCTCAGGATTGTGAAGCGCCAGCAGGAGGTGGGCGTGGCGGCCGCCACGGACGTCAGCGAGGCGATGGCGGTTTACCAGCAGGCGCGCGCCAGCGTGGCGAGCTACCAGACGCTGGTAATGCAGGATAAAAACGCCCTCAACCTGCTGGCGGGCGACACGGTGCCGGACAACCTGCTGCCAGGCACGCTGGAAAGCCTGGGCGACAACGCCATCACGCCGATCCCGGCGGGGGTCAGCTCCAGCGCGCTGCTGCGTCGTCCGGATATTCAGGAGGCGGAACATAACCTGCTGAGCGCCAACGCCAGTATCGGCGCGGCGCGAGCCAACTTCTTCCCGTCGATTTCGCTCACCGCCAGCGCGGGCGTCGGCAGCGATTCGCTGTCATCCCTGTTCAGCCACGGCATGAAGGTCTGGTCGTTCGCGCCGTCCATCACCCTGCCGCTGTTTAGCGGTGGCAACAATATGGCACAGCTGCGCTACGCGGAAGCGGAGAAGAAGGGGCTGATCGCCACCTATGAGAAGACCATCCAGAGCGCGTTTAAGGACGTGGCGGACGCGCTGGCGCGCCGTGAAACCCTGAGCGAGCAGCTGGATGCCCAGCGTGAATACGTGGCGGCGGAGCAAAAAACGCTGGACGTGGCGACCCGCAGCTATAAGGCGGGCGCCGGGGATTATCTGACGGTGCTCACCGCGCAGCGGTCGCTGTGGTCGGCGCAGGAATCACTGATTGCCTTACGGCAAACCGACCTGGAAAACCGCATCACGCTGTGGCAGTCGCTGGGCGGCGGGATTGAATAAACCGGATACGCGGCGAGTGGATTATATGGAGGATTATTGAGTTTTCGCCGGGTGGCGCTGCGCTTACCCGGCCTACATCACACGTTTAACGTTTCCGCACGTCCGGAATAATTAAATCCCCACGCAGCACGTAAGATCCCAGCATCTGCGTTTTTTGATTCAGCCAGGTCACGATGCGCGCAGCCATGGCGTCCATGGAATACTCGATAGCCGGGATCACCGGAATTCCCGGCAGATGCAGCGACCCGGCCAGGCTAAACACCATGATGTCTTCCGGTACCGATTTATTAAACGCCTGAAGCTGCGGGATCACCCTCTGGGCCTCCTGCTCGTCCGCCACCAGCAGCGCGTTGAAGTTCAGCGTCGACGCGTTGTTGAGCAACTCCTGAAGCGCAACGGACGACGAGGTTGCGTCCATGAACACGAGGTTGCGATTAAAGGGCAGGAAGTTCTTCTCCAGCGCGTGTTTGTAACCGAGCAGCACCTGGTCGGCAAACCCGCTGCCGTGGGGGTGGATCAGCGCAATCTGGCGACGCCCCTGGCTGGTGAGGTAGTTACACGCCGTTTCAGCAGCGAAAGCGTGATCGAACTGGATGCTGTTGGCGTTATCGGCTTCCATACAGTCGACCAGAATGACGTTGTCCATGTCGACGTCCAGCGGGAAACGCGCGCCAATGACCAGGATGTCATCGCAGAGCCCGCAGGAGAGCTCTTCAAGGGCGTTCATCACTTCCGTTTTGGTGTGCGCGAAACGCAGCAGCAGGTGTTTTTGATGCTGGCTGAGGTGTTTTTCCAGCGCATACAGGTAACCGGTGGTCTGGTTAATATTTTCCTGCGCGCAAATCACCCCAATGCACCCCGTCGACTGACTGAGCAGCGACTGCGCAATCACGTTGGGACGATAGTTCAGCTCATCCACCGCTTTCAGCACGGCCTGACGGCTGGCCTCTTTTACGCCACGTGACCCACTCAACACTCGCGATACCGTGGCTTTAGACACCCCGGCCAGACGTGATACATCATTGATTGTCGACATCTTTTTCCCCTGGCAGGCCATCCTCGCGCCTGCAAATTCCATAACCGCTACGGCTCACATTATAGCCAGAACGGAGTATATCCGTTTCCGTTTTCCATGGAAACCGATTTTCCGTTTCCACTCAAATTGACGTTAAAACAGCCAAATTATGTGACCCACATCCGGTTAATTAGCGTCATAAGTAGTGGATATTGATGGTTGTCACACTTCTGTCTTTTATGAATGGAAACCGGTTTCCGTATCATGTCCAATCATCCTCGCAATAACTTTTTACATTTTGAGGATGGTTGTCGATGTTCAAGATTATGCTGTGCTGTTCTGCCGGGATGTCCACCAGCCTGCTGGTCAGCAAAATGATCGATGTTGCTAAAGAGCGGGGCTTGCCCGTGAAGATTGATGCGTACGGCGTGTCCGAATTTGATACGCAGTTTCCGCAATACCAGGTGGTTCTTCTCGGACCGCAGGTGAAATACATGTTAAAGACACTCTCAGACAAGGCGGCGACGCAGGGTATTCCGGTGCAGCCCATCGACATGATGGACTACGGCATGCAGCGTGGCGATAAAGTACTGGACTATGCTCTGTCGCTCATCGAAGCGGCACACTAAAAGGTGTTCACATGAGTTCGTTATATCAATCCATGGTCGCGGTTATTGAGCAGTCAATTACCCCGCTGGCCGCAAAGCTTGGCCAGCAAAAGTATGTGATTGCCATCCGCGACGGCTTTACCGCCGCGCTGCCGTTTATGATCATCGGCTCGTTTATGCTGGTGTTCATCTTCCCGCCGTTCTCGGCGGATACCACCAACAGCTTCGCCCGCGGCTGGCTGGACTTCTCCGAGACCTACCGCGAGCAGCTGATGCTGCCGTTTAACCTCAGCATGGGCGTCATGACCTTCTTCATTTCGGTGGGGATTGGGGCGAGCCTGGGGCGTCAGTTTAACCTCGACCCGGTGATGTCTGGCCTGCTGGCCTTTATGGCCTTCCTGCTGGTGGCGGCGCCGTATGCCGACGGCAAGATCTCAACGCAGTATCTGTCCGGCCAGGGCATCTTCACCGCGCTGATTACCGCTATCTACTCCACCCGCGTCTATGCGTGGCTGAAGCAGAACAACGTGACCATCCGCCTGCCGAAAGAAGTCCCGACCGGCGTGGCGCGTTCGTTCGAGATCCTGATTCCGGTAATGGTGGTGATCGGCACGCTGCATCCGCTGAACCTGTTCATTGAAGCGCAAACCGGAATGATTATCCCGCAGGCGATCATGCACCTGCTGGAGCCGCTGGTGTCTGCGTCAGACTCCCTGCCCGCAATCCTGCTCTCCGTACTGCTGTGCCAGATCTTCTGGTTCGCCGGTATTCACGGGTCGCTGATTGTTACCGGCATCATGAACCCGTTCTGGATGGCGAACCTCTCTGCTAACCAGGCGGCGCTGGCCGCTGGCGCAGCGCTCCCGCACGTTTATCTGCAAGGCTTCTGGGATCACTACCTGCTGATTGGCGGCGTAGGCTCCACGCTGCCGCTGGCGTTCCTGCTGCTGCGCAGCCGCGCCACGCACCTGCGCACCATCGGCAAAATGGGCGTCGTGCCCAGCTTCTTTAACATTAACGAACCGATTCTGTTTGGCGCGCCGATCATCATGAACCCGATGCTCTTTATTCCATTCGTGTTCGTTCCGCTGGTCAACGCCTGCCTGGCGTACGGCGCAACAAAGCTCGGCTGGCTGGCACAGGTCGTCTCGTTAACGCCGTGGACCACGCCCGCGCCGATTGGCGCCTCGTGGGCGGCAAACTGGGCGCTCAGCCCGGTGATTATGTGCCTGGTGTGTATGGTGATGTCCGCGCTGATGTACCTGCCGTTCCTGCGCGCCTATGAGCGTACGCTGATGAAAAACGAAGAGCAGAAAGCCCAGGCAACCGTCGGTGCAGCTGAAACCGTAAGCCAATAAGTCAAAGAGGAAAGGACATGAAATACGCATTTCCCGATAATTTCTGGTGGGGCAGCGCAAGCTCCGCGCTCCAGACCGAAGGGACACGAGAGGGCGAAACCACGTGGGATTACTGGTTTGCCCGCGAGCCGAACCGTTTTCACAACGGCGTGGGGCCGCAGCACACCTCCACGTTTTATCAGCACTGGAAAACGGATATTCAGCTGTTAAAGCAGCTGAACCACAACAGCTTTCGTACCTCGATTAGCTGGGCGCGCCTGATCCCCGACGGTATCGGTGAAGTGAACCCGGAAGCGGTCGATTTTTACAATCAGGTCATTGATGAGCTGAATGAACAGGGCATCACGCCGTTTATTACCCTGTTCCATTTCGACATGCCGATGGCGATGCAGGAGATCGGCGGCTGGGAAAATCGTGACGTGGTGGACGCTTACGCCCGCTATGCGCAGATTTGCTTCGAGCTGTTTGGCGATCGCGTGCTGCACTGGTTTACCTTCAACGAGCCGATTGTGCCGGTTGAGGGCGGTTATCTGTACGATTTTCACTATCCGAACGTGGTGGATTTTCGTCGGGCAGCGACCGTGGCCTATCACACCGTATTGGCCCATGCGAAGGCCGTTCAGGCTTACCGCGCCGGGCATTACGCGGGGGAGATCGGCATCGTACTGAACCTGACGCCATCCTATCCGCGCTCGCAGAACCCGGCGGACGTGAAGGCGGCGCACATCGCAGACCTGATGTTTAACCGCAGCTTCCTGGACCCGGTCCTGCGCGGTGAATATCCGGCGGATCTGGTGGCGCTGCTGAAATCCTACGATCAATTACCCGCCTGTAAACCGGAAGACGGTTTCCTGATTGCGGAGGGGAAAATCGACCTGCTCGGCGTGAACTACTATCAGCCGCGTCGCGTCAAGTGTCGCGACAGCGCGGTAAACCCGCAGGCGCCGTTTATGCCGGAGTGGTTCTTCGATAATTACGAGATGCCGGGCCGCAAGATGAACCCGTACCGTGGCTGGGAAATATACGAGCCGGGTATTTACGATATTCTGGTTAACCTGCGCGACAATTACGGCAACCCGCGCTGCTTTATTTCCGAAAACGGCATGGGCGTCGAAAATGAGCAGCGCTTTATTGAAAATGGCCAGATTAACGATCGGTACCGCATCGATTTTATTTCCGGGCATTTAGCGTGGCTGCATAAAGGCATTAGCGAAGGGTGCAATTGCCTTGGCTACCATATGTGGACGTTTATTGATAACTGGTCATGGTGTAATGCCTATAAAAACCGCTACGGTTTTATCCAGCTCGATCTGGAGACGCAGCAGCGCACCATAAAGAAAAGCGGAGAGTGGTTTGCCGCCACCGCCTTAAATAATAGCTTTGATAAAGAGTAACCATGATGATCGCACTAGAAGAAGCCGTAATGGAAATTATCGTCAACGCCGGTCAGTCCCGCAGCCTGTGCTTTGAAGCCCTGCACGCGGCGCGCCAGGGCAACCTTGACGAAGCCAAAAGCCTGCTGCGCGAAGCCGACGGCTACGCGCGCCAGGCGCACAAGATGCAGACCAAACTGATCGAGCAGGACGCGGGCGAAGCCCGCCAGCCGATGACGTTAATCATGGTGCACGCGCAGGATCATTTAATGAACTCCCTGCTGGCGCGTGAATTATCCGAAGAGATTATTCATTTATATCAGAGATAGCCTATGACGAAATAACGTTACCGTAAGACCTCTGTACCTGAAAATATAAATCACTCTGTTTCTGATGATAGCGACATATTCTGTCTAATCGGAACGAGAGGATTATTGTCTGAATAAAATGTAAATTAATAGAGACGACAATGAAAAACAGTAAAAAACTTCCATTAACCATGGCGGTTATCGCCGCGCTTTGCCCAATTTCCGTGCTCGCACAAGAATTCACGCAGGAGCAAATCGACGCCATTGTGGCGAAAGCGGTGGATAAAGCGCTGGCCGAACGGCAGGCGAAAATGGACGCGGCGATCGCGAAAAAAGCGGACGTGGTAACCGAACCGCAAAGCGCGGCGCAGTCCCCGGATATGGCGATTCCGTTCGGGGTTAAATTTACCGGCTACGCCCGCTACGGCGCGCACTTCCAGGCCGCCGATCAGAAATACGTGGCGGTAGACGGCTCCTACAACGGCGCCTCCGCGATTGGTCGTCTGGGTAACGAAGGCAACGGCGGCGAATTCCAGCTCTCCAAGGCCTTCAAGGGTGAAAACGGCGCCATCTGGGACATCAACGTGATGATCGACCACTGGGGTGACGAAGTTAACCTGAAAAAAGCCTACGCCGGGGTGACCAATATTATGGCGTCTAACCCGAACGCCTACTTCTGGGCCGGTCGTGACTTCCACCAGCGTCCGCAGCAGGGCATTAACGATTACTTCTGGATGAACCACGACGGCCAGGGCGCCGGGGTGAAAAACTTCGACATCGGCGGCGTGCAGTTTGACGTCGCTGCCGTGGCGGCGGTGGAATCCTGTAGCCCGGAAGTGATGGAGGACGAAGCGAACCCGTCGCGCATCACCTGTACCGGCGGTTCCGGCACGGGCGATAAAGGCAACTACGCCGCCACCTCTAAAATCCACGGCATGAAGCTCGGCCCCATCGACATGGAGCTTTACGCCAACTACGGCTTCGACTCTAAGGCGATCGAGAGCGACGAGCGCCTGAATGCCTGGCAGGGCGGCGTGGTGCTGAGCCACACCAACGACAGCGGCGTGAACAAGGTGATCGCCCGTTACTCTGATAACGCGGACAACAGCGTCTTCAACAAGACCGAGGATCTGACCACGGTCTACGCCAGCTTCGAAGGGCTGTATAAATTCACCCAGGCCACGCAGGTGGAGTACATTCTCGCCTTCCACGACTATGACAACAGCCGCGATGACGCCGACAATCGTAAGAACTACAACGCGATTGTGCGCCCGATGCACTGGTGGAACGACGTTCACTCCACCTGGCTGGAAGCGGGCTGGCAGCACGTTGACTACGATAACGGCGGCGACAACAAGGGCTGGAAGCTGACTCTATCCCAGAACATGTCTATCGCCATGGGGCCGGAGTTCCGTCCGATGCTGCGCTTCTACGTGACCGGCGGCAAGGTGGATAACGAACGCACCGCGCGCGTGAACAACACCAAAGACGAAACGCTCGACGACTTCAACGTCGGGGCTATGTGGGAGGCGTGGTTCTAAGCAAGGTAGAAGCAAAACGGTGTTTCCCCCTCTCCCCGTGGGAGAGGGTCGGGGTGAGGGCATCAGGCCGCACACAACCATGCTATGCTGTTGGCCAATGAACGACAACATCGCAGGGGAGAACATGGGGTCCACACGTAAAGGGATGCTAAACGTCCTGATCGCCGCCGTTTTATGGGGCAGTTCCGGGGTTTGCGCGCAGTACATCATGGAGAAAAGCCACATTTCTTCGCCTTACCTGACCATGATTCGCCTGCTGTTTACCGGCGTGATCCTCCTGACGCTTTCCTTCGTTCACGGCGATAAGATTTTTTCGGTCATCAAAAACCGCAAAGACGCCATCAGCCTGCTGTTTTTCTCGCTGGTCGGCGCGCTTACCGTGCAGCTCACCTTCCTGCTGACGATTGAAAAATCCAACGCCGCTACGGCGACCGTGCTTCAGTTTCTGTCTCCGACAATTATCGTGGCGTGGTTCGCCCTGGCGCGGAAGAAGCGTCCCGGCGTGTTTGTCCTGTCGGCGATTTTGACGTCACTGGTCGGCACCTTCCTGCTGGTCACCCACGGCGACCCCACTTCACTCTCCATCTCGCCTGCGGCTTTGTTCTTCGGCATTGCCTCGGCCTTTGCCGCGGCGTTTTACACGACGTATCCGTCAACCCTGATCGCCCGCTACGGCACGCTGCCGATTGTCGGCTGGAGTATGCTGATTGCGGGAGTGATGCTGACGCCGTTCTACGCCGGGCGCGGCACCACCTTCGTCATTGACGGCAGCCTGCTGCTGGCGTTTTTTTACCTGGTGGTGATCGGCACCGCGCTGACGTTCAGCCTGTACCTGAAAGGCGCGCAGATGATCGGCGGGCCGAAGGCAAGCATTCTGAGCTGCGCCGAGCCGCTGAGCAGCGCGCTGCTGTCGGTGATTTTGCTTGGCGTAGCGTTTACCCTGCCGGACTGGCTGGGCACGCTGCTGATCGTGTCGTCGGTGGTGTTGATTTCGATGGATTCGAGAAGTCGGGTTCAGACATCGGCATAAGCGAATGTCCCCTCACCCTAACCCTCTCCCCATAGGGGAGAGGGGACGGCTCGGTGCAGTCTTTTCACCCTCGCCCCTTTGGGGAGAGGGCCGGGGTGAGGGGGGGAATTTACGACTTCGCCTTCACCTTCCCCGCCACCAGCAGCGCGGTCAGCAGCATCAGCGTGCCGGAGATGACCAGCGGTGACGTCAGCCCCAGGTGGTCAAGCGCAACGCCGCCCACTGCCGCACCGCAGGTGTTCGCCAGCTGGATCACCGCCACCTGAATCGACCCGGCTTTTTCCGCCTGATCGGCAAGCGAGCGGGTGATCCACGTCGACCAGCCCACCGGCACCAGCGCAAAGGCAAAGCCCCAGATAATCGCGATGGCAGACGCCACCCACTTATCGCTGCCCCACAGCACCAGTACCGCCGCGCTTATCGCCAGCACCAGCGGCGCACCCGCCAGCGCCACCTTCAGGGAGCGCTTCAGGAACTGGGACGACAGCGAGGTGCCGACAAAGCTGGCGATACCGAAGCTCAACAGCACCAGCGTCAGGCCGTCCACGTCAAAGCCCGCCATGGTCATATACACCGGGCGAATATAGGTAAAGAAGGCAAACTGCCCGGCAAAGGCCATAAAGATGGCGGTCATCCCCGCCAGCACGCCCGGGCGTTTAAGCAGGCTGAACATGTTCTGTTTGTGGTGCGCCGCCTCACCCGGCAGGGACGGCAGCGCCTTCCACACCCAGATAATGCACAGCACGCCCATCACCGCCGCCGCGTTAAAGACGTTACGCCAGCCGATAATCCCGCCGAGGAAGCTGCCCAGCGGCGCGGCAATCACCAGCGCGATGGAGACGGCACCGAAGATAACGGACAGCGCTTTCGGCACGGTGCGCGCGGGCACCAGGCGCATGGTCAGCGAGGCCGACATCGCCCAGAAGCCGCCAAGCCCAAGACCCAGACAGGCACGGCCGAGCAGCAGCAGGGTGAAGCTTTCAGCGAAGGAGACCAGCAGGCAGGAGAGCGTCAGCAGCACGCTGAACAGAATGACCACTTTACGGCGATCAATCGCGCCAATAGCCTGGGTGATAAACAGGCTGGCGAACATCGCTACAAACGCGGTGACGGTGACAGACTGCCCCGCCACGCCTTCGGAGATGCCCAGATCCTGCGCCATCGGCGTCAGCAGGCTGACCGGCAGAAACTCAACGGTAATCAGGCAGGCTACGCAAAACGCCACGGAGAAAACCGCCGACCAGTTGGGGCGTGAAACCTCTTTGGCCTGCGGCGGGGTCGTGGGCTGGATATGTTCTGTCATGGCGTCACCTGAGATAAAAACGTGCGGAAAAGTCGCGCAGTTTATCATCAAAAGTGTGACGAATTTAACGTTTCGACAACTTTTCTTGCATCGCTGCATTCGCCAGACCGACGATCCACTCCTGGTGCCCGTTGATCATTGGATTCGGCACGGTGCGAGCAAGTTCCTGTGCAGGAACGCCTTTCTGCGACTCCTGAGTCAGAATACGGACGCGATTTCCCGGCAAGTCCTCAAACAGCCAGGCGTGGATCACATCCAGACGCGAGCTGGCATCGCCCTCCACCCAGCCGTGCCAGGCGATCCGTGCGGCTTCGCCGTCAACGGGCGGAACATACTCCGTGACCTGCGCCTCAACCGGGAAGCCAAAGGTCGTGAAGCGGAAGCGGGCGTTGGCGCTCAGTTCCGGACCGCTGCCGTCGTGAAAACGAATATCTTCGGCGTTGCTGTAGTAGTTCGGCCACAGGGTAGTGTCGTTAAGCTGCGCCCAAATCTCTTTTGCGCTCAGCCCGGCGACGATGATTTCGTTGGATGCAAAGTTATCGGTTGTGCCTGGCAGGTAGTCGTTTGGCCAGATAATGGCGGATTGTTTCATGGTTCACCTCATCAGCGAGTGGATGAAGTGATGGTGCGCCTGCGGCAGATATAAATCTAATGACGATGCTTTATACTCTTCATCACGTTTCGTGATATCAGTGCAGATAAAACACGCCCTCTTCCGGGAGGAAAAGCTGGTTATAGCGCAGCTGGAAGGCGTTAAGATCCTGCGGATCGGGCTCTATCTCGCGCATGAAGCCGAGCGCGAGGCGGATTTGCGCATCGGTGATCGGTGCGGCCAGGCGGGCTTTACGCAGCATGCGGTGCCAGGTATGCAGATTCTCCTCGCTCCCGTCGACGATGCAGACCTGCCAGATAAGCAGGACCTGGGCGGCGTTTTGCAGATGCGCTTCGTCTGGGCGCTCAAGGTAGCGGATAAACTCATTGCCCGGCGTTTTACCGAACTGGTCGATCATCGATTCTACCGGCATCGGGGTGATACCCAGACGCTCGCTTAAACGTTTGATGGCGCGGCGGGAATCCGAGGTCAGGACACGAAACCCAACCACAAACACCACGGCAAGCGTTGCCAGCATTATCCAGACCATGCGTTCTCCTTAGACTAGCCGCCCATCATAGCGGGAAACGCAACGCGTCGACAGCGGGCAGCGCCATAATAGTGAACGGAAAAGAGGTAGCAAAACACCATGAAAGCGGATCTGCGCACGCTGGATCTAAACCTGCTGAAAACGCTCGACGCTCTGCTGGATGAACGCAGCGTCACCCGCGCGGCGGCGCGTCTTGCTCTGACCCAGCCCGCCGTGAGCGGCATGCTCAACCGCCTGCGGGACTACTTCGACGATCCGCTCTTTATCCGCGCCCCGCACGGCATGGTGCCAACCACGCGCGCTGAAGCGCTGGCCGCTCCGGTGAAGCGCATTCTCGCGGATATCGACGTGCTGCTTCAGCCCGTTGCCTTTGACCCTAATACCGCTCGCCTCACCTTCACTCTTGCCGCTACGGATTATGCACTTCGGGCGGTTGCTGTGCCGTTTATCGCCGCCCTTAAAACACAGGCGCCTGGCATACGCGTGCGCGTGGTGCCCGTTACCCCCGGTAGCCTTGTCAGCCAGCTTGAGCAGGGCGCTATTGACGTAGCGCTTATCACCCCCCACACCACGCCCGATGAGCTTCACAGCCGTGCGCTTTATGATGAACGGTACGTATGCATGATGCGCGCCGACCATCCAAACGCCGGAGAGCCAATGACGTTAGAGCGATTTTGCGCCCTTGAGCATGTGCTGGTCTCTTACGAGGGAGACGGCTTTCGCGGGGTAACCGATAGCGCGCTGGAGAAAATTGGCCGGACGCGGCACGTGGGTCTCTCGGTGAGCCACTTTTTGGTTCTGCCGGACGTGCTGGCCCTCAGCGATATGATTGCCGTCGTGCCGTCACGCATCGCGGAAAATCAGACGGGGATGTTCATCTGCGAGACGCCAGTTCCCGTGCCAGGCTTTACCAAAAGTATGGCCTGGCACGGCAGAACGCACCGCAATCCCGCGCAGGCGTGGCTGCGCGGGCTGTTACTGCAAACCAGTCAGCGGGCCTGAAGTCCCTTAAGCAGCGCCTCGTGGAAGCGCTCAGGATCCTGCATCTGCGGCGCGTGGCCCATGTCGTTGAACTCGACCAGCGTCGCGTGCGGGATGCGCTTCGCCGTCTCCTTTCCCAGCACCGCATAGTTGCCGAGCGTTTTGCGGATCTCAGGCGGGGCGAGATCTTTCCCGATGGCGGTGTTGTCCTTCGTGCCGATCATCAATAATACCGGCATCTTCAGTTCACTAAATTCGTAGATCACCGGCTGGGTGTAGATCATGTCGTAGAGCAGCGCCGAGTTCCAGGCCACACGTTTTTTTCCCGGCCCGTTGTTCAGCCCGGCGAGCATGGTGACCCAACGCTCATACTCCGGCTTCCACTCTCCGGCATAGTAGGTATTTTTCTCGTACTGACGAATGCCGTCGGCGCTGACCTTCAGCTCGCGCTGGTACCACTGGTCGACCGTAATATGCGGCACGCCGCGCGCTTTCCAGTCCTCCAGGCCTATCGGGTTGACCATCACCAGCTGCTCCACCTGCTGCGGCCACATCAGCGCGTAGCGGGTCGCCAGCATGCCGCCGGTCGAGTGGCCGATAACCGTCACGCGATCGACGCCGAGGGTTTTCAGCAAGGCGTGGGTGTTATCCGCCAGCTGCTGGAAGGTGTACTGATACCGCTCCGGCTTGGTGGATTTACAGAAGCCGATCTGGTCGGGGGCGATCACCCGATATCCGCTCGCCGACAGCGCGCGGATAGTACCGTCCCAGGTGCCGGCGCAGAAGTTTTTGCCGTGCATCAGCACCGCGGTGCGGCCGTTGGGTTTTTCCGGCTTCACGTCCAGATAAGCCATATCCAGAGACTGGTTTTGCGAGGTAAACGTAAAGTGTTTTACCGGCCAGCCGTAGTCGAAACCTTCCAGCTTCTCGCCGTAGGTAGGGGCATCCGCAGCCAATGCGGGGGCTGACAGCGCCACCAGCAGCGCCAGGCAGGATAATCGTCGGGTCAACATGCAAGCTCTCCAATAGCAAAAAGGGCTAAGGCTGCGCGAAAGGCGGCAGCAAAAACACTGTAGAGCAAGGAGAGGAATGGGTGTGTAAAGCGGGGTAAAGACTGGAGATTCAAAACAAAAAAGCCCGGCATCACACGCCGGGCAAAGAAGTTACCTGCACACTCAGGCCGCTTTTAATTTCTGCGCACGATTTTCACGGCGAATTTTACGTTCTTCCAGTACCGCCACCATCGCCATCAGTACGATACAGCCAATCGCTGCCGCATCCAGCGCCGCGAAGGTGCCCGCCCAGCCAGTGAGGCCGAAAATCGGCGTGCCGTCGGCGATCATCCCCAGGCCCAGCTTGGCAAAGCTGTCGCCGATCAGGTAGGCGAAGGTGCCTTTGATCCCGTCGGCGGCACCGATCGCTTTTTTCGGCACGAAGCCGACCGCCGCCACGCCAATCAGCAGCTGCGGGCCAAACACCAGGAAGCCGAGCGCGAACAGGGACGCCAGGTAGACGTACTGGTTGCTGGCGTGCTGGTACACGCCGAGCGTGGCGATAATCAGCGCCAGCGCAACGCAGGCCACCAGCGCGCGACGGCCGTTGGCGAGATCCGAGAGCCAGCCCCACAGCAGGGTGCCGACCAGCGCGCCCACTTCGAACAGGGTGAAGCCCTGAATCGCCACCTCTTTCGAGAGCTTCAGCTCCTGGAAGGCATACACGGTTGACCACTGGTCGATACCGATGCGCACCACATACAGGAAGATATTTGAGAAGCACAGCAGCCAGATCACTTTGTTTTTCAGCACGTATTCAACAAAGATCTGCCATTTGGACATCTCGTTCTCTTCAGTCTCTTTGTCCTCTTCGCTGATCTCCTCCCCGAACAGCTCTTCGGCTTTGCCGAGGCCGTAAGATTCCGGGGAGTCGCTGCCGTAGCGCAGGCCGATAAAGCCAACGATCAGGGCGATAATCGACGGGAAGATAAACATGCCGATCACGTGGCCGTCGAACAGGACGTTCGCGCCGAACAGCGCCACGCCTGCCGCACCGGCACCGCCGAGGTTGTGGGAGATATTCCACAGGCCGAGGTACGAACCGCGCTTGCGCCGCGGGGTCCATTTGGTGATGGTGGAGTAGCTGCACGACCCGCCGGTACTCTGGAAGAAACCGCTCAGGGCGTAGAAGGCGATCATCAGGAACAGGCTAACGGAGCCTGCGCCCATGCTGGCGCTGAAGCCAAGCATACAGATGGCGGAGAGGATCAGCATAAACGGCAGGAACTGCTTGGTGTTTTTGCCGTCCGCGTAGTAGGACACAACCGTTTTCCCCACCCCGTAGGTGATGGAGAAGCCCAGGCCAATCATCCCCAGCTGCGTCATGCTCAGCCCGTAGGTTGAGATCATGTCGTTCTGGGCGATGTTAAAGTTTTTGCGGATCAGGTACATGGTCAGGTAGCCGATAAAGACCACCAGATAAGACTGCATGAACGGTTTGAACCACATCTTGCGCCGCACGTCGAGCGGCAGATCCAGGGTCGGCTTGCGCACCTGATTGAGAAAGGCCAGCATGGTTGGTTTACTCCTGAGCTGATTTTTACCGCATTGTAAAAATCAGCCGGGAGAGATGCCTGAGACAGCGTCCAGGTAAAACCGGGAAAATGTCTTAGTTTTGCGCCACCCGGCACCAAAAGGTGAAGCGCATCACGCTTCGTTTACCTCGCGCGGCGCCTGCGCATGCAAAAACGGCAGCAGCAGCAGGGCCGAAATCCCCGCCGCGATGGCGATCACCGCGAAGAATCCGCTCCAGTGCCAGATGTCGATTATTCGCGCCAGCGGCCAGCCGGAGAGCGACGCCCCCAGGTAGGCGAACAGGCCGACAAAGCCCGTCGCCGCCCCTGCCGCCTCTTTGTGCGAACACTCCGCCGCCGCCATGCCGATCAGCATCTGCGGGCCGAACACGAAGAAGCCGGTGGTGAAGAAGCACGCCGCCTGCATCACGTAGCTGGCGAACGGCATCAGCCACAGCGAGCCGACGGAGAGTAGGATCCCGGCGGCAAAAATGAGGTTCATCGGGCCGCGGTTGCCGTTGAACAGTTTGTCCGAGCCCCAGCCCGCCACCAGCGCGCCGATAAACCCGCCCAGCTCGAACATGGTCACCGCCGAGTTGGCGGTCACCAGATCCACACCCAGCGTCTCGGACATGTACAGATTGCCCCAGTCGTTGATGGCCGCGCGCACCACGTAGACCAGCACGTAGCAGAGCGACAGCAGCCAGATGTACGGGTTTTTCAGCACGTATTTGGTAAGGATCTCCTTGCGGGACAGCCCCGCCCCCTCCTGCTGCTGGGCAATCTCCATCTCGTCGTGCCGCCAGTCGCCTACCGGCGGAAGCCCCACGGTTTGCGGCCTGTCGCGCAGCCGCCAGCAGAGGAACAGCCCGGCGAGGATCGCGAGACAGCCGGCAATCATCATCCCCGCGCGCCAGCCGTAGTGCAGCGCTGCCGCGCCCACCACCATCGGGATCAGCGCCCCGCCGACGTTATGCGCGGTGTTCCAGATGGCCCACCAGCCGCCGCGCTCGTTGCGCGAGTACCAGGCGGTGAGCAGGCGGGCACACACCGGCGCGCCCCATCCCTGGAAAAAGGCGTTCAGCGCCCACAGCAGGGCAAAGGCCCACAGCGAGGTAGAGAAGCCAAACAGGATGTTCACCACGCCGGTGGCGATCAGCCCGAATCCCATAAAATAGCGCGCGTTGGAGCGGTCGCTGACGATGCCGGAGAAAAACTTCGACAGGCCGTAGGTGATATAAAACAGCGTCGCCAGCAGGCCGATATCGGTGCGCGCCATCACGCCGCTGGCGAGGATCTCCGGCGCGGCGGCGTTGAAGCTTTTGCGGGTGAAGTAGAACAGCGCGTAGCCGAGCCAGATAGTGACGAGGATATGGCGTCGCCAGTAGCGGTAGCGGGCGTCGATTTCCGCCTTATCGCGTATCGGGGCTGCGTCGACAGGGGTGTTAAACATGGTGACTCCGAAGCGGCAAGCTGACGCTGACGCGCGTCCCGTGGGTGCAGGAGATGTTCAGCGTGCCGCCCAGCGCCTTGACGCGCTCGCGCATGCCCGCCAGGCCAAATCCCTGCTGGCCGGAGCCCGGCGGCAGGCCGCAGCCGTCATCTTCAATCACCAGCATCAGGCGCTCGTCCTGCTGCCAGCCCTGTATCGTCACCGCGCTGGCGCTGGCGTGTTTGACGATATTGTTCAGCCCTTCCTGACAGACGCGGAACAGCGTCACGCGCTGGCCTTCGCTCAGCGCAGGTTCATCAATGCGCCAGTCGAGGTGGCTGACAATCCCGCGGCTTTCCAGCTCCATCTCGCGCATCAGGGAGCGCACCGCCTGCGCCAGCGAAAGGTCGTCGAGCTGGCGCGGGCGCAGCCGCCCTAACAGCCGGCGCACCGAGTCATATACGCCTAACGAAAGCTGTTCGATATGCGCCCCGCCCTGCTTCACGCCCGCGTTTTCCGCCGCCAGACGCTGGACGATGCCCGCCTGCGTGCGGATGGCGGTAATGGTCTGGCCGATATCATCGTGCAGCTCGCGGGCAACCTCCTGCCGCACGCTCTCTTCGGTCTCCAGCAGGCGTTCAGCCAGACGGCGGTTGCGCGCCAGCTCGGTTTGCAGGGAGAGGTTCAGCTCGCGCAGACGCTGAATGCCCGCCCCGAGCAGCAGCCCGGTCAGGCTTTGCGCCAGCAGCGAGAGCAGTAAATCCACCGGATGGTCGTGCCAGGTCTGGCTGGCGATCAGCGCGATGGCGTTCATCAGGGTCGCAATCAGCGCTCCCTGCCAGCCGTAGTGCCAGGCAAGGGCAACGATCGGCAGCGCCAGACAAAACGGCGTGAAGCGCGATAGTTCAGCGGGCAGGCCAAGCTGTAGCCAGAGGCTAACCACAAACAGCAGCAGATACCAGATGAGGTGCCGGGCGCGCCAGTTGACGGGCTGTGACACCAGCGCCGGGCCGAGCGGCTGCCAGACGGTGCTGGTGAGGTAGTGCCAGAAAACCAGACAGGTCGGCGCCAGCGTCAGGCCGCCGGTCAGGGTCAGCAGCAGGGCGTTGAGCATCTCCTTGTCGCCCACCCACGGCAGGGACTGCAGCAGCGCGGCGGCAATTAGCGCCGCACCCTGACGCAGCAGCGTGCGCCAGTCGCGCTGGTGGCGGTAGCGGGAGATAAGCGCAACCGGGAGGAGCGTGAGCACGCTCCCGATCGTCAATAACGGCAGATGCGCCAGCGCCACCTCCCGCGCCAGCCAGATCAGCATCAGCCACTCCGCGCCAAGCAGCACCGGCCAGTAGCCGCGCGGGCATTGCAGCATTAATCCAAGACGCAGGCCGAAGGGGAACAGCAGCACCGCCAGCTCCGGGCGCTCCACCAGATGCAGGCTGATGCTCCACAGGCAAAACCACGCGGCGGAGAAGATAAAAAAGCTGGCAACGACGGCGATCAGCCGCGAAATCAGCGGGTTCATTGCCAGCCGTCAAACATGCGGCGCGCCAGCTCAACGTCGTTGCTGACGTTCAGTTTTTCCATCAGGTTGGCGCGGTGAACGTGAACGGTTTTTGGCGACAGGCCAAGCTCTACGGCAATCTCTTTCACCGTCATCCCCTGGGCAAGCTTTTCCGCCACCTGACGCTCGCGTTTTGTCAGCGGATCCTGCCGTCCGGCCGCCAGCTTGATGGCGATATCCGGCGTCAGGTAGCAGCCGCCGGTAGAGACGGTGCGCACGGCGGCAATCAGCTCGTCCGGGCTGCAGCGTTTGGAAAGGAACCCGCGCGCGCCCGCGTTGAGCGCCTGCTCCACCAGCGCCGGGCTGTCGTGAACCGAGAGCATGATGGTCGCCATCCCTTTTGGCAGCTGGCTTAACAGCTCCAGCCCGGAGAGATCCGGCATGGAGATATCGCAGATGCACACCTGTACCCCGCGCCCCGGCAGGCCCGCCAGCGCCTCGCGCCCGGAGCCGAACTCGGCCACCACCTGAAAATCCGGTTCGAGGTTTAAAAGCTGGGCAAATCCGGAGCGGACGATTAGGTGATCGTCGATAAGGGCGATGGTGGTCATGGCGCGTTCCTGGCGGGCGGATAAAAAAACGCGCTTACCTTAACGATAAGCGCACGGGTGTTCAAGCAATGAGCGATTTATTCGAAGAACACCGCAATTTTGTTAAACATGGTGGGATCGGACTGGTTGCGCACCACTCTGGTGACGTCTTCCAGCTTGTCGATTTGCGCCATCATCTGCTCCAGACGCTGGTCATCGTTGACCAGCAGCCAGATGCGGCTGTGCTCGCTGCCCTGAATCGGCAGACAGAGAATACCTTCCACGTTAAACGCGCGGCGGGCAAACAGCCCGCAGACGTGCGTCATGACGCCAGGGTGGTTGCGGACGGTGAGTTCCAGAATGACGTTTTCATGTTGTTTCTGCATGGCTTATTCCCCCACCATCTCAGTATTTGCCGCACCCGGCGGCACCATTGGATACACTTTTTGCTGCGCGTCGATACGCACGTGGATCAGCGCCGGGCCAGGGCGGGAGATCGCCGCCTGCAGCGCCGCGTGGGCGTCCTCTTCCGCGTTCAGATCGCAGGTATGCAGGCCAAAACCGGCGGCAATCTGCATAAAGTTGATCGTCCCCGGATAGGTCGCGGCAAACACGCCCTGCTTGTAGAACAGACTCTGCTGCTGGTGCACCAGCCCCAGCGCCTCGTTGTTCATCAGGATGATTTTGACGTCCAGCTGGTTTTCCGCCGCGGTGGCCATCTCCTGAATATTCATCATCAGGCTGCCGTCGCCGGAGAAGCAGATCACCTTGCGGTCAGGGTTGGCGAGCGCCGCCCCTACTGCCGCTGGCAGGCCAAAGCCCATGGTCCCCAGACCACCGGAAGTCAGCCACTGGCGCGGGCGGTTCAGCGGATAGGCCTGCGCGGTCCACATCTGGTGTTGCCCCACGTCGGTGGTAATAATCGCGCTGTCGTCCACGCAGGCGGCAACGGCGTTGATGAGGCCATAGTGGCTCAGCGGGTCGCCTTCGGACGGGATGGCGCCCGGGAACTCGCGCTGCAGATCGGCCACCAGCTGACGCCACCCGGCGCGGTCGGTCGCGTCCGTCTGCGGGATCAGCTGCGCCAGCACGTCGGCCACGTCGCCCTGAATCGCCACGTGCGGCTGCTTGATTTTACCCAGCTCGGCGCGGTCGATATCCACGTGAATGATTTTCGCGTTCGGGCAGAACTGCTCGGTTTTGCCGATCGCCCGGTCATCAAAACGCGCGCCCATCACGATCAGCAAATCAGCCTCCTGCAGAATATAGTTGGTGCTGCGCGCGCCGTGCATGCCCAGCATCCCCAGAGAGAGCGGGTGCGCTTTGGGCAGCATGCCCAGCGCCATCAGGGTCATGGTGGTGGGCAGGTTAGCTTTTTCAGCGAACTGACGGATTTCATCCGCGGCGTTGATTGCCCCGCCGCCCAGATAGAGCACCGGACGTTTGGCTGCGTTAATCATGGCCGCGGCGTCGCGCACGCATTCAGCGCTGAATTCGGGCGCGGGCGCGCGGTCGCCCGGCTCCGGCAGCACGTCGATCTCAATTTCTGCGGTCTGGACATCCTTAGGAATGTCTATCCACACCGGGCCCGGGCGGCCAGACTGCGCAATGCGGAACGCATCGCTGATAACCTGAGGAAGCTCGCTGATATCGCGAACTAAATAGTTATGTTTGGTGATGGGGATAGAGATGCCGTAGGTATCCACTTCCTGGAACGCGTCGGTACCGATCATCGACGACGGCACCTGACCGGTAATGCAGATCAGCGGAATGGAGTCGAGCCGCGCGTCGGCGATGGCGGTCACCAGGTTGGTTGCGCCCGGCCCGCTACAGGCCATGCAGACCGCCGGTTTGCCCTGCGTACGCGCCATGCCCTGAGCGATAAAGCCTGCCCCCTGCTCGTGGCGCGCCAGCACGTGGCGGATCTGCGTGCTCTGGCTTAACGCATCGTACAGCGGCAGCACCGTGCCGCCAGGGATGCCCGCAACCGTGGTAATGCCCTGTCGTTCCAGTAAATGAACAATCAGCTGCGCGCCTGTAAAGCGCGTCTTTAAGGATGTTGTGCCCGAACTTGCCATGCTCCAGTCCTTTTATGGGCCGACTTTCCGGGGAGGGGTCCTAAACGAAAAACCCCGCCCGGTTTGCGCCGGCGGGGTTTTGGATTCGTGTGTTGATCCAGTCCCTACGGCGCATTGCCGACGACCACCACCACACGCACGACGACCACTGCGGCTGGTTGCGCAGTTTTTAGTAGGGTCGCGGTGTTCATGGATGCAGTCATGGGGGACCTGTGTTTGGAATCATTGATTGAATTTATACAAACACAGGTTTTCGTACGTGACAATGGAAATATTTTCATCTGCGCAAAAATGCGTCAGGGATCACGTTTCAGTACGTTGCTCGCTCATTCCAGGAGTCACTATAGATGACATTCCCATCGCAATGCTTCCAGGTGATTTTCTCGTAGCGTATAAGAACCGTTTCAAGGTGTGTTCCGGTGTTTGCGCCAGGATACAGGTCTGGTGTGATTGAGGTTATTTTCACATTCTCCAGAAGAATATTAAAATATTCCTGCTCTAAACCCACCTCATTAATCTCATACATCTTAATGGTGGCTGACTGGAGCGTTCTTCCTGTACTCAGTGCGCGAAAAAGAAGTGGGGTTACACGATCAAATTCTTTCTGGAACATGATGGGCATGTGTATTCGCGTGCCCGTTAATTTCCCGGTATTCCCGTCGACTGGGATGTTGACATTATGAGTGAACGATTTGAGTTCAATTGCACCTTCACGTCCTGACACAAGGCAAGGACCAACCATAGGAGAACCGTTTTCATCGGTTAGAAACAAATAAGCTGGGTTTGACATAAAAAATCCTTTTTATACTATTTAATCGTACTTATCAAATCGGCCAAAAATTATCGGATGAAGAATAATAAATACAATGATAGAAATGAATGTTAGTAATACCCAGTGGTTAGGCACCAACCACAGGAACAAAGAGGCGCACGCAAAAATATAAAAGGGGAATAAAACATCCGAGAACAGAATTGACAACAAGCTCTTAAACATGCCCTTTACCCTTTAAGTCGTTATAAATTGCATCGAAATCCTGATAGAATCCCATCTGCACCTTCTTAATGAGTTCAGACAGGAAAGGCTCAAAAAAGTAGTAAAGCATCTCCAGTTGTGCGGCATAGAGGGTGGCATAATACTTAGAATCCAATGTTTTCAGGCGACGAGCAGCAAGAGCGCACTTCTGTTCCGTTCCAATCAGTTGAAGCGCCATGACAACATTAGGTACGCGGCGTGCAAGCCGTTCGACGACGATTTCAGAGAGTATGCCAGATTCGGAAAGGAATTTGGCCAGCCCCCATGCTATCGCCAAACGCGCGGCCTTGCTTGTCGGTATGTTGTTAACAAGCCCCGTTACTTTTGAATCCATCTTACGAACGCGATTTTTTTCATTTCCATTTTCAGAATCGGTAATAACACATTCAAAATAAAGGTATAGCATATGTGCTATTACATCGCGATAACGGTAAAGCGAGAGAATTGAGAGGTACATTCTCTTTTCTTCTGAGAGAAGCTCATCACACACATCTTGATAGCCGGGGATTAAGCATGAAGAGTACCAACTTACTCGCTCCATTCCTGAATAAATATCAGAACCGATCCCCTTTAATGCTTTCCATGTCCCTGCAACGCCTTGCTGTCCATAAAGAGCTAACTGCCTGTCACTCTGAAACTTCATCTTTAAATAATCAGATGCTTGCATAATGTATCCATACGATATGTTGGCTACAAAAAATATACATTGAAAAATCCTGGATTTCAAACTAGCAAGATGAACTTATATAAATATTTACATGAGAAATAAGTTGGCTAATTTATATTTATATCGATTATATGAGAGGGAATTTAATTTCCCGCAGGACATTAATATTTATATAAAGCTACACAGTTAGTGGTGTTAACTTATAATCATGAGCAATAAATATATAATATACAGTTTGGATTTATAAAATATATATTTGTAGTAAATCGCATGCCAGCCGCGTCCATTGCCAATAAGTCAACAGACATCTTTTTTGAGCAGACCAGAAAACAAAAAACCCCGCCTAAGCGAGGTTTTTTTTCAGGGTTTTGCGGTTGGTCGCCGCAGAACACACTGTGTTACGTCAACGCGAAAAGTATACGCGATCGAACACGAACGCGCAATTCCGGCACGGATTTTGACGTTTTTGAGTATGGATTGCCTTCCACTTTTTGTCCACAAAATACTGTTCATACATACAGTATTTATCTATACTGAGTATGTTCGCAGTGAGCGAGGGGGCCGCAGTTCTACCGGCGCAACGAAGTCCTGGCTGAAACGGGTGGTGCCGTCAGTGCCTTAACCCCTGAAGTGAGCACACTGTGTTACGTCAATCCAGGTGCTGGCCACAGGCGGCGGAAAGGTACGCCAGCATCGTGCTCCTTTTAACCAAAAGGAGACGCGTATGAGCGTCGTGGATATGGTCATACTTATCCTCAAACTCATTGTTGCTGTACTGCAACTGCTTGATGCTGTCCTGAAATTCATTCGGTGATTCAGGTTCAAGTCGCACCTGAGAGGGGCGGGCAACCGCCCCTCTTTAATAACGAGGGAATGCTATGTCGCGTCTGTTAATTGAGCCTGTCACACCGGACGAGCCGGGGTATATTGCCCTGAAGGCCGAGAGTATCGCCTTAAATTTCAGCATGCTGCGCAGGCTGGAAGAAAACTGGCAGCGTGGTGAAAATCGTTTTAACGCGCCGGGCGAAAAGCTGCTGGGCGCGTTTCTCAACGGCAGGCTGGTGGGCGTGTGCGGCCTTAACCGCGATCCGTTCAGCCAGCAGCCGCGCGCCGGACGCATTCGGCATCTCTACGTCAGCGAGAAGTACCGCGGGATGGGGATTGGTAAACAGCTTTTAACCGTGGTGATGGCCGACGCCAGCATCTGGTTTGATTTTCTGAATACCCATGCGCCGGACGCTGCGTTCGGGTTCTATCACCGGGCGGGTTTTACGCTGGTCTCGGACGAACCCCGGGTAACGCACCGCCTGTTTTGCGCGGTGTAGACGGGTAGCAGCATCGACGGGTGAATGTTACAGTTGGATGACATTTCGCCATCCGGTACGCCATGACCATCACCGTTTTCTGCATTCTGCTGTTCGCCGCACTGCTGCATGCCAGCTGGAACGCCATTGTAAAAGCCGGAACGGACAAGCTCTATTCCGCCATTAGCGTCAGCGGCTCCGCCGCGCTTATTGCCCTGATTTTACTGCCTTTCTCTGCGCAGCCTTCCGCCGCCAGCTGGCCATATTTGTTCGTCTCCTGCGCCTTACAGGTGGTGTACACGGTGCTGGTGGCAAAAACCTATCAGGTCTCCGACATGAGCCAGACCTACCCGCTGATGCGCGGAACCGCCCCGCTGCTGGTGGCGCTGGCCAGCGTGCTGATGCTCGGGGATAGCCTCTCCTGGCTCGCCTGGACCGGTATTGGCACGATCTGCCTTTCTATTCTGGCGATGTCGATGCATGGGCGCGTGCACTCACGCAAGGGGATCTGGCTTGCCCTGCTGAACGCCTGTTTTATCGCCGGGTATACGCTGGTGGACGGTACCGGGGTGCGGTTAGCGGATTCCGCGCTGGGCTACACGCTCTGGACCTTCTTCATGAACGGCGCCTGCCTGCTGGGCTGGGCGATGGTGGCGCGCCGCCGTGAAGCGTCCGGCTACCTGCGCCTGCACTGGAAAAAAGGATTGCCCGGCGGCATTGCCACCATGGGTTCTTACGGCCTGGCGCTCTGGGCGATGACGCAGGCGCCCCTGGCCGTGGTCGCGGCGCTGCGTGAAACCTCAATTCTCTTTGGCACAGCCATTGCATTTGTGCTTTTAAAAGAGAAGGTTAGCGGCCTGCGCGTCGCGGCGGCGCTGGGAATTGCCGCTGGCGCGATCCTGTTACGCCTCGCGTAATCCACTGGCAACATTAGTTGCCGATATTGTTTACAAATCCTGCCTTTTCCGCTTTTCCCATTCACCACGACAATGCTTAAATTGTCATCTCTCTGTGGTAGATTCCTCGCGCATTTATGGGAATGCGTAGTCACTTATTCTTCATTTCTCTCTTTTGGCAAAAGTATTCAGCGACATGAAAAAGCAACGGAACGTGAACCTATTGTTGATGCTGGTGTTACTCGTGGCCGTCGGTCAGATGGCGCAAACGATCTACATTCCGGCTATTGCCGACATGGCAAAAGACCTGAACGTTCGCGAAGGCGCGGTTCAGAGCGTGATGGCAGCCTACCTGCTGACCTACGGCGTTTCGCAACTCATCTACGGCCCGCTCTCCGATCGCGTCGGGCGTCGCCCGGTGATCCTGGTGGGTATGAGCATTTTCATGGTGGCGACGGTGATTGCCATTGCTACCCATAGCCTGACCGTACTGATTGCCGCCAGCGCCCTTCAGGGCGTGGGCACGGGCGTCGGCGGAGTCATGGCGCGTACCCTGCCGCGCGATATGTACCAGGGCACCCAGCTTCGTCACGCCAACAGCCTGTTAAACATGGGCATTCTGGTCAGCCCGCTCCTCGCGCCGCTGATTGGGGGGCTGCTGGATACCGTATGGTCCTGGCGCGCCTGCTACGCCTTCCTGCTGGTGCTGTGCGTGATTGTCACCTTCAGCATGGCGCGCTGGATGCCGGAAACGCGGCCGCAGGACGCGCCGCGCACCCGGCTCATCACCAGCTACAAAACGCTGTTCGGCAACGGGGCGTTTACGTGCTACCTGCTGATGCTGATCGGCGGACTGGCGGGTATCGCGGTATTCGAGGCCTGCTCCGGCGTGCTGCTGGGGGCGGGTCTGGGCCTGAGCAGCATGGTGGTAAGCATTCTGTTTATTCTGCCGATCCCGGCGGCGTTCTTCGGGGCATGGTTCGCCGGTCGCCCGAACAAGCGCTTCTCCACGCTGATGTGGCAATCGGTCATTAGCTGCCTGCTGGCCGGGCTGATGATGTGGATCCCGGGGCTGTTTGACGTCATGTCGGTCTGGACGCTACTCGTCCCGGCGGCGCTGTTCTTCTTCGGCGCGGGCATGCTGTTCCCGCTCGCCACCAGCGGCGCGATGGAGCCGTTCCCGTTCCTGGCGGGCACCGCGGGCGCGCTGGTGGGCGGTTTGCAGAACATCGGTTCCGGCGCGCTGGCCTGGCTGTCGGCAATGATGCCGCAGACCGGGCAGGCTAGTTTAGGTTTGCTGATGACCCTGATGGGGCTGCTGATTTTGCTGTGCTGGCTGCCGCTGGCGTCGCGTGTTTCGCATCACGAGCAGCCGGTTTAACCGCACGATGGCCCGGCTTCTCGCCGGGCTTTTCACAGACGGGCGCAATCATCGCCTGTAATAACGGCTCTGGCGCAGGCCGCCAGGCACCCTCTTCCCCGTCGTAAAACTGGAAATCGGCGTTCAGCGCATACGGAATTTTCGCCTGCTGCAGCTCGCAGGCCATAAACGTCGCGAACGCCATTTGCGAGGCGGTTGGCGACAGGCTTTGTGATTCTCCCACGCCCCAGCCGCCAACCCAGCTGACGTGCCCGGTTTTTTGCTGCCAGCGCAGCGCGGTAGTGATGCGGTTACGGATCGCCGCTTTCTCCGCCGCCGTGCCGGAGGTCCACGGGTATCTGCCGTTAATTTTCAGCGGCCCCCACGGAAAAATATGCCACTCCGCCAGCAGGTAGTTCTGACTATGGGCAGGCAGCTTCAGGCTGGATAAATCCTCCGGCGCGGCCCGCAGGCGCGGTGCGATGAAGATCATGCGCTGCGGGTCGATGTCGTGGATTGCCTTAATGCTTTTTTCATAGACGCGGTTTAACGACGCGAGGTTGTGGTTCAGCCTGTCGGTTGGCTCGTAAATGAGGTCAAAACCGAGCAGCGGGTAGCTGTGGCTAAAATAGTGCGCCACGGCAATCCACCAGCCGATCGTCTCTTTCTCGGTATCGGCTTTCGGGTCATTTTTATATTCATCGGCCTGATAAGCAACGATCGGGATCACGCCGTACTGCCTGCAGGCCTCCACCAGCTTGCGCAGGTGAATCAGCCGCGCTTCCGTCGGCTCGCCCGCCACACGAATACGCACGTGCGTTATGCCCTTCACCCGAAAATCGCGGACCACCAGCGGGTCGAACTCCCGGATGCCGCGCTCGGTGCGCGCCCAGTCCACGTCCATCCCCACGCCCAGCAACTGCGCGTATCGGGCAGCCGTGAGGGGCGGCTCAGCGGCACAGGCCCAGCCGGAAGCGATCGCTAACAGGGTGACAATAAAAGCCTTTAGCACGGTTTATCCAGGACACATCAATAGCATTACCTGTATTTAGCACGCTTTTTCACATTTGGTGTAGCGCCAAAGCGTAATAATTCTTCAGCCTGCCTGCTCCCTCAGCCAGCCGATAAAGGCATCGATTTTCGGCCACTGGCGGCCGGGAAGCGTGGAGATGTAATAGTGCTGATGGCATTTGAGAGCCTTGCTGCCAAACGGGGCGATGAGCTCGCCCCGCTCAAGCCGCTTTTGCACCAGCCGCTTTCTGCCCATCGCCACGCCCAGGTGATTAACGGCCGCGATAATCGCTAAGTCTGAGCGATCGAAACCCATCCCCGACGATGGCGGTATATTCACCGCAAAATGCTGCGCCCAGCTTAGCCATTCATCCGTGCCGGTATCATTGCTCCAGGCCTGGCGGTCGTGCAGCAGCGTGCAGTGGCCGAGCTGCGCCGGGTTTTCCTGCAGCGCATGCTCGCGGGCGTAGGTCGGCGAGCAGACGGGCATAATCTCTTCGTCCATCAAAAAGTGATGAGAGACGTGGTTTGGCGGCGTATCGTCGAAGTAGAGCGCCAGATCGATCCCCGTTCGCTGCATATTAACGTAATCATTGCCGGTCAGGACGGTGAGCGAAATCGACGGGTAGCGGCGGGTAAAGTCGCCCAGCATGGGTACCAGCCAGCACTGGGCGATGGACGGCCGTGAATAGACCGTCAGCGTGCCGGAGAGCGCCTGGTTTTTAATATCCAGGATCTCCTGATTCAGGGTGTCGAGGGACGATTTAAGGGTCCAGTAAACGCGCTTTCCCTCCTGCGTCAGCTCCACCTTACGGTGCGAGCGGATAAACAGCTGAATGCCCAGCTCCTCTTCCAGCAGGCTGATGCGGTGGCTCACCGCGCTGGGTGTCAGGGACAGCTCAGCGGCAGCCAGCGCAAAAGATTCATACCGGGCCGCCGCTTCAAAGGTGTGCATTTTTGACAGCTGCCAGCCGTTTAGCCGTCGCTTATCTTCCTCCATCGCCCTCATCTCTTCGTGGTTGGTTCAATCTGGTTCACCTGAAACGTAATTTATATCATTTGTCAGTATGCCTCTTTTTTTTGCTTAATACCGGATGAAACCCCTTGCGAAGAGATGGACGATGAAAAGCGCAACGATCAACGCGTTAACCGCACAGTTTCCTCTGGTTGAGGACCTGATTGCCCTGAAAGAGACCACCTGGCTAAACCCGAAAACCACCACGCTTGCCGAAGGGTTGCCCTACGTCGGGCTGACCAAAGCCGACGTGGACGACGCGCACGCTCGCCTTAACCGCTTTGCGCCGTATCTGGCGAAAGCCTTCCCGGAGACGGCCGCCACGAAGGGGATTATTGAATCTGAGCTGGTCGCCATTCCGGCAATGCAGGCGCGGCTGGAGAAAGAATCTGGCAAATCCGTTCCCGGCACGCTGCTGCTAAAAAAAGACAGTCATCTGCCGATCTCCGGCTCGATTAAAGCGCGCGGCGGCATTTATGAGGTGCTGGCCCACGCGGAGAAGCTGGCGCTGGAAGCCGGGTTGCTGAGCGTGGAAGACGATTACAGCATCCTGCTGGAGCCGTGCTTTAAGGACTTCTTCAGCCAGTACAGCATTGCGGTAGGCTCAACCGGCAATCTGGGGATGTCCATCGGGATCATGAGCGCGCGCATTGGCTTTAGGGTGACGGTGCATATGTCTGCCGACGCCCGCGAGTGGAAGAAGGCCAGGCTGCGCGGCCACGGCGTGACCGTCGTAGAGTACGAGCAGGATTACGGCGTGGCGGTGGAGCAGGGTCGTAAAGCAGCGGAAAGCGATCCGAACTGCTTCTTTATTGACGATGAGAATTCACGCACCCTGTTCCTGGGCTATGCGGTGGCGGGCGAGCGCCTGAAGGCGCAGTTTGCCGCACAGGGACGCGTGGTGGATGCGGAGCATCCGCTGAACGTCTATCTGCCGTGCGGCGTTGGCGGCGGCCCGGGCGGCGTGGCGTTTGGCCTCAAGCTGGCTTTTGGCGATAACGTGCACTGCTTCTTTGCCGAGCCGACCCACTCGCCGTGCATGCTGCTGGGGGTTTATACCGGCCTGCATGACGAGATCGCCGTGCAGGATCTGGGCATCGACAACGTCACGGCGGCTGACGGGCTGGCGGTAGGTCGGGCGTCCGGTTTTGTCGGCCGCGCGATGGAGCGCCTGCTTGACGGGTTCTATACCCTGTCCGATCAAAGCATGTACGACATGCTCGGCTGGCTGGCACAGGAGGAGGGGATCCGTCTGGAGCCGTCGGCGCTGGCGGGGATGGCCGGGCCGCTGCGCGTGCAGTCTGATGCCGGCTTTACCCATCTGGTATGGGCAACCGGCGGCGGCATGGTGCCGGAAGATGAGATGGCGAAATATTTAGCAAAAGGCCGATAATCGCAGGCCCGGTAAGGCATAGCCACCGGGCTTACAGGCTCACTATTTGCTGAATATGCGTCACCGCAAACAGCAGTGACAGCAACAATACCGCCAGCGCGATCAGGAACTTGTCCCGCACGGCCTTCGGCTGCACAAAATCGCTCTGGGCCACGTCCATCAGGTTACGGCTGCGGGTGTAGCGCCATAAAACGAGGGCCACCAGCGCCAGCACCACCAGCGCGATCCAGAATGGCCCTCCCGTGCGGTGCCAGTTATGCTTTATCGCCAGGGCGATGAGCGCTCCATATCCCAGCAGGGTCCGCAACCACGCGAGCGAGGTACGCTCCGGCTGCAGGCCGGGATCGGCTTCGCGGCGCGCTTTGCGGCTATCCGGCATAGAACACCAGCACCATCACTACGCCAGCGACGGCCAGCAGTATCGTACTGATGATGAGCAGGCCTCGCGTATAGGGGAGATCCTGCTTCAGACGCATCGCCTTTTCATTTCGCAGCCAGCGCAAATAACCATAAATCGCCAGTACGCCCGCAAACAGGCACAGCAGCAGGGCGAGTACTTCGCGGATCGCCGGGGTAGCAAAATCGGGAGCGAGCTGGTCAAGCCCAACGCCTGCGGCCAGAAAGCCCAGCGCCGTGCGGATCCACGCTAAAAAGGTACGCTCGTTTGCCAGAGAGAAGCGATAGTCCGGTGCTTCACCGAGGCGGGAAAGTTTCATGAAGGCTCCTTGTCTTGCTGCGGGCAGGCTTCAGCATAGCGTAAAATGGCAGGGACAAGGAGACCGGCATCGGGCGATGCCGGTCAGCGAAACTAGCCTATTCCCCAGAACAGCACCGCCAGTAGCTGCGGGGTGATGATGCGCAGGAACATCACCAGCGGATAGACCGTGGCATACGACAGCGCCGCCGCGCCGCTGGTGGCGTGCAGATTATTTGCAAAAGCCAGCGCCGGCGGGTCGGTCATCGAGCCCGCCAGCATGCCGCACAGCGTCAGATAGTTCATTTTAGCGAACATTCGCGCCAGTATCCCGACCGTTAGCAGCGGGATAGCGGTGATAAAGATGCCGTATCCTACCCAGCTGATCCCGTCGCCGTTCACCAGGGTATCAACAAAATCGCCGCCCGATTTCAACCCTACCACCGCCAGGAACAGCACAATGCCTAACTCGCGCAGCGCCAGGTTAGCGCTCGGGGGCATAAACCAGTAAAGCTTACCGATGGATCCGATACGCCCAAGGATCAGCGCCATTATCAGCGGTCCGCCCGCCAGACCCAGCTTGAGCGCGACCGGGAAGCCGGGCACGTACAGCGGAATGGAGCCAAGCATGACGCCAAGCCCGACGCCGATAAATACCGGCAGCATCTGCACCTGCTGAAGCTTCTGCTGCGCGTTGCCCACCATGTCCGCGACCGCATCAATGGAGGCCGGACGCCCGACCAGGTTGAGAATATCACCAAACTGCAGGCTGGCATCCTGGCTTGCGACCAGCTCGACGCCGGCGCGATTAAGCCGGGAGATCACGACGTCATAGCGCTCTTTTACCTGCAAATCGCGGATTTTCTTGCCTAACACTTTCTCGTTTGTGACCACCACGCGCTCCACGCGCATGTCCGTACCGCGGGTAGAGAGCGAGGTATCCACCTCCTGGCCAATCACTAGCCGCGCGTTGTTTAAATCTGCCGGCTGTCCTACCAGGTGGAGGAGATCGCCGTGCTGAATAAGGGTGCCGGGCGAGGGCACCATCAGCGTTTCATCGCGTTTCAGACGCGAGCAAATAATGGTTGCGCTGTTCAGGATGGGTACGTCCTGAATCGCCATATTATTAAGGTTAGGGTTTTCGACGCGGATGTTTATGGTTTTGATCAGCGTATGGCCGTTGGTCAGCGTGCTTTCATGGTCCTTTGCCTCCTGCTCAACGTTAACGCGAAACAGCACGCGCACCAGCCACATCGAGAGCAAAATGCCGCAGATGCCGAACGGATAGGCCATGGCGTAGCTCATGCCCATCTGATCGACGACGTCGGAAGGGATACCCAAATCGCGCAGAATTTGCTGCCCCGCCCCGAGCGCGGGCGTGTTGGTGACGGCCCCGGAGAAGATGCCCAGCACCACGGGCAGCGGGATGGCGAAGAGCTTATGCAGAATGGCGGTGACCAGCCCACCCATCACGACAATGCCGAAAGCAAAGAGGTTGAGCCGTAAACCGGAGACGCGCAGCGAAGCGAAGAAACCCGGGCCCACCTGAATGCCGATGGTATACACAAAGAGGATCAGGCCGAACTCCTGGATGAAATGCAGCATATCGGCGCTGAGCACCCACCCAAGCTGGTCGGCAAAATGGCCGACGAAAATCCCGCCAAACAGCACTCCTCCGATGCCAAACCCGACGCCGCGGATTTTGATATTCCCCAGCCACAGCCCCACTACCGCGACAAGGGCCAACACGCTGACGGTTAACGCGATATCACTCATGATCCACTTCCTGTGTATAACCATAGGTATACCAAGGATTCTCTCAGAGCTGGCGGCGGCTGTATGGGCGATGGCGCACAAAAAAGCCCTGCCGGGGCAGGGCTTTAACTTTTCACCCTCTCCCTGGGGGAGAGGGTCAGTGTGACACAGCTATTAGCTGTTCAGCGCCGGACGCTCGCTAATGGCGATGCGCTGGGGCGCAATGGCTTCCGGCACGTTACGGGTAAGATCGATGTTCAGCAGCCCGTTAGTGAACGTCGCGCCAGAAACTTCCATATGGTCTGCCAGGGTAAAGCTCAGGCTAAACGGCTGAGTTACCAGCCCCTGGTGCAGCCATTTGGTCTCGGTTTCCTGTTTTTCCGGCGACCCTTTCACGGTCAGGCGCGTGCCCTCAAGCTGAATGTCGAGATCTTCCTGACGGAATCCGGCCAGCGCAAGCGTGATGCGGTAGTGGTTATCGTCGCTTTTTTCGATGTTGTACGGCGGAAACGTCTGCTGTTCGGTCGCGCTTTGCAGGGCGTTAGCCAGTTTGTCAAAACCAATCCACTGACGCAGCAGAGGGGAAAAATCATAGTTACGCATACTAAATCTCCTTCTGAGAAGCGAGTTCGGCACAGTTTAATTTTGTGCACAATTGTTCCTGCAAATCCTTATGGATTCGCATATGCTCCCGTTACGGCAAGCAGTTTCAGATGGGCCGCTTTCGCGACCCGCACAATTAGTTGATTTCGATACGGCGCGGTTTTTTCTCTTCCGGAATCACACGTTCCAGTTCGATAAACAGCAGGCCGTTGACCAGGTTCGCGCCTTTAACGTGAATGTTTTCAGCGAGCTGGAACTTGCGTTCAAAGTTGCGCTCGGCAATGCCCTGGTAAAGGTAGGTACGTTCTTTCTGCTCGGCCGTATGGGAGCCTTTCACCACCAGCAGGTTATCCTGCGCGGTGATCTCCAGTTCGCTCTCTGCGAAACCGGCAACAGCGATCGCGATGCGATAATGGTTTTCGTCTACCAGTTCAACGTTGTAGGGAGGATAGCCGTTGCTCTGGCTCTGATTGTTTTCTAAGTGGTTGAACAGGCGATCGAAACCAATGGCAGAACGGTATAGCGGAGAGAGATCGAAATTACGCATAGATTAAAACTCCTGAAATCAGCGAGAAAATGTAGCCTTCCACCATGGACAGGCTTCTGTTTCCCCGAACACCCATCAGGCGTGTTCGTTATCGGGTTACATTCTTAAAATGGGTCTGGTTACGGGCTTTTCAAGCGTATTTATGTGAGATTTTTTTGCACTTTGCTGGTTGTCGCATAGACTCAGGGGCAACAGCACAAAGGGTTAAATTGCGATGGCCTCCACAGTGCGGACGTTTTGCGCTGTCCATTTTGTACCAGCCTCGCTATAACCCTGAGTTGCAGGTCAATGCCGTGCTAATAATGATGACTGAGTGATGATGAGAAATGTTCTGATTAAGCTGGCGACGTTCAGCGGGGTTGTTTTACTTTGCGGGTGTTCGAGCGTGATGTCTCACACCGGCGGTAAAGAAGGAACATATCCAGGGACGCGCGCCAGCGCCGCAATGATCTCTGACGATGAGACGAACTGGGGCACCAAATCTCTGGCGATTCTTGATATGCCATTTACTGCGGTTGCCGATACGCTTCTGCTGCCGTGGGACATGTTCCGCACCGACAGCTCCGTGCGCTCGCGCGTGGAGAAAAGCGAGCAGGAAAATCTGGCGACCAACTCCGTCATTCCGCCCGCCGCGATGCCTCCACGCTAGTCCCGTGCGGTTTCCGTTAGCCACAGCTGGCGGAAACCCGCTTTATCCTCCATCCACGCAATAAAACGCCCGTCCGGCGAAAACACGACGGCGTCAGCAGACGGCGGGTTGCCATGATCGGACGTCAAAAACGTGACCTCTCCGGTCCGCGCATCGCAGCAGGCAATGCGGCCTTCAAGCACAAAACCCAGCGCGTTGCCGGAAGGATGCCAGTTGAACGCCGACTGAATGTCGCTCTCATTGTGGGTTAACTGGCGCGGCTCGCCGCCATCAGGTGCGATAAGCCACAGCTGCACAACGCCGCTATCGTCGCGCATTAAAAACGCAATCTGCGTCCCCTGCGGGTTGCTGCGCACCCAGTGACGCGGCACGTTAACCAGCCCCGGATACGCCTTGTGATGGGTGAAGGTTAAGCGGCGCTGCGTTATGCCCGCAGGAGGCGCGGGCATTGTTTCCGGCGTTCCCTGCAATGGCGCATCGCCCGCCCGCTTCCAGCCCTGCTCGTCCTTGGGCAGATCGACAATAAACAGTTCCGGTACCTTATCGCCTTTCGAAGACAGGGTATCGCCAATAAACGCCAGCCTGCCGTTGCCCACCCAGCCCTCTTCATAGGCGCGGCCGATCTCATCGCTGCCCGGTTTCGGATCCGGCGTGGTGCGGCTCACCAGCACGCTCCAGAATGTGCCGGCATATTCCCGCGGATGGTTCCCCTGCGGGTGCACCGGGCCAAAAGGCGTTGCCACCCCGACGTTACGCAAATCCAGCTTCGGATCGCGCTCGTGCAGCACGTGGTCGTTATAGGTAAAGCTGACGAACTGCCCGTTCGGGCTGAAGACGTGGACGTGACTGCCGCCGCGCAGCGCGCCGGCCGTGTAAGGCGCGGTGATATCCATCGCATCAAGGTTGCTCACCTGGCCATTGTGCGCAATCACCCCCTGACGATGATGAAAATCATACTGCCACTCTGCGTCCGGGTTTTTCGGGCCGTGGATAAAAACGTATTTCTCCTGTGCCGGATGAACGGTCACCACGCCAACGTGCGCGCCGTCAGTGGCCCGGTAGATCACGTCAACCTCGCCCGTAAAGACGTTTACCCGCTCGATGGTTTCACCGGTGAACGACGCGCCTGACGGGCGCACATCATAAGCAAGCCACTGGCTGTCCGGTGTCCAGGTATTGGTATTGGTGAGCTGGTGGTTGCGGGAAGCGAAGGTGATTTGTTTCATGGACGTACCCTGATGCGCGGTTTTCGCATCAGGGTAAAACATCCGAAGGGATTAGCCTACTCGTTTCACGTCGCCCACCAGCAGGATATAGGAGAGCGCACCGATCAGCGCCACGGCGGAGATGTAGACCAGAGCCGGACCAAAGCCGTAGTCCTGCGCCAGGTAGCCGATGACCAGCGGCACGGTGATCCCGCCCAGACCGCCTACGAAGTTGAACACGCCCCCGGTCAGGCCGATCAGACGCATCGGCGCCAGAGACGACACCAGCGACCAGGTGATGGAGGCAAAACCGTTTCCGAAGAACGCCACCGCCATCAGGGTCATAATCCATACCGGATCGTTGGTGTAGTTAGCGCCCATGATGCAGGTAGAGATCAGCAGCCCGCAGATAATCGGCGTTTTACGCGCAACGCCCAGTGAGAAACCTTTTTTCACCAGCTTGTCCGCCAGCCAGCCCGAAAGCAGCACCCCGAAGAAGGCCGCCAGGAACGGCACGGTGGTCATAAAGCCCGCCTTCAGCGCGGTAATCCCCTTCTCCTGGGTCAGGTAGTTCGGGAACCAGGTGAGGAAGAACCACAGCGTCGACGTGACCGCAAACTGGCCCAGATACACGCCCACCAGCTTACGATGGAAGACCAGCTTCCAGTCCGCGCGGGTTAGCGGCTGACGCGCCTCTTTTTTCACCGGGGCATCGCCGTCCACCAGACCGCCACCGTCGCGGATGTAGTCCAGCTCGGCTTTGGTGATGCTTTTGGTCAGACGCGGCGGCTGATAGACCTTAAACCAGATAAGCGACCAGATAATGCCGATCCCGCCGGTGACGATAAACACCCAGTGCCAGCTCAACAGCTCCTGGATCCAGATTAGCAGCGGCGTCAGGAACGCCAGGCCAACAAACTGCCCGGAGGTGTAGAAGCCCACGGCAGAGGCACGCTCATGCTCCGGGAACCAGCTGGTCACCATGCGGTTGTTGGTCGGGAACGCAGGCGCTTCAAACACCCCGGTGATGGCGCGCAGGCCAATCAGCGACATCAGCCCGGTCGCGAAGCCCTGGAACAGGGTCGCCACGGACCAGCCTAAAATAGCGATGAAGTAGGTCAGACGCGACCCCACGCGGTCAAGGAACCAGCCTCCGGGGATCTGGCAGAGCGTATAAAGCCAGGCAAACGCCGAAAAGACATAGCCCATTTCCGCTTTGGTGATCCCAAACTCTTCCTGAATATGGGCCGATGCCACGGCAAGGTTGGCGCGATCTACATAGCAAATGACCACGGTAATAAAAATCATAATTAGCGTCAGGTAGCGGCGACGCCCGGTCTTTGTAGCAGTAACTGGAATATCCATCGCAATCTGTCTCCAGATTTTGGGCATAGCGAAGCCGCTCACCATGCCCTGTAATTTACAGAGGGTGTATTTGGTTTTTTTAATTAAAAACGTAAACAGAATGCGCTAAGTAATTCGTGCTGGGGTAAGAAAACGCAGCCAACGCATCACCAGCGCGAAGTATGACGCGCATTTACCATTCCGCTACGCTGCCATCTTCATGACGCCACAGCGGGTTACGCCAGTCCGGCGTATTTTTACTCAGCTCAATGACTTTGGCTTCGTCAACTTCCACGCCAAGGCCCGGCTTCGTTAACGGTTTAAAGAAACCGCCTTCCATGCTGAAGTCTTCTTTGTTTTTCACAAAGTCGAGCAGCTCCGCGCCCTTGTTATAGTGAATACCCATGCTTTGCTCCTGGAACACCGCATTACGGGAGACAAAGTCGACGTGCAGGCAGGCCGCCAGCGCAATCGGCCCGAGCGGACAGTGCGGCGCCAGCGCAACATCGTAGGCTTCCGCCATGCCGGCAATTTTGTAGCATTCGGTGATGCCGCCCGCATGGGAGAGATCCGGCTGCAGGATCGCAACGCCGCCCGCCTCCAGCACGCGTTTAAACTCGAAGCGCGAGAACATGCGTTCACCCGCCGCGATTGGAATGTGCGTCTGTTCTGCCAGTTTCGGGTAGTACTCTGCCTGCTCGGCCAGCACCGGCTCTTCGATAAACAGCGGGCGATACGGCTCCAGCTCTTTGATCAGCACCTTAGCCATCGGCGCGCTGACGCGTCCGTGGAAGTCCAGGCCAAACTCAATCTCGTTGCCGAAGGCCTCGCGGATTTGCGCCACGGTATTCACCGCCCGGTCTACGGCGCGGGAGTTATCGACGATACCCATCTCTTCGCAGCCGTTGAGCTTAAAGGTATCGAACCCGATGCCGCGCAGCTTGTGTATGCCGTCGATCACCTCTGCCGGACGGTCGCCGCCTACCCAGCTGTAGGCCTTGATTTTGTCGCGCACCAGGCCGCCCATCAGCTGCCAGACCGGGGCATTCAGCACTTTGCCTTTGATATCCCACAGCGCCTGGTCGATACCGGCGATGGCGCTCATCAGAATCGGGCCGCCGCGGTAGAAGCCCGCCCGGTACATCACCTGCCACAGGTCGTTGATGCGCGCCGGATCCTGACCAATCAGGTATTCCCCCAGCTCATGCACGGCGGCCTCAACCGTGCGCGCGCGGCCTTCAATCACCGGCTCGCCCCAGCCAACCACGCCTTCATCGGTTTCGATTTTCAGGAACATCCAGCGCGGGGGTAAACGGTACGTGGTGAGTTTGGTTATTTTCATTGCACTGCCTCTCGATACGCTTTTACAAATGCTGCCGCCTGCTGCGCGGTACGCTCCACGGACTGTCCGGCGCGATAGAGATCGCTGCCCAGCCCCGCGCCCGCGCAGCCTGCCTTCATCCACTGCGCCAGGTTTTCTGGCGTTACGCCGCCCACGGCAAATACCGGCACGCTGGCGGGTAAGACCGCTTTCAGCGCTTTGATGTAATCCGGGCCAAAGGCCGACGACGGGAAAATTTTGAGCGACTGCGCGCCCGCATCGAGAGCGGTAAAGGCTTCGGTAGCCGTAGCGCATCCCGGGCAGACGGTCATGCCGTAGCCCACCGCCCGGCGGATGACCTCGGGGTTGATGTTGGGGGTGACGATGAGTTTGCAGCCCATCTTCGCCAGCCTGTCCACCTGCTCCGGCTGTAACACGGTTCCCGCGCCAATCAGTGCTTTATGACCAAACGCATCCACCACGGCCGGAATGCTTTTTTCCCATTCCGGGGAGTTGAGCGGGATTTCCACCGCGTCGAAACCGGCGTCGATAACCGCGCCGACGTGGGCAAGCGCCTCATCGGGCGTAATGCCGCGTAAAATTGCGATAAGGGGAAGACTAGTTTGCCACTGCATGAGCGATGCTCCTTATTCCTGCCTGAAATGCCGTGTCGCCTTCCACCGCAGCAACATCCCGACCGACGGCGCGAAACGCCTGCCGGTAACGAGACGTCAGCGATGAGCCCGCGACGAGGGTGATGGTCTGCTGCCCGGCGAACGCGTCGGCCAGGGAGGCGACTTCCGCGCCAATCAGCAGGCCGGACAAAAATTCGCTAACCTCCTCGCGCGGGAGATTTCCCAGCACGTGCGAAGCGCGAACCTCAAAAATCTGTGGCAAAACGGCAGGGGAGGCGATCCCGCGCTCAAGCCCGGCGGCAAACGCCTCCGGCGACGGAACCTGCTCAGGCAAACCGGCGCCCACCAGCGAATGCTTAATCAGCAAATGGTGTAATTCGCCGGTCATCACGGTGCGAAAATCATGAATTTGCCCGGCATCGGTCTGCACCCATTTGCAGTGCGTACCGGGCATAACGTAGACGGAAGAGGGAGAGAGCGCGCGCGCGCCGAGCAGCTGTGTCTCTTCGCCGCGCATCACGTTATGGTTATCGTCGCGAGAGACGCACAGGCCGGGAATAATCCAGACATTGTCGTCAACGGACGTTAACTGCTCGCCAATGGCGGCAAAATGGGCCGGGACAGGCAGATAGGGGGCAACCTTCCAGCCCACGTTACTGCCGACCATTCCCGCCATCACCACCGGCGTAGCGCCGTCGCGCCAGTCTTGCGTCACTTCTGCTAACACCGCCTCCGGGGATTTACCGTTCAGGCGCGTCACGCCCGCCTCTGATTGCCTGCTTTCCAGGCATTGCTCGCCCTGGTACAGCCAGGCGCGCAGGTTGGTCGATCCCCAGTCAATTGCGATGTAGCGTGATGTCATGTGATTTCCTTCAACCTTCGTGTTGAGCTGGCAATCATGGTGAGAGCCGCCTGCTCTGCCGCATCGCCGTCCTGATGCCGTATCGCATCAAACAGCGCTTTATGTTCCTGGAGCGTTTTCGGCATGTTGGCCTCATCGCCCATCCAGGTACGTTCAAATACCGCTCGCTGTAGCGAGCTAATCGCCACGCTAAGCTGCTGTAACACCGGGTTATGCACCGACTGCAATACCGCCTCGTGAAAGCGAATATCCGCCTCGTTGAACGCTTCCCGGTTCTGGTTATTGGCGATCATGTCGTTTAAAGCCGACTCAATCTGCGCCAGGTCGCCTGACGTTGCGCGCTCCGCTGCCCATCGGGCAATGGCCGGTTCCACCAGGTTTCGCACTTCACTCATCGCGCCGATAAGCCGCGGGTCGTAGTCGTTTTCCAGCACCCACTGCAGGACATCGGTATCGAGGTAGTTCCACTGGTTGCGCGGCGCGACAAACGCGCCGCGATAGCGTTTCATTTCAATCAACCGCTTCGCCATCAGCGAGCGGAACACTTCCCGGATGATGTTGCGCGAGGTTTCAAACTCTTCGCAAAGTTCGGCCTCCGCCGGCAGCGGCGAACCGGGAACGTATTTACCACCCACAATCTGAGTGCCCAGCGTGATGACAATGCGGTCGGTTTTATTGAGTGTCATGGAGAGTCCTTGTGCTCTGTAAGTCCATCACTACTTTACCGCGACCGCTGAATTTCGCCTCACTTTTGCAGTACAAACGTGAGGCCTTTCGCCTTTGCTGTGACGACAATGTAGTACA
Organism: Enterobacter cloacae complex sp. P40C2; assembly: GCF_014930695.1. Lineage (NCBI taxonomy): Bacteria > Pseudomonadati > Pseudomonadota > Gammaproteobacteria > Enterobacterales > Enterobacteriaceae > Enterobacter > Enterobacter cloacae complex sp. P40C2. Next base: position 54,366 of record NZ_JADBRP010000006.1, on the reverse strand, counting down.
ATCATTTAATGTTGTACTACAATCCAGATCACAAAAAGAACAATTCGATAAATTCAGGGCCAAAAAAAGCCCCGGTTGATAACCGAGGCTGATGATTACGGACAGCTGCTAGGACAGGACAAATTTCTCAATCGCATAAGCCACGCCGTCTTCCAGGTTAGATTTGGTGACGAAGTTCGCCACTTCTTTCACCGACGGGATCGCGTTATCCATCGCCACGCCCATGCCCGCATACTCGATCATCGCGATGTCATTCTCCTGGTCGCCCAGCGCCATAATCTCCTCAGGCTTAATGCCCAGCGCATCGGCAAGCGACTTCACGCCGGTGCCTTTATTGACGCGTTTATCGAGGATTTCGAGGAAGTACGGCGCGCTTTTCAGCACGGTGTATTTCTCTTTCACCTCTGCAGGAATGCGCGCAATGGCTTTGTCCAGAATCGCCGGTTCGTCGATCATCATTACTTTCAGGAACTGCGTCGCCGGGTCCATTTTTTCCGCTTCGCAGAACACCAGCGGGATGGTCGCAACGTAGGATTCATGCACCGTGTAGTAGCTGATATCGCGGTTAGCGGTATACAGCGTAGTGCGATCGAGCGCGTGGAAGTGGGAGCCCACTTCGCGGGAGAGTTTTTCAAGGAACAGGTAGTCATCATAGCTCAGCGCAGTTTGTGCCACCGTGCTGCCATCTGCGGCCTTTTGTACCAGCGCGCCGTTATACGTGATGCAGTAATCGCCCGGCTGATTCATGTGCAGCTCTTTCAGGTAGCTGTGCACCCCGGCATACGGGCGACCAGTGGTCAGCACCACGTTCACGCCTTTTTCGCGGGCGGCGGCGATCGCGTTTTTAACGGCGGGAGAGATGGTGTGGTCAGGCAGCAGCAGCGTGCCGTCCATATCGATTGCAATGAGTTTGATAGCCATGGGATCCCCAGGATGAATGAGTGCTACCTCATGCTAACGCGATTAAGCACACAAAAATAGAGCTACATTGCGCAACGGAAACACCCCTTTTACGCTTATCCTGGGGAACGTCAACTTACTTGCGGGTAAGGACAATTTTACCAAACGCACCGCGATCCAGATGTTCAAGCGCCTGTTCAAGTTCATCAAAGCGGTAACGATGCTCAATCACGGGCTTGAGTTCCATCACATCCACGGCGCGGACGAAATCTTCCAGCGCACGGCGGTGCCCCACGCCAATGCCCTGAATAACGGGGGATTTCAGCAGCAGCTCGCCAGCAGGCAGGGAAATGTCCGTTCCGGCCAGCACGCCAATGACGGAGATACGCCCGTGAACGGCTACCGCGCGCAGGGAATGCTTCAGGTTCTCCCCACCTACGGTTTCGATAATATGGTCGATGCCGCGATCCTGCGTGAGCGCCAGCGTATCTTCTGCCCAGTCGCCCTTCAGCCGGTTAATACCCTGACTGGCCCCGAGTTCTTTGGCCTGCGCCAGTTTGTCATCGCTTCCCGAGGTGACAAACACCTCCGCTCCGTGCGCTTTTGCAATTTGCAGGGCAAAGATCGCCACGCCGCCCGTTCCCTGAACCAGCACCGATTGTCCGGCTCGCAAGTTCCCGCGCTCCACCAGCGCGAACCAGGCGGTAAGCCCTGCGCAGGGCAGCGTGCTGGCCTCTTCGTCATTCAGCGTCTCCGGGGATGCCACCAGCGCGCTTTCCTTCACAACCACATACTCGGCCAGCATCCCCGGGAAGTACCCTCCGCTCGTTTTATAGGGCAAATTACGGGCGTCCGCCTGCGGCTTACCGTCGATCCACTCCGGAAAGAAGGTTGAGATAACGCGAGCGCCGGGCTGGAACCGCGTCACGCCTTCACCAACGCTGTCCACCACGCCCGCCATGTCAGATGCCGGAGTGAACGGGAAGGAAAGCGGAATCGGCATCGTGCCTTCAATCACCATTTTATCGCGATAGTTGAGCGCAACGGCATTCACCCGTACGCGCACTTCACCCGGGCCTGGCTGTGGCACCGGCTCCTGAATTATCTTGAGGCTATCGCGCCCGAGGGCGTTCATAGACCAGCGCTGCATTGTCTCTGTCATTTTTTCTCTCCTGCCATCAAATAAGCTATAGGACTGACAGTCTACCGTTGACGCGTGGTCGCCAGTGGCGATAACTTTTCCCATAATTGATGACGCAGTGGATACAATCTATGACCGATACGCTGAAGGATATTCCTGTCTTTGTGGCCGCCGTTGAGGCGGGAAGTTTTGCTCAGGCCGCTGTTCGTCTGCACCTGTCGCGCTCTGCGGTAGGAAAAAGCATCGCCCGCCTTGAAGAGCGGCTGGGCGTACGTCTTTTCCAGCGCACCACCCGCAGCCAGAGGCTTACCGACAACGGCGCTCTGTTTTATGAACGCTGCCTGCGTGCGCTGGAGGAAATTCGGGGCGCGGAGTCGCTGCTTGAAACAGGCAAGCAGCAGGTCAGCGGCCGCCTGCGCGTCGCCATGCCGGTACTGTTTGGTCGCCAGTGCGTCGCGCCGCTGCTGATAGAACTGACGCAGGAACATCCCGGGCTTGAGCTTGAAATGTCATTCAGCGATCGCGTGGTGGATCTGGTAGAGGAAGGCTTTGATATGGCGGTACGTAACGGCACGCTACAGGACAGCAGCGTGCTGGTCGCCAGAAGGCTGGGCGAGCACCGCATGGTGCTGTGCGCCGCTCCGGATTACCTGATGAAGAACGGCCAGCCAGAAAACGTTGCTGATTTACCCCACCACACTGCCATTAACTATCTGCGATCGGGCAGAGTGCTACCCTGGCAACTGATGGATAGCGAAGGGAGATCGCACACCTTTACTCCCCGCTCATCGCTCAATATGGATGATTTACAGGCAATCTGCGACGCTGCGCTGGCCGGACACGGCCTTGCGTGGTTGCCCTGCTGGATGGCTCGCAGAGAAATACATCAGGGAAAACTCATCCCGCTTTTAAAGCAGGCACCGGACGTGCGCTTCGACGTTCATGCAGTCTGGCAACAGACGCCGCATCTGCCGCTGAGGGTTAGAATTGCTGTCGATACGCTTGCCAGCCGTTTACCGTCAGTGCTGTCGCTGGATATGCCTGCGCCCATAAAAAAGCCGCGCTAAATGCGCGGCCTGAGTCGTGCAGTATAACAACGATTAAATATCGATATTCGCCGCTTTCAGGGCGTTCTCTTCGATGAAGGCACGACGTGGTTCAACCGCGTCGCCCATCAGGGTCGTGAACAGCTGATCCGCTGCAATCGCGTCTTTAACGGTAACGCGCAGCATGCGGCGGCTTTCCGGATCCATGGTGGTTTCCCACAGCTGATCCGGGTTCATTTCTCCCAGACCTTTATAACGCTGAATAGAAAGGCCGCGACGGGACTCTTTCACCAGCCATTCCAGCGCCTGCTCGAAGCTTGCCACCGGCTGACGGCGCTCGCCACGTTCGATGAACGCATCGTCTTCGATCAGACCGCGCAGCTTCTCGCCCAGGGTGCAGATACGGCGGTATTCCGGACCGGTCACAAACTCGTGCTCCAGCGGGTAGTCGGTGTCGACGCCGTGAGTACGGACGCGGACAATCGGCTCGAACTGCTGCGCCGCGTTCTGCTGAACGTCAAACTTCCACTGGCTGCCGTGCTGCTCTTTCTCGTTCAGCTCGCTCACCAGGGTGTTTACCCAGCGGGTCACGGCCTGCTCGTTGCTCAGATCGGCTTCGGTCAGGGTTGGCTGATAAATCAGCTCCTTCAGCAGCGCTTTCGGGTAGCGACGCTCCATACGGCCAATCATTTTCTGCGTGGCGTTGAACTCGGAGACCAGACGCTCCAGCGGCTCGCCGGCCAGCGCTGGCGCGCTGGAGTTTGCGTGCAGGGTCGCGCCATCAAGGGCGATCGCGATTTGATACTGATCCATCGCATCGTCATCTTTAATGTACTGTTCCTGCTTGCCTTTCTTCACTTTGTACAGCGGTGGCTGTGCAATGTAGACGTGGCCGCGCTCAACGATTTCCGGCATCTGACGATAGAAGAAGGTCAACAGCAGCGTACGAATGTGCGAGCCGTCGACGTCCGCATCGGTCATGATGATGATGCTGTGATAGCGCAGCTTGTCCGGGTTGTACTCGTCGCGACCGATACCGCAGCCGAGCGCGGTGATAAGCGTCGCCACTTCCTGAGAAGAGAGCATCTTGTCGAAGCGCGCTTTCTCAACGTTCAGGATTTTACCCTTCAGCGGCAGAATCGCCTGGTTCTTACGGTTACGGCCCTGCTTCGCAGAACCGCCCGCGGAGTCCCCTTCCACAAGGTACAGTTCAGACAGCGCCGGATCGCGCTCCTGACAGTCAGCCAGCTTGCCCGGCAGGCCGGCTAAGTCCAGCGCGCCTTTACGACGGGTCATTTCACGGGCTTTACGCGCCGCTTCACGGGCACGGGCCGCATCGATAATTTTGCCCACCACGATTTTCGCGTCGGACGGGTTTTCCTGCAGGTAGTCGCTCAGCAGCTCGTTCATCTGCTGCTCAACCGCCGATTTCACCTCAGAAGAGACCAGCTTGTCTTTGGTCTGCGAGGAGAACTTCGGATCCGGCACCTTCACGGAAACAACAGCAATCAGGCCTTCACGGGCATCGTCGCCGGTGGCGCTGACTTTCGCTTTTTTGCTGTAGCCTTCTTTATCCATGTAGGCGTTCAGGGTACGGGTCATCGCCGCGCGGAAGCCCGCAAGGTGAGTACCGCCGTCGCGCTGCGGAATGTTGTTGGTGAAGCAGTAGATGTTTTCCTGGAAGCCGTCGTTCCACTGCAATGCCACTTCCACGCCGATGCCGTCTTTTTCAGTGGAGAAGTAGAAGATATTCGGGTGAATTGGCGTTTTGTTCTTGTTCAGGTACTCAACGAACGCCTTGATACCGCCTTCGTAGTGGAAGTGGTCTTCTTTGTTGTCGCGTTTGTCGCGCAGACGAATCGACACGCCGGAGTTCAGGAACGACAGTTCACGCAGGCGTTTCGCCAGGATGTCGTACTCAAACTCGGTAACGTTGGTGAAGGTTTCGAGGCTCGGCCAGAAACGCACCATGGTACCGGTTTTCTCGGTATCGCCGGTAACGGCCAGCGGGGCTTCAGGCACGCCGTGCTGGTAGATCTGACGGTGAATTTTGCCTTCGCGCTGGATAACCAGCTCCAGCTTCTGCGACAGGGCGTTTACTACGGAAACCCCTACGCCGTGCAGACCGCCGGAAACCTTATACGAGTTATCATCGAACTTACCGCCTGCGTGCAGAACGGTCATGATCACTTCCGCAGCAGATACGCCCTCTTCCGGGTGAATACCGGTTGGGATGCCACGACCATCATCGGTAACGGACACGGAGTTGTCCGCATGGATCGTGACCACGATGTCTTTACAGTGACCCGCGAGCGCTTCGTCGATAGCGTTATCTACCACCTCGAATACCATGTGGTGCAGACCGGTGCCGTCATCCGTGTCGCCGATATACATACCCGGGCGCTTACGCACCGCATCCAGTCCTTTCAGGACTTTGATACTGGAGGAGTCATAAGAATTCGACATCAACGTTTCTCGCTCATTTCAACTTGGGTTAATCCGTTATTTTACCCTTTTCCACGGTAAACATCTTCGAATTTTCGTCCGACATGTCCATAACGTGTTCAGCGCTGATAGCGCTGACGAAAACCTGCGACTGCGTGGCTTTTAAGCGGCTGGCAAGCAGCCCGCGCCGCGCGTCGTCAAGTTCCGAGGCAAAATCATCTATCAGGTACAGGCAGCGTCGTCCGCTTTCGCGGGTGAGGAACTCCCCCTGCGCCAGGCGCAGCGCGCACATCAGGAGCTTTAGCTGCCCGCGCGACAGCGTGTCTTCTACCGGTGCGCCGTCAGCACGAATGCGGAAATCCGCCTTGTGCGGGCCGTGCGCGGTGTAGGTCAACATGCGATCGCGCTCGAAGCTTCTCTCTAACACCTCGGCATAATCCGTCTCTTTCTCCCAGCCACGCTGGAACGAGAAGGTGAGAGAGAATTCGGGTAAAAACTGTTTGCAGGTGTCGGCCATGTCTTCGGCGATACCCGCGCTGTATTCGGCACGCCAGCGGCTGATTTGTTCCGCAAGAGGAATTAATTCCATGTCCCACGGACGCAGCTGGGCGTAGCGCGTGACCTGACGCAACGCGGCGTTACGCTGCTTAAGCAGACGCTTCAGGTTGCTCCAGGCGTTAAAGAAGCCGGCTTCGTTGTGAAAGCATCCCCAGTCGAGGAACGCTCTTCTGTATTTGGGGCCGCCGTTGAGTAAAGTAAACCCCTCCGGCGTAATCAGCTGCATCGGCATCAGCAGCGCCAGCTCCGCCACCTTGTGGCCGTCGGTGCCGTCGATGCGTACCTTGCTGTCGCCCTGCTTGTCTTTGGTCAGGCCGATGGCGGTTTCCCGCTCAGCGCCCTGTAAACGCCCGTGCAGAACAAAGGATTCCTGCTCGTGGCGAATCACGCGACCAATCTGCAAACTGCGAAACGCCCGACCGTGGCCGAGCGTATAGATGGCCTCAAGCACGCTGGTTTTGCCGCTGCCGTTTGCGCCAACCAGAAAGTTAAAGCCAGGGGATAAAGCGAGATCCGCGCTTTCGATATTGCGAAAGTCGCGGATCAACAGACGGGTGAGCGACATTACAGTCTCATTGGCATGACAACATAAGCCGCGCTTTGGCTGGCCGCATCTTCAATCTGTACGCTCGAAACGGAGTCAGTCAGCAGAATGCGAACGTTCTCGCATTTCAGTGCATTGAGCACATCCAGCACGTAGCTGACGTTGAAGCCGATTTCCATCTCAGCCCCGGCGTAGGTGACGTCCAGAATCTCTTCTGCCTCTTCCTGCTCCGGGTTATTAGCGGTGATTTTGATCTGGTTTTCACTCACGTACAGACGTACGCCGCGGAATTTCTCATTAGAGAGAATGGCCGCACGGGCGAACGCCTGCTTGAGGATATCGCAGCCCGCTTCCAGCGTTTTGTCCGGGTTTTTCGGCAATACGCGGCGATAGTCAGGGAAACGACCGTCAACCAGCTTCGACGTGAAGACAAAATCACCCACGTGTGCGCGAATGTTGTTGCTGCCAATCTGCACGCGCAGCGGCGTGTCGCCACCGTCGAGCATACGCATCAGCTCAATCACGCCCTTACGCGGCACGATCACCGAATGGTTTGGCAGTGAATCGCCAATCGGCATAGAACAGACCGCCAGACGGTGCCCGTCGGTGGCCACGGTACGCAGCTCTTCGCCTTCGGTTTCGAACAGCATGCCGTTTAAGTAGTAGCGAACGTCCTGATGCGCCATCGAGAACTGCGTGGCTTCAATCAGACGCTTCATCGTTGCCTGCGGCAGGGTAAATTCAACCTCGCTCTGCCAGTCGTCCAGGTTCGGGAAGTCCGCAGCGGGCAGCGTGGAGAGTGAGAAACGGCTGCGGCCAGAGCGCACCAGCATGCGGTCGCCCTCCAGCTGTACGGCAATTTCAGCACCTTCCGGCAGCCCACGGCAGATATCAAAGAATTTACGTGCCGGAACCGTGGTCGCGCCCGCGTCGTGCGGCTGCGTCAGCGTAACGCGCGCGATCATTTCCATTTCCAGATCTGTGCCGGTCAGCGACAGCGTACCGTCCGCGACCTGAAGCAGCAGGTTTCCGAGAATAGGCAGCGTTGGGCGGCCACCTAATGGGCCACTCACCTGTTGCAGCGGTTTTAATAAATGTTCACGTTCAACGGTAAATTTCATAGCGTCACGATGATAATGTTCTGATTAAATTGGAAAAATCTTCTTTTATGTCGTGGCTTTCTTCGCGTAACTGCTCAATCTTGCGACAGGCGTGCAGCACGGTCGTATGGTCACGGCCACCAAACGCATCACCGATTTCCGGCAGGCTGTGGTTGGTTAGCTCTTTTGCCAGCGCCATCGCCATCTGACGCGGACGCGCCACCGAGCGGGAACGACGTTTAGACAGTAAATCTGCCACTTTGATCTTGTAGTACTCAGCCACCGTCTTCTGAATATTGTCGATGGTGACCAGTTTTTCCTGCAATGCCAACAAATCGCGCAGCGCTTCACGCACAAAATCGATGGTGATCGCACGACCGGTAAAATTGGCGTTGGCGATAACGCGATTCAGTGCCCCTTCCAGCTCACGAACGTTGGAACGCAGGCGCTTGGCAATAAAGAACGCCACTTCACCCGGCAGGCGAATGTCGTTCTCATCGGCTTTTTTCATCAGGATCGCGACGCGGGTTTCCAGCTCCGGCGGCTCGATCGCCACGGTCAGGCCCCAGCCGAAGCGGGATTTCAGACGATCTTCAACGCCGTTGATCTCTTTTGGATAACGATCCGAGGTCAAAATGATCTGCTGATTGCCTTCCAGCAGGGCGTTAAAGGTGTGGAAAAACTCTTCCTGCGATCGTTCCTTATTGGCAAAGAACTGGATGTCATCGATCAGCAGTGCGTCAACGGAACGGTAGTAGCGTTTAAACTCTTCGATCGCATTGTTTTGCAGGGCTTTTACCATGTCCTGAACGAAGCGCTCGGAGTGCATATACACTACTTTGGCATTGGGCTTACGCGCCATAATGCCGTTACCCACCGCGTGCAGCAGGTGCGTTTTACCGAGACCCGTGCCGCCATAAAGGAACAGCGGGTTGTAAGCACCACCGGGGTTATCGGCAACCTGGCGGGCCGCCGCGCGTGCCAGCTGGTTCGATTTACCTTCAACGAAGTTATCGAACGTGTGCTTCACGTTAACGTTAGAGCGGTAGGTAGGCTCTGCGGGGGCCGGAACGTTATCCCAGCCCTGACGAGCCGGTGCAACACGCGGTGCAGGAGCGGGCGCCGCCTGAGCAGGGGCTGCCACATTGACAACTTCACGAACGGTTTGGGTGACCGGCTTTGTGCCCACTTCAAAACGCAGCTGTGGGGCATCTGATCCGCAGAAATCGTTCAGCAGTCCATTGATGTTATTAAGGTATTTATCCCTTACCCAATCGAGCACGAAACGGTTTGGCGCATACAAAGCCAGCGTGTTATCGCTCAGTTCCGCCTGCAACGGGCGGATCCACATACTGAATTCTGTGGCTGGTAACTCATCCTGCAATCGGGCAAGACACTGCTGCCAAAGCGAAAGTGACACGGCGGACTCCACTCGAACAATAAAAGAAAACTATTGAATATTCATGATTGTTGGCGCACATCGACATGACCCTGTGCAAAAGGGGGACGTGCGAATTGCTATCTGCAATTAAATCCTGACCAGGATCCTGGGATCCCAATCGGGACCGCGGATCATAGCCTAAACTGAGACAGAGATCTTCTGTTTCTCACAGATTCTTCCCGATTTATCCACAGGAAGATCCGAAACCGGGTAAGTGTAAACGATCCTGACGCGAGTGCCCCGCGATTTAGCGCGCATATTGGAAAATTTAATGAGCACAGACCTTTTTTGGCTTAAATGATCTAACGAAGATCCGGGACGATCCTTGCGCTTTGTGGATGACGCCGTATAATCCTCGACCCGGCGCGTGAGGCTCATCTTCCTGCGTCGTTCGCTGCTCATTTTCCACGCAAAATAGTGCGGAAATACGCAGGAAATAAGGAAAGAGAATTGACTCCGGAGTGTACAATTATTACAATCCGGCCTCTTTAATCACCCACGCTGAGGCGTTAGTCGTTCGAAACTCGTTCGGGTATACGCAAAAGTCAGTGAATTTATTCAAGTTTAGGTAGAAATCGCCATGAAACGCACTTTTCAACCGTCTGTACTGAAGCGCAACCGTTCTCACGGCTTCCGTGCTCGTATGGCTACTAAAAATGGTCGTCAGGTTCTGGCACGTCGTCGTGCTAAAGGCCGCGCTCGTCTGACCGTTTCCAAGTAATAAAGCTAACCCCTGAGTGGTTAAGCTAGCATTTCCCAGGGAGTTACGTTTGTTAACTCCCACTCATTTCACTTTCGTCTTCCAGCAGCCACAACGGGCTGGCACGCCGCAAATCACCATCCTCGGCCGCCAAAATTCGCTGGGGCATCCCCGCATCGGTCTCACAGTCGCCAAGAAAAACGTTAAGCGTGCGCATGAACGCAACCGGATTAAACGTCTGACGCGTGAAAGCTTCCGTTTACGTCAACACGAACTGCCTTCGATGGATTTCGTGGTGGTGGCTAAAAAAGGGGTTGCCGACCTCGATAACCGTGCTCTCTCGGAAGCGTTGGAAAAATTATGGCGCCGCCACTGTCGCCTGGCTCGCGGGTCCTGATAGCCCTCATCAGGGTCTATCAACGCCTGATTAGTCCGCTACTCGGGCCACATTGCCGTTTCACCCCAACATGCTCAAGCTACGGAATTGAGGCATTGCGCAGGTTTGGAGTGATAAAAGGCAGTTGGTTGACGGTGAAACGCGTATTAAAATGCCACCCTTTACACCCAGGTGGAGACGACCCCGTCCCTCCAGGACCCTTTGATACCAGAGAACACTAACGATGGATTCGCAACGCAATCTTCTTATCATCGCTTTGTTGTTCGTGTCTTTCATGATCTGGCAGGCATGGGAGCAGGATAAAAATCCTCAACCCCAGCAGCAGACCACGCAGACCACGACCACCGCAGCGGGTAGCGCCGCCGACCAGGGCGTACCGGCCAGTGGCCAGGGGAAACAGATTACGGTTAAAACCGATGTGCTTGAGCTGACTATCAACACCCGTGGCGGTGATGTTGAGCAGGCGCTGCTGTTGACCTACCCGAAAGAGCTGAAGTCTACCGAACCGTTCCAGTTACTGGAAACCACGCCTGAGTTTATCTACCAGGCGCAGAGCGGCCTGACCGGTCGTGATGGCCCGGATAACCCGGCTAACGGTGCGCGTCCACTGTATAACGTCGAGAATGACACGTTTGTGCTGGCTGATGGTCAGAACGAACTGGTTATCCCGATGACCTACACCGACGCCGCAGGCAACACCTTCACCAAAACCTTCACCCTGAAACGCGGTGAGTATGCGGTGAACGTGGGCTACAGCGTACAGAACGCCGGTGAGAAACCGCTGGAAATCTCTACCTTTGGTCAGCTGAAGCAGTCCATCAATCTGCCGTCTCACCGTGACACCGGAAGCAGCAACTTTGCGCTGCATACCTTCCGCGGCGCGGCGTACTCCACGCCAGACACCAAGTACGAGAAATACAAGTTCGATACCATTGCCGATAACGAAAACCTGAACGTCAGCTCTAAAGGCGGTTGGGTCGCAATGCTGCAGCAGTATTTCGCAACGGCGTGGGTACCGAATAACGACGGGACGAATAACTTCTACACCGCGAACCTCGGCAACGGTATTGCCGCTATCGGCTACAAATCTCAGCCGGTTCTGGTGCAGCCGGGTCAAACCGGTAAGCTGGCAAGCACCCTGTGGGTTGGCCCGGAAATCCAGGACAAAATGGCTGCCGTTGCGCCACACCTGGACCTGACCGTAGATTACGGTTGGCTGTGGTTCATCTCTCAGCCGCTGTTCAAGCTGCTGAAGTTCATCCACAGCTTCCTGGGTAACTGGGGCTTCTCCATCATCGTTATCACCTTTATCGTTCGTGGCATCATGTACCCGCTGACTAAGGCGCAGTACACCTCCATGGCGAAGATGCGTATGCTGCAGCCGAAGATTCAGGCAATGCGTGAGCGTCTGGGCGATGACAAACAGCGTCAGAGCCAGGAAATGATGGCCCTGTATAAAGCAGAGAAAGTGAACCCGCTGGGTGGTTGCTTCCCGCTGCTGATTCAGATGCCAATCTTCCTTGCGCTGTACTACATGCTGATGGGTTCCGTTGAGCTGCGCCACGCGCCGTTCGCCCTGTGGATCCATGACCTGTCCGCACAGGACCCGTACTACATCCTGCCGATCCTGATGGGCGTGACGATGTTCTTCATTCAGAAGATGTCTCCGACCACCGTGACCGACCCGATGCAGCAGAAGATCATGACCTTTATGCCGGTCATCTTCACCGTGTTCTTCCTGTGGTTCCCGTCAGGTCTGGTGCTGTACTATATCGTCAGCAACCTGGTGACCATCATCCAGCAGCAGCTGATCTACCGTGGTCTGGAAAAACGTGGCCTGCACAGCCGCGAAAAGAAAAAGTCCTGATTCGGTAAGTTAACGCTAAAATAAGGGCGGTCGATTGACCGCCTTTTTTATTTGTACTGAACGAGAGCAACCATGAGCCATAACGACACTATCGTCGCCCAGGCAACCCCACCGGGACGCGGTGGTGTAGGCATTCTGCGCATCTCCGGCCTGAAGGCGCGCGAGGTGGCCGAAGCGGTGCTGGGTAAACTGCCAAAACCGCGCTACGCCGATTATCTGCCGTTTAAAGATGCCGACGGCACCCCGCTGGACCAGGGCATTGCGCTGTGGTTCCCCGGCCCGAACTCCTTTACCGGTGAAGACGTGCTGGAGCTCCAGGGCCACGGCGGCCCGGTGATCCTCGACCTGCTGTTAAAGCGTATTCTGACCCTGCCTGGCCTGCGCATTGCGAAGCCGGGCGAGTTCTCCGAGCGTGCCTTCCTGAACGACAAGCTCGACCTGGCGCAGGCCGAGGCGATTGCAGACCTGATCGACGCCAGCTCCGAACAGGCAGCCCGCTCCGCGCTGAACTCGCTGCAGGGGGCCTTCTCCGCGCGCGTAAATCATCTTGTGGAAGCACTTACTCACCTGCGAATCTACGTCGAAGCGGCTATCGACTTCCCGGACGAGGAGATCGACTTCCTCTCTGACGGCAAAATCGAAGCCCAGCTCAATCAGGTGATGAGCGATCTCGACGCGGTGCGTGCCGAAGCGCGTCAGGGCAGCCTGCTGCGTGAAGGGATGAAGGTGGTGATTGCCGGACGCCCGAACGCCGGGAAATCGAGCCTGCTGAACGCCCTCGCGGGCCGTGAGGCGGCGATCGTGACCGACATTGCCGGGACGACCCGCGACGTGCTGCGCGAGCATATCCATATCGACGGCATGCCGCTGCATATCATCGACACCGCCGGGCTGCGCGATGCCAGCGACGAGGTTGAGCGTATCGGTATCGAGCGCGCCTGGCAGGAGATTGAGCAGGCCGACCGCGTGCTGTTTATGGTGGACGGCACCACGACCGACGCCGTCGATCCGGCGGAGATCTGGCCAGACTTTATCGCCCGTCTGCCGGCTAAACTGCCGATCACCGTGGTGCGTAACAAAGCGGACGTGACCGGCGAAACGCTGGGCATCAGCGATGTGAATGGTCACTCACTGATTCGCCTCTCGGCGCGCACCGGGGAAGGCGTGGACGACCTGCGTAACCATCTCAAGCAGAGCATGGGCTTTGATACGAGTATGGAAGGTGGCTTCCTGGCGCGTCGCCGTCACCTGCAGGCGCTGGAAGAGGCGGCTCGCCATCTTGACCAGGGTAAAGCCCAGCTGATCGGCGCGTGGGCGGGTGAACTGCTGGCGGAGGAGCTGCGTCTGGCGCAGCAGAATCTGAGTGAGATCACCGGAGAGTTTACGTCGGACGATCTGCTGGGAAGGATTTTCTCGAGCTTCTGTATCGGTAAGTAATTCCCGCTAGCACAGGGTGATTTCCTCTCAGGAAATCACCATTGTCCAAATGGCAACTCGCCTAATCCCCGCCATCCCCCTATTCTGCTTGCCTGCATCTATGGGGGATATATGGCTCGTTTTCTGTTTTGTAGTTTTGCGCTGGTTCTGCTTTATCCGTCCGGCATTGATATGTATCTGGTGGGTTTACCGCACATCGCGCGGGATCTGGGGGCCAGTGAGGCACAGCTGCACATCGCGTTTTCGGCCTACCTTGCGGGGATGGCGTCCTCAATGGTGTTTGCGGGAAAAATCGCGGATAAGGCCGGGCGTCAGCCCGTCGCCATTACCGGTGCGATCGTCTTCGCGCTGGCATCCATACTCTGCTCTGTCGCGCAGGGAAGTCCCCTGTTCCTGACCGGGCGTTTTATTCAGGGCATTGGCGCGGGCGGCTGCTACGTGGTGGCGTTTGCCATTCTGCGCGATACCCTGAGCGCCCAGCGCCGCGCCAAGGTGCTCTCAATGCTGAACGGCATTACCTGCATCATTCCCGTACTGGCACCGGTTATAGGCTACCTGATCATGCTCAAATTTCCGTGGCAGAGCCTTTTCTGGACCATGGCGGCAATGGGCGCCATCGTCTTTATCCTGTCCGTGACGGTGCTGAAAGAGACCCACCCCGGTTCGCAGCAGTTCCCCCATACCGCAACCATCCATCCGGCTGAAAAATTGTTGAATCGCTTTTTCCTTAGCCGGCTGGCAATCACCACGCTTAGCGTGGCGGTGATCCTCACCTATGTAAACGTTTCCCCGGTTTTGTTGATGGAGACGATGGGCTTCGATCGCGGCGAGTATTCAGCGGTGATGGCGCTAACCGCGATGGTCAGCATGGCGGTCTCTTTCTCAACGCCTTTTGCGCTCAATATTTTCCCCCAGCGCACGCTGATGCTGACTTCGCAGGCGCTGTTCCTTGCCGCTGGCGCGATCCTGGCAACCGCCAGTTCGCACGCGCTGATGCTGGTGGGCATCACCCTGATTTGCGCCGGGTTTTCCGTCGGCTTCGGCGTGGCGATGAGCCAGGCGCTTGGCCCGTTCTCGCTGCGCGCGGGTGTCGCAAGTTCGGTGCTGGGCATTGCCCAGGTTTGCGGTTCGTCGCTGTGGATTTGGCTGGCGGCGGTGATCGGCCTTAACGCGCTGAATATGCTGATCGGGGTTCTGATTGGCTGTAGCATACTCTGCATCACCTTACTTATGGTCATTCAGCCCGCGGCGAACTATGAAGAAGCCCATCCGCAATCTCGATCTTAATCTTTTACTTTGCCTGCAGCTCCTGCTTCAGGAGCGCAGCGTCACCAAGGCCGCGAAGCGGATGAACGTGACGCCCTCCGCGGTGAGTAAATCGCTGGCGAAGCTGCGCGACTGGTTCGACGATCCGCTGTTTGTGAAAACGCCGTTAGGGCTGCTGCCCACGCCGCTGACGGTGAGCCTGGAGCAGGATCTGGCCGACTGGATGCAGATTGGCAATCAGATCCTCGATAAATTCCACCACGATTCGCCCGGCGGCCTGAACTTCGAGCTGGCTGCGGAAACGCCGCTGATGTTGATCCGGTTTAACGATCTGCTGGAGCAGGTTAATCAGCGCTATCCGCAGGCCACGGTGAAGATGCGCCACTGGGATTATGACTCGCTGGACGCCATCACGCGCGGAGAGGTCGATCTGGGCTTTACCGGTCGCGAAACGCATCCGCGCTCGCGGGAGCTGTTAAAGCTGATGCCGTGGTTTATTGACTATGAAATCCTGTTCAGCGACCGTCCCTGCGTCTATTTGCGGGAAGATCACCCGGCGCTTCAGGATGAGTGGAACCTCGAGACGTTTCTGCGCTACCCGCATATCAGCATCTTCTGGGAACGCAGCGATACCTGGGCGCTCGACGAGGTGCTAAGAGAAATGGGCCGGGAGCGCAATATCGCCATGAGCCTGCCCGGTTTTGAACAGTCGATGTTTATGGCGGCGCAGCCCGGCCATCACTATATCGCGACCGCGCCAGGCTACTGCCGCCATTACAACCAACTCCACCAGCGAAATCTGATCTGCCTTCCCATCCCCATCGATGAAGCGCAGGCAGAAAAGCTGACCGTGCCCTTCACGCTGATCTGGCATAAACGGAACAGCCATAATCCGAAAATTCTCTGGCTACGCGAGACGATAAAAGCGCTGTATACCGCGCCAGGTCAGGTTTTCGCCTAAGATAATGTAAAGTTCGGTTCTCAGGCTTCTCATATTTCCATTTACTGATTAAAACAGAAGCTGAGTTAAGCGATAATCATGTAACCGTTTAACCGAATACGACCATTATCAGGGAGCGAAAAATGGCTACGCACTTTGCACGAGGGACATTAACAGAAGGGCATCTCGTATCGGCCAGAGTTTCTTCAGCCTGCCACAGCGAGGCACTCAAGCTACCAGAACACCGCAGGACGCGGTTTTTAGCCTCCAGGGCACTCCTCGCTGAACTGCTTTTTATGCTGTACGGCACCAGCGAACTACCGGACATCATTATCCAGCCAGAGGGACGTCCGGTGTTTGCGGACTCGGCGCTGCCCCGTTTTTCCATCGCTTACACCGGCAATATTGTTGGCGTCGCCCTGACCACGGAAGGCGATTGCGGACTGGATATGGAACTGCAACGCGTGACGCGCAGCTTCCACGGTGCCAACGCGCTTGATGAATACCCGCTCTCCAGCAATGAAAAGCTGTGGGTACGTAACCAGAACGATCCCGTTGAAGCCAGAGCGCAGCTCATCACCCTTCGCCAGAGCATCCGTAAACTGAGCGGCGCGGCGTCAGACGACGCCAGCCTGTTGCAGCTGCTTCCCGGCTCCGGGCGCCTGCGTGCCGCGAAAGCGTCGCTGGTAGAGGCGCTCAGCGACGCTGAGGACGTGCTGATCTGGTCCGTTGCGGTTACCCCCGCCATCGAACGACTAAAAGTCTGGGAGTTTGACAGTATACGCGGCTGGCGTAGTCTTCCGGATGTACCCGAGCGCGCCAACGAGCCCGCCGCGCGCCTGATACGATTAACCAGTTTACCGGCAGAAAAAGCATATACCCTTAGCTGATCCGTTCAGGGTCATCATGATGAAACAGGAGTAATCATGTCTGATACGTTGAAAGTTGTTACGTTACTGGGGAGCCTGCGCAAAGGTTCGTTTAACGGGATGATTGCCCGCACGCTGCCGCAGCTGGCACCGGCTGGAATGGAGATTAGCGCCCTGCCATCAATCGGCGACATCCCGCTTTATGATGCTGATGTTCAGCAGGAAGAAGGATTCCCGCAAAGCGTGGAGGCAATAGCCGAGCAGATCCGCCAGGCCGACGGCGTAGTGATCGTGACGCCAGAATATAACTATTCGGTACCGGGTGGCCTGAAGAACGCCATTGACTGGTTATCCCGCTTACCGGAGCAGCCGCTGTCAGGCAAGCCGGTGCTGATCCAGACCAGTTCTATGGGTGCCATCGGCGGCGCGCGCTGCCAGTATCACCTGCGTCAGATCCTGGTGTTCCTGGATGCGATGGTGATGAACAAGCCGGAATTTATGGGTGGCGTGATTCAGAACAAGGTCGACCCGCAGACGGGTGAAGTGGTGGATCAAAGCACGCGCGACCATCTCTCTGGCCAGCTGACGGCGTTTGGGGATTATATCAAGAGGGTGAAGGCGTAAGGTGAGGTGCGGGCTGATGCCCTCACCCTGACCCTCTCCCGCAGGGAGAGGGTACAAACACTAAAGCCCTTTTCTCCGAAAAGGGCTTGCTGTTTATTTGGCGTCGATGAACACAATCTTCAGCACAAACAGCAGCGCCACGATGATGACGCACGGGCTGAGTTCGCGGAAGCGGCCGGTGCCGATCTTCATCACGCAGTAGGAGATAAAGCCCAGCGCGATACCTTCGGTAATCGAGAAGCTGAACGGCATCATTACCGCGGTGATAAACGCCGGAACGGCTTCCGTTAAATCTTCCCACTTCACGCGCGCCAGGCTCGACGTCATCAGCACGCCGACATAAATCAGCGCACCCGCAGCCGCGTACGGAGGCACCATCCCGGCAAGCGGAGAGAGGAAGATCACCAGCAGGAACAGCAGCCCCACGACTACCGCCGTCAGGCCGGTACGGCCGCCCACGGACACGCCGGAAGAGGATTCAATGTAAGCGGTAACAGACGAGGTGCCGATGAAAGAGCCGGCGACGGAAGAGACGCTATCCACATACAGCGCCTGCTTCATGCGCGGGAATTTACCTTTTTCATCTGCCAGACCCGCTTTATCGGTCACGCCGATCAGCGTACCGGAGGAGTCAAACAGGTTGACCAGCATGAAGGAGAAAATCACCCCTGCCAGGCCCAGGTTCAGAGAGCCAGCCAGATCGACGTGGCCAATCACGGTGGAAACGCTCGGTGGCGCAGAGACGATACCGTTGTAATGCACGTCCCCCAGCATCCAGCCCAGCAGCGTGGTCACAATGATAGAAACCAGCACCGCGGCATGGATGTTGCGCGACGCCAGGATCGCGATAATAAAGAAGCCGAGCACGCCCAGCAGCACGCTGTGGGAGGTCAGGTTACCAATGCTCACCAGGGTTTCCGGGTTCGCCACGATAACGCCGGCGTTTTTCAGCCCCATCATGCCGATGAACAGACCGATACCGCTGGTGATGCCTACGCGCAGGCTCACCGGGATATTGGCAATCATCCAGTAGCGCACGCGGAAGATGGTCAGCAGCAGCAGGCCTACCGCACCCCAGAAAATGGCGCCCATACCGACCTGCCACGGCAGGCCCATTGCCTGAACCACCACGAAAGCGAAGAACGCATTCAGACCCATTGCCGGGGCCAGCGCCACGGGCAGGTTAGCGAAAATGCCCATCAGAATGCTGCCAAGGGCCGCGATCAGACAGGTGGTTACAAAGACGGCGCTGGTGTCCATGCCAGCCACGCCCAGAATTTGCGGGTTAACAAAAACGATATAGACCATCGTCAGGAAGGTAGTAAAACCGGCGATCACTTCGGTGCGTGCCGTTGTGCCGTGCTCGCGCAGTTTAAACACGCGCTCAAGCAGACCCTGACCAGACGTCTGGGTAGTGTGTTGTTGACTCATCATCAATTTCCGAACAAGGAGGGAAAATTCGTCGCTATCCTATACCAAAATGCGACAATAGTGGCGGTTACGGGATACTTTTTTCATTGATTTTGCTTATACGGCAACGATTGCGTCTCGTTAAACTGTCGTACGTAAACGTTAAACTTGTTAAAAGGGAAGGGCATGTCCGGAATTGAAGCGGTATTTTTCGACTGTGACGGTACGCTGGTAGACAGTGAGGTCATTTGTTCGCGCGCGTATGTCGCCATGTTCCAGGAATTTGGCATTACGCTCGATCTCGAAGAGGTGTTTAAACGCTTTAAGGGCGTGAAGCTGTACGAGATCATCGACATCATTAACGAAGAGCACGGTGTGGATCTGGCGAAAGCGGATCTGGAGCCGGTGTACCGCGCCGAGGTCGCACGCCTGTTCGATGCCGAACTGGAGGTGATCGCCGGGGCTAACGCGCTGCTGGATGCGATGACGGTGCCGATCTGCGTGGTCTCTAACGGTCCGGTCAGCAAGATGCAGCATTCACTCGGCAAGCTGGACCTGTTGCACCACTTCCCGGAAAAACTGTTCAGCGGCTACGATATCCAGCGCTGGAAACCCGATCCGGCGCTGATGTTCCACGCGGCGAAAGCGATGAACGTCAACGTGCAGAACTGTATTCTGGTGGATGATTCTTCTGCGGGCGCGCAGTCGGGAATTGATGCGGGAATGGAGGTGTTTTACTTCTGTGCCGATCCGCACAACAAGCCGATCGATCATCCAAAAGTGACCACCTTTACCGATCTGGCGCAGCTGCCTGCACTGTGGAAGGCGCGCGGGTGGGATATTACGCGGTAAATGAAAACAGGGCGGGTATGCGCTACGCGCCACCCGCCATAACCCTTACTCTTTCGGATCTTTACCCGCCAGCAGCTTGTCCAGCTCGTCGCCGCCCACGTGTCGGAAATCCTGACCCTTAACGAAGTAGAAGATGTATTCACAAATATTCTGGCAGCGGTCACCGATACGCTCGATTGAGCGCGCGCAGAACAGCGCGGTCAGAACGCTTGGAATGGTGCGTGAATCTTCCATCATGTAGGTCATCAGCTGACGCACGATGCCTTCGTATTCCTGGTCAACTTTTTTGTCTTCACGGTAGATACGGACCGCTTCGTCCAGATCCATACGCGCGAAAGCATCAAGCACGTCGTGCAGCATCTGCACGGTGTGGCGGCCCAGCGACTCCAGGCTCACCAGCAGCGGCTGGTGCTGCTGAGAGAACTTCTCCAGCGCGGTGCGGCAGATTTTATCCGCAACGTCACCGATACGTTCCAGCTCGGCGATGGTTTTGATGATCGCCATCACCAGGCGCAGGTCGCTCGCCGTCGGCTGACGCTTCGCAATAATGCGCACGCAGGCCTCGTCGATGGCCACTTCCATCATATTGACGTTTTTGTCGCCTTCAATGACGCGCTTCGCCAGCTCGCTGTCCTGGTTATGCATCGCCGTGATCGCATCAGAAAGCTGCTGCTCGACCATGCCGCCCATGGTCATCACCTGGGTGCGAATGCTTTCCAGCTCTGCGTTGAACTGGCCGGAAATGTGTTTATTAAGATTGAGGTTGTCCATGGTTTCTCCACATGCACTGAGGCAAATCAACCGTAGCGGCCAGTAATATAATCTTCGGTTTGTTTCTTCGCGGGCTTGGTGAACAGATCGTCCGTGTTACTGAACTCAATCAGCTCGCCCAGGTACATAAACGCCGTGTGGTCAGAGCAACGCGCAGCCTGCTGCATGTTGTGGGTAACGATCACCACGGTGTAATCCTGCTTCAGCTCGGTGATCAGCTCTTCGATACGCCCGGTTGAGATCGGGTCCAGCGCTGAACACGGCTCATCCAGCAGCAACACTTCCGGGCGAATGGCGATACCGCGCGCAATGCACAGACGCTGCTGCTGACCACCGGAGAGAGAGTACCCGCTCTGGTGAAGTTTATCTTTGGTTTCGTTCCATAATGCGGCCTTGGTCAATGCCCACTGCACGCGCTCGTCCATATCCGCGCGGGAGAGTTTCTCAAACAGACGCACGCCGAAAGCAATGTTGTCATAAATCGACATCGGGAACGGCGTTGGTTTCTGGAACACCATACCCACTTTCGCACGCAGCAGGGCGATATCCTGGGTATTGGTCAGGATGTTGTCACCGTCCAGCAGAATTTCACCTTCTGCGCGCTGCTCCGGATAGAGCGAATACATCTTGTTAAAGGTACGCAGCAGCGTGGATTTACCACAGCCTGACGGACCGATGAATGCCGTCACCTGGTTCTTCGCGATATCCAGGTTGATGTTCTTCAGGGCATGGAATTTGCCGTAGTAGAAGTTCAAATCACGAACCTGAATCTTACCCGGGGCAGTATCAACCATACTCATTGACTCATTTCCTCATTCGGCGCCGCGATGTGCCGCGCCGTAAAAATTTAACCGTGTTTCTTCTTCGCGAAAATGACGCGCGCCAGAATGTTCAGCAACAGTACGCAAAGGGTGATGATCAGCACCCCGGCCCAGGCCAGCTGCTGCCATTCCGCGAATGGGCTCATCGCAAATTTAAAGATCGTCACCGGCAGGTTGGCGATCGGCTGCATCATGTCCGTGCTCCAGAACTGGTTGGAGAGCGCGGTAAACAGCAGCGGTGCGGTTTCACCGGCGATACGGGCGATAGCCAGCAGGATACCGGTCATGATCCCGGAGACGGACGCTTTCAGGGTAATCGCCGAAATCATCTTCCATTTCGGCGTGCCCAGCGCGTAAGCCGCTTCACGCAGGCTGTCCGGCACCAGTTTCAGCATGTTTTCAGTGGTACGAATAACGATAGGCACCTGTAGCAGCGCCAGCGCGATCACACCCGCCCAGCCGGAGAAGTGTTCCATTTGTGCCACCACGATGGTGTAAACAAACAGACCTACCACAATCGACGGGGCAGAAAGCAGAATGTCGTTGATAAAGCGGATGACTTCAGCGATCCAGGACTTACGGCCGTATTCCGCCAGGTAGATACCCGCCATGATGCCCAGCGGCGTACCGAAAACGGTCGCCCACAGGATCAGCAGGCCACTACCCGCCAGGGCGTTTGCCAGACCGCCGCCCGCCGTGTTCGGCGGCGGCGTCATCTCGGTGAACAGCGCCAGGGACATTCCATCAATACCGCGGGTGATGGTGGACATCAGGATCCAGATCAGCCAGAACAGGCCGAATGCCATCGTTGCCATCGAAAGCGTCAGCGCAATGCGGTTTTTAATCCGGCGCTTTGACTGCATTTTACGGCGAGATTCCGCAAGCTGGGCGGTGTTTTGCATGTCGAGAGTCGCCATTAGCGTGCCCCCTCATTTTTAGCCAGACGCATAATCATCAGCTTGGAGATAGCCAGCACGATAAAGGTGATAACAAACAGGATCAGACCCAGCTCCATCAGCGCCGCGACGTGCAGACCCGATTCGGCTTCGGCGAATTCGTTCGCCAGCGCGGAAGTGATGCTGTTCCCCGGCATATACAGCGAAACGCTGTCGAGCTGGTAGGTGTTACCGATGATAAAGGTCACCGCCATGGTTTCGCCGAGCGCGCGGCCTAAACCCAGCATTATGCCGCCGATCACCCCATTTTTGGTGAACGGAAGAACGATGCGCCAGATCACTTCCCAGGTGGTGCAGCCGATGCCGTAGGCCGACTCTTTCATCATCACCGGGGTTTGTTCGAAGACATCGCGCATTACCGCCGCAATGTACGGAATAATCATGATGGCGAGGATCACCCCGGCCGCCAGAATACCGATACCGAACGCCGGGCCTGAGAACAGCGCACCCACAAACGGAACGGCAGAGAGAACGTTACCCACCGGCTCCTGGAAGTACGTCGCAAACAGCGGAGCAAAGATAAAGAGACCCCACATGCCGTAAACGATGCTTGGAATGGCCGCCAGCAGTTCAATGGCGATACCCAGCGGACGTCGCAGCCAGCCGGGTGCCAGCTCCGTCAGGAACAGGGCAATACCGAAGCTCACCGGAACGGCAATCAGCAGGGCGATAAAGGAGGTGACCAGCGTGCCGTAAATCGGCACCAGCGCACCGTAGATATCGTTCGGCGCATCCCACTCTTTGGTCCACAGGAAGGAGAAACCAAATTTCTGAATGCTCGGCCAGGAGGAAAAGATCAGGGACACGATAATGCCGCCCAGCAGCAATAGCACAATCAGCGCAGCCAGTTTGACCAGGGCGATGAAAATCATGTCACCTTTTTTACCCGGAGGGTTAAATGCAGGCTTGGTTGCAGCCATAAATTACTCTTCTTTTTGAGACGTTTTACGAATATGCCCGGTGGCGCTGGCGCTTACCGGGCCTACAGTCTGAACCGTAGGGCGGGTAGGCGTTAACGCCGCCCGCCATCTTCGTTAACTATATCCTGTTAGTACAGTGCTTTACCGCTGCTGTCTTTCACGTTGGTTTTCCATGCAGCACGAATCTGCTCAACCACGCTGTCTGGCAGGCTGGCGTAATCCAGGTCATTAGCCTGTTTGCCGCCGTTTTTGTATGCCCAGTCGAAGAACTTCAGCACTTCAGCACCCTGCTCAGGTTTCTTCTGATCTTTGTGGACCAGAATGAAGGTGGTGGAAGTGATTGGCCATGCATCATCGCCTTTCTGGTTGGTCAGGTCCTGAGCGAAGGATTTGCTCCAGTCAGCGCCTTTGGCGGCGTTGGCGAAGTTCTCTTCGGTCGGGCTAACCGGTTTGCCGTCAGCAGAGACCAGTTTGGTGTAGGCCAGATTGTTCTGCTTAGCGTAGGCGTACTCTACGTAGCCGATGGAGCCAGGCAGACGCTGCACGAATGCGGCGATGCCGTCATTGCCTTTACCGCCCAGGCCGGTTGGCCAGTTAACGGTAGAGCCGGAACCCACTTTAGATTTCCACTCTTCGTTAACTTTCGCCAGGTAGCTGGTGAATACGAAGGAGGTACCTGAACCGTCGGCGCGGCGAACCACAGCGATATTCTGCGAAGGCAGCTTAACGCCCGGGTTCAGCTTAGTGATGGCTTCGTCGTCCCATTTTTTGATTTTGCCCAGGTAGATGTCGCCCAGGGTTTTGCCGTCCAGCACCAGCTCGCCTGATTTCAGGCCAGGGATGTTAACGGCCAGCACAACGCCGCCGATCACGGTCGGGAACTGGAACAGGCCTTCCTGATTCAGTTTCTCATCAGACAGCGGAGCGTCGGATGCGCCGAAATCAACGGTATTCGCGGTAATTTGTTTTACGCCACCGGAGGAGCCGATACCCTGATAGTTAACCTTGTTGCCGGTTTCTTTCTGGTAGGTATCCGCCCATTTGGCATACACCGGCGCAGGGAAGGTTGCACCAGCGCCAGTCAGGCTTGCTGCTGCGAAGGCAGAGAAAGCGCTCAGAGATAAGGTCGCGGCGACAACAGTTGCGACAGTGGTACGCATAACTTTCATAATGTCTCCTGCAAGGATTTCGTAAATCATTGTTTAAGTGGCTACGATGAGCAAAATAGGACAAACAGGTGACAGATAAATGTACGAATTATGACAGTTTTATGACAAAGAAAATTTCACTTAAAAACAAGTCAAACTCTCTTTATTTATCAAGAGATTACCAGATAACATGACAGCCTGTTTTCAGTAATATTTTCTTTATGTGACACTGATAAAATAGCTGAAAATGACGGATTGTCATAAAAAAGGCCCCACCGGATGGTGGAGCCTGGAAGGATTATTCTACGGTAACGGATTTCGCCAGGTTACGCGGCTGGTCAACGTCGGTGCCCTTGATCAGCGCGACGTGGTAAGCCAGCAGCTGCAGCGGTACGGTGTAGAAGATCGGCGCAATCACCTCTTCCACATGCGGCATCTCGATGATGTGCATGTTGTCGCTGCTGGCGAAACCGGCATCTTTATCCGCGAAGACATACAGAACACCGCCACGGGCGCGCACTTCTTCGATGTTAGATTTCAATTTTTCCAGCAGTTCGTTGTTTGGTGCCACGACAATAACCGGCATATCCGCGTCGATCAGCGCCAGCGGGCCGTGTTTCAGTTCCCCTGCGGCGTAAGCTTCAGCGTGGATGTAGGAGATCTCTTTCAGCTTCAGCGCGCCTTCCAGCGCAATCGGGTACTGATCGCCACGACCCAGGAACAGGGCATGGTGTTTGTCAGAGAAGTCTTCAGCCAGCGCTTCAATGCGTTTGTCCTGAGACAGCATCTGCTCGATACGGCTCGGCAGCGCCTGCAGGCCGTGCACGATGTCGTGCTCAACGGAAGCATCCTGGCCTTTCAGACGAGCCAGTTTTGCCACCAGCATCAGCAGAACGGTCAGCTGAGTGGTAAACGCTTTGGTGGAGGCCACGCCGATTTCGGTGCCCGCTTTGGTCATCAGCGCCAGATCGGACTCACGCACCAGCGAGGAGCCCGGCACGTTACAGATTGCCAGCGAGCCCAGGTAGCCTAGCTCCTTAGACAGACGCAGCGCCGCCAGGGTATCCGCCGTTTCGCCAGACTGGGAAAGGGTGATCATCAGGCTGTTACGACGCACCGCGGATTTGCGATAGCGGAATTCAGAGGCAATTTCCACGTCGCACGGCACGCCAGCCAGAGATTCAAACCAGTAGCGAGAGACCATACCGGAGTTGTAAGAGGTACCGCAGGCCACGATCTGAATGTGCTCAACCTTGCCCAGCAGCTCGTTGGCGTTTGCGCCCAGCTCGCTCAGATCCACCTCACCGTGGCTGATGCGCCCGGTCAGGGTGTTTTTAATCGCGTTTGGCTGCTCGTAGATCTCTTTCTGCATGTAGTGACGGTAGGCGCCTTTGTCGCCCGCGTCGTACTGCAGGTTTGATTCGATCTCCTGACGCTTAACCTGCTCGCCTTTGGTGTCGAATACGGTCACGCTGCGACGCGTAACTTCGGCAATGTCGCCCTCTTCCAGGAAGATGAAGCGGCGGGTAACCGGCAGCAGCGCCAGCTGGTCGGAAGCGATAAAGTTTTCGCCCATGCCCAGACCGATCACCATTGGGCTACCGGAACGCGCGGCCAGCAGCGTGGACGGATCGCGGGAGTCCATAATTACCGTGCCGTAAGCACCGCGCAGCTGAGGGATAGCGCGCAGCACCGCTTCACGCAGCGTACCGCCCTGTGCCAGCTCCCAGTGTACGAGGTGAGCAATCACTTCGGTGTCAGTTTCAGAGACAAAGGTATAGCCGCGCGCTTTCAGCTCTTCGCGCAGCGGTTCGTGGTTTTCGATAATGCCGTTATGCACTACCACAATGTGTTCAGACACATGCGGGTGCGCGTTGCCTTCAGACGGCTCGCCGTGGGTCGCCCAGCGGGTATGCGCGATACCGGTGCCACCGTGCAGGGAATGTTCTTCCGCGGCCTGGGCCAGCATTTGCACTTTACCGAGACGACGCAGACGGGTCATATGACCTTCTGCATCAACAACGGCCAGACCGGCAGAGTCATAGCCACGGTATTCCAGACGACGTAAACCTTCGAGAAGGATTTCAGCAATATCACGCTGCGCAACTGCGCCAACAATTCCACACATAGTTAGATTTCCTGATTATGGCGTTATGCCATGCGTTGTCGCTGACCTGTATTTGCCCTTTCCGGGCGCCCCGAGCCTTGTAGAGAGTGGGGTTATTGTTATGGGTACTGCCTGTGGGGGGAGGATTATATTATCCCCTCACCCCGGCCCTCTCCCCATAGGGGTGAGGGGTGTATATTGTCGTTACTTTTTCTTCACCGGGCGTTTCCAGCCCTGCTTGTGTACCTGTGGCACGCGGCTTAACACTAACTCGTTATCCGCTACGTCGCGCGTTACGGTCGTTCCGGCAGCAATGGTCACGCCATTACCTACAGTGACGGGCGCCACCAGCTGCGTGTCTGAGCCAACAAACACGTCGTCGCCGATGATGGTTTTAAACTTATTGGCACCGTCATAGTTACAGGTGATGGTACCTGCACCAATGTTCACGTTATCGCCAATTTCTGCATCGCCCAAATAGGTCAGATGACCAGCCTTGGAGCCTTTGCCCAGACGCGCTTTTTTCATTTCGACGAAGTTGCCCACGTGAGCGCCTTCCAGCAGCTCGGCGCCCGGGCGCAGACGCGCAAATGGACCGATGGTGCACGCCGCTTCAAGATGCGCATCTTCCACCACGCTGTACGGGCTGATTTCGCAGTCGTCACCGATAATGCTGTTTTTAATCACGCAGCCGGCGCCAATTTTGACGCGATTGCCCAGCGTCACGTTACCCTCCAGGATAACGTTAGTATCAATTTCAACGTCGCGCCCGTGGGCCAGCGTGCCGCGCAGATCGAAACGCGCAGGATCGCGCAGCATCACGCCCGCCAGCAGCAGCTTTTCAGCCTGCTCGGCCTGGTAAATACGCTCAAGGCGGGACAGCTGCAAACGGTTGTTAACCCCGTCCGTTTCGCTGATGCGTGCCGGATGAACGGCGGCAATTTCACGCCCTTCACGGTACGCCATCGCAATAATATCGGTAATGTAGTACTCACCCTGGGCGTTGTTGTTGTCGAGCTTCGACAGCCAGCGCTTCAGATCGGCACCGTTCGCAATCAGGATACCGGTGTTGATCTCCTGAATTTTACGCTGCGCTTCGCTGGCATCTTTATGCTCGACAATTCCCGTCACGTTGCCGTTTTCACGGGTAATACGGCCATAGCCGCTCGGATCGTCCAGTACAACGGTTAGCAACCCAATGCCGCCCTGCGGTTTGGCTTCACGCAGGCGAGTCAGGGTTTCTACAGAAATCAACGGGACGTCGCCGTAAAGCATAAGGATATCTTCGTCATCGGCGAAGAAGGGTGCAGCCTGCTGCATTGCGTGACCGGTACCGAGCTGTTCTGCCTGTAGCACCCAGTTGAGCTTATCGTCATGCAGCGTTTTTTTCAGCAAATCACCGCCATGGCCATAAACCAGATGTACCTGGCTGGCACCTAATTCATTTGCTGCATCAATGACATGCTTCACCATAGGCTTTCCTGCCAGTGTGTGGAGCACTTTAGGAAGATCGGAATACATGCGGGTGCCTTTGCCAGCGGCAAGGATGACCACGCTCATCGCATTATTCAACATACGCGTCCTGACTGTAATTTATGTGAGAAGTTAAACCCTTTGATGTTGAAAATTCTACATATTTTGCGCAAAAAAATGGAGTGGTGTTAAAACGTTCAACATCGGCCTGTAATGGCTATTTGAGGCCATCTTTAGGGGCTGAGTAAACCCCTTTTTCTCTGGAATATAGCATTCCCACGGTAAGTAACCAGCAGCGACAACAGGTTAGCTATTTTTTTGCTGCATGAATAAAGTTCAGCCCCTGGACGGAGCCATAAAAAAAGCCAGCCTGGGAACCAGACTGGCTTTTGTGCTTTTCAAGCCGGTGTTACATCGCTTTTTTGGTCAACTCGATAACGCGCAGTTTGGCGATCGCTTTGGCCAGCTCCGCAGACGCCTGAGCGTAATCCACGTCACCATGAGAGCTGCTAATGTGCTCTTCAGCCTTACGCTTCGATTCCAGGGCTCGCGCTTCGTCGAGATCCTGGCCACGAATAGCGGTATCGGCCAGAACGGTCACACTGCCAGGCTGCACTTCAAGAATGCCGCCGGACAGATAGATAAACTCTTCGTGACCGAACTGTTTAACGATGCGGATCATACCAGGCTTAATGGCGGTGAGCAGCGGTGCGTGACCCGGGAAAATACCCAGTTCACCTTCACTACCCGTTACCTGGATTTTCTCGACCAGACCAGAGAACATTTGTTGCTCTGCGCTGACGACGTCCAGGTGGTAAGTCATTGCCATATCACCCTCCGATTAAGGCGTTAAAGTTTTTTGGCTTTTTCCACGGCTTCTTCGATGGAACCAACCATGTAGAACGCCTGCTCTGGCAGGTGATCGTATTCGCCTTCCATGATGCCTTTAAAGCCCCGGATGGTGTCTTTCAGGGAAACGTATTTACCTGGAGAACCGGTGAATACTTCCGCAACGAAGAACGGCTGGGACAGGAAGCGCTGGATCTTACGCGCGCGTGCTACCACCAGTTTGTCTTCTTCAGACAGTTCATCCATACCCAGGATGGCGATGATGTCTTTCAGTTCCTGGTAACGTTGCAGCAGGGACTGTACGCCACGCGCGGTGTCGTAGTGTTCCTGACCAACAACCAGTGGATCCAGCTGACGGCTGGTGGAGTCCAGCGGGTCAACGGCCGGGTAGATACCCAGAGACGCGATCTGACGGCTCAGTACCACGGTTGCATCTAAGTGAGCAAAGGTGGTTGCTGGAGATGGGTCAGTCAGGTCATCCGCAGGTACGTATACCGCCTGAACGGAGGTGATAGAACCGGTTTTGGTAGAGGTGATACGTTCCTGAAGAACACCCATCTCTTCCGCAAGCGTTGGCTGATAACCTACCGCAGAAGGCATACGACCCAGCAGTGCGGATACTTCCGTACCGGCCAGGGTATAACGGTAGATGTTATCAACGAACAGCAGAACGTCACGGCCTTCGTCACGGAACTTCTCAGCCATAGTCAGACCAGTCAGCGCTACGCGCAGACGGTTTCCTGGTGGCTCGTTCATCTGGCCGTAAACCAGGGAAACTTTGTCCAGAACGTTGGAGTCGGTCATTTCGTGGTAGAAGTCGTTACCCTCACGAGTACGCTCACCTACGCCCGCAAACACGGAGTAACCGGAGTGCTCGATCGCGATGTTACGGATCAGCTCCATCATGTTTACGGTTTTACCTACACCCGCACCACCGAACAGACCAACTTTACCGCCCTTCGCGAACGGACACATCAGGTCGATAACTTTGATGCCGGTTTCCAGCAGTTCCTGAGAGCTGGACAGCTCTTCGTAGGAAGGTGCCGCGCGGTGGATAGCCCAACGCTCTTCTTCACCGATGTCGCCTTTCATGTCGATTGGCTGACCCAATACGTTCATGATACGACCCAGTGTTGCTTTACCTACCGGGACTTCGATCGGGTGCTCAAGGTCTTTAACTTCCAGACCACGACGCAGACCGTCGGAAGAACCCATGGCGATGGTACGCACGATACCGCCGCCGAGCTGCTGCTGAACTTCCAGCACCAGGCTCTCGTTACCATTCTGTACCTCAAGCGCGTCGTACACGCGTGGTACGGCGTCCTGAGGGAACTCGACGTCCACCACGGCGCCGATTACCTGGACAATCTTTCCAGTAGCCATCTTGAATCCTCTACGTAATTCGTAAACCTGGTTAAACCGCGGCGGCCCCCGAGACGATCTCGGTGAGTTCCTGAGTAATGCTGGCCTGACGAGCTTTGTTGTAAACCAACTGCAGCTCTTTAATCAGGCTGCCGCCATTATCGGTCGCGGCTTTCATCGCCACCATTCGTGCGGCCTGCTCGCTGGCCAGGTTTTCTACAACGCCCTGATAAACCTGAGATTCAACGTAACGACGCAGCAGGGTATCCAGCAGCGGTTTCGGATCGGGTTCATACAGGTAATCCCAGGCTTTCTGTTTCAGCTCGTCATCTTCTGATGCCGGTAAAGGCAGCATCTGAGTGAGCGTTGGCACCTGAGACATGGTGTTAATAAATTTGTTGCTGACAACGTACAGTCTGTCCAGACGGCCTTCATCATAGGCCTGCAACATCACTTTAACCGGGCCGATCAGTTCGGACAGGGACGGGTTATCACCCATACCGGTCACCTGAGCGACAATATTGCCGCCAACGGAGTTAAAGAAAGAGACGCCTTTAGAGCCAATCAGTGCCAGATCGCACTGAACGCCTTTATCGGACCAGCCTTTCATATCCGCCAGCAGTTTTTTGAACAGGTTAATGTTCAAGCCGCCACACAGACCACGGTCAGTCGACACCACCAGGTAGCCTACGCGCTTAACGTCGCGTTCTTCCAGGTAAGGGTGCTTATATTCCAGATTACCGTTTGCAAGGTGACCAATCACTTTGCGCATGGTCTCTGCATAAGGACGGCTGGCCGCCATGCGATCCTGCGATTTACGCATTTTGGAAGCGGCGACCATCTCCATCGCTTTAGTGATCTTTTGCGTGTTCTGGACGCTTGCGATCTTACTACGTATCTCTTTTGCGCCGGCCATGAGCTTCTCCTCAATGCCAGGCGGCTTGTCCTGAGACAAGCCGCCGGACGATTACCAGGATTGGGTTGCTTTGAAGGAATCGAGGATAGCTTTCAGCTTGCCTTCGATTTCGTCGTTATAGCCACCGGTCTGGTTGATCTCTTGCATCAGCGGAGCGTGATCACGGTCGACGTAAGCCAGCAGAGCGGCTTCGAAGCTACCGATTTTCGCCAGTTCCACATCTTCGAGGTAACCGCGTTCAGCCGCGAACAGTACCAGGCCCTGCTGAGCAACAGACATTGGAGCGTACTGTTTCTGCTTCAGCAGCTCGGTCACTTTCTGACCGTGGCTCAGCTGTTTACGGGTTGCTTCGTCCAGATCGGATGCGAACTGAGAGAACGCAGCCAGTTCACGATACTGTGCCAGTGCGGTACGGATACCACCGGACAGTTTCTTGATGATCTTGGTCTGAGCAGCACCACCAACACGGGATACGGAGATACCCGGGTTAACCGCCGGACGAATACCGGAGTTAAACAGGTTGGTTTCCAGGAAGATCTGACCATCGGTAATGGAGATTACGTTAGTCGGAACGAACGCAGAAACGTCACCCGCCTGGGTTTCAATGATCGGCAGCGCGGTCAGAGAACCCGTTTTACCCTTCACTTCACCTTTGGTGAAGTTCTCGACGTATTCCGCGTTAACGCGGGAAGCACGCTCCAGCAGACGAGAGTGGAGGTAGAATACGTCGCCCGGGAATGCTTCACGTCCTGGTGGACGACGGAGCAGCAGGGAAACCTGACGATAAGCAACGGCCTGTTTAGACAGGTCATCGTATACGATCAGCGCATCTTCACCGCGGTCACGGAAGTATTCGCCCATTGCGCAACCGGCGTATGGTGCCAGGTATTGCAGTGCAGCGGATTCAGAAGCGGTAGCCACAACAACGATGGTGTTAGACAGCGCGCCGTGCTCTTCCAGTTTACGAACCACGTTGGAAATGGTGGACGCTTTCTGGCCGATAGCCACGTACACACATTTGATGCCGGAGTCACGCTGGTTGATGATGGCGTCGATTGCCATCGCGGTTTTACCGGTCTGACGGTCACCGATGATCAGTTCACGCTGACCACGACCGATTGGGATCATGGCATCAACGGACTTATAACCAGTCTGCACTGGCTGATCAACGGACTGACGGTCGATAACGCCCGGTGCGATAACTTCAATTGGGGAGAAGCCATCGTGCTCAACCGGACCTTTACCGTCGATTGGCGCACCCAGGGTGTTAACAACACGACCCAGCAGGCCACGGCCAACCGGCACTTCCAGAATACGGCCAGTACACTTAACCTTCATGCCTTCGGCGAGGTCAGCGTATGGACCCATCACAACTGCACCTACGGAGTCGCGCTCCAGGTTCAGTGCGATAGCGTAACGGTTACCCGGCAGGGAAATCATCTCACCCTGCATACAATCGGCCAGGCCGTGGATGCGGATAACACCGTCACTTACAGAAACAATAGTACCTTCGTTGTGAGCTTCACTCACAACACTGAACTGAGCAATGCGCTGCTTGATCAGTTCGCTGATTTCGGTGGAATTCAGTTGCATGCTCCAGTCCCCTTAAGACTGCAAGACGTCTGCAAGGCGCTCAAGACGGCCGCGTACGCTGCCATCAATGACCATATCACCCGAGCGGATGATTACGCCTGCCATTACAGACTTATCGATTTTGCAATTCAGCTTAACTTTGCGTGACAGACGTTTTTCCATCGCGGCAGTGATTTTCGCAAGCTGTTCGTCACTCAGTTCAGTCGCGGAAGTTACTTCAACTTCAGCGGTTGCTTCACTAAGGGCACGTAAGTGCTCAAACTGCTCGAGAACATCCGGGAGCACACGGAGACGACCATTTTCTGCCATTACCTTAATCAGGTTCTGGCCGTTGGCATCCAGTTGCTCTCCGCACACGGCGATAAACGACGCGGCGAGAGTTTCAGGTGCTAACGCACCGGAAAGCAACTCGGCCATTTGTTCGTTTTTCGTCACCTCAGCGGCAAACGCCAGCATGTTCTGCCAGCGATCGACATTTTGGTGTTCGACAGCAAAGTCAAAAGCTGCTTTGGCGTAGGGGCGAGCTACCGTAACAAATTCAGACATCAGCCCCTCCCTCCTTACAGTTCAGCGACAAGTTTGTCCACGATGTCGCTGTTAGCAGCTTCATCCACGGAACGTTCGATGATCTTCTCGGCGCCAGCAACAGCCAGAATCGCAACCTGCTTACGCAGTTCTTCACGAGCACGTTTACGCTCAGCTTCAATTTCAGCCTGAGCCTGTGTCACGATCTTAGTACGTTCCTGTTCTGCTTCAGCTTTGGCTTCGTCCAGGATCTGTGAACGGCGTTTGTTAGCCTGTTCAATGATTACCTGAGCTTCAGCTTTCGCTTTTTTCAGCTGGTCTGTCGCGTTGGCCTGTGCAAGGTCCAAATCTTTCTTAGCGCGTTCTGCGGAAGCCAGACCGTCAGCAATTTCTTTCTGACGTTTTTCGATGGCAGCCATTAAAGGCGGCCATACATACTTCATGCAGAACCAGACAAAGATAATAAACGCGATGGCCTGGCCGAGGATTGTTGCGTTCATGTTCACAGCACAATACCTCTTAAATTTCTGTGGCTTGGGGTTTTAAAACAACTACTACGCGACAGCAAACATCACGTACAGACCCAGACCTACAGCGATCATTGGGATTGCATCCACCAGACCCATAACGATAAAGAACTGAGTACGCAGCAGAGGAATCAGATCCGGTTGACGCGCTGCGCCTTCCAGGAATTTACCTCCGAGGATGCCGATACCGATCGCAGCACCGATAGCCGCCAGACCCATCATCACAGCGGCAGCCATGTACAGCAGATCCATATTCAGGTTTTCCATGACAGTCTCCAGTTTGTTTCAATTAAAACGTAGTAGTGTTGGTAAAAAATCAGTGCTCTTCAGACGCCATCGACAGATAGACGATCGTCAGAACCATGAAGATAAAGGCTTGCAGCGTAATGATCAGGATGTGGAAAATGGCCCATGGCACATTCAGAATCCACTGTGACCACCACGGCAGAAGACCCGCGATCAGAATGAAAATCAGCTCACCCGCATACATATTGCCGAACAGTCGCAGACCCAGTGAAACAGGTTTGGACAGCAGGCTAACGCCTTCCAGGATCAGGTTGACCGGAATAAACGCCCAGTGGTTGAACGGCTGCAAGGTAAGCTCTTTCACAAAGCCGCTTACGCCTTTCATTTTGATGCTGTAGAAAAGAATCAGGATAAACACGCCCAGCGCCATCGACAGGGTGATGTTCACGTCCGCAGACGGAACCACGCGCAGAGCAGGCAGACCGAAGACATGCTCGCCGATCCACGGCAGGAAATCGATAGGCAGAAGGTCCATCAGGTTCATCAGGAACACCCAAACGAACACGGTCAGGGCCAGCGGAGCAATCAGCTTGCTCTTACCATGGTACATGT
This sequence comes from Enterobacter cloacae complex sp. P40C2, assembly GCF_014930695.1. Classification (NCBI taxonomy): domain Bacteria; kingdom Pseudomonadati; phylum Pseudomonadota; class Gammaproteobacteria; order Enterobacterales; family Enterobacteriaceae; genus Enterobacter; species Enterobacter cloacae complex sp. P40C2. The sequence continues at coordinate 20,003 of NZ_JADBRP010000006.1, read as the reverse complement.
CTTTCACGCTGCCATGAACGAAGCCGATGATCATCTCAACGAACGTCTGGAATTTCCCTGGAACACCGCTGGTCGCCTTTTTAGCAACGCTGCGGAACATGGCCAGGAACAGAAGACCCAAAACCACCGAGAAGAACATGGAGTCGATGTTGATCGTCCAGAAGGTGGCCGGGGGGTGATGTGGATCCACCAGCGAGAATGTACGCAGGTCCAGCTGAAGGTTATTCAGATGGTGACCTATGTAATCCTGCGGCGTCATATTTTCTGAAGCCATGATGCCTTTTACCCTTTGTTATTGATTACAGCTGGAGCCAGAACTTGTACCACCAGCACCAAAACCCACGTTGCTATCAGCGGCATGAATACCACTTTCAAAACCGCCAGCGCCATCACCAGCAATGCAAAGGTCAGCAACACCTTACACACTTCGCCGAGAGCGAAGGACCAGGCCACGCGGCCTTTGGCAGGTGTATGCGCCTGATGACGCCAGGCAAAAATCATAAACAACACGTTTGGCAGCACTACCGCCAAACCCCCGCACGCGGCGGAGATGCCCCAGAAGGGGTCTTTGAGGCTAAACAGCAGTCCACTTGCTATCACAGCCAGAAACTGAATGAACAGAAGCTTACGAGCAACGTTTCTACTCAAGAGCGACACAGACATCACGTTTTTACTCCTGCTCCCTTCGAGGTATGCCGCGTGTCGTATAAAACGTCCTTTAAGGCTCAGAGTCAAGCATCAAAAAGCGGTCAAATTATACGGTGCGTACCCGTGATTTCAAACATTAAGTAGCGAAAAGGTGAATAAATGTTTAAATATTTTTCCCCAGCGCTATTTTTCAACTTTTGACCAAAGCGTCGACCTTCAGGCGAAACTGCAAACAGCGCGAAAACGTTGATGATAAAGCGTGCACAAGATCACAAATTGCACATTTGCGATAAAGTTGTATTTATCAAAGACGTAAAACGCTTTATTCCATCTTTATGAAATTCAAGATAAAAATTCGCAACTATTTTTAAAACAGGCTTATCTACAACAAAAACCTTTTATTGACATTCTTAATAAATATTTAACATCACATTCTGGTTGCCAGCACCCACTTTTAGCAGGCTGATATTTTCATTGTTGATTATCTTCATGGTGAATGAATAAGGTAAGGTTAACCACAAGAAAATCCATAGTAACAACAAGGTTAAATTAACCAGCGTCCGTTCTGGCTGGAAGTGCTGTTTTTTAACACGATCAGAACAGCACAAATTCCACATTTTTTATTAATTTTTTAAAAAGAGTTTGGCTTAATTATAACCAGATGGCGCTCGCCATCGAGCTGAGGAATCTGGAGTTTCTCAATGGATTCGACAGTATAGCCGTCCGGAAGCTGCTCAATTTCATCCCCCGGGAGCTGCCCTTTAAGCGCATAAAAACGGCCATTTTCTGCCGGCAGGTGCTTACACCAGCTCACCATATCGTTGAGCGAGGCAAAGGCACGGCTGATAACCCCGTCAAACGGCGGCTCTGCCGGAAACGCCTCTACCCTGCTCTGCACGGGCGTAATGTTTTCCAGCTTCAGTTCATGCTGGACCTGGCGTAAAAAGCGAACGCGCTTGCCCAGGCTATCCAGCAGCGTGAAATGACTCTCCGGACGGACAATGGACAACGGAACCCCCGGCAGGCCCGGACCCGTACCTACGTCGATAAAACGTTCACCGTTAAGATACGGCGCCACCACGATGCTATCGAGAATATGGCGAATCAGCATCTCGTTGGGATCGCGTACGGAGGTCAGGTTGTACGCTTTGTTCCATTTGTTCAGCATATCGACATAGGCCACCAGCTGGTTTTTCTGGTGATCGGTGAGCGAAATACCTGCCTGTTCCAGCAGACGAGAGAGTTTATTGAGCACGGTGAATACCTGTTGAGATACTTAAGCGGCGGGTGACGCTTCGCTAACCCGCCCTACGGGGTTCAGTAAGCCCGGTAAGCGCAGCGCCACCGGGCAATGTTCAGGGCATTACGCACTACGGCGCAGCATGCCCTGCTTTTTCAACCACACCAGCAGAATCGAAATCGCGGCGGGTGTGACGCCGGAGATACGCGAGGCCTGGCCAATCGACACAGGTTTGTGATCGTTCAGCTTAGCGATCACTTCGTTGGAAAGGCCCGTCACCTGACGATAGTCCAGCATTTCCGGCAGCAGCGTATTTTCGTTGCGCTGCTGTTTCTCGATCTCATCCTGCTGGCGCGCGATGTAACCTTCGTATTTCACCTGAATTTCGACCTGCTCAGCCGCTTCAGCGTCTTCCAGGCCCGGCGCGAACGCCGTCAGTTTGACCAGGTTCTCATACGTGACTTCCGGACGACGCAGCAGATCTTCACCGCTGGCCTCACGCGAAAGCGGCGCAGTTAAGTGAGCGTTTACTTCGGCAGCGGTTTCCGCCTGCGGGTTTACCCATGTGGTTTTCAGACGCTGACGTTCCTGTTCGATACGCTCCAGCTTCTCGTTGAAGCGCGCCCAGCGATCGTCGTCCACCAGACCCAGCTCGCGGCCGATCTCGGTCAGACGCAGATCGGCGTTGTCTTCGCGCAGCATCAGACGATATTCCGCGCGAGAGGTAAACATACGGTACGGTTCTTTGGTACCCAGCGTGCAGAGATCGTCAACCAGCACGCCCAGATAAGCCTGGGAACGCCCCGGTGCCCAGCCCTCTTTCTCAGCAGAGAAACGGGCGGCGTTCAGACCGGCAAGCAGACCCTGCGCTGCGGCTTCTTCGTAACCGGTGGTGCCGTTAATCTGGCCGGCGAAGAACAGACCCTGGATGAATTTGCTCTCCAGCGTCGGCTTCAGGTCACGCGGATCGAAGAAATCGTACTCAATAGCGTAGCCAGGACGAACGATTTTCGCGTTCTCCATACCCTGCATTGAGCGCACTATTTGCATCTGCACGTCGAACGGCAGGCTGGTGGAGATGCCGTTCGGGTAAATTTCGTTAGAGGTCAGCCCTTCCGGCTCGAGGAAGATCTGATGCTGGTTACGATCGGCAAAGCGCATCACCTTGTCTTCGATCGACGGGCAGTAGCGTGGTCCGATCCCTTCGATCACGCCTGCGTACATTGGGCTGCGATCGAGGTTATTGCGGATCACGTCATGGGTTTTTTCGTTGGTATGCGTGATGTAGCACGGCACCTGCTGCGGATGTTGCGCCGCATTGCCCATGAACGAGAACACCGGCATCGGATTATCGCCGTGCTGCTGCGCCAGTATGCTGAAATCGATAGTGCGCGCATCAATGCGCGGCGGCGTACCGGTTTTCAGGCGGCTCACGCGCAGCGGCAGCTCGCGCAGACGGCGTGACAGCGGAATGGACGGCGGATCGCCGGCGCGGCCACCGCTGTAGTTATCCAGACCGATGTGGATCTTGCCGTCCAGGAAGGTCCCGACGGTGAGTACCACCGCTTTAGCGCGGAACTTAAGCCCCATCTGGGTCACGGCACCCACAACGCGATCGTTCTCAACGATAAGATCTTCAACCGCCTGCTGGAAGATCATCAGGTTCGGCTGGTTCTCCAGCGCTGTGCGCACGGCCTGACGGTAAAGCACGCGGTCTGCCTGTGCACGGGTGGCACGTACAGCCGGACCTTTGCTCGCGTTTAGTATCCTAAACTGAATGCCAGCGCGATCGATCGCTTTCGCCATCAGGCCGCCAAGTGCATCCACTTCTTTTACCAGGTGTCCTTTCCCAATGCCGCCAATCGCCGGATTACAGGACATTTGTCCCAGCGTGTCGATATTGTGTGTCAAAAGCAGGGTCTGCTGACCCATTCGCGCTGCGGCCATTGCGGCCTCAGTGCCTGCGTGACCCCCGCCAATGATGATGACGTCAAAAGGATCCTGATAAAACATGGTGGTCTGCCTCGCGTAAAGCGGTATGAAAATGGATTGAAGCCCGGGCCGTGGATTCTACTCAACTTTAGTCTTTCGAGAAAGCATTGGGATCCTGGGCTATTAAAAAGAAGATCTTTTTATTTAGAGATCTGTTCTATTGTGATCTCTTATTAGGATCGCAGACCTTTGTGGATAAGTCCGATCCAATAAATAAGATCATGCAGTTAGGAAGGATCGTTTGCTGTGAATGATCGGTGATCCTGGACCGTATAAGCTGGGATCAGATCGCCACTTTATACACAGGGCGAAAACAGTCTCAGGGTTATACTTTGGATAACTACGGCTTAATACGAGCTTTTAACCAGAGTTATCCACATCTGATCGCGCGATCTTTAATCGTTTTTGAGTAAATTTTTCCATTCACCCAACCAGATCTCGGCTGGATCTTCCGGAATGTCATGATCGAGGATGTTGATCTTCAGCGTTTCACCCAGCTGTTTTGCTCCGCAAGCGGTCACCGCAGCTTCGACTTTCTCTATTGCGCCACAGAACGTGTCATATTCACGGCTGCCGATCCCGACTGCGCCAAACCGGACGTTTGACAGATCGGGCTGTTGTTCCAGCAGTTCGTCATATAAAGGTTGCAGGTTATCCGGCAGATCGCCCGCGCCGTGCGTGGAGGTGATCAGCAGCCAGACCCCGTCAGTCGGGAGATCGTCAAGCAGCGGTCCGTGCAGGGTTTCCGTGGAAAAGCCCGCGTCTTCCAGCTTCTCGGCCAGATGTTCCGCTACATATTCAGCACCGCCAAGCGTGCTGCCGCTGATAAGAGTAATGTCCGCCATTGATCGCTCGCTCAGATAAAGAGGCGGACATTGTACGCTGTGAACGAGCTGGGATCTACCTGTGGAAAATGTGGGAATGAATTTGCCCGATCACGGGCGGATAGTACGCATGATCGGGTTTTGCAGGGAGATCAGCGTCTCGGTGGACTGAATTTCATCGATTGTTTGGATCTTGTTGATAAGTACCTGCTGAAGGGCGTCGATGGATCGGCACATCACCTTTATAAAGATGCTGTAGTGCCCGGTGGTGTAGTACGCCTCGGTGACCTCATCCAGCGCGTTCAGCTTCTCGAGCGCGGAAGGGTAGTCTTTGGCACTTTTGAGAATAATGCCAATGAAGCAGCAAACGTCGTACCCGAGCTGCTTCGGGCTGACATCAATGCGCGCGCCGGTGATGATCCCTGCCTGCTTCATTTTCTCTACGCGCACGTGAATCGTCCCGGGGCTGACGCCAAACTGTTTCGCCAGTTCGGCATACGCGGTGCGTGCGTTGGCCATTAGCGCTTCCAGAATGCCGCGGTCCAGATTGTCGATCTGATAATTTTCCATAGCTTTTTCTTATGAAGATTAATGAATATGTCTATTCTAGCGCCTTATTTTAACGAATCAAAAGTGAATGTGCCTTTTTGTTGATGGGTTATTGAATCAGGTGCCGGTTCTGTTGCTTAATCATTACCAACAGGACGCAGGAGTATAAATAATGAAAACCGCTTACATCGCAAAACAACGCCAGATCAGTTTCGTAAAATCCCATTTTTCTCGCCAGCTGGAAGAGAAGCTTGGCCTTATTGAAGTGCAGGCTCCGATTCTGAGCCGCGTGGGTGACGGGACGCAGGATAACTTGTCTGGTTGCGAAAAAGCGGTACAGGTGAAAGTGAAAACACTGCCAGACGCCCAGTTCGAAGTGGTTCATTCACTGGCGAAGTGGAAACGTCAGACCCTGGGACAACACGACTTCAGCGCGGGCGAAGGGCTCTACACGCACATGAAAGCCCTTCGCCCCGATGAAGACCGCCTCTCCCCGATTCACTCTGTCTACGTTGACCAGTGGGACTGGGAGCGCGTAATGGGTGACGGCGAGCGCCACGTCGGTACGCTCAAATCTACCGTTGAGGCAATTTACGCGGGGATCAAAGCGACTGAAGCCGCCGTGAGCGAAGCGTTTGGCCTGGCACCGTTCCTGCCGGAAACGATCCACTTTGTTCACAGTCAGGAATTGCTGAGCCGTTTCCCGGATCTGGATGCCAAAGGCCGTGAACGGGCGATCGCCAAAGAGCTGGGGGCGGTATTCCTGATCGGCATTGGCGGCAAACTCTCTGACGGTAAACGTCATGACGTCCGCGCGCCGGATTATGATGACTGGAGCACCGTGGGCGAGAGCGAGTATGCCGGTCTGAACGGCGATATTCTGGTCTGGAACCCGGTACTGGAAGATGCGTTTGAACTCTCGTCTATGGGGATCCGCGTGGATGCTGAAGCGCTGAAGCGTCAGCTGGCCATTACCGGAGATGAAGATCGTCTGAAGCTGGAGTGGCACCAGGCGCTGCTGCGCGGTGAAATGCCGCAGACCATCGGTGGCGGTATTGGCCAGTCTCGTCTGACCATGCTGCTGCTGCAGCTGTCCCACATTGGCCAGGTGCAGTGTGGCGTCTGGCCGCAGCAGGTACGTGAAAGCGTCGGCTCTCTTCTTTAATTAGCGTCGCCAGCGTCTGAGCAGGCGGCTACGCAGCCCGGTATCAAAGCGCCAGATATGATCGAAGATGCGCATGATGCCGGGTTTTCCATGGGCAGACATCGCCACCGCATGAAAACGGTGCTGGTGAACGCGCTGCATCTCCTTCACCTTATTCACCACATCGTCCGGCAGCCGCTGGGCAATAAAATCGGAAATCACCACCGCATCCGCGTCGTACCAGTCGCCGCCCTGCATGCGTTCAATGATGCTGCGAAAACAGCTGGCCAGATCGGTGCCCCCGCGAAAGCGCTGGCTTAAAAAGCGGATCGCCTGCTCCAGCCCCTGTGAGCTGGTCAGTTCATATCCCACCACTTCGCTGGAAAATAACATGATGTAGCAGCGACGGCGGTCGGCAAGCGCCACGCGCATCAGTGCCAGGCAGAACGCCTTTGCGCACTGTTCATTGAAGCCCCCCATCGATCCGGACGTATCCACGCAGACAATAAAAGGCCCGCGCGGCTGCTCGTCAAAGTCCTGACGCACTACCGGTCGCTGGCCGATCTTCTCGCGCCAGGCTTCGCCATGCAGCCGATAGGTGAGCAGCTGTTTTTCCACCAGCCGACGATAAAACTCGTACTCCAGTTCGGTCATTCCCAGCGTGCCGAGTTCCGTAGGCAGCAGGCGCAGGATGTCATCACCTTGCTGTAATCCATCCACCTGCTCCGGCACGGTGGAGGGTTCGCGTACCAGCGTGCGGAAGGTTTCCATCGGCGCATCTTTCTTTGGGACCGATTTGGCCTCCCGGGAGCGGCCCAGCTGTTCCGCGAGCTTCATCAGCTCCGGCTGCTCTGCCAGAAAGTCGCCGTACTTCACGATCAGCTGATAATCGCCACGCTTTAGCTGCCCGGCACTCATATCCCAGAGCCGTCCGGCAGCGTTTTCATTCTCCACCAGCACCTGTTCCAGCTGGCCGCTTAACGTCATTCGCTCCTGCACTTCACTGAGCAGCTGTTCGCGCTCCTCCTCCAGCAGCTGCTGGTTAAGGGTCGTGGCCTGCACCACAAGGCTCAGCCGCCAGCGCTGTAAAAAAAGCGTGTGCAGCGCGGACGTGAAGGTGGGGTTGTCCGTGACCAGCGCTCTGGCCTGGCCGGCAAACGGGGAGTGAACGTTATCAAGCAGAGTCAGGGTTTGCTGAAGCCGGGCAATAAACTGCGGCGTAGAAAGCCGCTGGCACTGCTGATAGCCGGCAACTTCCTCTGTCAGCTCCGGCGGAACTTCCGTCTCCTTGAACCGCTGCCGCAGGTTATCGCGCCAGCGTGGGAGATCGTCCGTCATTGCCCTTTTGAGCTTCGGGAATTTTTCAAAGAAGGCCGCCAGCTGCGGTGAAGCAAGCAGGGTGATAACAACCTCTTCGATTAAACCATCCTCGCTAACCGCCAGCATGACGTTGAGCGTGTCCAGCGTTAGCATTGACGCGCCTGTTTGATCTGCGCGCCAACGTCCTGAAGGCTGGCTTCAATGCGGCCCAGCCAGTCGCTATGGATAAAGAGGCATTTCTGCTGCTCGCTGAAGCGCGTGTGCTGCCGGTGCCATTCTGTATCCAGCGCTTCCAGCTGCTGTTTGATCTCCTCCGGGATACTGTCGGAGGCCGTGCCCGGCAGCGCAAGGCGCGATCCCTGAAGGCTGACGTCGCGGATCACCAGATGCTGGCTGCTGTCGACTTCCATCGTCAGCGGCTGGGCAAAGCCGATTCCGTTGAGCTTGCCGCGGATCTCGCCGCCTTTATCCAGCCACTGCGCCAGCGCGACACGTTCGATCGTCACGTGCACTACCTGCATATCATGCAGCTTCAGCGGCTGCTGAAGAAGCAGGGTGAGCGAGTCATCGGTCAGTTCGGCCGGCAGTTCATAGTGCGGCTTACGGGCGAACATCCCGCCGAGGCGGTTCACCTTTAGCGCGGTTTTATCGCTTTGCTGCTGCTGGAGCTGGAGGCGGCGTTGGGCAATTGCTCCCAGCTGGTTAAGCATCGACTGCTGGCCCCACGCGTGCCCGGTCATCAAAACGTCCAGCTGCTGCTGCATCAGGTTCATCCCTTCGGCGTCGTGCCACAGGCAGTCTTTCAGCAGGATCAGATCGACTGGCGCGACGGCATCGCGACCGCTGAACAGCGCGCTTGCCTGAAGCAGGCGAATCGCTTTTTTCCAGCGACGGTCAGAGACATACGGCGCGGAAGGCAGTAAATCAAGCTGCTGGCGCAGCATGAAGATCAGCTCAAATACGCTATCCGGCAGCTTTATCTTGCCGATCTCCTCCTGCCACTGGTGGTATTCCTCGTCCGTCACCTGCAATGACGCTGCCACCGGGTTTTCGTTCTCGTCCTGCTGGCTCACCAGCATTGAACGGAAGTTCGACTTGTCCTGCACTTTATCCAGCCACAGGCGGATCAGCATGCGGTCATACAGCGCTTCCAGGCTACTGTCGTCTTCGGGCAGTTCGTTTGACGCGGCCACCAGCAGGCGCATGGGGATTTTCTCTTCGCTCGCGCCGTTGCGGAACCGGCGTTCGTTGATCGCCGTCAGCAGGGTGTTCAGTATGGCCGGACCGGCTTTCCAGATCTCATCAAGAAAGACGATTTCGGCTTCAGGGAGATAGCCCGCCGTCAGACGCTCATAGCGTCCCTCATCCTTTAACGCCTGAATAGAGAGCGGCCCGAACACTTCTTCCGGCGTGGAGAAACGGGTCATCAAATACTCAAATGCGCGGGCGTTCTGGAATGCGAACTTGAGGCGGCGCGCGATCAGGCTTTTGGCAATGCCCGGCGGTCCCAGCAGAAATACGCTTTCACCACTCAGCGCCGCCAGTAAACAGAGGCGAATGGCGTGGCTACGCTCGAAAAGGCCTTTCTCCAGCGCGCTGCTGAGGCGGGAAATTCTTTCTGCTAATAAATGTGAGTGAGCCATAATAGTTTTGCATCCTTTCGCCGTCGTGGCGGCTAATTGAAGCGAGTATAGACGTTTCGGTCTGGCCTGATAATAGGCTGAAGTGCGGCGCTATTTTCTTTGCGCTACATTAATGCGGCAGCATTTAGGGGTACGATTTTGCATTGAATCGTGCATACTGTGCGCTTTTTGTGGGCCAAGGGACTAAGCACACATTTGTTATTCAAACGAAAAGACTAGTCTATGAGCACTGATAATAAGCAATCATTACCCGCAGTAACGCTTGCGGCGATCGGGGTTGTCTACGGTGATATCGGCACCAGCCCGCTTTATACGCTTCGTGAATGTTTGTCCGGTCAGTTTGGTTTTGGTGTAGAGCGCGACGCCGTATTTGGTTTCCTCTCGCTCATCTTCTGGCTGCTGATCCTGGTAGTTTCCGTTAAGTATCTCTCTTTCGTTATGCGTGCTGATAACGCGGGCGAGGGCGGTATTCTGACCCTGATGTCCCTTGCCGGACGCAATACGTCGGCAAGAATGACCTCCGTACTGGTCATTATCGGCCTGATAGGCGGCAGCTTCTTCTATGGGGAAGTGGTGATAACGCCGGCGATTTCGGTGATGTCAGCCATAGAGGGGCTGGAGATTGTCGCGCCGCAGCTTGATACGTGGGTCGTTCCACTCGCTATTATCGTGCTGACACTGCTGTTTGCCATACAAAAACACGGTACCGGTCTGGTGGGCAAGCTGTTCGCACCTATTATGCTGGCCTGGTTCCTGATCCTGGCGGCGCTGGGCTTGCGCAGCATTATTGCCAACCCGGATGTCCTGCATGCGCTGAACCCGATGTGGGCGGTGCATTTCTTCCTGGAATATAAAGTGGTGTCGTTCGTGGCGCTGGGTGCGGTGGTGCTTTCCATTACCGGCGTCGAGGCGCTGTATGCGGATATGGGCCACTTCGGGAAACTCCCTATCCGCGTAGCGTGGTTTAGCCTTGTCCTGCCTTCACTGGTGCTGAACTACTTCGGCCAGGGCGCGCTGTTGCTTGAACATCCTGAAGCGATTAAAAACCCGTTCTTCCTGCTGGCTCCTGACTGGGCGCTGGTCCCAATGCTGATCCTGGCGACGCTGGCGACGGTGATTGCCTCACAGGCGGTGATCTCCGGCGTGTTCTCCCTGACGCGTCAGGCTGTGCGTCTGGGCTATCTCTCCCCGATGCGCATTATTCATACCTCGGAGATGGAGTCAGGCCAGATCTACATTCCGTTCGTCAACTGGCTGCTCTATTTTGCTGTGGTGATTGTTATCGTCAGCTTCGAGCACTCCAGTAACCTGGCGGCGGCGTATGGTATCGCCGTGACCGGAACGATGGTGTTGACCTCTCTGCTCTCCACCACGGTGGCGTACCGTAACTGGCACTGGAATAAGTTCCTGGTCGGGCTGATCCTGGTCGGTTTCCTCTGCATCGACGTACCGCTGTTCTCCGCTAACCTCGACAAGATTGTCTCCGGTGGCTGGCTGCCGCTGACGCTGGGTCTGGTGATGTTTATTGTGATGACGACGTGGAAGAGCGAGCGTTTCCGCCTGCTGCGTCGTATGCACGAGCATGGTAACTCTCTGGAAGCGATGATCGCCTCGCTGGAGAAATCCCCGCCGGTGCGCGTGCCGGGTACCGCGGTGTACATGTCTCGCGCGCTGAACGTGATCCCGTTTGCGCTGATGCATAACCTTAAGCACAACAAGGTGCTGCACGAGCGCGTGATCCTGCTGACGCTGCGCACCGAAGACGCGCCGTATGTACACAACGTGCGTCGCGTGCAGATTGAGCAGCTATCGCCGACCTTCTGGCGCGTGGTGGCGAGCTACGGCTGGCGCGAAACGCCGAACGTGGAAGAGGTGTTCCACCGCTGCGGCCTGGAAGGGTTAAGCTGCCGAATGATGGAGACATCGTTCTTTATGTCGCACGAGTCGCTGATCATCGGAAAACGCCCATGGTATCTGCGCCTGCGCGGCAAGCTGTACTTGATCCTGCAGCGTAACGCCCTGCGCGCGCCTGACCAGTTTGAAATCCCGCCTAACCGCGTGATTGAGCTGGGGACGCAGGTCGAGATTTAAGCCTCCGTGTGGCCTGATGCGCTTTCCAGAGTAAGAGGGCGCAAACATAAAAAACGGTAACCTCAGGGTTACCGTTTTTGCATTTACCTTCTGCCTCATTTCACTTAGCGAAACGTTTCGACTTCGATCACAAATCCGTTACGTCATGATGGTTTTCTGAACACTCTTGCGGCTACACTGTTTTTAGCGAAACGTTTCGCTAGTGGAGCAAAAAATGAAGAAAGGCACAGTACTCAACTCAGAAATCTCATCGGTTATTTCCCGCCTTGGGCATACCGATACGCTGGTGGTTTGCGATGCAGGCTTACCGGTTCCGCGCAGCACAACCCGTATCGATATGGCGTTAACGCAGGGCGTACCCTCGTTTATGCAGGTACTGGAAGTGGTGACCGCGGAGATGCAGGTTGAGACGGCCATTCTCGCTGCGGAAATCAAACAACATAATCCGCAACTCCACGAAACGTTGCTCACGTTTATTGAGCAACTGCAACAGCACCAGGGAAACACCATAGAAATTCGTTACACAACGCACGAGCAGTTCAAACAACAAACCGCAGACAGTCAGGCGGTGATTCGCAGCGGGGAGTGTTCCCCGTATGCGAATATCATTCTCTGTGCTGGCGTCACCTTCTGAGGCCATCATGGACGCATTACTGCAACTCAAAGGGATCGATAAATCGTTCCCGGGCGTAAAAGCCCTCTCCGGCGCGGCGCTGAACGTTTATTCCGGACGCGTGATGGCGCTGGTGGGCGAGAACGGCGCCGGCAAATCCACCATGATGAAAGTGCTGACCGGGATCTATCAGCGCGATGCCGGTTCACTCGTCTGGCTGGGTAAAGAGACCACCTTCAACGGCCCGAAATCCTCGCAGGAAGCGGGTATCGGCATTATCCACCAGGAGCTAAACCTGATCCCGCAGCTCACCATTGCGGAGAACATCTTCCTGGGCCGCGAGTTCGTGAACCGGTTCGGAAAAATCGACTGGAAAACCATGTACGCCGAAGCGGACAAACTGCTGGCGAAGCTGAACCTGCGCTTTAAGAGCGACCGGCTGGTGGGGGACCTCTCCATCGGCGATCAGCAGATGGTGGAAATCGCTAAGGTGCTGAGCTTTGAGTCGAAGGTCATCATTATGGATGAACCGACCGACGCCCTGACCGATACGGAAACCGAATCCCTGTTCCGCGTTATCCGCGAGCTGAAATCGCAGGGCCGCGGCATTGTATATATCTCTCACCGCATGAAAGAGATCTTCGAGATCTGCGACGACGTCACCGTTTTTCGCGACGGCCAGTTTATCGCCGAGCGCGAAGTGGCGACGCTGACGGAAGATTCGCTTATCGAAATGATGGTGGGACGCAAGCTTGAAGATCAGTATCCGCGTCTGGACAAAGCGCCGGGCGACATCCGCCTGAAGGTGGATAACCTCTGCGGGCCGGGCGTAAACGACGTGACCTTTACCCTGCGCCAGGGCGAGATCCTCGGCGTCGCAGGCCTGATGGGCGCGGGGCGCACCGAGCTTATGAAAGTGCTCTACGGCGCACTGCCGCGCACCAGCGGTTACGTCACTCTTGACGGCCACGAGGTGGTCACCCGCTCGCCGCAGGATGGCCTGGCGAACGGCATTGTCTATATCTCCGAAGACCGTAAGCGCGACGGCCTGGTGCTGGGCATGTCGGTGAAAGAGAACATGTCACTCACCGCACTGCGCTATTTCAGCCGCAGCGGCGGCAGCCTGAAGCACAAAGATGAACAGCAGGCGGTCAGCGATTTTATCCGTCTCTTTAACGTTAAAACGCCGTCGATGGAGCAGGCGATTGGCCTGTTGTCCGGCGGTAATCAGCAGAAAGTGGCCATTGCCCGCGGGCTGATGACGCGCCCGAAAGTGCTGATCCTCGATGAACCAACCCGTGGCGTAGACGTGGGTGCCAAAAAAGAGATTTATCAGCTGATTAACCAGTTTAAGGCCGACGGTCTGAGCATCATTCTGGTCTCTTCCGAGATGCCAGAAGTATTAGGCATGAGCGATCGCATTATCGTCATGCATGAAGGGCATCTCGGCGGTGAATTCACTCGCGAGCAGGCCACCCAGGAAGTTCTGATGGCTGCCGCTGTGGGCAAGCTTAATCGCGTGAATCAGGAGTAAGAAGATGACTACCCAGGCTGTTTCTGGTCGCCGCTATTTCACAAAGGCATGGCTGATGGAGCAAAAATCGCTGATTGCCCTGCTGGTGCTGATCGCGATTGTATCGACCATGAGCCCGAACTTTTTTACCGTTAATAACCTGTTCAACATTCTTCAGCAGACTTCCGTAAACGCCATTATGGCGGTGGGGATGACGCTGGTGATTTTGACTTCGGGTATCGATCTGTCCGTCGGTTCCCTGCTGGCGCTTACCGGTGCGATTGCCGCGTCGATTGTCGGTATTGAAGTCAACGCGCTGGTGGCCGTTGCCGCTGCGCTGGCGGCTGGCGCGGCGATTGGCGCGGTAACCGGCGTAATTGTGGCAAAAGGCCGCGTACAGGCGTTTATTGCCACGCTGGTGATGATGCTGCTGCTGCGCGGCGTCACCATGGTGTACACCAACGGTAGCCCGGTGAATACCGGCTTTACCGAAAATGCCGATCTGTTTGGCTGGTTCGGTATCGGCCGTCCGCTGGGTATCCCGACGCCGGTCTGGATCATGGCTATCGTCTTCCTGGCGGCGTGGTACATGCTGCACCATACCCGTCTGGGCCGTTATATCTATGCGCTGGGCGGTAACGAGGCGGCAACGCGTCTGTCCGGCATCAGCGTTAATAAAGTCAAAATTATCGTTTACTCCCTGTGCGGCCTGCTGGCGTCTCTGGCGGGCATCATCGAAGTGGCGCGCCTCTCTTCTGCGCAGCCAACGGCGGGTACGGGGTATGAGCTGGATGCCATCGCGGCAGTGGTTCTGGGCGGTACCAGCCTTGCTGGCGGTAAAGGTCGCATTGTTGGGACATTGATCGGCGCACTGATCCTCGGTTTCCTGAATAATGGTTTGAATTTGTTAGGTGTTTCCTCCTATTACCAGATGATCGTTAAGGCAGTGGTGATTTTGCTGGCGGTACTGGTAGACAACAAAAAACAGTAACTGACGACACTACAGGACATCTTAGATATGAACATGAAAAAACTGGCTACCCTGGTTTCTGCTGTCGCGCTGAGCGCAACCGTAAGTGCTAACGCCATGGCGAAAGATACCATCGCGCTGGTTGTCTCAACCCTGAACAACCCGTTCTTCGTCTCCCTGAAGGATGGCGCGCAGAAAGAAGCGGACAAGCTGGGCTACAACCTGGTGGTGCTGGACTCTCAGAACAACCCGGCAAAAGAGCTGGCGAACGTTCAGGACTTAACCGTTCGTGGTACCAAAATCCTGCTGATCAACCCAACCGATTCCGACGCGGTAGGTAACGCCGTGAAGATGGCAAACCAGGCGAAGATCCCGGTCATCACCCTTGACCGTCAGGCAACGAAAGGTGAAGTTGTCAGCCACATCGCGTCTGATAACGTACTGGGCGGTAAAATCGCCGGTGATTACATTGCGAAGAAAGCCGGAGAAGGCGCGAAAGTTATCGAACTACAGGGCATTGCCGGTACGTCCGCTGCGCGTGAGCGTGGTGAAGGCTTCCAGCAGGCCGTTGCTGCGCACAAATTTAACGTGCTGGCGAGCCAGCCGGCAGACTTCGACCGTACTAAAGGTCTGAACGTTATGCAGAACCTGCTGACCGCGCATCCTGACGTGAAGGCCGTATTCGCTCAGAACGACGAAATGGCGCTGGGCGCGCTGCGTGCGCTTCAGACTGCGGGTAAAACTGATGTGATGGTTGTCGGATTTGACGGCACTCCGGATGGTGAAAAAGCAGTAAATGATGGCAAACTGGCTGCGACCATCGCTCAGCTGCCTGAGCAGATTGGCGCAACTGGCGTGCAAACTGCCGATAAAGTGCTGAAGGGCGAAAAAGTTCAGGCCAAATACCCGGTTGACCTGAAGCTGGTCATTAAGCAGTAAAAGGCGATTCAGGCAGTCGCTGGCTGCCTGAGGGACACCAAATAAAAGAAAAGTGTGGCATACGCCACCGGGTAATACCGGTGGCGCTCTCAGATGGACAGCTCATACATGAAAACCGCAGGCAACCTCGTCGTCCTTGGCAGTATCAATGCCGATCACATTCTCAACCTTGAAACGTTCCCCACGCCGGGCGAAACCGTCACCGGCAAACAGTACCAGGTGGCGTTCGGCGGTAAGGGCGCAAACCAGGCGGTAGCGGCCGGGCGCAGCGGGGCGAATATCGCGTTTATCGCCTGCACGGGCGATGACGATACCGGCGAGCGCGTTCGCAAACAGCTGGCCAGCGACAATATCGATATTGCGCCAGTCAGCGTGGTTGAAGGGGAATCTACCGGCGTGGCGCTGATTTTCGTCAACGCGGAAGGTGAGAATGTCATCGGTATTCATGCGGGGGCCAATGCTGCGTTAACGACAGAACGCGTTGAAGCGCAGCGTGAAATCATCGCCGGAGCGGCAGCCCTGCTGATGCAGCTGGAGTCGCCGGTTGAAAGCGTGCTCGCCGCCGCGAAAATAGCCCAGGAAAATCATACCTCTGTCGTACTGAACCCTGCGCCTGCCCGTGTATTATCAGACGAACTGCTGGCGCTGGTGGATATCATCACCCCGAATGAAACCGAAGCGGAAAAGCTGACGGGGATCCGCGTGGAAACTGATGACGACGCAGCGCGTGCAGCAAAAGCGCTGCACGACAAAGGCATCGGCACCGTGATTATCACCCTCGGTAGCCGCGGCGTGTGGGCAAGCGTCAACGGCGAAGGCCGTCGCGTACCGGGCTTCAAGGTGAAAGCCATCGATACCATCGCCGCTGGAGATACCTTTAACGGTGCGCTGGTGACGGCGCTGCTGGAAGGGAAAGCGATGGATGACGCGATCCGCTTTGCGCATGCTGCCGCCGCGATTGCGGTGACGCGTAAAGGCGCTCAGCCTTCCGTGCCGTGGCGTAAAGAGATCGATGAATTCTTAAGTCAGCAGGGGTAACGCTTGGCCACAATGAAAGATGTCGCCCGTATGGCGGGTGTTTCTACCTCGACTGTTTCCCACGTTATCAATAAAGATCGCTTCGTCAGCGAGGCGATTCGGGAGAAAGTTGACGCTGCAATAAAAGAACTCAACTATGCGCCGTCGGCGCTGGCGCGCAGCCTGAAGCTCAACCAGACGCGCACCATCGGCATGCTGATCACGGCCAGTACCAACCCTTTCTATTCTGAACTGGTGCGCGGCGTGGAGCGCAGCTGCTTTGAGCGCGGCTACAGCCTGGTGCTGTGCAATACCGAAGGGGACGAGCAGCGCATGAACCGCAATCTGGAGACGCTGATGCAAAAACGCGTCGACGGGCTGCTGTTGCTCTGTACCGAAACGCATCAACCTTCGAAAGAGATCATCCAGCGCTACCCTTCTATTCCCACGGTGATGATGGACTGGGCGCCGTTCGACGGTACCAGCGATCTGATCCAGGATAACTCGCTGCTGGGCGGCGATATGGCGACGCAGCATCTGATCGATAAAGGTCATACCCGCATTGCCTGCATTACCGGTCCGCTGGATAAAACCCCGGCGCGCCTGCGGCTGGAAGGCTATCTCTCTGCAATGCAGCGTGCGGGGCTTGCCGTTCCTGATGGTTATCAGATCACCGGCGATTTTGAATTTAACGGCGGATTCGAGGCGATGCAGAAACTGCTGGCGCAGGAGACTCGCCCGCAGGCGGTATTTATCGGTAACGACGCGATGGCGTTTGGCGCGTATCAGGCGCTGTATCAGGCCGGATTACGCGTTCCGGAAGATATGGCGATTATTGGTTACGATGATATCGAACTGGCGCGCTACATGACGCCGCCGCTGACGACGATTCATCAGCCTAAGGATGAACTGGGCGAGCTGGCCATTGATGTGTTGATCCACCGCATGGCGCAGCCCACGCTGCAACAGCAACGGCTGCAGCTTACTCCTGTTCTGATGGAACGCGGTTCGGTTTAGCCTTTTCCTTATGACGCTCTTTAATCAGGTTCTGGCCATCTTTCGGTTTTAACAGCATAAAGACCAGCGCCGATACCACCGTAAGCGCGCCCATGGTGATAAAGGTATAGTGGAACTGCTCCACGGTATTGGTACCGTCAAACCCTTCATAAAACCGCAGGACCGCGGCGCTCACGGCGACCCCGAGGCTGATCGACAGCTGTTGGGTCACCGCCAGTACGCTGTTGCCGCTGCTGGCGTTCTCGTCGGTAAGGTCCGCCAGGGTTATCGTATTCATCGACGTGAACTGCGTCGACATCGCCATCCCCAGCACAAACAGCGGCAGGATCAGCATCCAGATGGGTAACGCCGCAGACTGCAGCGAGAACTGCGCAATCATCAATCCAATGAATACCGTTACGCCAACCAGCGTTTTACGATAGCCGAACCAGCGCAGCACCTGCGTAACCGTGGATTTCGCCAGAATCGATCCCATTGCCGTGGGCGCCATCATGCAGCCCGCGATCAGCGCCGGATAGCCAAAACCGACCTGCAACATCAGCGGCATCAGGAAGGGTACGCAGCCCGTGCCCAGACGTGAGGCAATATTGCCCGCGATCCCGACGGAAAATGTTCGGGTATTAAAAAGGGATAAAGAGATAAGCGGCGTCGGGTGGCGGCGCGCGTGACGTATATAAAGAAGGAACAGCAGAATACCGCTGAGGATAACGGCAAGCGCCAGCCACGTTTCCACGATTTTCTCGCCGAACAGCTCCATCCCGCTGGAGAAGAGCACCAGGCTCAGGCCAAACAGGAAAAAGCCGCCCATATCGAAGCTGCGTCGAGGCGTGGTGAAGTTCGGCATGTATTTGCGGGCGTAAATCAGCCCGGCCACGCCAATCGGAATATTAATCAGGAAAATCCAGTGCCAGCTTGCCCAGGTAACCAGTACCCCGCCGAGTACCGGACCAAGTATCGGACCGACCAGCCCCGGCATGGTCACAAAGTTGAGTACGGGGAGCAGTTCGCTGCGCGGATAGGCGCGCAATAACGCCAGGCGAGCGACGGGCATCATCATCGCGCCGCCAATACCCTGCAGCACGCGGAAGATAACCAGCTCCGTCAATGAGGTGGAGAGGGCGCAGGCCAGCGAGCCAAGCGTAAAGAGCGTGACCGCCACCATAAAAACTTTTCGGGTACCGAATCGATCGGCCAGCCAGCCGCTAACCGGAATAAGCATCGCCACCGTCAGGGTGTAACTGATGATGGCTGACTGCATCGCCAGCGGAGAACGGTTAAGGCTCTGTGCTATTGCGGGAAGTGCGGTATTGAGGATAGTGGCATCCAGTGCCTGCATAAAGAACGCCATGGCTGCAATCCACGGCAATCCGGCCATACTGCGCGCTTTTTTCTCTGTCATTTATTTACCTGCTGGTGGGTTGGCGCGGCCAGCAATGCCTGGCACGCACTCAGGGCTCGCTGCCCGTCGCTCTCCTGAATAGCATCGACAATCGCCTGATGCAGATCCAGCTTCACCACCTCATCCTGCGTAATAGAGGTAAAGTAAGTGTGGTACACCGAATGGAATAAAGAAGCAAAAGACGTCAGAAACGGATTCGCGCTCATATTATAGATATGCTCATGCCAGGCCATATCGACCTCGACCCAGCGTTCGCGGTTAAAGTGCTTTTTCAGGAACACCATCTCTTCCATTAAGGTATTGAGCTGCGCTTTTTGCTCTGCGGTGCCGAGCGTGGCGGCAAGCAGGCAGGCCTGCGGTTCAAGACTGCTGCGCATGACCAGAAAGTGGTCGACGACCTGGTTAAAATTATCTTCGGTCATCCACCAGGTGAGTAACTCCTGATCGAGAAAGTTCCAGTTCCCCTGTGGCATAACGCGGGTGCCAATGCGCGGACGTGGTAACACCATCCCTTTCGCCGATAAGGTTTTCACCGCTTCGCGAACGGCGGTACGGCTTACGCCAAACCGATCGCCCAGTTCCATCTCGCTGGGCAGGATGCTGCCTGGAGCATATACACCTGCCAGGATCAGCTGAGCCAGCTTCTCTGCCAGCACGTACGACAGGTTTTTTTGGGCTGCCAGCTGTTGTGCGCTTAATGGCATCGCTTTTATTCCTTAACTATTCTTGCCGCTAATTATGCCACCTCAGGTGTGATTGTGGTTGCAGATACATCAAATAGAACAATTTGTAGCTTGATCTCATCGCTTTTGGTGAAAAAAAACACGGTCAGAAACTTTTTTTAAATTTCCTCTTGTCACTTCGGAAGAACTCCCTATAATGCGCCTCCACTGACACGGAACAACGGCACGCAAGCCGCCGGGTCAGCAGAGAAAAGCGAAATAATCACTTGACTCTGAAGCGGGAAAGCGTAATATGCACACCCCGCGCCGCAGCGAAAAGCGAAGCGGCACTGCTCTTTAACAATTTATCAGACAATCTGTGTGGGCACTCAAAGTGACATGGATTCTTAACGTCGCAAGAC
>NZ_JADBRP010000005.1:0-342914 GCF_014930695.1 Enterobacter cloacae complex sp. P40C2 | reverse complement strand
CCGCGCCACCGCCCCTCCCCGCCCCGCCGCCCAGCATCCGGGCCCCACCCCCTCGGGCCGCGTCATAGCTTTATCTATAACCATTTATGCAGTAATCCTTTCATTGCTCATCGGTGGAGATGCAATAGCATATTCTGAAACTGTGTTTGGCAAGTTGTTTAATTTTTTTGCTTTTCTGTTTTTAGATTTTTCCCTCGTTTCGATGACCTTTTCATTTTTTAAAATTTACTTTGCTGAATCTAGAGATCAGCCTATTCGTCTGAACAAAAAAAGGCAGAAGATCTACACCTTTGACTATAAAAGAAAATGGTGGAATCCCTGGGCCAGATGGCCGACGACCATCAAAGCCCATCACTGGGCAGATATTCACGGCGAGATGCGTTTTTCCAGCGACCGCTATACCGGAGGTTTTCAGCTGTTTGCTTCCGTCTGTCAGCCAGGAACGCTGAACGTGGTGGAACGCTTCCAGATTGCCAGTGGCTCTCCTGCTCAGTTGCAGCAGCTTTGGAGCTATCTGTGCCTGTATATGCAAGGTGAGCCCGTGCCGGATGAGGCAGTGAATAAAGGTCGCCCTGATTTCTGGTGCCCGCGTAAAGCCGATAAGTGGCCTGAGGCAATGGAGCGGGAATCGACGACTACACCAGGTGGCGAACAACCATTCGTTTCACGCCAAAAAATATTAACCGACTCTGCAAAATAATCCCTGGCAGGCATTTGTGAGATCGCTCATAGAATGCAGCCAGCCTGCTATTCATTACCGTTTCCTCAAAACAAGAACCGTACTATGCCTGTCGATCTAAAAAACATGCCTGATGTCAGCGCCAGGCCTGCATCCCCCAAATTAGCTCGCTGGATGATGGTGCTGATGATCCTGATTGGATTCAGTATCGTCATTTCCCGTCTGGTGACGGGCAAAAATAACGTATTGCTGACCGTGGGCGCTCCAGCGATTATGCTTGGTGGGTTGCTGTTTATTTTCTTCGTGATTTATCTGCTGCGCGCAATTTCCGCCAATGCCCGGGACAGGGAGCGGGAAAAGACGATCCTCAAAGAAGTTCGCCGGGGCAGACGAGCGCTGCAAATTCTGGCGGCTGAATGCTGCACGGCACACTCCTCTGCGAATAAACCGTTCACGGCAATTGGCAGCAATCTCGTGAAGAATGAGAATGTCTTTTATCCCCAGCAATCCTGGCGCGGGGAGGAAAATACCCGTCTGAGTCAGATAGCCCGTACCGGGGGAGCCAAAGAAGAGCAGCATCTTCAGGCATTATTCAGGGCACTAACCCGCAAACTGGCGCAGCCGCTGTCTTTTCTGCCAGCAGACAAGTCCGTAATGGTGCTTCTGGAGCACTCCTCATCTATATCTGAGGAAAAAGCCTTCTCCCTTTTTGGGGACGCATTGCGGCAGTCAGGTATTCAGCAACCTTTTTCTACCCTTGCCGGGAGTGGTGCGCAGGCGATTGATTACTGGCTCGACCATCATATCCGCAGCGAGGCTGTCCTTCTTGTGGTGTCGTGGCAATACGCACCGCTCAATACCGCAATGTCCGCTGAAGCTATAAGCGGAATACTGCTGGGGAACCGACTGACGCAGGACATCCTTCCGCCGCTGGCCTTTCTTCACCGCCCTGAAGCCGGAGAAGGAGAGCCTGACGCGTTGCACTATGCCATTACTCAGGCGCTCGATTGGGTGCCGGTTGGTGCCGAAAAGCAGGAGCATCTTTGGCTTAGTGGGGTTGATGCTGAAACCGAAGCGCATGCCGCTTTGATGAAAGGCATTAGTGCTACAGGTCTGAAAAATGTCGACCCGCAGGTGGGTTTTCATAATTTTAATGATTTTCTGGGTGATCCCGGTAACGCATCACTCTGGCTTGCCGTGGCAGGTGCCACACAATCAGTACAACAACAACCGGCACATCACTTACTGATTAGCCGCGATCAACAAACTGGAAAGGTCTGGAATATGGTTGTATCCCCTGCGTCTTCACCTAAGGAGGGCGAAGCATGAGGCGCTTCCTCTCGCTGTTTAAAAAACCGGAAATTGTGTTCTGGCTTGTGGTGTTAATTGCGCTGGTTTGCAGCCTTGTCGTGGTGAGTATCGTCTACTGGCTGCCTGAAAGGCTACAGCTCATCAGGGAAACCTCCGCCTGGTATGCCTGGCTGAGCGGCTCTGTGGCAGCAAGTATTGCACTGGCCATAACTGGAGTATTTCTTTTCTTTGGTGCGCGAGCTGAAGGTAAACGCAGCTTCAGTAAAGAGCGGCAAAATGCGCAGGGTGATGATGTTAAGACGCCACGAAAGGAAGATTTAACTCCTGTATCTGCTGCAGTGACGACCAGTCAACAGATTCTCAACCACCTTCGTCGTCGCTACCACCTCTTATGGCACCGCAAAGTCCGTTTTCTGCTTGTTACCGGCGATGAGGTGGCAATCGAACAACTAGTACCCGGCCTGCAACAGCAGCAGTGGCTTGAAGGCAACCGCACCGTGCTGATTTACGGCGGCAGCCTGGCATCGGAGCCTGACCGTGAAAAATACATCGCGCTGCGTAAACTGCGTCGCGGTCGTCCCCTGGATGGAATTATCCGCGTCGTACCGCAGTCGCTTAACCTCACCCCTCAGATTAGTGACAACGATTTACGCGGCCTGGAAAAAATCAGCGAACTGCTGCGCTATTCCGCTCCGGTCTGGCTGTGGCAGCTGTGCGACAGCAACTGGTCGCAGGGTACGCGTCCTGAGCAGACGGTAGGGGCAAGCTTCCTGCTGCGTGCCAAAGCTGGAGATATTACCCGTCAGCTTGAGTTGATGTTACCTGCATTGCGGACGCAGGGGATAAGTCAGGTCGTTGAAAACAACAGCCACGACTTCCTGTTGCGCCTTGGTCAGCATCTCCAGGACGGCGGTATCGTCCGCTGGGCTCAGCAACTGGTGCCATGGCTCTCTGTTTCTCAACAGCGCGTTCCGCTGCGGGGGCTGATGTTCAGCCTGCCGGAGAAGAAAACTGCCGGTACGTCAGCGAGCACAGCCGACGCTGAGCGGTATATTCCGGGGTCACAGCGTCATGCACTGACCCTGCCGGCAACCTGGCAGGGTATCGTTGACGACTGCACCCGCGTGCGTGGCCGCCGTGTCGGTATGGCGTGGGAGCAGACGCTTGCCTGGACGCTGATGGCCATTATCGGTCTCTGGGGGGCGGGAACACTGCTGTCGTTCGCGGTTAACCGGTCCCAGATAGTCTCTGTTGCGCAGCAGGCGCATGCACTGGTGGAGCACCCTTCCGTATCGGATTACCAGCTGACGGCCCTGCATACTCTGCGCAATGATGCCGGCCGCCTGCAGCACAGTATCCAGGACGGAGCGCCCTGGTATCAGCGCTTCGGCCTCGACCATAATCAGCAGCTGCTCGACGCGATGCTGCCCTGGTACGGCGTGGCAAACAACCGCCTGATACGCGATCCGGCAAATGAGGCGCTTAAGCAGAAGCTCAGCGTACTGGCAAATTCTGTCCCAAACAGCGACCAGCGTGCGCAGCTGGCCAAACCGGGCTATGACCAGTTGAAAGCCTGGCTGATGATGGCCCGTCCGGATAAAGCCGATGGCGCATTCTTCGCACAGACCATGAAAACCGTGCAGCCGACGCGGATGGGTATTTCAGTCGGCCTGTGGCAAAGCCTGTCACCGGATTTGTGGGCTTTCTATATATCCGAAATGCCAGCGCAGCCACAGTGGAAAATCACGCCGGATGCGCAGCTGGTCAGCCAGGGCCGCCAGGTGCTGCTGCAGCAGATAGGACGGCGCAACGCGGAAAGCACGCTGTACGTGAACATGCTCAAATCCGTGCGCCGTAACTTTGCCGATGTGTCTCTGGAGGACATGACCGGTGGTACCGATGCCCGTCGCCTGTTTACCACCGATGAGGTGGTACCGGGAATGTTCACCCGTCAGGCCTGGGAGGGGGGATTCAGCAGGCTATCGAAAAGGCCGCAAATTCCCGCCGGGATGAAATCGACTGGGTGCTGAGCGACAGCCGAAAAGCCGTCTCCTCAGACCTGTCGCCGGAAGCCCTGAAAGCGCGTCTGACACAACGCTACTTCACTGACTTTGCCGGCAGCTGGCTGAGCTTCCTCAACAGCCTGCAGCTTAATCCGGCAAATAATATTGCAGACGTTACCGACCAGCTGACGCTGATGAGTGATGTCCGCCAGTCACCGCTGATTGCCCTGATGAATACCGTCGCCTGGCAGGGACAGACCGGGCAGCAGCGCGAAGCTCTTTCGGACTCTATCATCAAATCGGCTAAAGACCTGGTGGGCGGGCAAGACAAACCGGTGATTGACCAGTCAGCGGCAGGCCCGCAGGGGCCGCTGGATAACACCTTTGGCCCTCTGCTTCAGGTTCTGGGTAAAAACAAGGGCAGCAACGTCATGTCGGCTGACAATTCACTGAGCCTGCAGACGTATCTGACCCGTATCACGCGCGTGCGCCTGCGCCTGCAGCAGGTGGCAAGCGCCTCTGACCCGCAGGCGATGATGCAGACCCTGGCGCAGACCGTATTCCAGGGTAAAAGCGTGGACCTGACCGACACCCAGCAGTACGGCAGTCTGATTTCGGCAAGCCTTGGCGAGGAGTGGAGCGGTTTTGGCAGCACGATGTTTGTACAGCCGCTGACTCAGGCCTGGGAAACCGTGCTTCAGCCGTCGGCGGCGAGCCTCAATGACAAGTGGAGCCGCTCCGTGGTGACGAACTGGCACACGGCATTTGACGGACGTTTCCCGTTTGCCGCGAGTAAAAGTGATGCCTCCCTGCCGATGTTGGCTGAATTTGTGCGTAAGGACAGCGGACGTATTGCTCGCTTCCTGACGACAGAGCTCGGTGGTGTTCTGCACAAGGAGGGCAGCCAGTGGGTGCCGGATAAGGTCAACAGCCAGGGGCTGAGTTTTAACCCGGCCTTCCTGCGGGCGATAAATCAACTGAGCCAGCTGTCGGACATCCTGTTTACCGACGGCAGTCAGGGCATCAGCTTTGAGCTGCAGGCGCGCCCGGTACCGCAGGTGGTGGAGACGCAGCTGACCATTGATGGACAAAAGCTGCACTACTTCAACCAGATGGCTGACTGGCAGTCCTTCCGCTGGCCTGGTGACACGTACAAGCCGGGGACGATGCTGACCTGGGCCACGGTCAACGCTGGTGCGCGTCTGTTCGGGGATTACAGCGGGACCTGGGGCTTTATTCGCTGGCTGGACCAGGGCAAGTGTGCGCAGCTTGACCGCAGTCAGTGGATGATGAGTTTCACCGCGCCGGATGGCCGCACCCTGCAGTGGGTGCTGCGTTCACAGCTGGGCAGCGGGCCGCTGGCGTTACTGGCACTGCGCGGCTTCACGCTGCCCGATCAGATTTTCAGCGTCGACAGCGTGGCCACGGCGCAGGCGCTGATGGCCAGTACGGAAAGCAGTGATATGGACGAAACTGAATAATGGATATTTAGCAGAATCTGGTTGCCGCCTGTCAGGCGGATGAAACCCTGCTGTGCCAGCAGGCGCAGACTCGTACGGAACGCTGGCTTGCCCCGACCGGTGCTACCCGTCCAGCGGGTGAAGTCCCGGGATATGGCGATGATTTCCAGCGCATTCGCGAGGAGGTCAATAAGCTTTCCGGCATCGATACCGGGCTGATTTGCACGCTTGCCGAAAAACTGGTTGCTGCGCCTGCTGATGACCCGCGTGGCCGATCAAAAGGGCAAAAATGAACTGGCCCTGCATCTGCTGGGTGAACTTGACGGTGCAGCGCAGGTCATCCCCCTCACGCAGTGGACGCCAGCGCTATTGTTTGAAGTGAAATCGCGCCGTCTCAGGCTACTGTGCATGAAAGCCGCCCGCAGTGAAACCGATAAGTCAAGGCTTCAGCCAGAGCTGGACCAGCTTCTGGCCGGTCTGATTGCGCTCGATCCGACAGGCAGTGCGGTGCTTTGCGGTTGAATTGTTGATGAACTAAGGATGTGAAAAATGGCGAAAGGTTACTATCTGGTAAAGGGTGACATGACCACTTGCGGTGGAAAAATCCTTGAAGGTGATCCGACCGATACCGTCATGGGGATCCCTGTAGCCCGGGAGCAGGAGAATGTGACCTGCGGAAAACATGCCGGCACGTACAAAATAGTGGGACATATTCCGAACAATAATGCCAAGGGCCGGAAATATGCTGGTTCGCTACATAGCATCAGCAGTTGCCCCTGCGGCGCAAAGTTTATCCCTTCCCGTTATGAACGTACTTATGATGGCTAACGACAGTATCTGCCATCGTTATGTTTTTTCACCTTATGCTGAAGATACTACAGGGCACAGTTGTGCTCTGAATCCCACGAAAACAAAGCAAAAATAACTATGGACGACTTAACCCTGCGTTATTACGACGCTGAAATGCGCTACCTGCTGGAAGCCGGCGAAGAATTTGCCCGCGCTCACCCCGAGCAGGCAGCAATGCTCAATCTCGATAAAGCGGGCGCGCGCGACCCGTACGTGGAACGCCTGTTCGAGGGCTTTGCCTTCCTGATGGGGCGCCTGCGCGAGAAGCTCGATGACGACCTGCCGGAACTGACCGAAGGGCTGGTCAGCCTGTTATGGCCGCATTACCTGCGTACCATTCCGTCGATGTCGGTTGTGGAATTCACCCCCGACTGGCGTGAGATGAAAGAGCCGATGCGTATTGACAAAGGCTTCGAAGTGAACTCGCGACCTATCGGTGAGAAGGGTACACGCTGCCGGTACACTACCACCAGAGAGATAATCCTTCAGCCACTGGCTCTGGAGCATGCCCGCCTGTCGACCGATCCGGACGGGCGTTCGGTCATCAGCCTGCGTATTAACTGCAGCCATCTTGCTGACTGGAGCCGTGTCGATCTCTGCCAGATCCCGTTCTATTTCAACGCTGACGCGCCGCTGGCCTGCGCTATGCATGAAGCCTTTACCATGAACACTGCGCGTCTCTGGCTGCGGCTGCCGGGTGACACGGACAGAAGGCCGCTGGACGGGTATTTCACCGCACTGGGGTTTGGTGATGATGACAGGCTGTGGCCGAAGGGTGACAGCAGTTTCAGTGGTTATCAGCTGCTGCTGGAGTACTTCACTTTCCGCGAGAAATTCATGTTCACGGGGCTGTGCGGACTGGAGAGCGTGGTCTTCCCGGCTGAACTCCCCTGGTTTGAAATCGACGTGGTGCTGGCGGAGCGCTGGGAGCATGACTTCAGCTTTACCGAAAAGCATCTGCGTCTGAACTGCGCTCCGGTCATTAATCTGTTCCCGCTGGAATCCGACCCGCTGACGCTCAATTCCCTGCAGACCGAATACATGCTGCGCCCGATGCGCGTGCAGGATGGCCATACCGAGATATACACCGTGGATACGGTGATGTCATCGAGCCAGCATACCTACGTACCGTTTTCCAGCTTCCGCCACAAGGGTGGGATGATGCGCCATGAAGCCCCGGAATATTACTACCACACCCGCGTGCGCCGTGGCCCGTCAGGTCTGCATAACACCTGGCTCATCCTCGGTGGAGAAGCGTTTGATAACCATACGGTGCCGGAAGATGAGAGCCTGTCGCTGACGCTCACCGGTACCAACGGCCAGCTGCCACGACGTGCGCTGCAGAGCACCGTGCTCGATACGGTGATGAAAACCACCTCGGCCAGTATCGCCGTGCGCAACCTGTGTGCGCCGACATTGCCCTGCTATCCCCCGGCGCAGGACCGTTTTCACTGGCGGGTACTGAGTCACCTCGGCAGCAGCTTCCTTTCGATGATGGATAACGCCGACGTGCTGCGAGGCACCCTGGCGCTGTATGAATGGACCGACAGCGAGATGAACCGCCGTCGCCTGGAGGCCATCATTGACGTGAAGCACAGTGAAACCGAACGCTTTGAGCAGGGCTATCTGGTCCGTGGCGTGCAGATTGAGGTGACGCTCGACAGCCATGGCTTTGCCGGGCGCGGTGACATCTGCCTGTTTGGTGAGATGCTGAGCCGTTTCTTCGCGCTCTATACCGACATCTATCTGTTTAACCGCCTGATTATCATCCTGCAACCGACCGGAGAACGCCTGGAATGGGAAGAGAAGCACAACCGCCGTATTCCCGGCTGACCCCGCGGCTGGAGGCTGACGTTAACCGGATAAACTTTTACCGTTTCTGCCAGCTGCTGGAGAAACTGAATCCGGACCGGCCGCTGATGGGCTCAACGAGTCATCCTGGTGACGACCCGGTGCGCTTTGCGCCTCATCCGGGGATGGGATTTCCGGGAAGCGAACTGAAAGCCGTTGAGTATGACGAAGAGGATGACAGCAAACCACCGCTCATCCGCGCCACGTTTATGGGGATGTACGGCGTGGATTCACCACTGCCAACCGCCTATCTTGACGACATCACCCAGCGCCGGGAAGGGCATGACGCGCTGCAGGGCTTTCTGGATATCTTCAGCCACCGCATCCTGACGCAGTTTTACCGAATCTGGCGTAAGTACTCTTACCCGGCCACCTTTGAGCCGGGCGGGACCGACAGCACTTCGCAGTCGCTGCTGGGCCTGGTGGGGCTGGGTATTCCCGGTACCGCGAACCACATTGCCACACCGATGTCCCGCTTTCTGGCTCTGCTTGGTGTGCTGCAGCAACCGGGGAAAACCCAGGAGGGGATACAGGCCCTGGTGAGCCTGCTGGCCCCGGATACCACCGTGACGGTCAGCCCGTACTGCCTGCGTCCGGTGGAGGTCACTCGGCCGCTGGGTTTTTACGGTGATGACGACTTTCTGCTGGATGGCAACACGCCACTTGGCGATGAAGCAATGGATGCCAGCAGCCAGCTGCTGATTGCCCTCTCCACCGAAAACGAACAGGAATCGCAGGGCTGGAAACCGGACGGTCTGCTGTATCAGGACTTTCTGGTGATGCTGCGGGTTTATCTCGGCTGGCGCTTCAAGGCAAAGATCACCCTGACCACTCTGACCACACTGCTGGCCGCTCCGCCGCTCGGCGAAGAACCTTTCTGGCTCGGCATGAATGGCGTGCTGGGAGCGGAGGAGAGGACCTTTGCGGCCGATATCCCGCCGTCCTTTACGACGGAGCTGGGCTATTACACCGGCCTGCAGCCTGCAGTACCACAACAAGGAAACCGACGTGTTACGTACAAATTTAACTAAACCCGCATGCTGGCTGCCTGCACTGCTGGCGTTAAGCCTGACGGGCTGCGGGGTGACGCAGGGTATCGCCGATGGCACCAAATCGGCATTTAACGCTGTGTTCTACAAAAAGATTAAGGTGCTGCATCTGGATTTCACCGCCCGTGAAGCGCTGAACACCGATTCCCGCGAGAGTAACTCACTATCTGAACCGGTGGTGGTTCGTGTCTACCAGCTGAAAGACCGCAAGACCTTCGACAAAACGGTCTATCAGCAGTTGCTCAAGGACGGCGACACGATCCTGAAAGCCGATCTGCTGGCGACCCGCGAGGTGGTGGTAAAACCGGGCGGGGATGCGAATCTTGATATGCCAATGGAAGAAGGCGCGCAGTTTGTCGCGGTGGTGGGGCTATTCCGCCATCCGGACATGGTCAACAACACCTGGAAGCAGGTTCTCAGACGTGAAGATCTCGATCCGGATAACCCCCGTATTCTGGAAGCCGGGAATAACCATCTGACATTACAACCGCTGAAGGATGACTGATGCCACAGGGACACAGCGCGGTATCGCTGTATGGAATGGTCTGCCGGATATGACTAAAATCCTGCAGGGAATGCCGGGTACGGCCCATGAACTGGTGGGGGCGTTATCGGCTGTATTACTTAAGTATGAGCCGCGGCTTAAGAAAATCGATGTGGTTCTGCTTGAGCAGACTGTACCGGGAGAACTGCGCTATGCCATCGACGCGGAGCTCAAGGGCATCGGACTGGTGCGCTACGGTACTGAATTTAAGCCGGAGGGCAGGGTGTTAATCCGTCATCTGAAACAGCAGAAGTATCTTGATACCCGCGCTGTACTTTGATCTCTAATCAGGCCGAAACCATCATGACAACACAATACGAACGCCACCTCAGAGCCTGCAGCGATCCGCAAACGCTTGTGGATTATGCCGTCCTTCGCGATGAGATGAACAAACTCCACCAGCTCAGGGCATTACCGGATGGGCAACTCCTGCCTGCGGCTCAGCAAATCCAGACCGAACAACATCTTCAGCAGTTGTTTGTAAGCTATGCTCTGCAGAAGTGCGAAAAGCATCATAAAACCATTTAATACAGGGAATTAACGTGTCAGCAAGAGAGCGTTTTTTTAAGAAAATACAGCAGAATAAGAGTAATAAACCGCTAATTATAAATACGGCTGAGGACGAAGTCAGGGCATTCTGTGAACGGATGGAGGACCTCGCGCAGCAGATTATCACCTGGTTCGAGGGTTCTGGTATTGATGTCGTGTTATCGAGGAAACATATCAACGATTTTAGTACCGTTGGCTACAGCCTGAGTAGCGGCATATGCCGTTATGATATTACGACGCTCATACTGCAAAATGGAGACCGCAGCGTCAGTATTATGCCAGAACGGCTGATGAGTGGTTCAGAAAAGGGATGTATGACGATGCGTATTACTGCTCCCGGCAGCAGTTCAGGGACGCAAAATTTTCAATTATGTATGGCCCCTGAAACAGGCTGGTATATACGACGTGAGCATCAAAGCGCAAAAGAGAATGTAGTTATGACAGAAGATTATTTCTTCAAGATCGTTGACTGCCTTGCCTGAACGCAGGCCTACGAAACTGCCATAAAGTCGCCCATAAACAAGATACAGAACCAACGATAATTTATTAAGCCTCGCTTAACAATTTTGCATTGCGGTATTCTCCCTTAAATATCCGGCTAACCATATTTATGAAGGACTAATAACCACATTAATGCCTTTGCATTTGCGCCTGGCTGCACTTTTTCTGCGCCTTAAGCGAAACTTTTGAGGTTATACTGCAAAACGATAATCCGGTCACGAACCTGAGGACAAAATTACCCGGCAATGCTATAACCCTTATTGCCAACCCAAATATAAAGCCGCAGGAAGATGTATGCTAAGAAATATTAGTGTCAGGACGTTTATTACCTATTTTCTTTTATGTGTATTTTTGGTAAGTGATGGAGTGATAACAATATTCTCAGGCAGCTTGTCGCTTTTTATTGCTGTTATTATTGTTCAATCTGTCGCCTTATTTTTACTCTGGGCGTACATGACAAAATACCTTGTGACGCCGATCAATACGGTGAAAAAAAGTATTGAAGAAGTCACGTCGGGTAACCTTGGGGTGTCGATTCCCGAGTTCGGTAACAACTGTGCGGGGCGGCTGATCCCGGGAATTAATAGTCTCTCCAGCAATATCGCAACGCTGGTGCGCGAGATCCGCGCGTCGTCGCACACTGCCATGACGCTTTCTGAACAGCTCTCTTCCCGCAGCGCGGAGCTTTCCGTCAAAACAGAACAGCAGTCAGCCTCTCTGGTCCAAACGGCGGCCAGCATGGAACAGATGGCTGCGAGTACCAAAAATAATGCAGACAATACCCGTTTAGCCAGCGAGCAGGCGAATGCTGCGACTATGCGGGCGCGTAAGGGCGGGGAGTTAATGGGGCAGGTTGCAAACAATATGCAATCGATAACCGAATGTGCCCAGCAGATGACGGAAATTATCTCGATGATTGACGGTATCGCTTTCCAGACCAATATTCTGGCGCTTAATGCCGCTGTGGAAGCGGCAAGAGCGGGTGACCATGGTAAAGGGTTTTCCGTCGTGGCCGGTGAGGTCCGAAGCCTGGCGCATCGCAGCGCCGAAGCGGCAAAAAACATTAAATCATTAATAGAAGTCACCAGCCATAACGTGACCCAGGGCGTCACGGTAGTATCGGAGGCGGAAAAAAATATGCACGACATCGTAGCCGGCTCGGGCAATGTCAGCAGACTGATGGATGACATTTCCGCCTCTACGTCGGAACAGGAAAAAGGCATTTCACAAATAACTCAGGCACTATCAGAGCTTGAGCGCGTCACGCAGAGCAACGTCTCGATGGTAGAAGAACTTAATGGTTCATCAGACGTGCTGCGCAATCAGGTGATTGAACTACAAACGCGAACGCGTAACTTCCGCCTGAATAATGAATACCCGCCTGACGATGCGCTAAAGCGCCGCAAGTGGGCGGTGAATTCCTGAGCATATTCAGGACCATGCCTCACATAATTATTGCTTAACCCTCGGCGAAAGCTAGACTGACACCGGAAGAGTTAAAACGGTGGAGGCGCTGTGGAAAGCATAAAAGGGTCTGAGGTTAACGTTCCTGACGCAGTTTTTGCGTGGGTGTTTGATGGACGTGGTGGCGCAAGACCGCTGGAAGATACGGATGAAATCGACAGTGAACATCCATGCTGGCTGCATCTCAACTACACCCATCCAGACAGCGCAGACTGGCTCGCATCCACCCCGCTGTTGCCTAATAACGTCCGGGATGCGCTGGCGGGAGAAAGCCTCAGGCCGCGCGTCAGCCGGATGGGTGAGGGCACGTTAATTACGTTGCGGTGTATTAATGGCAGCACGGATGAACGTCCGGATCAGCTTGTGGCAATGCGTGTATATATGGATGAACGCCTGATTGTCTCCACCCGCCAGCGAAAGGTGCTGGCGCTGGATGACGTTATTAACGATCTGAAAGAGGGCACGGGACCAACGGATTGCGGCAGCTGGCTGGTTGATGTATGCGATGCGTTGACCGATCACGCCAGCGAGTTTATTGAAGAACTCCACGATAAAATCATCGATCTGGAAGATAATCTTCTCGATCAGCAAATCCCCCCACGAGGCTTTCTGGCGCTGTTGCGTAAGCAACTTATCGTCATGCGCCGCTACATGACTCCGCAGCGCGACGTTTACGCGCGTCTGGCCAGCGAACGCCTGAGCTGGATGAATGACGATCAGCGTCGCAGAATGCAGGATATCGCTGACCGGCTCGGCAGGGGGCTGGACGAGATCGACGCCTGTATCGCCAGAACGGCGGTCATGGCGGACGAAATAGCCCAGGTGATGCAGGAGTCTTTGGCAAGAAGAACGTACACCATGTCGCTAATGGCGATGGTCTTTTTACCGAGCACGTTCTTAACCGGGCTATTTGGCGTCAATCTCGGGGGGATCCCCGGCGGGGAATACCATTACGGCTTCACCACGTTTTGCGTCATGTTAGTGGTTTTAATTGGCGGTGTTGCGTGGTGGTTGCATCGCAGTAAATGGCTGTAAATTTACGCTTTTATGATGCATTGTCTGCTTCAAAACGACATTTTAATTGAGCGAAGTCAATAAACTCCGACCCTCTAAGGTGCAATATTACTCCCGCAGGTGAATGCAACGTCAAGCGATGGGCGTTGCGCTCCATATTGTCTTACTTCCTTTTTTTGAATTACTGCATAGCACAATTGATTCGTACGACGCCGACTTTATAGTCGGCTTTTTTTTGCCTCCTGTTTCTCAGCGTCTACCCTTTAGGGGACAACACCAAAACCTGGAGGAAAAGATGAGTATGCTACTTACCCTGCACCTGGTGAATACGCGTCAGTCCGATCCGGTGCCAACCGATCCGACCCCAATGCCTGACCCCATCCCCCGTCCGCAGCCGATGCCGGACCCGCCACCGGATGAAGAGCCGATTAAATTGTCGCATCGTTAGCGGAGATCTGCGAGGATACGCGCCATCTGACCGTAATCTTTACCACGAGAGTATATTGTGACCGCTTTTTCCACGCTGAATGTTCTGCCTGCTGCCCAACTCACTAACCTGAATGAGTTGGGCTACCTGACTATGACACCTGTTCAGGCCGCTGCCCTGCCAGCCATCCTCGAAGGCCGTGACGTGCGCGTGCAGGCTAAAACCGGCAGTGGTAAAACGGCTGCATTCGGTCTTGGCCTGTTACAGCACATCGATGTAACCCTGTTTCAGACCCAGTCTCTTATTCTCTGCCCAACGCGCGAGCTGGCCGATCAGGTGGCGGGCGAGCTGCGTCGCCTGGCGCGCTTTTTACCGAACACCAAAATTTTAACGCTATGCGGTGGACAACCTTTTGGTGCGCAGCGCGATTCTCTTCAGCATGCGCCGCATATCATTGTGGCGACGCCGGGTCGTCTGCTCGATCATCTGCAAAAAGGCACCGTTTCACTTGATGCGCTGCAAACGCTGGTGATGGATGAAGCAGACCGCATGCTGGATATGGGATTCAGCGACGCGATTGACGACGTGATCCGCTTCGCGCCTGCCTCTCGTCAAACGCTGCTCTTTTCTGCCACCTGGCCCGAGTCGATTGCGGCGATCAGCGGGCGCGTGCAGAAAGATCCGCTTACCATCGAAATTGATACCGTTGATGCATTGCCAGCAATTGAACAGCAGTTCTATGAAACGTCGCAGCAGGGCAAAATTCCGCTGCTGCAAAAATTACTGAGCCAGCACCAGCCCGCGTCCTGCGTGGTGTTCTGTAACACCAAAAAAGATTGTCAGGCTGTGTGTGATGCCCTGAATGAAGCCGGGCAGAGTGCGTTATCGCTGCACGGCGATCTGGAGCAGCGCGATCGCGATCAGACCCTGGTGCGTTTCGCTAACGGCAGCGCTCGCGTGCTGGTTGCCACGGACGTGGCGGCCCGTGGGCTGGACATTAAATCTCTAGAGCTGGTGGTCAATTTTGAGCTGGCATGGGATCCAGAGGTGCATGTACACCGTATCGGACGCACGGCGCGTGCCGGCAACAGCGGTCTTGCTATCAGCTTCTGCGCGCCTGAAGAGGCTCAGCGCGCCAACATTCTTGCAGAAATGCTGCAAATGAAACTCAACTGGGTGAGCGCACCAGGCCACACCAGCGTTGTTCCGCTTGTGGCGGAGATGGTTACCCTTTGCATCGACGGCGGTAAGAAAGCCAAAATGCGTCCGGGTGACGTTCTGGGCGCGTTAACAGGGGATATCGGTCTGGATGGGACAGATATTGGTAAAATTACGGTTCATCCGGCACATGTCTACGTGGCGGTTCGCCAGCCGGTTGCTCACAAAGCCTGGAAACAATTGCAGAACGGGAAAATTAAAGGGAAAACCTGTCGCATTCGACTGCTGAAGTAAGCTGAAGAAGCGTCTCAGAAGCGGTTTCTGAGACGCTGTAAGGTTATTTTACTTCCACCACGTTCAGGCGTAGTTCATCGAATTGCGCATCATCTTCTTCCGGCTGCCAGCCGGCAGGCTGCATCGGGATCTCTTCGCGGTCAAACGCCAGGTCGCCACCGTTTATTACTTCTGAACCATGGTTGATGCCTTTAAAATCGAACAGCTCGATGTCGGCCAGGTGCGAAGGAACCACGTTCTGCATGGCGCTGAACATCGTCTCGATACGACCCGGATAGCGTTTATCCCAGTCACGCAGCATGTCGCCAATCACCTGACGCTGCAGGTTAGGCTGAGATCCGCACAGGTTGCATGGAATGATAGGGAAGGCTTTGGCCTGTGAGAAACGCTCGATGTCTTTCTCGCGACAGTAGGCGAGCGGGCGGATGACGATGTGTTTGCCGTCATCACTCATCAGCTTCGGCGGCATGCCCTTCATTTTGCCGCCGTAGAACATATTCAGGAACAGCGTTTGCAGAATGTCGTCACGGTGGTGGCCCAGCGCGATTTTGGTTGCGCCCAGCTCCGTTGCTGTACGGTACAGAATGCCGCGGCGAAGACGGGAGCAGAGCGAGCAGGTCGTTTTGCCTTCAGGGATCTTCTCTTTAACAATACCGTAGGTATTCTCTTCTACGATCTTGTATTCAACGCCCAGTTTCTCCAGGTACTCCGGCAGGATATGCTCCGGAAAGCCCGGCTGTTTCTGGTCGAGATTGACCGCCACCAGGGAAAAGTTCACCGGTGCGCTTTGCTGAAGATTGCGCAGGATCTCCAGCATGGTATAGCTATCTTTACCCCCTGACAGGCAGACCATAATACGGTCGCCTTCTTCAATCATGTTGAAGTCTGCAATGGCTTCGCCCACGTTACGGCGCAGTCGCTTTTGCAGCTTGTTCAGGTTGTATTGCTCTTTTTTGTTAATTTCTTGATTTTCTTGCATTTATTACTACCTTCGGAGCCAATAGGGGCATAATAGGGGCAAAAATTTTTCAGCGTGCCAGCTTATCGTTAAGCATCA
Source organism: Enterobacter cloacae complex sp. P40C2 (assembly GCF_014930695.1). Classification (NCBI taxonomy): domain Bacteria; kingdom Pseudomonadati; phylum Pseudomonadota; class Gammaproteobacteria; order Enterobacterales; family Enterobacteriaceae; genus Enterobacter; species Enterobacter cloacae complex sp. P40C2. Next base: position 326,704 of record NZ_JADBRP010000005.1, on the reverse strand, counting down.
GCACCTGTTCGCCATTCATTTCTTCAATCCACGCACCGTAGACTTCATAAACCATTTGCGCGTTTTCATGCCCCATCTGGCTGGCTATGAAAGACGGGTTAGCGCCGGCAGATAAAAGCCAGCAGGCAAAAGTATGCCGCGTATGGTACGGATTCCGGCGGCGAATACCAGCACGTTTTACAGCTGCGTTAAATCTGGAGCCGATACTCGATAAAGAGTAGTAGGCCTTCTGTATGCCCTTGCGCATCCTGGGCATGAAAACAAATCTCAGGTTTTGATATTCCATCGCACCATACTCACGGTGATGAAAAACAATCTCGGTTTTGGGCTGTAACGAAGTCAGCGTACGCTGTGCCTTCAAGGCCTCTAGTGCTGGCTCTAATAGCGTGATAACTCGATCACCTGCATCGGTTTTGGGTGGGACGAACATTCCTAGCGCATTAAGGTTGCGCTGTATATGAGCCGTACCTTTTTCCCAGTCGATATCTTCCCAGGCAAGAGCTGCAAGCTCTCCATGACGGACACCAGTATAAACTGCGAACGTCCACATATTGAGGCTTTGGCCACGCTCGGATTCCGCAAGCAAACTAAACTCCTGCTTCGTTAAAGGATCCGGTTTTACTTTCCCTTTGTGTAGTTTCTTGATCCCTTCAAAGGGTTTGCCACTGATAAAGCCAGATTTGTGTGCAAACCGAAGAAGGGAGCACAGAAGCGATATATAGTTGTTCACGGTACGCACAGTGCGTCCCTGTTTGTTACTTCTGGGATTTGCCAGGTAAAGTGTCTCACCGTTCAACAGCTCCTTTCTGTATTTCAGAATGTCGCTGTGGCGTATAGTTGAAACAGGCGTATCTCCGTTAATGATGTGCATTAACGTACCGAGTTGTGAGCGAGTCTTACGCATGGTATTCGCGCTAATTTCGGTTTCTTTAATGCTCGTCCACAGTTCACACAGCTCTGAAAAGGTTTGAACTGAAACAGTGGTTACGGTTTTTTTTGCTCTGGACGATGAAGGAAAGCGCTGGTGGTAATCAAACTCTCCAAGGTTGATCTCACTAACGATCACAGCCCGAAGATTCCCGGCTTTTTTGATGTTCGCCGGGGTGTTAATCCAACCTTTGAGGATTTCTCGGCAACGCTTTCCCCGGTACATAAACCAGATACAAATCTTATTGTTTCTGATTTCGACACCTGTAGGCAAAGCTGCCATCTTACGCATCCCTTATTAACTGATTAATTCTCGGATAGTTGTACCAGGTTGTGCCACGCAAGGTTTTTTCCCCAGAAGGCGATATCCGTTTAAAATGGACACCTTCTACCCAGCAGCCCTGGCGATACTTCTCAATCTGTCGTTGGGTCAGGCCTGTTTTTTCTGTGAGCCTGGCGCCAACAACCCATTCTTCGTTAAAAATTACCTGCGACATGGTTCACCTCAGGTAACCGGCATGAGTATAGATATGCCGGTCTTCAGTCGTTGATATTTCAGTTTCAGTTTGCCTGGCCGGGCAGGGAGCGCAGTCGGCGCATGCCGGTCATTGCCGTGGCCACGTAGCTTGCCTTGCAGTTGACCACTTCAACCCAGACCTTCACGCCTTCCACTCTCACCGTATAGGTCTCTTTCATCTTGCTGCGCCCATAGTCGCCGTATCTTTGCTGGTGGGCTGCGAGTGCGATTTCACATGCCTGGCGAGCCAAAGGGGATTGCTTACTGCCTCGGTTAATCAGTCGCATTTCTTCTCCTTGAGGGAGGGTTTCCCCTCCCGATCTCGTTAGTCCACGTATTCCGGTTTCATATCCGCCAGGGTGATGCTGAATTGACCATGCAATTCGTCACCCAGATGGCGTTTGGACGCTGCAAGAACTCGCTCTACCTCTGTGAACCGCGCAGCTGCGTCGGGCTCATCTGAAGGTGGCAAGGAATTGATAGCTGCTTCGACTTTGTTCCGTGCATCAACCAGGTAGTAGCGCTTCACGGCCTTGTTTTTCAGCTCAGTGAACAGGGCAGAACCCAGCGTTGCTTTCACGGTTTCAATATCAGCGCGCAGAGCTTTAGCGCTATTCACATCCTGAGCCGCCTCGATGCGACCACGGAAATCATCAGCAAGTGCATCGATGTTTTGAGCTGATTCCTGAGCCGTTTGAGTCGTAGTGACGTTGTCACCTGAAATGTCTGCAAGGCTAACGTGCTGAGCCGGTGCCGGGTTTACCTCTCGTTCTTCACGACGATCATCGAGCTCATCCGGGGTATAAACGCCCAGAATCACATCCGGGCAGAACAGTCTCGCCCAGCGTTTTACGGCCAGGTACGCCAGCTGCTGGCGAGGGTCATCAGCCCAAAGGGTAGAATTTCGGGTACGGGCCTGAGCCAGCAGCAAATCGAGTTCTCTAGGCTGATCTTCACCTTTAAGCGTTGCGCGGATAATGATGCCGATCCCGGCTTCATCAGCCAGGGTCCAGCCTGGGACCCGGTACTCGCCTTTGTCGCCTTTACGGATATGGAATTTTCCAACGACCTTTTCCCATGGCCCATACCATTCATAATCAAATCGGCTGGCCAGTACCCCGCTGCGTGAAATGACGGCATTAACGAGCTGCGCTTCATACCCGAGCACACCGTTAATCAGGTGCGTCTTCTGCGCCACAGCAAAGGGATTCATCTGCCACTGTGCCGCTTGCATCGCTACAGCCATGCAGTCGGCTTGGTTGCCCTGCAGGTGTTTAGGAACAGTCGCGGTGCCTTGCGCCATAATCTGCGCGAACGTGCTGATGGCGTTCAGATATTGGGAATCGAACAAAGCCACGTTGGAGTTAATAACGGTGTTCTGGTCAGCAACGGTAACGTTAGTGTTATGCATAAATCCCCCTTAAGCCTGAGCGCGCAGCGCTTCGAGGCGGCGCAGGTCGAAGTCGTTCAGTTCGTCGGTGTAATCGTCGATGATTGGCGCTGGCCATTCCCCTGTGTCGAAGCCGGTTGCTATAGCGCGCATTGCCTTTCGGTACTCGAGCATGCCCAGTTCCAGAAGGTCTGCGGATGCCTCGATGATGGCGATCCAGTGGTAGCTCTCGTCTTTGTTGACGAAAATCCAGAAGAACTGGTCCAGCGCCGCGGTCTCGCAATACATAGCCGCACTGAGGTGGTAGTCCCGATCAATGATTTCCCGGTGCAGCCTGGCGCGCAGGCTTTCCTGCTTCACATTCCACATGCTGATGGTTTTCAGGTCAGCACCGATGCGCACGCCGTCCAGTTCAATCTCGAGATCGGGGCGTACACGCACTTCTAATCCGGTTTCGTCGTCAAAACCGAAGTAACTCACTTCAACGGCGCGGCTTGGATGTGTCAGCAGCATGCCGGCGGTCGGGTGCCCTAGGAGTGCAGACTGAATTGCCCGCGCTGTGGCCAACTGCTGGCGGGTAACCAATATCTTTTCGCCAGGGTTGTTGCGCCAGGCATCCAGCAGTTCGTCGGCGAAGATGGCATCGGGCTTAACTGATTTAACTGCCTGGATCATGTCTGCTTTGGTACCGGACACTTTCAGCGGTGTCGGTTTCTGCGCTTCTTGCGCCACCAGGTCTGGATTGATGATCGCTAATTGCTCGAGTAGCGCATCACGGCTGCCGCTGGTTTTAACCGGCACGGGCAGGGTGGCGTTGTACTCTTTGATGCATGCCTTCATTGCCGTTGCTGTCTGCTTCTGACCTTCTTCAATACGCTGGTACTCAACAGGGAGAGCCATATAGCTTTGAGCCGTTTCTTCCAGGCTGGCGCCAAGCGGCACTGGAGCGGGAAGGGATGCGTTATGTTCTTCAAGCAACGCTTTAATCTCGTCTGCACTCAGCAGCGCCGGCAGGCTGGCGTTGTACGCGTCGATGAACTCGCGCAGGGTTGCGGTGGTGGTGAAAGCACCCTCCGGGATCTCTGGTTCTACGCTGAACTCTGCTTCGAGGTTTTCCGGCTGCAATGCAAGGGCGTGCACCAGGTTTCCCATGTCCAGCACTTTGGATGTTGTGCGAGGGATAGTTTTAGCTACATGGCGCGCATTGAAGTACATCAGGCTGACGCGGGCATCTTTCACCTGAGTTGAGCTGATGCCGTTTGCTGCGTGATAAACATCATTCGGCAGACCTTCGTAGCGGCCAGGTTCGAAGTAGGCCGGGTATTCGATTACTGGCTCTGACTGTTGCTCTTCCGGCGCTATGGAATCTGTCTGCGTATTAGCTGCATAAGCGCCTTCGCCTGGTTGTACCGAATCAACATCTTCGTCTTTCTCTGGCTTAGCCGTTTCCATCTGCACATCGCTGGTGGTCTCCGCTGTGTATTTCGTGTTTTCGACTTCATTTGAGGAGGTATTGACGACCGGTTCGGTATTTCCACCCATCAGGCCATCGATGGAGAACACGCCGCTGCCGAGATTTTCAACCTGCGGTTGTTCAGCTGGGGCTTCAGTCTCAACTACAGGAGTCGGCAACGGCAGTAATTTCACAGCAGAGTTAAATTCAGCCGTCATGGTTTTATTCACAAACTCAAGATGAGCCGCTGGCGTGTGGTGGATGTTTTCTGGCGCGATGCGGATCAAGTTGAAGATTGCCGCACGGTTAACCGCCAGTATGCCGGGCTGATTACGCAGGATGGCGCTCCATGATTTCCATGGTTCTTCTTTCTTCGCCACGATTTCTTTGGCACGTCGTAACACGCTCGAAGGAATTTCGAAGTGGTGGAAGTCCATAGGCAGTAGGGCGCATGCGATCTCAAGATCGAGAGTGTCCAGAGTGTGATGCGCGCCTTCTCCGCGATCCGTTACATAGCCGCCGTCGGCATTGGTACCAGAATCGGTGCGCTGAACATTACTAATGCGGTTACCGGCTGCCCATTCGCGAACGAGAATGCCGCGGTCAATGTAATCAGTCGCAGCCCAGATTCTGGTGAATCGGAGAACCAAAGCGAGTTCGTGACGCTTCTCCTGGCTGAACACTTTGCGAATGGCGTCGGTGTAGCGCCACAGGTCTTTGGTATCGTAACCCTTCACCTCTTCGCAGTTTTCTGCCGCCAGCAGCAGGTTCTGGACATAGCTGTTATCAGTGTCCATCTCCAGAGCGCTGATACCTTCGTATTCTTCGCGGGTTAAGTGGTGGCGCAGTTCTTCGGCGGTGAACTGGGCGAGGAGCTGCTTGCGGAAGGGCATACTAACGACTGGATAACGAGTGGTTTCGTCATCATTCTCGTCAATCTGGATACCGTTATCAGGTTCTGGATCCTGATCGGTTGTAACGCCGGTCTCGCTGGTGCTTTCTGATTTGAGAAGTGTAAGCTTTCCGCTTCTCCACTCTCTAACTAACTCATTGCGGTCACCTGCATCTACCCTCAACCAGTCGGCCATGAAAGCAGCAAGTAGCTTTACTTCGTGCTCTTCATCTGGCGCAAATACCTGCTTAATCGCCTGAACCAGTTTCCACTCAGCGTTCAGGCTGAGTTCGTCAACTTCAGGGATATCGTTCTTCGCCTGTAGCAGGTTTTGGAGATAGGTGTTGCCTTCATCCAGTGACATTTCGCTGGCAGCCAACTGCTGCTCTTTAGTGATATTTGACTGGTATTTGTCGCTGGTCAGATGGACGGCAAAACGGACCGCTGGAGTGCGGTTTTCAAGCGGGACACTTTCGACGGTGGTTTCGACATTAACGGTCGTCTCCGGTGCGGCAGTGTTGTCCACGGCACTAGTCGACTCATCGCCAGCCTTTGGCAGCCAGATGCGTCCATCGTCCTGCAGTTCGTAGCGTTTGCACCAGGTGTAATCCACGGTGTTTTCTTCCGGGAGGTCGTTATACACCGGGAAATCGGTGCGAACCGGTTTGGCGTAATCCTTACCGCGTCCGGTTTCAATACCAGCATCTTCCAGCTCAACATCGAGCTGCAGGTTGGCACGGGCTTCTGATTTCGCAGTGAACCAAATCACTGCGTCTTCTTTGCCTGATTTATGCGTAGCCTTAACTACATAGAAAAATTCCATGTGAGATCCTCTTTTTTGGATGTAAGATCCCCGGGCCAGAGATAGCGCCCATTGGGTGAACTTTGGTTTTTTAAGTAGTTTTCCGGTGTAACTTTGGTCGGGAGCACCGGACGTACGGGCCGCCTTGCGCGGCTTTTACGTTATGCCTCGTGGGCCATCTGGTCGTACGAAGCACAACGTTCAGAGCAGTATTCTTTTTCTTTGCGCGCCAGCTGTGAGCCGTTGCGGTAGAGAAGGGTACTTTTGACTACTTCCCCCGGTTTAACCGGCTTGCCGCAGTACCCGCATTTCGTTGAGTTACACATCTGGATTCCCCTTTTGCGCCAGCAGGTAGCACAGGCGGCGAAGAATCACCTCGAAGAAGTTAAGTTTCACGGCCTGTTGCCGTCCTGGTTTGCGTGCGAAATCAATCATTCTCACCTCGTTTGCCTTATCGCCGGCCAGCGGAACGTTTACACCTGATGCGCGTTAATCTCTCCACCTCATCCGACTCTTCATATGCCGTCGGCGGCTACTTCGTTGGCGTCCTGCCTTGGTGGTCCGTAGTACATCGAAGTGATTTCATATTAAGCTTGGGGCTTAATTAATGTCAAGTCTTGGGCGAATTTAAGGGTTAAGTTTCAGACTTAGTTGTGATGTTTGATGGACTAGAAGGTAAAAAACCCGACGCTATGGTCGGGTTCGGTGAGGTCATATTGAGAATGGTCGGAGGCGCTGATGTGTTAGTGCATTGAATACAAAGCGCTGAAGTTGGTTAAGGTTATTTGATTATTTCTTTGATAAATACTTCTTTCGGCTGGTATTTCTTATCAGACGATTTGAGTTGATAAGTAATTGTAATATCAGCCCTTACAACGAATTTCCCAGCAAAGTCTGATGGTTTTACATTAGGACCAAGTACTATATTTACTCTTCGGTCTATAAGCCCTGGGATTACTGCGGCCCAGCCTTTCTCGGGATTATCGAGGTCTAATGCACGGATTTCAACATCCACATCAGAGTGATCCTGTGTATAAGATTCTGGCGTGAATACAACTTCAGTTGGAGCTTTTTTGATGGTGTCAGCTGGAATTGTAACAGTGCCGCCACCTGTGCCAATGACCATTGTAGCTTCATCATCTGCTCTTGCTGGCGCAAGCGTCTTTATGGAACTCTTTGCAAGAGTCTTCTTGTTGGTAACAGTGCTTTCGATTATAGCCTGAAGACGTTCTGGTGAAATGTTGGCCTCACCTGCACCAATATTAATAATCGTATTGTTATTAGCTTCAAAGTGGGAGGTATTGTTAGGAGCCATCGCCTTAGTTGCAAGAACTAAGCCATATCCTACGAGACCTATCACAACAGCACCAACGAGAGCGTTTCTCATTTTCCCCTTTCCGAGCTTCGCATGTGCGGCAGCAAGAAACTTGTCCATTTCCTCTTGTGTGCCAAAGATAAGTTTAATAACAATATCTTCATACAGGCTTCCTGCTTCCAATCGAGCTACATGCACAGATATATCAAGAATGTTAGCACCGGTCAGCTCCTGCAAAACTCCTTCAGATTGTTTTGCGATGCTTTCCCATCCCTGAAGGGAAGTGATTACATCTTTGATGCTTACAGGTTCTTTAGTTGAATAATATATGTTTTCGGTAAAGGATAAAGATAATTCTTGGGACATCCTGAGCCCTCGTCGTTTCAATTAATTTGCTGTATATGGTCAAAATTAAACCACCCTCGTTTACGGTGGATGGATCTGCGTAGGCTAACTGATCTGTCTTATGCGCTTGGTGCTGCATGATTATCCACCACAAACCACAACAGAAAGGCCTCCGCAAAATAGCTTCCGGAATGGGGAATGCAATCCCTTCTTGAAGTGGTTCTTACTTGCTAAGTCATTCCTAATCGCCTTTAATCCTGCGCCCCATGTACTTGGCATACAATTCGTCGAGTTCTTTTAGCCGTAGTGACACGATCCGTAACATGTTTTGCTGCTCTTCTTCTGGCAACTGGCGATAGAGCTCCAGTAGACGCTGCTCGTCAGGCTTAAGACCGTCTTTTTCGCCAACGTCTTCACCGAGCAACCATGGCACAGATACACCAGCTGCGTCAGCAACTGCAAGGGCGGATTTCTTACTGATCACACCTTTCTTAAACCAGCCGTTTACAGATTGCGGAGTAACCCCAGCAACCCTAGCCATATCGGATTTAGTCATACCACGGCCATTCAGCTCTGAAAGGCGGTCGACAAGTAGTGGATTAAGTACGGTTTTCTCTTTCATGGTTAGAAGAATAAGCCTTTTGCTTAAACTTTAAAATTCGCCTCGGGCTTGACAATTGATTAAGCTCTAGGCTTAATTAAGCGATGTTCAATTCGGAGACAATGATGAACGGGTTAACTAAAGCTATTAAATCAGCTGGCACAGCAACAAATCTCGCATCCATGCTGGGTATAAAACCTATGTCGGTTAGTCGCTGGAAAAACCGATATCACGGTGTGGTACCTGCAGAACGGGTCCTGCCAATTTACTTAGTAACCGGCGTAACTCCTCACGAGCTGCGCCCAGATCTATACCCAAACCCCACTGATGGTTTACCTAAACAGGAGCCCTAACAATGCAAACTGTTTCATTTCAACAGAGTAGCAGAGCTTCCTCTAATCCACTGATATTCCCCTGTCATCAAAGCGAATCGGCAGCGCAGGATATTGATCATCGCGATATTTGTTCTGCAGTCCGGGCGTGGGCAGCGGCAGAAGGGCGTGTAGCTGTTGCGCTTCAAATCCAAGAAGCGGCGGAAGAACTTCAACTTGATGGCGTGGATTTCTCAGGCCAGGCCGATGTCTGGAACGTGAAGCTGTTCCGCTGGCTCGATAACAAAGAAGACTCCGCATCGTACCGAAAGAACGTCGAACAGTTGGTGCCAGCGATCATGTCCGTATTACCGCTTCGATATCGCGACCGTGTTGTAAAGAACGACTCGTTTGCGTATCGCATGGCCAGATTAGAAAAAGAGGTGAGTGAGGCGAAGCAAGCTCTGATGCTCGATGCACCGAAGAAGGAAAAGCTGAAGGAGTTATGCGAGGGTATTTTCGAAATGTTCAGGATCGATCCGGACCTTACGGCGCCGCTGCTGGCGATGGTCACTACCATGTTGGGGGCAATGTGAAGACTTCAGAAAAGGCGAAAGCCGGTCTGCGCTAACAGAACCGACTTTCAGGTGCAAAAGTGGCTAACGATTGCGGAGATAAGTATGTCAAACACAGCTGAAATTATCAATTTCCCCCACAGAACCGAACAACCGGGAGGTCGTATGGCCGACCTGTCGAATGGGTATACAAAGGTCGCTAACGAGATCCAACAGCTCAAGCCTCGTCTGAGAATGTCAGGCCGGGAGTGGCAGTGTTTTGAGGCGGTGATCTGGCTTACCTATGGCTGGAACAAGAAGCAGGACCGCGTTACGAACACGGTGATCGCCGAGCTTACAGGATTGAGTGATTCCCACGTTTCTGATGCGCTAAAATCGCTCGCAGAACGCAAAATCATCTTCAGTCAGAAGCAGGGCGTGATGAAAACGGTCGGTATAAATACTGACCTTTCCGCCTGGATTTTAGACAAACCGAAAACGGGAAAAGTCTTCCCGAAATCGGGAAAAGTGTTACCGAAATCGGGAAAAACCTTCCCGGAAACGGTAGACACCCAAGACTATAACAAGAACAATATTAAAATATCCTCGTCTCGGAATTCTGACGAATCCCGAAACCAGAAAACTCATAAGTTTCTCTCACGCCATCCAGAAGCTGCCGCCGGGATATACACCCCGGCAGGTAAATCATGGGGATCCGCTGACGACCTCAAGGCCGCACACTGGATTTACGACAGGCTTCTCACCGTCAACGCATCGCTATCCGAGCCAAACTGGGCTGAATGGGCAAACACCATCAGGCTGATGCGTGTCCAGGACAAGCGTACTCACTACGAAATCTGTGACTTGTTCCAGTGGGCTAACCGGGACGAGTTCTGGAAAGACAACATCCTGAGCCCCTCGAGTCTTCGCAAACAGTGGGATCAGCTCACCACGAAGCGGCTGCGCGCAACCGGAACGCCAAAACCTTCCCGCGGCGGCATCGACCTGCATAACACCGACTGGATTGACGGGGTGCTGGAATGAAAAACCTAGCCGAGAGCATTCGCAATTTTGACAGGGAACAGGCTCGCCGCTTGGCCCATAACCTGTCTGAGCAGTACACCGAACGCGAACAAACGCAGCAGGTGGCGCAGATTATCAACGGGCTGTTCGTACAGCTGGCCGCCGCGTTCCCCGCAAGCTTGGTTAATCGCAGTCAGGAGGATGTGAACGAGATCCGCCGACAATGGGTGCTGGCGTTCAAAGAAAATGGGATAACCACCATGGAGCAGGTTGAAGCCGGTATGCGCATGGTACGCCGCCAGGAGCGTCCGTTCCTGCCTTCGCCAGGCCAGTTCATCAAATGGTGCAGGGAAGGGCGATGCGTACTGGGGATCACCACCAATGAAATCATGGCCGAATACTGGAAGTGGCGTAAGCTGGTATTCCGGTACCCGAGCAGTGAGCAGTATCCTTGGCCGAAACCGGTTTTTTACCACATCTGCCTCGAACTGCGTCGCCGCGGAACCGATGTTCAACTGAGCCATAAAGAGCTCGAGCGTGAAGCTGGCGATATTCTGGACATGTGGGAAAAGCGGGTGCTGTCCGGGAAGCAGATTCCGCCTGTTCGACGGGCGTTGGCTGCACCAGTTGCTCCGAAGGGGCCGACACCGGCGGAGCTTTTGAAAGCTAAATATGCTCGCTTGAAAGCTGGTGGCAGGGCATAGAGATGCAATGGTCCGCTTTGAGCTAGAAGCGGACCTAAAGAGGTTGTTTCAAAAGGACCTGTAGCTGCCAGTCCTGCGGAGAGATCACTTCAGATCTAGCGTGCTTATCACATGGGCAATATCCGCGATGTCGGCAGCTGACAACGATTGCAGAGGTCGAGGCAGGCAATCCGTGTCGGTAAGCTCAAGTACACCAGCAGCAGCGGCAATAACGCGAATACTTCCGCCATGTTTACGGAACAGCGCCCACAACGGTTCAAGTCGCGCTGTCAGTGCAGTAACGCGTACATGATCCTGCGCTGCTGCTGCGTCAGTTATCTGTTTTGCTGTTTGCGGGAATAGACCGCCGCACACGGAGTACCAGACTTCACAACCCGCATTTAATCCGAGCCCGGCATAGGCATCGCCACTAATACCGATGGTTACATCAGGGCGCAGTTGTTGGCGCAACGCAGCCACTCGTTCCGTCGCTGCCTCCGGACTAACGGGGACACCGGGGATCTTAACCGAGCGAACGCCCTCAAGTGACGAGAGACGCCCGTGCAGTTCATCCGTAAAGGTAAAATGCGTGGTACCTGGATTATCATAGATACACACCGGTACTGACACGTGGTGGGTAACGGTCTCGAAGAGCGAGAAGACTTCGTCATCACGGAGTGTTTGATAGCAGACCGCCGGGAGTAAAAGGGCATTCGCGCCAGCTGCCTGCGCATCATCTACCAGATGCAGAATAGCGTCGGTACTGACCGCCCCCACACAAACCATCATTGGGATATCCCCGGCATGCTGTTTTGCCAGAGTAGCGATACGCTTGCGCTGCTCCCGGGTCAGATAGGCATAACTTCCGGTTGACCCCAGAATGCCTATAGAATCCACACGTGCCGCCGTAAGGCGGGTCAGAATATTAATGAACCCCTGCTCATCGACTCCATTGCCGGTGACTGGGGTTAACGGGAAAGCAGACAAGCCAGTAAACATTTTATTTCTCCTGAATGGTATTACTGGCATTGCTCTTCGATAAGAGCCACTTCAAACCACAGACCGGGCATCATTTTTTCCAGGCCGTCGGTCAACATCTTCCCGGCTTCGTGAAGTTTATCCAGCGGCATCTGCGGCAGGCTTTCCAGAATAAACCACATTTGTTGAGCTTCCACGCCTAAGCGAGTTCTGATCCCCTGTCGCCAGTTCCAGCGACGGCAGGTCACGCCAATATCATCACACCAGATAATCTCTCCTTGTGAAGGATATTCAACGGCCGTTTCCCCCTCTTTGACGGTATCAAAAGGCTCTGTTCCTTTTGCCACCCCCAGATGCGGCGAACCCTGATACGCAGCAATATTCTCTCCACCAACCGGAACGGCATAGCGGAGACTAACGGCATTATAAAGATCAACGATGGGATCGATCGCTGGCATCGTTCCGCCACGTAATACACGCTTGCGTAACGCATCCGCTGAGCAAGGGGTGCGCTTAGGTTTAGCTCCAAACTTTTGAAAAACGTCGGCCCATGCGATCAGATGAGATTCCGCCCATTTAGGCTCACCGGCCAGAACCGCTTCACAAGCTTCCCGCAGCGCCGTTTCTCCGATATCGAGGTTAAGCACTGGCGCAGCTTTTACGTAGATACTGAGTGCCCGAAAGCCGGGAGCAATGCGATAAATTTCAGGGGCAATTGACGGGGTGACTGTTAACACGAGATAATCCTTTAATGACCAATTTATTCCATGATAATGACCCATGACCAAAAAAGTCAATTTAATGACCGATGCAAATGCTATCGTCAACACCGTAAATGAAGCCGTATCTCAGCGGATTAAGCTGTATCGTAAGCAAAAGAAAATATCTCTCGATGAACTCTCCCGCCGGGCGGGCGTCAGCAAGGGAGCACTGGTTGAGATTGAGGGGTGCCGGGCAAATCCCAGCATAGCCCTGTTATGCCGTCTCGCCGCCGCGATGGGCGTTTCGGTGGCTGATTTTGTAGATGTCAGCTCCAAACCGACCGTGCACCTCATTGCTAAAGATGAGATCCCTGAATTGTGGGCTGGAGAAAAAGGTGGGAGAGCAAGGTTGCTTGCTGGTTCGGGTGGCCCTGATATGACCGAGCTCTGGATGTGGGAAATGCAACCGGGGGAAAAGTTTGCTTCGCCCGGCCACACGGGAGGGACGCTTGAGCTGTTATATGTACAGACGGGCACGCTCACGCTGGGTGTGAAGGATCACCTGTATCAGGTAAAAACTGGCTGTTCGGCAACAGCCAGAACGGACGTTCCTCATTTTTATGAGAATCAGGGGGAGTGCCCACTGGTATTCATCATGACAGTACATGAAAAAGCATCCTGAGCATGGCCCAATTTAGAAACCAGCCCTCGCCAGCAAGGTTTGTCTGTTCACAAGTAAATGCAGAAGGTGATGTTCAGTGAGTAATCAGCACCTGAATTTTACCAAAGACCAGTTTACTGTCACAACCGACCCTGCTTCTTTTCAACTGGAAGCCATTCACGATTACCTCTCGCAATCTTCCTGGGCTCCTGGCATTGATGCTGAAACGGTCAGGATTTCAGTCCAGAACAGCCTTTGTTTTGCGCTTCTGGATGGAACAAGGCAAATTGGCTTCGCCCGTCTGGTCACTGACTATGCCACTTTTGGTTATTTGTGCGACGTCTATGTGCTGGATGAGTATCAGAAAAGTGGTCTTGGTCGTTGGCTGATTGAATGCTGTCACGTTCATCCGTTGATCTCACGCCTGCGACGAATAATGCTGGTCACCGACAGCGCGCCCTGGTTATACCAAAAACTGGGGTATAACCCGTTGAACAGGCCAGACTTTGTCTGGCAGATCAATCGACCAGACATTTATCGTAAAACCGAAGGTAAGTGAATTCCTTCGGAGAGTAATGACAAATGTCAATCCGTAGGGCTGGCGCGTCTGATCCAGAAGAATTTGCCATATTCGCGAAGCAACTTTGCGATGTCCGCTTTTGGCACAAAGCTGACATTCCAGCCTGTGTATGACCGTAAAAACTACCTTCACGTGATAAGCCGCTTCGGGTAATGACGAGGCGCTTTTGTGACATGCTGGAAAACCAACTTAGATGTTCACTGAAAGCCCGGTTACCCTGGCTAAACGACCCTTAGAAAATTCTAAGGCGAAATATTCACATAATATTATCCATTGCGTGCTATAAACGAGGCTGCAAAAACGCCAAAATGGCGGTAAAGAGACATGGCATGAAATTACGAATCACAAGAGCAATTGGCCTCAGCAAGTTCTCGCCACGTTGGGTTAAGGTTATCTGTTTACGGTTAACTAAAAATGATATTGAGCGCTCTCTCAACGCTTTTCTGACAACAATTGATGAATCTGAACTCTCTCCGGAGCAAGTCAAATTGCTAAGAGAATGCGTTGACAGAATTAACTTGGCAAGGGGGAAGGGGATGAAGGCCTGATCCCCTAAAATGCTGACCTTATGATGATTTGAAGGCTTACTTCCTATTCTTCAATGATATTTGTCGAAATCTAAATTTTCTAAGCTATAGAATTTTATTAGGGATAATGATGGAAAAGGGCTTAAAGCCAGAGCAAATCAAAAGCTGGAATGATTTTAACAAGAAAGACAAACACTATATGCGTCATCGTTAGCGGTTTTCACAAGGTTGAAGCATAAAATGAATAGAGATGACAGGACACGGCATTTCTCCCGACAGAAAGAGTAACGTGTAAATTTGGTACTCTTCTCAGCAATTTTAAAATATCGTTGAATTGTAAATTTCCTCAGTAAATCGCTGACAAATCTAATCTTGCTTAATGTCTCATAAGGGTTCACTATGTGTCCTCGGTTTGGCATACAGACCTTATGAAAGCAGTTTTAGCAAAGCAGTCCTCATTTCAAGTGTTATCCATAGATACTCTTCTGCATGAGCCTTCTCCAAATTGCCCAGTAAGTCCTCATTTGCAATCAGGCCATGTTCGCCACAACTTGTGGCTCAAAAAAAATTAAAGGATGTATCTATGTCAAATAAAATGACTGGTTTAGTAAAATGGTTTAACTCTGAAAAAGGCTTCGGTTTCATTAGCCCAACTGATGGTAGCAAAGATGTTTTTGTACATTTCTCTGCTATTCAGAGTAATGATTATAAAACGTTGGATGAAGGCCAAAAGGTTGAGTTCTCGATTGAGAATGGCGCCAAGGGGCCGGCAGCTGCTAACGTTATTGCGCTGTAATACCTGAGAGTGACCTGAACACTTACGACAGCGATGACGGCATAAGCCTGAGCAGATAAGTGAAAGTCATAAGAAACCCGCCTTGAGCGGGTTTTTTTACGTTTCGTGCATGGCATGCTAAAGAGAACGATCATACTCTTTACTTCAACTGCTGGAGTGAAAATACGAAACCGAACAGTGCTAACCCAACGATTGTGACCAAAAGCAAACCAATTAGTAATTTCCAGCCTAACACCTTTCCTCTATCACTCTTCTTCATAACCTTGAATGATATTAATATTAATGTTCAAAGAACAACCGGAACGGACGATTTTCAGAGAAGGAGCCGAACAGAGCTTTTTAGCTGAATTAAAGCCAGCCTATGTTCGTTTAGGGGATTTGTACGGACCTGAGGTATGCATTTTGTGCTCGTAAAGCGTTGCAAAATCCGTGAGATACGTTTATAAATGAGCTGTATATACATACAGTAATTCATTGCGGAGGGAAAAATGAAAATCGTGTTAACCATTGATCGCATGAAGAAACTTCCTTATGGAGCTATACCTGCACTTGAGTCAGAACAGTATAAAAGACTCAGTAAGCAGTTCGATGATTGCCAGCTTACGATTATGCGTGCCAGTAATGATGGTTTGACTGTTTTCGGGGGCGACAAGAAAGAGGTCGAACATATCCTGCAGGAGACCTGGGAAAGCGCGGACGAGTGGTTTTATTAATCGCGTGAATTTCACTGGAGCAGTTTAAAAGAGTATCGCTGTTTGCGTTCCCCTGGCTGTTCCCGATTACTGTTTACCGCGTCAATAAGTCGCTCTGGGGGAAATAGTGTGTAGTGCAGATGCCTTTAATGCAGATGATCAATGGTACGACGTGGTCAGAAGGGCCGATAAAGCAGTTATCTATAGCTTCCCGGCGGAAGGGAGATATCTGGTTTATCGAGTAAATGGAATAGTTTCGTTACGACCATTACTTGAGGAGGAAGAAATATTCACTCTCAACGGGTTTATGCAGTTTGCAAAACGACTGGGGTACCGAGTAACACCACCGTCTGATATTATCCTTTCATAGGCCTGAACAACCTATACCTGATGCGCCACGGAGAGAACCATGGCGCTAGAATTACAACTTATCAAACACCATTCAGGAATACTGATCCCGGCAACGCCCGAGACCAGCGATATCCTGCAATCAAAAATCCGGCTCGGCGATGTTCTTGTTGCCGAGTTCAGGCGGGTACGAAACCCGGCATTTCACCGGCGCTTTTTCGCGCTTCTCAATCTCGGTTTTGAATACTGGGAACCAACCGGCGGGGCTATCTCGAGTAACGAGCGGAAGCTGATAACCGGCTACGCCAAGTTCCTGGCTTCGTATGGCGGGAATGAGGGCGCGCTGATCGATGCAGTTGAGCAGTATCTGGAACAGGTTGCTTACCGGCGCGTCACGAATGGTATTAGCCTGTGCAAATCCTTCGATGCTTACCGCTCATGGGTGATCGTCGAGGCAGGGCACTTTGATGCCATTCAGCTACCTGACGGCACACTCAAAAAGCATCCACGTAGCATCTCCTTCGCCAACATGGACGAGCTCGAGTTCCAGCAACTCTATAAAGCTGCGCTCGATGTCCTCTGGCGCTGGGTCCTGTCCCGTTCATTCCGCAGTCGCGATGAAGCCGAAAACGTCGCCGCGCAGCTGCTTGGCTTCGCGGGGTGATGGAATGAAGTTTTCCTGGTTCCACCACACCGATTGCAGCACCGAACAGGCCGAAGAACTGGTTAAGCGTTACAAAGCGCGCGGCGTGCGAGTTGAGCGCAGCCTTAATCAGGATTACGTGACCTGGACTGTCAGTGCATTCCTTCCGACCTCAAATACACCAGCGCGACCGGATAGCCGCTGGCGAAACCGGATGTGGGGGGGAACGTGAAGACATATCAAATCACTTTGCCCTGGCCGCCGAGCAACAACCGGTATTACCGGCACAACCGCGGGCGCACTCACATTAGCGCCGATGGCGTCGCGTACCGCTATGTAGTTGCCAGCGTCATTCAAAGCGCCCGGCTTAATATTCGGACAGCTGCACCACTCAAAATCCGAATTGAATGTCACATGCCCGACCGCCGACGCCGCGATCTGGATAACCTGCAGAAAGCTGCATTCGACGCTTTAACCAGGGCGGGGTTCTGGCTGGATGACTGCCAGGTTGTGGATTATCGCGTTGTGAAAATGCCTGTCGTTAAGGGCGGAAAATTAGAACTCACCATCACCGAGCTGGAGACCGCATGAATCTTGAAAGCACCCTCAAATATCACTTCGCCAAATCAACAATGATTAGCGACTCTCCGCGCGCTACGGCGTCAAATTCATTAAGCGGAACGGATATCATGGCCGCTATGGGCATGACACAGGAACGGGCCGCCATGGGTTACAGCGCTTTTCTCGGGAAGATGGGGATCAGCAACAATGACCGGAAGAGGGCGATCGAACTGCTGGCCCAGTACGCGTTGACTAAGTGCGATCGGGTGCCTGCGCTGCGCAAACTGGATCAAGGGGTTAAACCACTGGTGATGCATCAGCTGGCTGCCTTCGCGTTTGAAGACTATTCCCGCAGCGCTGCCAGCGTGAAGCAGTGCGATGGCTGCAAAGGGGAAGGGTTTATTGACGCTGAGGTTTTCAGCATGAAGTCTCACACTCCGGCAAGAGAGAAGAGGTTTGTGAAGATGTCTCTGAATATGGACGTCAAAGGCATTTGTCCTTCTGAGTATGAAGTACGCAGGAAGGTCAAGGAGGTGGCGCGCGTTCTGTGCCCTCAGTGTAAGGGCAAGAAGGTTGTAAGTTGTGCCTGTAGAGATTGCCATGGACGCGGGAAAGCCGTTAATCAGGTCCTTACTGAACAGCAGGGTGTGCCGGTTATGGCTGACTGTAAGCGCTGCAGCGGGCGGGGGTATGAACGAATTCCTTCCACTGAGGCTTACGCCGCGGTGTGCCAGATAACGGATGCAATCAGCCTCGATACCTGGAAGAAGTCTGTTAAGCCATTCTACGACCAGCTCATCACCAAGTTTGATATCGAAGAGGCGTGGGCTGATGCGCAGCTGAAGCAGATAACAAAATAGGGCGTGAATTTATCGTGAGCTATTTACTTTTCCCTAAACTGTGGTAATTTTGGTCTAACGATGGGCTTTATATATCCATAGTTAAAAATTCTGAACCTCGCCTCGGCGGGGTTTTTATTATTTTGTAAATAGTAAATTAAATGTATCTTTTAAGCACTATGCCACGTAGAGTGCTCGGGTGGTGAATCCCCCTAAGCGGTGGGGCGGCTAGGCAAAACCAGTCGGGTTTATGGAACGCGGTTCTGTGGTCTAGCGCAGAGTCACCGGGAGGCACCCGGCACCACAACTTTAATTTCTTTATTTTTAGGCTGCCCAAAGGCAGCTTTTTTGCTTTATGACCTACCTCTTGCACAACCAGCTCAACCTAGAATGAGCCTGTGTTTACGGTTGGGCTAAGAACTTTCTTAAAAAATTCGGGAAGCACAAACCATTTGGCATATGTTTCATCAAAGGAACTATCTTTTAATAGGCATTTGATAATGCTCTCGATACTGAAAACACTGGGTGGGGATACACCCGCTTCGCAGAGACAACTGCATGACCCATGACCAGCAGCTTATTGCTGGTCTTTTTTTTCGCCATCAGCTCAACTGGAAAGAACACGGAGCTGTGCTTATTGCTTGACACCTCGATGGCGGTCCAAGGAATTACTTAATTAACGATTTAGTATTTCTAACACCAACACTCACACCGCTGCCATATAATCAAATCCTCACACCGAGGAGATGGCAATGAAAGAAGGTTTCTACTGGATACAGCACAACGGCATAGTGCAGGTTGCTTACTACACCGCCGGTGTCACCGAGGACCTTGAAACGGGCCAGACAATAACTGGTGTCTGGCATCTGACTCGAGGTGATGATATTTGTCACAATGGTGAGGCAGAAATAATCAGCGGGCCGCTGCATGCCCCTTTAAGCACTGATTGCTAATTCCAAAAGCACTGACATCTATAATATTCCGCGCCACTGGCCTCGTCGCCAATGGACGGCGGTAAGTTGGAATTATCCGCGAGGTCAGTCCAAATCCCTCTAGCCCCGGCATAAAGCCGGGGCTTTTTTGTATCTGAGTCGTAGCTATGTGGACTTTGATGCGCTGATGCTGCGGCTTTTTTATTTCAGGCTCTTGGCCATCACACTCGACCATTCTTGTTGTTAGTACAAGCCCGAGAGCCTGATCGTCCCTATCAATAACACCTCGGGACTATCGGAGGTGAGAGATGTTACGAATGGATAAAATAACTACCGGCGCCGCTTACGGGGCTTCTGCGGGGAGCGTGTTAAACGGCATTCTGAACGCATACAGCCCTGAGCAGTGGAACGCCATAGGCGTGCTGGTGGGCATAGTTATCGCTGTACTTACGTATGTTACGAATTTGTATTTCAAGATCCGTGAAGAAAACCGCCGCAGCAGGAGCCGAGATGAACCCGACACTCAGAAATAAGCTGGTGGGTGCCATTGTTGGCGGATCCGGAGCAATCTCTATTGCAGCTGTCATGCTGGGCAATGCAGATGGCCTGGAAGGGCGACGATATTACGCCTATCAGGATGTCGTCGGCGTCTGGACTGTTTGCGATGGTCACACCGGCGCTGACGTTCGCCGCGGTCATCGCTACACCGATAAAGAATGTGACGCTTTGCTTCAATCCGACCTGCGTAAGGTGGCAAATGCTATCGACCCGCTGATCAAAGTTCGCATTCCTGAACCTACCCGCGCCGCGCTTTACACCTTCACCTACAACGTTGGCTCTGGTGCTTTCGCCAGCTCCACGCTGCTGAAGAAGCTGAACGCCGGTGACGTGTTGGGAGCATGCAAAGAACTGCAACGATGGACGTATGCAGGCGGCAAGCAGTGGAAGGGCCTGGTAACCCGGCGTGAGATTGAACGTGAAGTTTGCGAGTGGGGCCAGAAATGAGCCGATTTACAGCAATCATTTGCGCTGTCGTTATCTGTCTGCTGGTTTTCATGGCCTGGGCTATTAACCACTACCGTGGCAATGCGATTACCTATAGAGACCAGCGCGATAAAGCGACGGTCAGGGCAGATACATCAGAAGCGATCACCAACAACGTGATCATCGCAATGAACCTCATCCGTGACATTTCACAGGCAACTCAGAATGCAAAGAACGACTTGGCCCAAAAGGGCGAGACGCAAATTGTCTACATCAGGCAGGAGCTTGAAGGTGATCTGTGCGCTAAGCAGCTTGTTCCTTCTGCCGCAGCTAACAGCCTGCGGGAATACGCAGACAGTGTACGTACCGGCGCCGCTGGTACCGATAAGCGCTGACCTGACCGCAGATACCCCAATCCCCGGAATGGTGGTTCCGTTCACGTGGCAGGCGAGTCTGGAGTTAAACGCTCAGCTCATAACGGCGCTAGGGCAATGCAATCTTGATAAAGCAGCAATACGTAAAATTGAAAAGGAAAGGCAGCACGTAAAATAATCATTGTTCGCAGGGGGCGGCAACCCGACCGAATTCCAGCAGGACTGGGATAAGCAGACCGATGTAAAATAGAACCTCATCCATGAGGCTCTGACACAGTCTCTCCTCTGGACTTTAACCGTAGCAAAGTCTCACAACTCAGCACTCGATCGGCATTAATGTGTTACAGTTAGACCGTGGTGAATCCCCCTCAGCGGCGGGGCTAATTAACCTGACGACTCTTCTTCATGAGGGCATCGTGAATTTCTGGAGCAAGCGGGTCATGGTTGGTTAACCTAAAGGCTCACCGGGAGGCACCCGGCACCACATCTATACGAACCGCAGATCATCAACTGGTAGGCTGGATAATACTTATCGCGAATAAGTGATAAAAAATGCCCCCAACTAGGAGGGCAAAAGGAGTCTCAGTTTTACTTGCTCTTTTTATCGATGGTTCCCTGGAGTTGGCAATCTCCTCATCAGAGTCTTGAAGAGCTTGGCAGTCAGCCAGTAATCAACAAGCGTAAGCGTAAAGCATTAGGAATTTCCTTAGGTTAACGGTATTCGCTAGTTCTTACTTGTTCCATATGACTTACCTGACATCCCCTATAAACAGATTGCATTTCACTCGAAATTACATGCATTAAAAGGTATGGGTTGAACTGCGTTCTGCCATAAAAAATGCCCCTGGTGCGGGGCAATTATGAGTTGAATCTTTTGTTATGTTTTTAGTGTTTCTTGCTCTAAGGCTGGGGGACATTAACATCTTGCTCAAATAATGCAAACATAATGCACATTTAAATGTAAGGACATAAACCGACACGAGTGGATAACGACCTTTCTCCACAAGAAGGGATGGGCATTACAGCAGGCATCCAGTGAATACCTGCGATACTTCCTGTTTTAAAATCCAAATTCTGGGCGGCAATCTTAATACCTATTGCCAGTGCCTGGTTGGTCAGAAGTTTCAGGGTTTCTTTTGTGCCTGATTTGAGTGCCGCTGAGATTTGCTTACCCAGAGGCTGAGATTGCGAGTCAATCGCGCCCGGAATAGCTTTCATAACTTCCAGCCCCTTTTCAGTCAGAACCAGATTGAAAAAAATCATTACCGTTTCCAGCCTGCATGCTCAAATAGCCTGCGCTGGCGAGCCATTGAATGGTATACGATGCGATCTCACACTCAGTCACCATCTCGTCTGGTATACCGTGGTGCATGTACAAATCCTGTTGTCCGATAATATCTCCGATTGTTAAATCAACTGGGATTGGTAACGATTCGTAAAGCAGCGCAAATACCCTTCCTGCATATTCATCAAAACTACTGATATTGGACACGATTATGAATAACTCCCTGTATGAGAAGGAAGAATCGAAAGCAGCCCTGATCAAAGAGCTACGGGATGCTATTACAGCACAACTCACCGGAGATATGGACTGGGTGAGAACACGGGCATTCTGGGCCTCACGATTGCCATTAATCCCGCCGGAAGTGTTGGCTGAATCACTGGCAGCAGCTATCTGTAAAGGCGCATCTCTGCTGGCATCAAAGCAAAGGTGACAATTGCTATTATGTGTAAAAGGTACTTCCGGCAATTCTGGACACCGAGGGGGCGAGGACACGCGGAAAACGGCTAGTTTTTTGCATTTTATAGGTTTCATCATCATCCTTTTAACCTCTTGATATTTCAGTCCTGAGCATTTGCAGGATGTCGAAATGACTATTTTTTGTTCACCATCATGGATAACGAACTGAAAAATTTCCGGCTGAATATCACGCAGCTGGCAGCCATTACCGATCTGCACCGCCAGACGGTCGCAAGCAAGCTGGCAAATGTTCAGCCGGCACCGGGCAGCAATCCGAAACTTAAGCTTTATGCCATCACCGATATCCTCAAGGAGTTGCTGACGAGTACCACACCGTCGGAGCTGGTGGACGTCGACAAAATGCTTCCCCCCGATCGTAAAGCCTGGTTTCAGTCGGAGCGTGAAAGGCTCAAGTTTCAGCAGGAAACAGGGGAGCTAATACCGGCCTCCGAAGTCACCCGAGAATTTTCCTCCATGGCAAAAGCAATGGTTCAGGTGCTGGAGACGTTACCCGACATTCTTGAACGAGACTGCGCCATGACCCCTTCTGCAGTTGTCAGGGTGCAGCAGGTTATTGACGATCTGCGCGACCAGATAGCCCTCAAAGTTGAGCAGGCCGACTCACCGGAACAGGAGGATATGCCAGAAGAGGAGTAAATCATGCGACAGGCCACGGCAGCGGAAGTCAGGCGTAACGCTTCCGCCATTCTCAAAGCCCCGCGCCGTATGCCTGTGGCTGAGGCAGTTCAAAAATTTATGCGCGTACCTATGGGAGCCGGTAACTCGGTACCGTGGGACCCTGCTGTCGCTCCCTATGTGATCGAGCCGATGAACTGCCTCGCTATGCGTGAATACGATGCGGTGGTGTTTGTTGGTCCGGCACGAACGGGGAAAACGATCGGTCTGGTGGATGGCTGGGTTGTATACAACATTGTCTGCGACCCGTCCGATATGCTCGTCGTTCAGATGACCGAGGAGAAAGCCCGCGAGCATTCAAAAAAGCGACTGGCCCGAGCCTTCCGTGTCAGTCCTGAAGTGGCGAAACGCCTGAGCCCGTTGCGAAACGATAACAACGTGCATGATCGTACTTTTCTGGCGGGGAACTACCTCAAGATTGGCTGGCCTTCCATCAACATTATGTCCTCGTCAGATTTCAAATGTGTGGCGCTCACCGATTATGACCGCTTCCCTGAGGACATCGACGGCGAGGGTGACGGCTTTACCCTGGCTTCCAAGCGTACCACGACCTTTATGTCCGCCGGGATGACGCTGGTGGAGTGTTCTCCAGGGCGTGATATTCGCGACAGCAAATGGCGCCGTAAGTCTCCTCATGAAGCGCCACCGACGACAGGTGCGCTTTCTCTGTACAACCGCGGCGATCGCCGCCGGTGGTACTGGCCGTGCCCGCACTGTGGTGAATATTTTCAGCCAGCCATGGAGGCCATGACCGGCTACAGGGATGAACCGGATCCGGTTAAAGCCAGTGAGGCGGCACACCTGCTTTGCCCGCACTGCAGCAGCATTATCACCGCAGATAAAAAGCGCGAGCTTAACGGTGCCGGAGTCTGGTTGCGTGAAGGTCAGAGCATTGATCGTGACGGCAATATTTCCGGTGAGCCGCGCCGCTCCCGTATCGCCAGTTTCTGGATGGAAGGCCCTGCAGCTGCGTATCAGACCTGGGCGCAGCTGGTCTACAAGCTGCTGACCGCTGAGCAGGAGTACGAGGCCACGGGCAGCGAAGAAACCCTCAAGGCGGTTATCAACACCGACTGGGGGCTGCCGTACCTGCCGCGCTCGGCCAGCGAACAGCGGCGCGCCGATGTGCTGATGCAGCGGGCGGAGGATTACGGTAAACGCCTGGTCCCGCCTAAGGTGCGTTTCCTGCTGGCGGCCGTGGACGTCCAGGGCGGCAAAAAGCGCCGTTTCGTCGTGCAGATTATCGGTTATGGCGAAAACGGAGAGCGCTGGCTGGTGGATCGCTACAACATCCGCCAGTCGTTGCGCTGCAATGAGCATGGTGAGGCGGAGCCGATCCACCCCGGCGCGTATCCGGAGGACTGGCAGCTGCTGGTCTCCGATGTGCTGGAAAAAACGTATGCGCTTCAGTCTGACCCTACGCGGCGTATGCCGGTGCTGGCCATGGCCGTCGACAGCGGCGGTGAAGAAGGCGTGACCGACAACGCCTATAAATTCTGGCGCCAGTGCCGCCGTGACGGCCTGGGTAAACGTGTTTACCTGGTCAAGGGTGACAGCACAAAGCGGCAGAAAATCATCACCAAAACTCACCCGAATAATACCGAACGCAGCGACCGTCGCGCTGATGCGCGTGGCGAGGTGCCGGTGTATCTGCTGCAGACCGACCTGCTCAAGGATCAGCTCAGCAACAATCTGGACCGTGAGACCCCCGGTGCGGGCTATATCCATTTTCCTGACTGGCTGGGTGAATGGTTCTACGAGGAACTGACCTACGAAGAGCGCGGTGTGGACGGTAAATGGCGCAAGCCTGGCAAGGGCGCCAACGAAGCCTTTGACCTGTTCTGCTATGCCCATGCCGTTGCGGTTCTGCGCGGCTACGAAAAAATTCGTGACTGGGAAAAACCCCCTGCCTGGGCTGAGCCGCAGGATCTCAACCCAAATATTCATGAAGGGGAACGCCCACGGGAGATAACTGTGAAAAAAACAAAACCTGTTCAGTCGACTGTCCAGGCTGAACCTGAAAAGGGCGCCGGACTGTCCGGCAGCTGGCTGGGATCTTCCGGTAAGGGGGGCTGGCTGTGACGAAAGACGACATCTGGAGAACGCTGCTGATGGTGCGTCAGGCCTACCAGGATTCGCTGGATGGCAAGAGTATCTCCTTTACCGGCGTTAATGGTCGCGCCATTACCAACCACGACCCGAAAGCGCTGCGCGACGAGCTTGAATACTGGGAGCGTCGCTGGCGGGCGGTCAACAGCCGTGGTGGTTCGTACAAACTCGCTAACTTTCTGTAAGGCGTTCTATGGGCATTCTTGAAAGAACACTGGGGGCTATTTCCCCCGGGTGGGCAGCGGCGCGCGCACGGGACAGACTCCGGCTTAATGCGTATGAAGCGGCCAACCCGTCACGGCTGCACAAGGCCAAAAAGCAAAGCCAGTCTGCGGACACCTCGGTATTTGCAGCAGGCCAGTCCCTGCGGGAACAGGCCCGCTGGCTCGATGAAAACCATGACCTCGTGATCGGCCTGTTCGACAAAATGGAAGACCGGGTAATTGGCGCCCACGGCATCCATGTTGAGCCTCAGCCACTCGATCTGGAGGGTAATCTCCATTCCGATTTTGCCGGGCAGCTTTCGGCACTCTGGGCGGAATGGTCCGTGCGTCCGGAAGTGACCGGCATGTTTACCCGCCCGGAAGCCGAGCGCCTGCTGTTGCGTTCTGCGCTGCGTGACGGGGAAGTGTTCACGCAGCTGGTCAGGGGGAATGTGCCGGGCCTGCAGCATGCCACGTCGGTACCGTTTTCTCTGGAAATGCTGGAAGCGGATTTTGTGCCGTTCAACCTTAACAGCACCGCAGGTCAGCAGGTTCGTCAGGGCATCATCGTAAACGAGTGGGGACGTCCAGTCGGGTACCGGGTTTACAAATACCACCCGGCTAACATGACGCGCTTCAGCGCCGGACTGAAAACTGTCTCCGCTGACAACATGCTTCACCTGGCACAGCGCAAGCGTCTGCACCAGCTACGCGGTATCAGCCTGATCCACGGAGTCATTACCCGTCTTTCGGACATCAAGGATTATGAAGAGAGCGAGCGCGTGGCGGCCCGTATTGCCGCTGCGCTGGGCTTCTACATCAAGCGCGGCGATGCACAGTCACTTGGCGATGAAGGTGAGTTTTCAACGCCCGGCGGGCAGCGTCACTACGATATCGCGCCGGGCATGATTTACGACGAACTGCGGCCCGGCGAAGACCTGGGCATGGTGGAATCAAACCGCCCGAATGTTCATCTCTACGAATTCCGCAACGGGCAGATGCGGGCCGTGGCCGCAGGTACGCGCGGCAGCTATTCCAGCATTGCCCGGGACTATAACGGTACCTACAGCTCCCAGCGTCAGGAACTGGTGGAGAGCTTCGAAGGGTACAACGTCCTGCAACAGTGGTTTGTCGGCCAGCACAGCCGGCCCGTTTACCGCGCATGGCTGGCGATGGCCTTGCTGAGCGGCGTTGAAGTCCCGCCGGATGTGGATCCGAATTCTCTCTATAACGCGCTTTATCTCGGGCCGGTGATGCCGTGGATTGATCCGGGCAAAGAGGCGAACGCCTGGAAAGCCATTGTGCGCGGTGGTGCCGGCACTGAGGCGGAATGGGCACGGGCGCGGGGTAAAAACCCGCAGGAGGTTAAACGCCAGCGACTGCGTGAAACCGAGTTTAACCGTCAACACGGGCTGGTGTTTGATTCCGACGCCGCCAATGACAAAGGAGCGATGCCAGATGCAACGGCAAAACCAGACAATTCCCGGCGTGAGCCGGACGATGATGATTAACCCCCGCGCCAGCCTGGCGGGTGTCGATGCGGCAAGCGGTCAGTGCTGGTATGAAATCCGCGCGCTGTCCGCGGGACGTGTCGAAATCTTCCTCTATGACGTGATCGGCGGCTGGGGCATTACTGCCCAGCAGTTCGTCGCTGACTGTAAAGAGGCAGGGGTGTTTGAGGCCAGCGCCGTGGATTTGCATATTCACAGCCCCGGCGGCGATGTCATGCAGGGCTTTGCCATCTACAACACCCTGTCCCGGCTGAAAGCGAAAGTGGATATCTGGGTGGACGGCGTGGCGGCCAGTATGGCCTCGATGATTGTCTGCCTGCCCGGTGCCACGGTGCACATGCCGGAGAACGCCTGGATTATGGTCCACAAACCGTGGGGTGGCATTGCCGGTGATTCTGACGACATGCGTGATTACGCCGCCTGGCTTGATCGTAACGAAGCCCTGATGCTCAGCGCCTACATGAACAAAACCGGACTGGGGCAGGAGGAGCTGGAGGCGATGCTGAAAGCGGAGACCTGGCTTAACGGTGCCGAGGCGGTGGAAAAAGGTTTCGCCGACACGCTTGAACCTGAACTGCAGGCCGCGGCCTGTGTGAATGAAAATAAACTGAAGGACTATCAGAACATGCCAGAACAGATTAAATCCCTTTTCACGCCGCGCGCCGAAGCTCCGGTGAATCAACCACAGCAGCCCGCGCCGGTACAGGCAAACCTTACCCCGCCAGCACCACAACAGCCCGCGCCGCAGATGACAAACATCGATATCACCGCGCTGGCCCAGCAGCTGCAGCAGCAGATGCACACGGCGAACGCGGAGCGCGTGAATTCCGTCTCAGCCGTGTTTGAGGCTTTCCCGGCCTTCGCGACGCTGAAGGCGGAATGCCTGGCCGATTTCTCCTGCAACGCCGAAAAGGCCCGCGACAAACTGCTGCAGGCGCTGGCTGCAGGAACCACACCGAGCGCCGGTCCGGGTGCCATTCATCTGTATGCCGGTAACGGCAATCTGGTCGGTGATTCCATTCGCGCTGCGGTAATGACCCGCGCGGGCTATGCGCAGGCCGAAAAGGATAACGCTTACAACGGTTACACCCTGCGCGAACTGGCGCGTGCCTCCCTGGTCGATCGCGGCATCGGTATCTCCGGAGCAGGTACGGCACAGGCGATGGTCGGGTTGGCGTTCACCCACAGCAGCAGCGATTTCGGCAATATCCTGATGGATGTGGCGCACAAGGCGGCGCTGATGGGTTGGGATGAGGCTACAGAGACATTCGAACAGTGGACCCGCAAGGGCACGCTGACCGATTTCAAAACCGCGCACCGCGTAGGTCTGGAATCACTCGCATCGCTTCGCAAGGTTCGCGCCGGGGCGGAATATAAATATGTCACCATCAAGGATCGCGGCGAGCCAATTGCCCTGGCGACCTACGGCGAACTTTTCAGCATTGACCGCCAGACCATCATAAACGACGACCTGGACATGCTGACCCGTATTCCGCAGGCAATGGGGCTTGCTGCGCGTGCCACCGTGGGCGATCTGGTGTGGGCGGTGCTGACCAGCAACCCGAAAATGTCCGACGGTAAGCCGCTGTTCCATGCCGATCATGGCAACCTTGTCTCCGCCGATTTGAGTATCGAAGGCCTGGATACGGCGCGTAAGGCGATGCTGCTGCAGAAATCCGGCGATCGCCGTCTGAATATACGTCCGGCCTACATGCTGACACCAGTGGCTATCGAGTCACGCGCTAACCAGCTCATCAAGTCAGCAAGCGTGCCGGGTGCGGATGCCAACAGCGGTATCGTTAACCCGATCCAGAACTTTGTGACGGTGGCCTCTGAGGCGCGTCTGGATGACAGCAGCCAGACGGATTACTACCTGACCGCTGCGCAGGGACGCGACACTATAGAAGTGGCGTATCTGGATGGTATTGATACGCCGTATCTGGAGCAGCAGCAGGGTTTTACCGTTGACGGTGCCGCCTTCAAGGTGCGTATCGATGCCGGGGTGGCACCGCTTGACTGGCGCGGCATGGTTAAAGTCACGAAAAAATAACGACCGTCATCTGACGTTTTTTTTTATTACGGAGTGGCGCGTGCTGCTCCTTTTTTGTCTGGAGAGAAAAATGGCGAAAAATTATCAGCAGGACGGCAACACCCTGGATTTTCAGAATGCCGGTGCGACCGATATTCATTCTGGTGACGCCGTGCTTTCAGGGGAGGTGGTGGGCGTTGCTCACGATGACATCCCGGCAGGGCTGTGGGGCGTGCTGCACACCACGGGCGTGTTCGTTCTGCCAAAGGTGGCGGAAGCAGTCACTCTCGGCCAGAAGCTATATCTGGCTGACGGTAAGCTGACAGCAGAAGCGGGGGAGGCGGCGGCGCCGAACCCCCTGGTGGGTACGGCCTGGGCTGCTGCGGCGGCAGATGCCGAATCTGTTCCGGTCCGGCTTGGCTACTGATGAACCGCTTTCGTCAACGCCTGTTGAACGCGGATGCCCGGATCTCCCGGGCATTTGCCGAAGAGGTGCCTGCCGTCCTGTCTATTGACGCTGAGTTGCGTCCTGTTACCGTGATTTTCGAGACGCCGGATGCCCCGGTTGACGTGCCCGGCGGGGGGCAAATTCAGGATCGCTCTCCGGCCTTCAGCGCGATGACTGCCGATATCGCGGGGCTTGAGAAGCACCATGAGGTGGAAATTAACGGTACCGCTTACCGCATAACGCACATTGGTGCCGATGAAGAAGGGCGGACCCGCGTCACCCTGGCTTATGGTGCACCGGGAAAACCGCAGCCGGAAATCAACAAGTGGAGCTGATATGGCGCGTGTATCCAGACTGCGACGGGATTTACCCGTCGATATCGATGTGGATGCCATCTGGCGGATTGCGGAGCACATTGGTGCCACCCATAAGCAGTTTCGGGCGGCGTATTCACGCGCGCTGAAACGCACCGCTGCTACGCTGCGTAAGAAAGCGGTTGCTGACATGAAGGACGGTCTGGCACCGCGCAGTCTCGATATGGTGCGCCGGCGTCTGCTTTCCTTTCGACTCGATCGCAATTCTCAGTCGAACCTGGATAACTTCCGGCTCTGGTTCGGCCTGAACGCCATCAAGGTAAAAGACCTGAAAGGCCGGATTAACGGGAGGTTGAGGCCTCACCATACCCGGCGGGATAAATCCACCGGACGGTTTATTAAGGCGCGGCGCCAGGCAGAAAACGCGGGTTTTACCCCAAAAGGGAGCCTGCTGTCACCGCGCACGTATGAAAACGGGGAGGTGGCGCGATCCCCTCGGGAGAACCGTCGGACGGTGGTTATTCGCGATCCTGACACCCGACGGACCCGCGAGGCTGAAGTCGATATTTATGAGCCGATGCTGAACTACATCGAGGATAACGCCTTTGCCGAGGCGATGGAGATTTTCATGCATCACTTTGAAACCGATCTGCGCGGGCGCGTGAAAGCCCGTATTTCTGTCTGAGGTAAACCATGGCCGAGCCATTGTTGCTGGGGCAGTATCACGATGCTGTTACCGGCGCGCTGAAAGAAATTGACTGGGTGCGCGACGCCGATGCCTATCCGGAAAAAAATGTCCCACGCTTTACCGGGCTGACAACACCGGCGGTGTATTTCTCCATTAACGGCTGGGAGCAAGGCGGGGGCAATGAGGGGCAGCTCAACGTTACTCTGTCCTGCGATTTGTTCGTGGTGGTGGATGCGGCCGGCGCGGGCGTCAGCCGACCGGAAATTTTTCTGCGCACGGCGGCCGCAGATATCACCCAGTGGATTGATGGTCAGCTGTTCGGCCTGACCAGTCTGGAGCCTGCCGTGTTTATCGATGCGTCACGCGATGAGTTTGATCCGCGCATGGATGATTATCTGGTCTGGCGTATTTCCTTCACACAGTCAGCGGCTTTTGGTGCGGATCCGTTTGCGCAGCTAAATGCCCCGCTGAATGCCGTCTGGCTCGGTAAGGCGCCGGATATCGGCCGGGCACATGTGGACGATTATAAGCTGATTTACGAGGCAAAATCCGATGAGTGATATCGAGGGCGATTTACAGCGCCGCCTGGCAAATATTGTCAGGCGCGGGGTTATTCATTCTGTTAAGCATGACGGCATACCGAAGTGCCGGGTGGACCTGGGCGACATTACCACCACCTGGCTACCGCTCTGCCAGGGCTTTTCGGGGACTAACCGGGCTGACTCCAATCCGTATGCAGTCGGGGATGCGGTTACGGTACTGTCGGAGGCGGGCGAGCTGAATAATGGCCGGGTGTTTCCCGGCTGGAATACCGGCGGTCTGCCGGTGCCGGAGGGCAGCGACAGCGAGCATATCACCCGCTACGGTGATGGTACCGAGATCCGCTATGACCGTGCCGCGCATGCCCTGACTATTACCCTGGCGGAAGGCGGGACCTACAAAATTATCGGGAAAGGCACGCTGGACGGTCCGGTGGAAATCACCGATACCCTGACCGTACAGGGGAAAACGCAGATAAACGCCGACACGAACGTGGCCGGAAATATCGGTGCGACCCAGGAGATTTCAGACGGTGCCGGGAAAATGAGCGGGATCCGCGAAACCTATAACCGCCATGATCACAAAGAAAATGGTGACGGCGGTGGTACCACAAATCCCCCCAATCAAAAAATGTGACCTGCCGCGGCAGGTTTTTTTATGTCTGGAGAAAATGAATGGCGAATTTACATGGTGTGGAAACGATCGAACTGACATCCGGTACGGTCGCGGTCACGACGATCCAGACGGCCATTATCGGTCTGGTGGGTACCGCGCCGGATGCCTCAGCCGGAACGCCGGCAGCGGGTACCGTTGGGACGCCTATTCTGGATAACGTTGTCGAGTTTGCCGCGACGATCGCCGGCAGGGCGGGCAATGTCCTGCTGGCTGAGGCGGTAGCCGGTGTTCCTGATGCAGAAAATCCCGCCGCGGTGGATACAACGGCTGTGTGGGACGCAACGGCTTTAACGCTGACCATCACGCTGGGTTGTGACGACACCGGAAAGCTGACGGCAACCCCGGCAGACGTTGCTGCTGCCGTCGGCACGGTGGCGGATGTGAAGATGACTGCTAAGGGGAGCGGCAGCGGTATCGTCACGCCGTTCAGCCTGCAGTTGTCCGGTGGCGAGGATGAGCCGTTCCCGCTGAATACGCCGGTGGCGATTGTCGGTACCACGATGCTTTCCCGTCTCGGTGATAAAGGTACGCTGAAACAGGCGCTGACCGAAATCAACGACCAGCGAAATGCACTGACGGTGGTGGTTCGTGTGTCGGAAGAAACCGACGAAGCGAAACAGCGTACGGCGGTGCTGACCGGGATCGGCTCGCTGTCATCTGCTAAATCGGTGACGACGTACCAGCCCCGAATCGTCATTGCGCCGGGGTTCAGTGAGGATGACGCCGTGGGCAAGGCACTGGAAACCGTTGCCGGCAAGCTGCGCGCAGTGGCGTATGTAGACTGTGAATCCGGCGCCACGCTGCAGGAAGTGGTTCAGCGTCGCCAGTCTTACGGTACCCGCACCGAGCTGCTGCGCCCGCGCGTTCAGGTCAGCAGCGCCGACGGTCAGCTGGTGTATCGCCCTTATTCTGCGTTTGCGGCGGGGCTGCGCGCCCGTATCGACTTTGAGAAGGGCTGGTGGTGGAGTAAGTCCAACCAGGACATTAACAACATTCTCGGCGTGGAGCAGATCGACGAGTTCATTCTCGGCGATGAAAACTGCGATGCAAACCTGCTCAACATGCAGAACGTCTCCACCATCATCCGCCGGGCCGGGTTTAAGCACTGGGGCAACCGTCTGTGTGGTACCAACCCGCAGTGGCGCTTCGAATCGGTTCGCCGGACCGCTGACGTCATCGAGGACAGCATTCAGGAAACAATGCTGGAATACGTTGATCGTCCGCTGGACCGGGAAAACGCCGACGACATTATCGGCACGATCAACGCCTATATGCGCCAGCTGGTCGGGCTTGGTGCCATCTTCGGCGGCCGCGCCTGGCTGGATGAGGAGCTTAACACCGCTGAGAGCATGGCGGCGGGCGTGCTGTACATTAACTATGACTTTGGTCCGAAATCGCCGACTGAGCTTATCAGCCTGCGCGTCCGGGTGAATAACAACTATGCGCTTGAGGAGATGCTGGCAGCATGAGCGAGAAAAACACGTTACGCGTCTGGACCTTTTTCCGGCAGGGGATCCGCATTCAGGGCGCGCATGAATTCACGCCGCCGGCACTGTCCATCGTCAAAACCGATCTGCGCACCGGCGCGCAGGACGCACCTTCTCCCGTCGATGATGGTATGGAGGCACTGACCTGCCAGCTGAAGTTTTACGGGGTGGACGTGGACATGCTGACCGCCTTCGGTTTTGTCAGCGGCAGCCGTCCGCGCTTTACCGCGTATCAGGGCTATCTGGCGAACGGTACGGCCCTGGGCACCATTGAGGAGATCGAGGGCTTTGTGCAGACCGTCACGCCCGATGCGCGGGGCAAAGACAGCCTGTCGGAAAACGCCGTCACGGTGGACATCGCCGTGAGCTATTACCGTCAGACTAAAGACGGCCGCGAGCTTTTTGAAATTGATACTGAACGCTTCTCGCGCCGGGTGAATGGTGTGGATGTGTTATCCGGCCTGGCGGCTAAAGTTCGCCTCTGAGTCTGACTTCCTTTCTATAACGGCCTGCGGGCCGTTTTTACTTTACGGAGAGTGTTATGGATTTTCCCGGTGAAACCCGCGTTATTAAACTGTATTCCCCTGTTTCCGTTGAGAACGGCGGCCTCCTCGAACAGGTGACGCTGCGCGAGCCGCTTGTGCGTGACCGCATCGCCTTTTCCAAAGACCGCGGCAGTGAGGAAGAAAAAGAAGCGCGCATGATTGCGCTGCTGTGCAACCTCAGCGAGCAGGATATCTGGCAGCTGACGGCGGCGGATTATGCGCAGCTGCTGGACGCGTTCAATGTTTTTATGCTCCCGCCCGCGGAGCGACCGAAAGAAGCCTGATCCGGGCGATACGCTTTCTCGGGCGGCGCCTGCATTTTCCCTTGACGGAATACCTGGATATGCCGTTCAGCGTGTTTTCTGATTTTCTCACCGACGAAGTGGAGGCGGTAAATCGTGGCCGGATTAAGCCAGAACCTTAAGGCCGTCATTACCTTTGGCGGCAATATCGACAGTTCATGGAGCCGTTCAGCAAACGGCCTGCAAAAGAGCCTGAAGGACGTCGGGAAGCAGTCAGAAAAACTGTCGAAAGACCAGACTAAGCTGGCGGCGGAAATCAAGCGGGCAAAGCTCGCCGGGCAAAGCCTGGGCGACCTTAAGCGGCGGTACAGTGACGTGTCCCGTGAAATCCGCAAAACCGAAGCCGAGCAGCAGAAGCTGAACCAGCAGATGCAGAAGGCACAGCGGCTGTCGGCATTCAAGGGTGCCGGTAAAGGTCTGTTTCGCCGCGGTCTGGGTATCGCCGGTCAGCTGGGCTCTATGGTGGCGCCGGGGTTGGCGATCGGCGGCGGCGGGGTGGTGGCTTCCGCCCTGGGCACCCTGATTGCCCCGGCGGCCACCAATGCGGAGACGGCCCGGCGTGCCGGCGTGGCGAAAAGCTATGGCGTGGACATTCCGACGTTTGATGCCTGGGACACGCTCGCAAAACAGTACGACATGAACGGGGAGAACATCGGCGATCTGTTCGAGGAGTATCTGCACAAGGCGGGGGAGTACAAGCAGAACGGCAAGCAGGGATCGCTGCAGGACGCGTTTGAAACGCTGGGGTTTAAGGCGGGAGATTTAGCCGGCCTCAGCGATATGGCGCAGTTTGAGAAAATCGTCGAGCGCGCGCTCAGCCTGCAGGATGAATCGAAAGCCTCGTTTGCGCTGGATTCGCTGTTTGGCGGCGAGGCCAGCAAGCTGCTGATGCTTCTGAAGCAGTCCGGGAAAAGTTACCGCGATCTGATGGACGAGCAGCGCCGGTATAACCTCGTCACGAAAGAGGGTGCTGAAGGCGCAATGGAAGGCAACCGTGCCATTACGAATCTGCAGACCGTCTTCTCTTCTGCGTTGGCGGAAATCTCCGGCCAGCTCGGTAACGAACTGGCGCCGGATATCCGCCGTCTGACTGACGATATGGCGGAGTGGTTTAAAGGCGGGGGGATAAAGCGCATCGTCAGTTTTCTGCGTAATGACCTCTACCCCGGCGTGCTGACGTTCGGTCAGGGGATCGTTTTCGTCGGAAAGGTGGCGTTCGCGCTGGCGAAAAAACTGTCCTGGCTGCTGCCGGATGAGCGAAGCGATCAGCGGGATGTGCTCAAATCGCTGGCGATGACCGGCTCGGTCGATATTGCGCGCATGACGGCGCAGCGCAACGGTCAGGGAGAGTGGTTTGAACAGCAGCTGAAGGAAAAGCCGGATCTGCCGGACGATGTGAAAAAATCCTACCGCGATACGCGGGGATTTTTCCGTGATGACGAGGAGACATTCAACACAACCCTCGATAAGTATATGACCCCCGAGAACAGCGGCGGACTGTTTGGGCCGGATGGGTTGATGAAGCCGGCACTGCAGCCTGCCATGCCCGGTAACGGACCGACGGCATGGGATAATTATCCCCGGACCCTGCTGGCGCCATTACCGCCTGAAACATCCCTGCAGGTGGTACCGGTCATAACGGAGCCGGACACGCTCCGGCAGACTCCGGTACCGCGTACAGTTCCGCTTTCCGCTAATGCTGATGATGGCGGGGGGAATGCCGGTACGGATGCGGTAGGGCGCTGGGATATGTTGTTGCAGAAACTGGATGCAGCGGACGCCGCACCCGCGCCCCGGCAACTGACAGACAACCGCCGGTTCGAATACCGGTTTGAAATTCACGGCGCACCGGGGCAGGACGAGCGGGGGATTGCTGATGAGGTGGAGGCTGTGACGAAAAGCAGCCCGGCTTTTAGGGGTGACAGCAGCATGATGGACGGAGGGCAAATCTGGTGAGTGAAATCATTCCTGTCTTTGAAGAGTTCGGGCAGGCAGGGGCCAGCGCGGCGCGTGGTGCACAGGCCGCCCGGGTGATGATGATGCTGGGCGATTTCGCCTTTTCCATCGATACCACGGCCTATAACCAGCTGACCCGTGAGGCCAGCTGGCGATGGAGCGAGCAGGAGCGCATCGGCAAACAGGACCTGCTGCAGTATACCGGCAAGCCAGGGCGAACCATCCGGCTTGAAGGTGAATCGCATGCCTTCTTCCGTAAGGGGGTGGATGCCGTTAACGATCTCTACGATCTCGCCGATCAGAACAAGCCACAACAGCTGGTCAGCGGTGAAGGGGATGTGCTGGGCTGGTGGGTGGTGATCGACTTCACCGACACGACAAACCGTTTCCTGCCCGGTGGCGGCCACCGAAATAAAAACTGGACAATGACGCTGAAACATTATGCCGACGACATATCAAACCCGTGACGGTGACGTGCTGGATGCTGTCTGCGCTTTGCATTACGGCACGGAAAACCTGTCTTATATCGTGACGCAGGTGCTTGAAGCGAATCCTGGGCTGGCTGATGCCGGCGCGGTTTACCCGTCAGGTATCTTTATCACCCTGCCGGATCTTGCACCGCCGGTTCAGGACTCCGCCTTCAGCCTGTGGGATTAATATGACTGAACAGATTGTTAACCCGGAATACGCGCCGGCGTTCAGCGTCAACGCGGAGGGTAAGGATATTACCCGCGCGCTGCAGCAGAGCCTGGCAGAGATGAAGCTGACCGATTACGGCGGCGCCACGGCAAAAGCGGATGAACTGAAAATCACGTTACTCTCAGAAACCCTCCCCTTGCCGACAAAAGGCGCGCGGCTACGCGTGGCGCTGGGCTTCAACGACCAGCTGGTGGATAAGGGCTGGTTCGTGGTATCCGGCGTCGGCAGCAGTGGTCCGCCACGGCGCCTGGAAATTTATGCCACGGCCGCACCCATGAACGCGCAGAAACAGCCCGGTGATGTGCTGAGCCAGAAGACCCGAAGCTGGGATAATCTGCGGCTGGCGGATCTGGTTAAAACCGTGGCCACCGAAAACGGTCTGGTACCGAAAGTGGCCACGGAGCTTGCGAATATCCATATTGACCATGTTGATCAGGTTGCAGAGTCTGATGCCAACCTGCTGACCCGACTGGCCCGGACCTGGAACGCGGTCAGTAAACCCTCCGGCGGATACTGGCTTTTTCTCCGGCAGGGCACAACGGCTAACGCCTCAGGTGAGCAGGCCGGGGAACTGGTTATCACCCCGGAGGAAGTCTCAAACTGGTCATACAGTGAGGGCGAGCGGGGGAGTTCGACGGGGAAAGCCACCGGCAGCAGCGGTAAGTCATCGGGTAAAATCGGTGTGCGCTATTACGATGAAGCGGACGGGAAGACCAAAACCACTACGGTTGACCATGACGGCCCCTCGATGGCGAATCCCTATACCCAGCCTGCAAAGGCCACTGCTGACCAGCAGGCCAAATCGAAAAAAACGCAGGCCCGGCGCAATCAGCAGAAAATGACGGTGACGGGACCGTGCCGCCCGAAGCATGTCCCGCTTACGGCAGAATCCGGCGTCTCCACGTCCGGCTTTGGGGAGCGGGAAGATCGTGCCTGGGTGGTGGAATCACTGGTCTATTCCCTGACGCCTGCCGGGTTCAGCTATACGTACAACCTGGTGGTTGACATCCGCAAGCCTGCGAAATCCTCTAAAAAATCTGGCAGCAAGGATAAAACCGGCCCGGATTATTTCGGTTAACTCTCCGCCGCCTGGCGATCCACATACGGAAAAACATTATGAACGGTGTAAACAGCCGGACCGGGAAACGCCTGTCCGGCAGCGATCATTTGCGCCAGTCCGTCAGCGATATACTCTCCACGCCGCTCGGCAGCCGCGTGCTGGTGCGTGATTACGGCAGTGACCTGTTTTCGCTGGTGGACAACCCTCGCGACGATCTCACCCGGTTGCAGATTATCGCGGCCACGGCCTCAGCGCTGGCACGCTGGGAGCCCCGGTTGAGGGTTACGCGTGTGATGGTGACTTTCCCGGCCGATGAAACAGGGTGTGTCGTCGATATCGAGGGGATAAACAAAGAGAATAATCTTACCGTCAGCACCGGAGGCATACAGATTTATGGCACGCAGTTACGACGTAATTAACCTGTCCGCGCTGGCGGTACCGGATGCCATTGTGGTACCGGATGCCGTCGATATTTTTACCCGCTGGCTGGCGCGCCTGCGCGAACTGGAGCCGGAATTCGACGCCCTGGTCGAATCAGACCCGGCGTATAAACAGGGGGAAATCAACGCCTACCAGCTGACGCTCGCGTTTCAGCGTGTCAACGACGCGGTAAGAGCCGTTTTTCTTGCCAGCGCCAGAAGGGCCGATCTCGACCAGCTGGGCGCGGCCTTCAACGTTTCCCGCCTGGTGATTGACCCGGGCGATCCGGATGCGGTACCGCCTGTCGAACCTGTCTATGAAAGTGATGATGCTTTTCGCGAGCGTATCCAGCTGTCGTGGGCACAGCTGAACACCGCCGGCGCGCGCAACGCGTACCGTTTTCATGCTAAATCGGCAGATAACGATGTTCTGGATGCGGACGCTTACGGACCGGAGACGCATAACCGGCCGGGGGAAGTAGACGTCTACGTTCTGTCGCGAACCGGGAATGGTGAGGCCAGCCCCAGCCTGACAGGAAAGGTGATGAGCGAACTGAGCGCCGATGAGGTCAGGCCTCTGACTGATTTTGTCAGCGTCAAAAGTGCCACCATTGTCAGCTATGCGGTCACGGCTGAACTGGACATACCTGACGGACCGGATGCGCAGACGGTGCTGGAGAATGCCATCAGCACGCTGACGAACTACACCCTGCTATCCCATCGCATTAATGCCATCGTGCCGCTCTCTGCGATATACGCTTCCCTGCAGCAGCCGGGCGTGGCCCGGGTCAGGTTGATCAGCCCGACGGCAGATCTGGAAGCCTTAGCGGGCCAGGCTCCGTGGTGCAGCTCTATAAACGTCACGCGTAAAGGGGGCTCAGGTGGATAAATTTCGCTCCCTTCTTCCTCCCTCTGCCATACACCCGGAACGGGCTCTTGAGCAGGCCAGCACTGAGCTGATTGTTGCCCTTGATACTGACATGGTGCGTAAGGTGAAAAATCCTGACACCTGTCCGGCTCATCTGCTGCCCTGGCTTGCCTGGGAATTTGCGGTGGACTCGTGGGAGGATGCCTGGACGGAGAAAGAAAAACGGCAGGTGATTAAGGATGCCGCCTACGTACATCAGCATCGCGGTACGGCCGGTGCGGTCAGACGGTCACTGAGTGCCGTCAGTCTGCCGACGACCGTCGTGGAGTGGTGGGAGGATAAACCGCGCAAAGACCCCTATACCTTCCGGGTGGAGGTCTACAGCCTGCAGGCCATTGATGAGGCGCTGTATCAGCGCATACGCCGTCAGGTGGATAAAGCCAAAAACCTGCGCAGCCTGCTGACCACCATAGACGTGATCGCCGATCTAGGCGCTAAGGGAACCTATTACACGGGCGGTGCTGTCACCGCCTGGATAGATGTTGATATTGAGGCAGGAGTTTAGCCATGGCTGAAAAGTATTACAGCATTCTGACCAACCGGGGCAAGGAGCTGGAGGCGCAGTCCTCTGTGACCGGGAAGCCAGTCATTATTAAAGATTTTGTGGTGGGCGACGGGAACGGGCAGGCCGTCATGCCGGATCCGGCACAGACGAAACTGGTACGTGAAGTGTATCGCAACGCGATTTCTGCGCTGCAGGTTTCGCCGGACCAGGCGAATCAGTTTTTTGCTCAGCTGGTTCTGCCTGTTGGCATAGGTGGATTCGTTGTCAGAGAAGTCGGCCTGCTGACCGATGCGGGGGAGTTGTATTCCGTTGCGAACAGTGCCGCTATTGAGAAGCCGGAAAACGGTGTCAGCGTAAATCTGCAATACCGACTTGCGGTATCGGAGACGGCAAATATCGAGCTTAAAGTGGCAACCGGCGATGGCCTGTTTCTGCGGATTGATAAAAATCTTTCTGAGATAGCGGCGAAAGGCGAGGCAGCACAAAAAAGCTCGCGTGAAGCCATTGGCGTTCTGGATGCAACAACCTCACGTAAAGGACTTGTCCAGCTCAGTAGTGTTACCAACAGTTCGTCGGAGGCGCTGGCGGCCACGCCGAAAGCAGTTAAGGAGGCCTACGACCTTGCGAACGGTAAATATACGGCTCAGAACGCCACTACAGCGCAAAAGGGTATCGTCCAGCTAAGTAGCGCTATCGACAGTACCTCTGAGACACTCGCAGCGACACCAAAAGCCGTCAAAGCTGCCAATGACAATGCTAACGGGCGCGTGCCTGCCGGGCGCAAGATTAATGGTCACGCGCTTACAAGTGATACCAACGTTACCTCTCAGGATATCTTCAACGGTCAGGCCTTCGGACTTTCGACAGAGGATCTGGATACGCTAAAAACGCCGGGAATTTATTACCAGCCAGCGAACGCAAATGCGTCAGTCGCAAGGCACTACCCCGAAACTAACGCCGGGACGCTATTGGTTTATAAAAATGCCGGTGTGACGCAGGTGTATCTGGTTTACAACAGTTCTCGTACTTACACGCGTAGCCAGTATTCCACGGGGGCATGGACTGCCTGGGCTAAACAATATGACACCGCCAATAAACCCACTGCGGGTGATGTTGGGGCGTTACCACTAACAGGCGGAACGCTAAACGGCAACTTAACTGTTAAAAATACTATTCAAATCGGCTCTGTGGGTTCTGCTGTATTAAATATTGGTGATAACGACTCAGGTCTTCGTAGCTCTAAAGATGGGCAGGTTGATTTTTGGGCTAATAGCAAAGTGATGGGATACTGGAATGGAACCACATTTTCATTCACTGGCCAGATCATACCTACCAATTACTCAAATTTTGATGGGCGTTACTATACCAAAGCGCAGAGTGACGGCCGTTATCAGCCCAAGGGGAGCTACACTCCGGCAGGGCAGGCTTATACGAAAGCTGAGTCGGATGCACGATTTCAACGGGATACTCGATTGGGGGCTCGAAACTATCAATCAATGACGAGAGGTAAAATGTTTGAAATAGCCGGCAACGTCATCACAGGGCTTCAGATTGAAGGTCAGGTTGATGGTGATGGCGATTACATTGTGATGCGCCCACTACAAAAACAAGTTAACGGAACATGGTATACGGTGGCTCAGGCATGAAAACATTCAATAACTTTACCCCTTATGAGCCTGAAGGAAGCGACTTGCCTTCTAATGTATTATTTTTGCAGTCTGATACAGGGGTTGACTGGTACGAAGCACAGAAGGAATTTAAAAAAGATACTCTAAAGGTGATGTTTGATTCCGCTGGCGTTATCTGCTGTGCTGAAACTGACGTTTCAAGCTTGTGGCCAATAAATTGCTCTGTAGCTGAAGTAAAGCCTGAAGATATTCCTTCAGATTTCTTTATATCAGGTCGGTGGGTTTTCAATGGAATAACTATTGAGCAATATCAATATACGAGAGAAGACCTTATCGCGAAAGCAGAAGAGCAAAAACAATCGCTCATGTCTGCAGCTGCGGATGCAATAGCACCTCTGCAGGATGCGGAGGAACTCGGCATGGCAACTGAGGTTGAATTAACCGCACTTACCCTATGGAAGCATTACCGTGTGATGCTAAACCGCTTGGACATCAGCGCTGCACCAGACATTAAATGGCCTGAGCAACCAACGGGCTAACTATTAGAGCTGTATAAAGGATATCCTGGGCATCCATTCTGGAAACTTAGGTTATAAATAGTGCCCAGCGATTTGAATTTTTGAGCTTCAACCTAAACTGATCGCCATAAGGCGCAAATAAATTTCCTTCTTTTATATGAACTGAGTTTACTCTCTCTTTGCAATAACCTTCTGCTATGCGTGGTTAATATTGCATTCAGCGATCATAAGCGCGCCGTGCTATGGATATTATTCCATTTAGATTTTGGTGCGTCGAAACTGGACTAATTTTGTTCAAACAGGGTGACGTCGCGAAAATTTACAATAGCCATAATTTTAAGTGCAATAGAAGCTTACAAACGAAACGGTTAATCTTTACTCGGTCGTTGGGACTGAGGTGCCTTGCGTGCGTACTCAAACGAAACTACTGTATATAAAAACAGTATTCGAGGTATGCGTAATGGAATTTATCAGGCCTACAGAACTGCGAGAAATTATCGCACTTCCACTATATAGCGATTTGGTGCAATGTGGTTTTCCCAGCCCCGCAGCTGATTATGTAGAGCAGCGTATTGATCTTAATGAGTTGCTTGTTTCCCATCCCAGCTCAACGTATTTCGTTAAAGCCGCAGGGGATTCGATGATAGAAGCGGGGATCAGCGACGGCGATCTGCTGGTGGTGGACAGCGCCAGGACTGCTGAGCACGGTGACATTGTCATCGCCGCGGTAGAAGGGGAGTTCACTGTTAAACGTCTGCAGCTACGCCCAACCGTCCAGCTCATACCCATGAACAGCGCTTACTCGCCGATTGTAGTTGGGAGTGAGGACACGCTCGATGTGTTCGGTGTCGTGACTTTCATCGTTAAATCGGCCAGCTAATATGTTTGCGCTCTGTGATGTGAATTCGTTCTACGCATCATGCGAGACGGTGTTTCGGCCCGATTTGAAAGGGCGGCCAGTGGTTGTTCTGTCGAACAATGACGGCTGTGTAATCGCGCGCAGCGCCGAGGCCAAGGCCGCTGGTATTACCATGGGAGAACCATTCTTCAAGCAAAAGGAGCTTTTCCGGCGGGCTGGCGTTGTTTGCTTCAGCAGCAACTATGAGCTGTATGCTGATATGTCGAACCGGGTAATGACGACGCTTGAGGAAATGAGCCCCCGCGTCGAAATTTACAGCATCGACGAAGCTTTTTGCGACCTGACAGGTGTTCGCAACTGCCGGGACCTGACGGAGTTCGGCAAAGAAATCCGCGCTACGGTTCTGAAGCGTACGCACCTGACTGTCGGGGTTGGCATTGCGCAAACAAAAACACTGGCAAAGCTGGCAAACCACGCCGCCAAGAAATGGCAGCGCCAGACGGGCGGGGTAGTAGACCTGTCCAATATCGATCGCCAGCGCCGGCTCCTTGCCCTGGTACCCGTTGAGGACGTCTGGGGCGTCGGCAGGCGCATCAGTAAGAAGCTGAACGCCATGGGCATCAAAACGGCTCTCGACCTCTCAGAGCAGAGTACGTGGATTATTCGAAAGCACTTCAATGTCGTCCTGGAGCGAACTGTCCGCGAGCTACGCGGCGAACCATGTCTGGAGCTGGAGGAGTTTGCACCAGCTAAGCAGGAAATCGTCTGCAGCCGGTCATTCGGCGAACGCGTTACTGAGTATGAACAGATGCGCCAAGCTATCTGCAGCTATGCCGCCCGTGGTGCTGAAAAACTTCGGGGTGAACATCAGTACTGCCGCTTTATCTCTGCGTTCGTGAAAACCTCTCCCTTTGCGCTTAACGAGCCGTATTACGGTAACAGTGCTTCAATGAAGCTTCTCACCCCTACACAGGATTCCCGCGATATAATCAACGCCGCGGTAAAGTGCCTGGACAAAATCTGGAAAGATGGTCACCGGTACCAGAAAGCCGGAATCATGCTCGGGGATTTTTTCAGCCAGGGTGTGGCCCAGCTCAACCTGTTCGACGAGAACGCGCCACGGGTCGGTAGCGAAAGGTTGATGGAAGTGCTCGATCACCTAAACGCGAAAGACGGGAAAGGAACGCTCTACTTTGCCGGGCAGGGCATTCAACAGCAGTGGCAGATGAAGCGGGAAATGTTGTCTCCACGGTATACTACAAGGTTCACAGATTTACCTATCGTTAGTTGAAATGTTAAAGCTAAATGATATATTTTTAAAGTATTTCAATTGTTTATGTTGAGGTGGGTAATGAATGAGTGGTTGTTAAAGGATGAACTGTGGAAAACTATCGTTGCTGCGTTGCCTGTGATTGCCGCATTGTGGAAAACTTGCGAGTATATTTATCAATTTTTTCGAAGCGGAAAAATACTAAAACTTCGAAATTATTATAAAGAATATGGCGAGCATTTGGAAAGTGAAGATAAAAAATTCATCACTAATCTCTTAAGAAAAAAAATAATGACGCAATTGATTGGCGTATCGAATGATAGCACGAGAAATAAACTGCTATATATCGCAAATAGGTGTGATTTGAATTTGACAAAAAGAAGGTTGGTGAACTTGAGCCGATATTTGAAATTCAACGGGAAATACTTTTACTTTTCAATTGATAAAAGTTATAAGAAAAAGCGTGTTATGGCTTGGGTAGCTTCGGTAGGTTATCTTGCATATGCGCTGGCTCCGGTGAAAATTTATTATGATGGTGCGCTAACTCTACCACAAGTCCTGTTAGTTATTTTCTTCTCGGTTGTTTGTGTTTTTCTGTCATTTTTCTTAATGGGAGCATATCCCAGTGCGAAAACGATTCAAGGACTGAATGGAAAGATGTTAAAAGTTGAGGGTTCAAAATACAGTGATCGATAGTAAGTTCTTTATATAAAATATCTACCGAGCATTTTGATAAATTAACTCACAGCCT
This sequence comes from Enterobacter cloacae complex sp. P40C2, assembly GCF_014930695.1. Lineage (NCBI taxonomy): Bacteria > Pseudomonadati > Pseudomonadota > Gammaproteobacteria > Enterobacterales > Enterobacteriaceae > Enterobacter > Enterobacter cloacae complex sp. P40C2. The sequence goes on along the minus strand of NZ_JADBRP010000005.1, from coordinate 282,394 downwards.
TGATTTTATGGATTTCCAACGGCGCGCGACACTGCGTGCCATATAAACTTGTCGGCTGGCAATGAGCCGTCTAAAGCTAATTCTTCCGCTTCTTTCCCGCCTATATCCAGTCGCATCCACTCGCGTGCTGCTTCTGGTGACAGAACCAGAGGCCTGCGGTCGTGGATATCGACCAGTCCTTTGTCCGCTGCCGATGTCACGATGAGAAAACCTTCTGCTTCATCACCGCGTTCGAACGGCGTGCTTCCGATCGCCGCCATGAATATGGGCTTCCCGTCAGTGCGGTGAATGAAGTAAGGCTGTTTTTTGTCGCCTTCTTTCTTCCATTCGAACCAGCCATCTGCAAAACAGATTGCCCGGCCATGCTGCCATAGCGGTTTAAACATTCTGCTGGTGGCCGCCGTCTCGACACGCGCGTTAATGAGTGGCGGTTTATCCCACCACCCCGGCGCGTAGGACCACAGAACCGGATCGAGATGCAGCTGCTCGTCTCGTTCGCTGAGCAGCAGAACTTTTGTTCCGGGCGCGACGTTGTACCGGCCAATAGGTTCAGGGTCGTATGCGATGTCGCGATCGGCTTCATCGGACAGGTAAGCCAGGTATTCTTCACGCGTTTGAGCTTGTGCAAAACGCCCACACATAGAAACCTCCAGCAAGATGTCAGACTTAAAGTATAGGGCAGGCAGAAGAAGGGGGCTAAAGTTAAGGGCAAATTTAGGGGCAAAAATGCGAAATAGGGGCAAAAAAAGGGCAAAAAAAATGTAGTTCAGGGTAGCTTTAGGGAGAAGTTATTATGCTATAACTAATTGAATTAAATGATAAAATAAATTATATCAATGAGTTGACAAAATCAGCGTAGCTTATTCAGGTTGTATTGCTCTTTTTTGTTAATTTCTTGATTCTGTTGCATTTATTACTACCTTCGGAGCCAGTAGGGGCAAAAAATTTAAGCGTGCCAGCTTATCGTTAAGCATCGGCACCTATTCGCCATTCATTTCTTCAATCCACGCACCGTAGACTTTATAGACCATTTGCGCGTTTTCATGCCCCATCTGGCTGGCTATGAAAGACGGGTTAGCGCCGGCAGATAACAGCCAGCAGGCAAAAGTATGCCGCGTATGGTACGGATTCCGGCGACGAATGCCAGCACGTTTTACAGCGGCGTTAGATCCGGCGCCGATGCTCGTTAAAGCGTAACAGGTTTCCAGCACCGGGAGTCACCGAGAAAGCGGCCGAGGCTATCAAAGAAACGCGGTTACCGGTCGTGATTAAAAGTGGCTGGTTCAGATAATTTTGATGACGGTTCCGGCTTCTTTTAACTTTGTGTAAGTAAAACCTACGGCTCCGTAAAAAGAGATGCAAAGGAATATTAAAGCAAAGAGCATTACGTAGAAACTGACATCTCCTTTTACGGAGAATTGATAAATTGCATAAAAGCAAAGTAAGACGAAGGCTGCCAGGGGGGAGAGTGTAATAGAGGAATAAAGAAAAATCATGAGCAGGTCGTCCTGACGTTAACTTATGTCAAACCATTCTATCTTCAGCCAGGCGTAATACCAACCTCCAGCATTGCTACACGCTTCTGAAATATTGCATTTACATCGCGTTAGAGCTGCCTGTTTACCTCCCGTTTAAATGGCACTGCTAAGCGCTAAACTGACCGCAGACACATCGTTACCTTATGTCAGGATGAAAGCAGCATTCCCTTACGCCACGTGAAGTTTGGGGATAACGTATGGAGTGTCTACACTTAAGGTTTATGCGGTAGAAATGGAGGTGAACATGACTGACCGGCCAGTAAATGGCGACCATCCTGATTTTAGCCCCGTCCCGGATAGCCACGATAAGGATGGAAGCAAGCCAAAAGACGACCCTGGCTCAGCGCCCGAATCGGGCGATAAAGAACCAGAGTGATAAGAAGCCGCCTTCGGGCGGTTTTTTTTGCATCGTCCAGGGGCTGCGATCTCATGAGTAGAGACGCGGAGGAATCTAAAACGATGGTCGTTTTTCCAGCATAAACTGACAAGCTTTTAAGGTGTAAGCACCGATTGATGCTTATACCGATGAGGCGATTTTCTCACGAAACCACATATGGGCGCGATCGCGATGGACCCGCTCAGGCCAGAGCATAACCATTTCAAATCCGGGCACCTCAACTGGTGGTTCAACAGTTTGCAGCGCATTGTTTTCACACACCAGCCGCCATGGGGCCATGGCGACCATATCTGAACTCTCCAGCACCGCACAGAGAAGCAGAAAACCTGGCACAGACATTGAGACACGACGCGTCATACCTCGTTCGGCCAATACGGTATCTGTCGCACCATGAAAGCCTCCGCCTTCTGGTGAGACAATGACGTGTTCAAGCTGACAGAATTTCTCAAGCGACAGGGGTTTTTGCAGGTGGGGGTTTCCCGCACGACCAACAAGTACATAGCGCTCAGTGAACAGTGTTCGACTATAAAAATTTTGCGGAGCTTCGGCCCTGGTCATAAAGGCCAGGTCAATTTCTCCCCGATCGGCTTTCCTGGACGCTTGCGAGGGAAGCATATGTACTACTGCAATACGTGTAGCTGGCGCAGCAGCGCGTAATGCTTTCAGGGCTGGACGCAGGATAGTTAAGACACCGTAATCAAAGGCGGCGACGTGCCAGTGTTGAGTTGCCTGCGCTGGGTTGAAGACACCCGTTGGGGAGATTACCTCTTCGAGTGCTGCTAATGCATGTCGAAGTGGTTCACGAAGCTCATCCGCCCGAAGGGTTGGGCGCATCCCCCGTGGACCCGGTATGAGTAACGGATCCTCGAATACCTTCCGAAGTCGGGCGAGTTGCACGCTTACGGTGGGTTGAGAAAGATGTAAACGCTCGGCAGCACGGGTGACATTATGTTCGGTCAGAAGCGCGTTAAGCGTAACCAGCAGGTTTAAATCAAGATTCCTTAAGGTATTAACCATCATAATGCCAGCCATTTTATAAATTCATTTTAACTATATCAGATGCGGAATTAGTGTGTTGCTTCCAACTGATTGGGAGCGAAAAAATGAATGTACTTCTTGTCTACGCCCAGCCCGAAACCACCTCTTTAACACGTCATCTTGTCCACATAGCGACGCAGGTATTAACCGCGCAGGGCCACTGTGTCGTGCATTCGGATCTCCACAAGATGGGATGGAAAGCTGTATTTGATTCCCAGGACTTCCCTGAACGAATTAATCCTGAACGTTTTTCCTATATTCAGGAGTCTGCGCATGCTTTTGCCCATGGACGCCAGACGTCAGATGTTGAACATGAGCAGCGTAAAGTTTTGGCCTCAGATGCGGTTATCTTCCTTTTCCCATTATGGTGGTTCAGTATGCCTGCCATTATGAAAGGCTGGATAGAGCGGGTGTGGGCCTACGGTCTTGCATATGGCTATCAGAATAAGGGCAACGCGTATCGTTATGGTGAAGGCGGTTTTAAAGGCAAGCGGGCATTGCTTGCTGTTTCGATTGGCGGGCCAGAACGTGATTATTCACCCAGAGGCATCAATGGCGATTTAGCGCAATTATTATTTCCGATCACCCATGGCACGCTCTTTTATACCGGAATGGAGGTATTACCCACGTTTGCTGTTTACGGTAGTGGCCAGCTTAACGTTGACGCTATACGTGAACTGGAGACCAGCTGGCGAAGTCGTCTGGAGAATCTCTTTAACGATGCGCCGATCCCTTTTCGTTCACAAAATTCAGGGGAGTACCCGGACCGGCATGTACTGGCGGAACACATTGCACCGGGTATGTCTGGACTTGTCGTTCATCTTGAGGATGACTGACTGGCGAGCCCCAAAGGCAAACCCTATTTTTTTCAGGCAAGTCGAAAATCTCTGACAGTTATGGCATGGATCCCATTAACGATAGCCAGCACGCTTTATTTTACTCCTGCTACTCTTTTGAAGGGTACAAGGGAGCGCTTCAATGAAGAATAAAGACGAACAAACAGGGTTGGTTGGGCTGGCTATTGGCGCCGCCGTTATTGGTCTGGTTTCATCCCAGAAGATCATCAACCGGGAAAGTATTGTCGACGAGCTGGTAAGGCTCGGCAGGCAGAAGGGAGATGGCGTTGAGGATGAAGTCTTTTTGAAAGCTGCTGAATTAGTGAGAAAAGGGGTATAAGCGATGGCTGAAATTCGTCATGCACGGTGCCATTGTGGTGCGGTGCAGTTTACGGTTGAGCTGACGGACGGCCTGAAAACCGCGCGTCGCTGTAGCTGCTCTTTTTGCCGGATGCGGGGTGCGGTGGTGGTCTCTGCACCGTTAACGGGTATTACGGTGACTCAGGGCGAAGACAGGCTCACGGAATACCGCTTCAACACCGGCACGGCGCGCCATTTCTTCTGTGCGGTGTGCGGAATTTATACGTTCCATCAAAGACGTTCCAACCCTAACGAGTATGGCGTGAATGTCGCATGTCTTGAAAACGTCACGCCATTTGATTTCCCGGAAGTGGTGGTGATGGATGGGGTAAATCATCCGATGGACGGTGATAGCGGGGTGTTTGGCTATCTCTCTTTTCGCAAAGAAGAAACTCAACATAAATAAACGTTAGCCCGCAGATTTCTGCGGGCTAATGCCATTAGAACTGGTAAACCAGGCCTAACGCTACGACGTCATCAGTACCGATGCCGTTGTTTTTGTAGAATGCGTCATCTTCATCCAGCAGGTTGATTTTATAATCAACATAGGTGGACATGTTTTTGTTGAAATAGTAGGTAGCACCAACGTCAGCGTATTTAACCAGGTCTTTGTCGTCCTGGCCATTGCCCAGGTCTTTACCTTTGGACTGTAAATAGGAAATAGCCGGACGCAGACCGAAATCGAACTGATATTGTGCGGTCACTTCAAAGTTCTGGGTTTTGTTTGCAATACCGCCGCCATCTTGGCTATCGGTCGAACCATAAGGGGTCATATTGCGGGTTTCGGAATACATTGCCGCCAGGTAAATATTATTAGCGTCATATTTCAGGCCAGCAGTCCATGCATCCGCCTTATCGCCACCTGCATACTGAGATGCTGCGCCAGTCCCAGCACTAACCTGATCGTTGGTACGGTCAGATGACGCATATGCCGCACCCGCGCTGAAGCCCATGCCAAAATCATAGGTCGCAGAAATACCGTAACCGTCGCCGTTCTCATGGCGAATATCGCGGCCGTTGTTGGTGCCTTCCTGATTATTGCTGGCGTCTTCGTTATTACCCTGATACTGAACCGCAAAGTTCAGACCCTGCACCAGACCGTAGAAGTCGGTGTTGCGGTAGGTCGCCACGCCGTTTGCACGACCGGTCATAAAGTTGTCGGCGTAGGTATATGAGTCGCCACCAAATTCAGGCAGCATGTCGGTCCAGCCTTCCACATCGTACAGTACGCCATAGTTGCGGCCGTAATCGAACGAGCCATAGTCGCCCACCTTCACACCGGCGAAGGCCAGACGCGTCCAGGACTGGTTATCAGATCCTTCGGTGTTGTTCGCCTGAATATTGTATTCCCACTGCGCATAGCCGGTCATCATGTCGTTGATTTGGGTTTCACCTTTGAAGCCCAGACGCATGTAGGTTTGATCACCGTCCTTAGACGTATCGTCGGAGAAATAGTGCAGGCCATCTACTTTTCCATATAGATCAAGCTTATTACCATCTTTATTATAAATTTCAGCCGCATGAGTTGCGCCAGCCATTAACAGAGCGGGGATCATCAGTGCCAGTACTTTTCTTTGCATTTTGATTATTCCTGTGTCGTTATTTTTTTAATTGCTTAGTGAACTTTCCGGGCTGGAAAGATGTCCCATGCTAAATCACTCCGATAATGAATAATAAAATATAATTGTTACTGGGTAAGTAAAATCTAAACTAAATGATGCTATTGAAATGGCGATTCACTCCATGAATGCTTTTAGTTGAATAATACAAAATAAAAATTATTAATTGCTGAGTAAACAGGGTAATCTCCACGCCGTTATATGCCTTTAAGATTTCTTTTCCATAATTCACGTGAATATTGTTTAAATCGTATACGCAATTTTCACCGATTGTCTGGATGAGCCCGATGTACCTGCATCGGGCTTTTTTTTAGGCAAAAAAATGCCCGGACAGGCCGGGCAAGTTTATTATTCGCTGGTTGATTTTTCCGCTTTCCCCGCCATCTGCGCCAGGAAGTCATAACGCTTCTGGAGATCTGCTGCCGCATCCTTCCACAGCTGTTCAGCCACCTCTGGCTGTTGAGCGTTCAGCCTGCGGAAGCGCTGCTCCTGGAGCAACGTCTCAGCAAGGGCGTCTGACGGCGGACGTGAATCCAGCGCCAGCGGCAATTTACCTTCATCTGCACGGCGTGGATCAAAGCGGTACAGCGGCCAGAATCCCGTTGCGGTGAGCTGGCGCATCTGGTCATGGCTGAGTGCCAAATCGTAGCCGTGCTCTTCGCATGGGCTGTACGCGATAATCAGCGACGGGCCAGGATAAGCTTCCGCTTCCTGAATGGCTTTTACCGTCTGGTTAAGCTGTGCGCCTAGCGAAATCTGCGCCACGTAAACATGGCCATACATCATCATGCTGACGCCCAGATCCTTACGCGCCTTGCGCTTGCCGTGCTCGCCGAATTTCGTGACGGCACCCAGCGGCGTCGCTTTTGAGGCCTGTCCGCCAGTGTTTGAATAGCACTGGGTGTCGAGCACCAGAATATTGACGTTTTCGGTCAGGCTCAGCACATGATCCAGGCCGCCAAAGCCAATATCGTAGGCCCACCCGTCGCCGCCAATCAGCCAGATCGATTTTTCCACCAGCGCGTCGGCATCGTTCAGCAGCTGTTCTGCCCCCTCAACGCCCTGAAGCGCCTTGCGCAGTTCAGCAACCTGTTCGCGCCGAACCTCAGGCGTGGCCTCCGCATGCAGCGCGTCGTTTAGTTCAGCCGGTATGTTATCGGCAAACTGCGCCAGAAGACGCATTACGCGGGCACGGTGCTGATCGACCGTCAGGCGGAACCCCAGCCCAAATTCGGCGTTATCCTCGAAAAGGGAGTTTGCCCACGCCGGACCGCGACCGTTCGCGTCCGTGGTATAAGGGGTGGACGGCAGGTTCCCCCCGTAGATTGACGAACAGCCGGTCGCGTTGGCTATCAGCATACGGTCGCCGTAAAGCTGCGTGAGCAGTTTGATATACGGTGTTTCACCGCAGCCGGAACACGCTCCGGAGTACTCAAAGAGCGGCGTAATAAGCTGAGAGGTACGAATATCAATGCGCTCCAGCTTGCTGCGATCGATCTCAGGCAGGTTGAGGAAGAAGTCATAGTTCACTTTCTCCTCCTCAACGTGCTCCAGGCGCGACATCATATTGATGGCTTTGATTTCCGGGTTCTGACGATCCTTTGCCGGACACACTTCCACGCACAGGTTACAGCCGGTGCAGTCTTCCGGCGCAACCTGAAGAACATATTTCTGACCACGCATGTCGCGGGATTTTACATCCAGCGAGTGCAGGCTTTCCGGTGCGGCGGACATCGCTTCTGGTGGTACCACCTTGGCGCGAATGGCCGAGTGCGGGCAGGCGGCCACGCAGTGGTTGCACTGCGTGCACAGCTCTTCTTTCCAGATGGGAATCGCTTCGGCGATATTGCGTTTCTCCCAGCGGGTCGTGCCCATCGGCCAGGTGCCGTCCGGCGGCAGCGCGGACACGGGGAGGGCATCGCCGAGCCCCGCGAGCATCGCCGCGGTAACGGTTTTGACGAAGTCCGGCGCGGCGTCTGACACCACCGGCGGCCGGTTCGGGCTGCTGGCGTCGACCGGCTGCAACGGCACCTCGAACAGCGACTCGCGGGCCAGCGCCAGCGCCTGCCAGTTGCGCTCAACCAGCTCCTGGCCTTTACTGCTGTAGCTTTTAGCAATCGCCCCCTGCAGCGCCGTAAGCGCGCTGTCGCTCGGCAAAATATTGGTCAGGTGGAAGAAGGCCATCTGCATTACGGTATTAATACGCGCGGCCAGACCACACTCGCGTGCAATTTTTGCCGCGTTAATCACATACAGACGCGCCTGTTTCTGGTTCAGCACCGCCTGAACCTCCTGCGGCAGACGTCCCCAGACCTCATCGGCGCTGTACGGGGTGTTAATCAGGAAAATACCGCCGGGCTTCAGGCGCTCGGCCATCTGGTATTTATCGATGAACTGAAGCTGGTGGCAGCCAACAAAATCCGCCTGAGAGATAAGGTAGGCCGAGCGAATCGGATGCTCGCTGACGCGCAGGTGGGATACGGTGAGACCGCCCGCTTTTTTGGAGTCGTATACAAAATACCCCTGCGCATACCACGGCGTGGCGTTACCGATAATTTTAATGTTGTTCTTGGTGGCCGAGACGCTGCCGTCACTGCCGAGGCCGTAAAACAGCGCTTCCAGCTTTGCAGTCGAGGGCAGGGTGTTTTCCGGCAACGCAAGGGAGAGGTTGGTCACGTCATCATAAATGCCGACCGTAAAACGCGGCTTCGGTTTTGCTTCGTTCAGTTCAGCAAACACGGCCAGCACGCATTCAGGCCCGAACTCTTTGGAAGACAAACCGTATCGGCCGCCGATTACGCGGGGCAACGTTTCACGCTCGCCGCCGTTAAACGCCTCTGCAAGGGCGGTCATCACATCAAGATAGAGCGGCTCAGCCTGTGCGCCAGGCTCTTTGGTGCGATCGAGTACCGCCACGGCGCGCGCGCTGTCCGGCAGGGCGGAGAGCAGGTGTTTTGCCGAGAACGGACGATAAAGGCGAACTTTTAGCACGCCAACCTTTTCGCCACGCGTCAGCAGCTCATCGACCACCTCTTCGCAGGTGCCGATGGCCGAGCCCATCAGAACGACCACGCGTTCAGCCTGCGGATGTCCGTAATATTCAAACGGCTTATATTCGCGCCCCGTCGCAGCGGCAAAATCGTCCATCGCACGTTCAACGTGGTCATACACCGCGTTGTACCACGGGTTTGTCGCCTCGCGGGACTGGAAATAGGTATCAGGATTCGCAGAGGTACCACGGATCACCGGATGTTCAGGGTTGAGGGCACGGGCGCGATGGGCGTCAATGTCCGCCTGCGGCAGCAGGTTGAGGATGGTGTCATCCGGCAGCGGAACGATTTTATTGATTTCGTGGGAGGTGCGGAAACCGTCAAAGAAATGAATGAACGGCACGCGGCTTTTCAGCGTAGCGATATGGGAAATCAGCGCAAAGTCCTGGGCTTCCTGCACGCTGCTGGCGCAGAGCATGGCGCAGCCGGTTTGACGTACGGCCATCACGTCCGAGTGATCGCCAAAAATTGAGAGGGCGTGAGTGGCTACGGTGCGTGCGGCCACGTGCAGTACAAACGGCGTTAATTGTCCTGCCAGCTTGTAAAGCGTGGGGATCATCAGCAGCAGTCCCTGCGATGACGTAAAGGAGGTCGACAGCGCACCGGTCTGCAGCGCGCCGTGCACGGTGGCAATCGCGCCGGCTTCAGACTGCATCTCCACGACGCGCGGGACATCGCCCCAGACGTTTTTTAATCCATTGCCAGCCCAGGCGTCCGCCTGTTCAGCCATCGTTGAGCTTGGCGTGATGGGATAGATGGCGATAACTTCGCTGGTACGAAACGCAACAGACGCGACTGCACCATTGCCGTCAATAGTTTGCATAGGACAACACCCTTACATTGCGCAAAAAAAGAGGGGCCCGTAAAACGACAACAGACCCTGAATATTATCTGTGTATTTTAGCAAACCCGGGGTTTTACGATTTTCGCTTTTGTGTCCTGGTTATTCGCCGTACCAATGAGTAGATCAAGATTTGGGCTAAAAAATTGCGAGAAATTGTTTCAGAGGCGCATAAATACGCACATCCGCTCTCGACGATGCGGCGCCTGATGCCTATTATGCATAGGTTTCGCTTAAATGATGGGGAGGAAGATATGCGTTCAGCATTTTGGGTAGGGTGTGCCGCGTTACTGTTATCGGCATGCAGCAGTGAACCTGTACAGCAGGCGACAGCGGCACACGTTACGCCGGGTATGAGAGCGGCCATGTCCAGCTCCGGGCAGGCCAACTGCGCCATGATCGGCGGTTCGCTATCCGTCGCCCGCCAGCTCGACGGTTCCGCCATCGGGATGTGCGCGTTGCCTAACGGCAAACGCTGTAGCGAACAGTCGCTTGCCGTTGGTTCGTGCGGAAGCTACTGAGTTATTCTACTCGCTTAAACATCAGTGATTTATCGGCTGTCGCCAGCGTTAGCTGGTCTTCGGTCAGGTCTACCTGCGCGCCTTTACGCAGCATATCGGCGAGGGTCTTATCGAGCTCATTAAGCTGCGGCTCGGTGCAGAGTTTACGGGTCATCGCCAGCGTTTTGACCTTCAGCTCGCCTTCGGACAATTTCCCCTGTCCGTTGAAGCCGTTGCACATGGTGCCGGAGACGACAATGTTGTTAATCAGGCTGATGTTGGGCTGCGCGCTGAAGCGAATTTCAGGCTGCATTTTCCCGACGTTTACCGCTTTGCCATCAACATTTTCCAGCACGAAACGGTGATTCTCTAACCGATCGGCCTGAACGGAGGCTTTGCCGGGATTAACGCATCCAGCCAGTGCAAGGCTGAGTAAACTTATTGCCGCGAGCTTTTTCATTTTTCTTCTCGAACTATCAATGCTGTAAATATTATTCGAGTGTAACGATACCCCCTGCGGCGTTAATGGGTTTTATCTGAAAGTGCGAGAAGGGACCGGGCGGCGGCGTACCCGGTCAGTGAATTAGTGAGATTTAAATCCTGCCGCTGCCATCAGCATTTTGAAGATCATACTTACGCAGGCCAGCGCCAGCACGCTGCCTCCCCAGATGATGGCAAGCCACATCAAACGTTTCCATACAGGTTGTTGCATCAGTGATAACCCTCCCCATGCTGTACTTTTCCGCGAAAAACGTAATAGCTCCAGAAGGTGTAGACCAGAATAACGGGAATGATCAACAGTGCGCCCACCAGCATAAAGCCCTGGCTTTGAGGTGGCGCGGCGGCTTCCCACAGGGTGATGGACGGCGGAATGATATGCGGCCAGATGCTGATCCCAAGCCCGCTGAACCCGAGAAAAACCAGACCTAACGTCGTGATAAACGGCAGATTATGGCTGGCAGGATTATTCAGGCAGCGCCACTGTAGCAGGCTCAGGATCGCAACCAGCGCGGGGACCGGCAGAAGGTAAAACAGGTTTGGCAGCGTGAACCAGCGCGCGGCAATGGCCGGCTGCGCCAGAGGCGTCCAGAGGCTGATCGCAGCAATAAATACCAGAAGGAGGAGCAAAAGCCCTTTTGATATCCGGCGCATCCGCCGTTGCAGGGCATGCTCGCTTTTCATCACCAGCCAGGTGGATCCTAACAGCGCATAAGCCACCACAAGACCCGCGCCGCAGAAGAGATTAAACGGCGTTAACCAGTCAAACGGGCCGCCACCGTAAGCGCGACCGGTTACGCTGAACCCCTGGATAACAGCGCCAACGGTGATGCCCTGGGTGAAGGTCGCGAGAATGGAGCCGCCGATAAAGGCCTTATCCCAGAACGGACGGTGTGCCGGGGTTGCCTTGAAGCGAAATTCAAAGGCGACACCGCGAAATATAAGTCCGATCAGCATTAACGTCAGCGGAATGGTCAGCGCGTCGATGATAACCGCATAGGCGAGGGGAAATGCGCCAAAGAGCGCCGCACCGCCAAGCACCAGCCAGGTTTCGTTTCCGTCCCAGACCGGGGCGACGCTGTTGACCATCACATCGCGATCGTCGGCATTTTGCTTAGCGGGAAACAGGATGCCTATCCCCAGGTCAAAGCCATCCATCACGATATACATCAGCGTGGCGAAAACGATGATAACGAACCAGATAATGGAAAGATCGATACCCATTACGGTTACTCCTTAAATTCAGTGGTGACGGCGGAAAGCGGACGGGCAGGGCGGCCATCGGACTCGGTGGCAAAAGATTCGTGGGGCTGCGGCCCTTTTTTTATCAGACGCACCATATAGCTGTAGCCCACGCCGAACACCGAGGTATAAACCACGAAGAAGGCCAGTAAACTGACGCTCATATGCAGATCTCCATGCGCGGAGACCGCATCCTGCGTGCGCTGTAGCCCGTAGACGACCCACGGCTGACGGCCAACCTCCGTTGTCACCCATCCGGCGAGGATTGCGATCAGCCCCGACGGCCCCATCAGCAGTGCAAACCTCAGGAAAGGACGAGAGGTATACAGGCGTTGCTTATAGCGCAGCCAGACCGCCATCACGCCCAGGAGCAGCATCAACATGCCCAAGCCGGCCATAATGCGAAAAGACCAGAAAACGATAGTGGAGTTGGGACGATCCTCTTTCGCAAAATCTTTTAAGGCCGGTACCTGTTTATCGAGGCTGTGGGTCAGGATCAGGCTACCGAGAGCGGGGATCTCCAGTCCAAAGCGGGTACGCTCCTGCTCCATATCCGGCCAGCCAAACAGCAGCAGCGGAGTGGGTTCACCCGGGGGATTCTCCCAGTGTCCCTCGATGGCGGCTATTTTTGCAGGCTGATGCTTTAAGGTATTCAAACCGTGCATATCGCCCACCAGTGCCTGTACGGGCGCCACAATCAGCGTCATCCACAATGCCATGGAGAACATGGCACGAATGGCGGGGGCGTTGTTTCCACGCAGCAGATGCCAGGCCGCAGACGCGCCGACAAACAGCGCGCTGCTGAGGAAGGCAGCAATCGACATGTGCAGCAGGCGGTAGGGGAAGGAGGGGTTAAAGACAACGCCAAACCAGTCCACCGGAACGACCTGACCGTTAATAATTTCGTATCCCTGGGGCGTCTGCATCCAGCTGTTCGAGGCGAGGATCCAGAAGGTCGAAATGATAGTTCCCAGCGCAACCATGCAGGTTGAGAAAAAGTGCAGACCTGGCCCTACCTTATTCCAGCCAAACAGCATCACGCCGAGGAACCCGGCTTCGAGGAAGAAGGCGGTAAGTACTTCATAGGTCAGCAGGGGGCCGGTAATACTGCCCGCGAACTGCGAAAATCCGCTCCAGTTGGTGCCGAACTGATAAGCCATCACCAGGCCGGAGACCACGCCCATGCCGAAGTTAACGGCGAAGATCTTCGACCAAAAATGGTACAGCGAACGCCAGACGGGATTTTTTGTTTTCAGCCACAGCCCTTCCAGCACGGCAAGATAGCTCGCCAGGCCGATGGTGATGGCCGGAAAAATAATATGAAAGGATACGGTAAAGGCGAACTGTATTCGCGCAAGATGAAACGCATCTAAACCAAACATGCAAAACTCCGCAGTGCAATTAATTCGATGCAATTCTAAGCCGCGCTGGACAGGGGTTGCAGAGACAGAGTGCTGTTATTTATCCATAACAGTTAACATGCCTGCCTTTGCGTAAATACGAGACAGGCGGGAATAGTCCCGCCCATTTAAACGTTCACTTCCGTATCGCCCAAGCGTAAATCAACACGGCATTGAGCAGAAAAGAAAGAATGAAAAGTAAGGTTGTATAGTTTTCGCTCCATTCCAGTTCAGTCACAAATCCAAAATAGCTGGTGTAGAGTTGATAGAGCTTTACATCAGGCATGATGTAACAAAACAGAGAGTAAATAACGAACAGCATTAACGTTTCGACTATCCACGTCAGGACATGCTTTTTTGCATTCATTAATATACCTGTATTGTTCCGAGCGCATTTAATCCAGGAGCTATTTTTACAGTGCCAGACGCCAGCAAACCATGCATCAATATTCTGTAGTGGTCATGATTTGGTAACGTTATGCATCCATTGCTGATACCGGACTGTCCTGCCGGGTGTAAACGAAAAGAGCCACGTTCGACATTGCTGACAAAAGTAGTGTCGTCAATGTGATTATCGTGACGATAAAGGGCAAACCAAAAGTCACGGTTTGATCCGCTTTCAAGGCCTTTGATAGTGTCATGCCAGTGGGTCGCTAAACCACCTCGGGGACGTGTCACAATATAATATAGTCCTGGAGGTAATGGTCCCGCCCCGGGAGTGGCAACGGCATTGGGATTATTTCTGTTATGCCCTGAATTTCCCGAATACGCAGGGAAAAAGCCCAGGCCGGGACAGCTCAACGTTGAAAGTTGTCCCCCATTCAAATGAAAAGAGCACCGAATCATCTGTCTTTCCATTCATCCGAGAAGATGATATTACCGTCGCAATGTTTCCACGCGATCTTTTCGTAGCGAAGCGCAATACTTTCCAGGTGGTTGTGTTTTTCCGTGGCGGGGTTTTTAACGTCATGCATTAGTGGGCAAATGGATACCACTTTTACATTCTCAAGCAACATGTTGAAGTATTCAACTTCCTGCCCTGCATCATTAATACGGTACCACTTAAACTCAGCGCTTTTTAAGGTTTGACCCCTTGCAACCGCTTTGTACAGATAAGGGCTCGAGCTGTCGAACTCCTTCTCAAAATTAAGCGGACTATGTATACGTGTACCGGTAATTTTACCCGTCATGTTATCGGTCGGGAGATGAAGGCCGTGCCCGAAACCCAGTATTTCAATACTTCCTTCACGATCTATCACGTCGACGGAACCGTTAATATTGGCTCCGCCATCATCTTTTAGCCACAGGTAGGCTGGTATTGCCATCTTAAAACTCCTTTTCACTGATTAAATTTTAATAAGTTAATACCTCTTCTGTATTCGCAATGTAGGCAAAAAGTGTTATAGGTAACGGTTATATTTCAATAGGTTATGGGTTTTCTTGCCAGAATTTAACTCTTGAATACTCATTGGTATCGGATTACGTATGCATAAAAAATTTCTTTTTATGATTTTTACGCATTAAACCGCTTGCTTTGTCGTCAGCAACATGCGTTAATGGCCTTCTGGTTTTGCATCCAAATAAATATCTGACGTAGTTTTATAAAGCAGTTCTCATCACGTTGTGCCTCTCCGCAGCCTCTCTTGGGTCTTTATCTACTTTCCGATTCGTTTTGTATCGAACCACTATTGCCCGTTCGGCTCATGTGTAATTTACGTTTTTACGTTTACAGGAGAATCCTATGACTTCTTATATCCATTTTCGCTGCCCTTGCTGTCATGGCTCGCAGTACCGCACCTCAGCTTTTGACGTGTCTGATAAAAATCCTTTCGGCGCGAAGTGCATTTTCTGCAAATCGTCGATGATCACGCTCGACCATCTGGCCGCAGCGCGTTCCGCGCAGAATCACGTTACCGAGTACCGCAAGTAATTATCCGCATTTCCCATAACAGTTAGCAAAATCTTCTCTTTTTCTCCTGCTGATATACACTGTCAGCAATAAGGAGAATCTGATGAAAAAATACCAGCGTCTGGCGCAACAAATTATCTCGCAGATTGAACTTGGCGTATGGTTGCCGGGCGATAAGCTGCCTTCACTGCGAGAGCAGGTGGCAAGCAGCGGCATGAGCTTTATGACCGTTGGCCACGCGTATCAGATGCTGGAAAGTCAGGGGCGCATTGTCGCCAGACCGCAGTCGGGCTACTACGTTGCCGCGCGCCCGACCTCCCACCAGCCTGCACCGCCCGCACAGGTGATGCGCGACGAAGTGGTAGACATTAATACCTACATCTTCGACGTGTTACAGGCCAGCCGCGATCCCTCGGTAGTCCCGTTTGCCTCTGCGTTTCCCGATCCGCGTCTTTTCCCGCTTCAGCAGCTCAACCGATCGCTGGCCAGCGTCAGTAAAACGGCCACCGCCATGAGCGTGATTGAAAACCTGCCGCCGGGTAACGTTGACTTACGCCATGCTATCGCCCGCCGCTACGCCCAGCAGGGGATGAACATCTCCCCGGATGAGATCGTGATCACCGCCGGGGCGCTCGAGGCGCTCAACCTCAGCCTGCAGGCCGTCACCGAGCCGGGAGACTGGGTCATCGTTGAAAACCCCTGTTTTTATGGCGCGCTTCAGGCCCTTGAACGCCTGAAGCTGAAAGCCTTGTCCATCGCCACTGACGTGCGTGAAGGTATCGATCTTAACGCGCTAGAGCAGGCGTTAAGCGATTATCCGGTTAAAGCCTGCTGGCTGATGACTAACAGCCAGAATCCGCTGGGCTTCACCCTGAGCGCAGAAAAGAAGGCCCGGCTGGTGGCCTTATTAACGCGGCATAACGTCACGCTGATTGAAGACGATGTTTACAGCGAACTCTACTTTGGTCGTGAAAAACCTTTGCCTGCGAAGGCCTGGGACAAGCAGGACATGACGCTGCACTGCTCATCCTTCTCCAAGTGCCTGGTGGCCGGTTTTCGCATCGGCTGGGTGGCGGCAGGAAAACATGCCGGGCGTATTCAGCAGCTACAGCTGATGAGTACCTTATCCACCAGCTCCCCTATGCAGCTGGCGCTGGTGGACTATCTGTCCACCAAACGTTACGACGCCCACCTCCGCCGCCTGCGGCGCACGCTCGCCGAGCGCAAGCAGCATGCCTGGCAGACGCTTCTGCGCCATATGCCTGCCGGTGTTAAAATCCATCATAACGACAGCGGCTACTTTTTATGGCTGGAGCTCCCGGAACGGCTCGATGCAGGACGGCTCAGCGAAAAGGCGTTAGCCCATCAAATCAGCATTGCCCCCGGCAAAATGTTTTCCACCTCCGATGCCTGGGCGCCGTTTTTCCGCTTTAACACCTCGTGGGGCTGGGGGGAGCGGGAGGAACAGGCTGTCGCCCGGCTGGGTGAAGTCATTCGCGAAATGATGCTGGCTCCAGTCACACCCTGATGAAAATTCCTGAAGCGGCAGGGTACGCGGTCTACCTTTAGTTAGGGAGCGCCGACTTGATGCGTGACGTTGTCACGCATCAGACCGGCAATACGCGTGCTGACAGCGAAAATAATGTCGACTTCAACAGGACAATGCTATGCAAAATCTACTGCTGATTAATGGTGAACTGGTGGCCGGCGAGGGCGAGGCGCAGGCGGTTTACAATCCTGCCACGGGTGAGGTGTTGCTGGAGATTACTGAAGCGTCGGCCGCTCAGGTGGATGCTGCCGTCCAGGCTGCCGATCGTGCTTTCGCTGAGTGGGGCCAGACGACGCCGAAAACGCGCGCCGAATGCCTGCTGAAGCTGGCGGATGTAATCGAAGCCAATGCCGACGCGTTCGCGCAGCTGGAATCACTTAACTGCGGGAAACCGCTGCATTGTGCCCGGGGGGATGAAATTCCGGCCGTCGTCGATGTGTTTCGCTTCTTTGCCGGGGCCGCCCGCTGCCTGAATGGCCTGGCCGCGGGTGAATACCTTGAGGGACATACCTCAATGATCCGTCGCGATCCGGTAGGCGTTGTCGCCTCCATTGCCCCGTGGAACTATCCGCTGATGATGGCGGCGTGGAAGCTGGCGCCCGCGCTGGCCGCCGGAAACTGCGTGGTGATCAAACCTTCGGAAATCACGCCGCTGACGGCGCTGAAGCTGGCGGAACTGGCGAAGGACATCTTCCCGGCAGGGGTGCTGAACGTGCTGTTTGGTCGCGGTAAAAGCGTGGGAGATCCGCTGACCGGTCACGAAAAAGTGCGCATGGTTTCGCTTACCGGCTCTATCGCCACCGGGGAACATATCATCGGCCATACCGCTTCCTCTATCAAACGGACCCATATGGAGCTGGGCGGCAAAGCGCCGGTCATCGTCTTTGACGATGCGGATCTGGATGCGGTGGTTGAGGGCGTGCGCACGTTTGGCTTCTACAATGCCGGTCAGGATTGTACCGCTGCCTGTCGTATATACGCCCAGAAGGGGATTTACCCCGCGCTGGTCGAAAAGCTGGGCGCCGCCGTCGCCACGCTGAAGATGGGTGCGCCGGAGGATACGTCTACGGAGCTTGGCCCGCTCAGCTCAGCAGCGCATCTTGCGCGCGTGTGTGCCGCGGTGGACGACGCCAAAGCGCTGAGCCATATCCGCGTGGTCACCGGGGGCGGCAAGGGAGAGGGCGCAGGATATTACTTCCAGCCAACGCTGCTGGCCGGGGCGAGGCAGGATGACGCTATCGTCCAGCGGGAGGTGTTCGGGCCGGTGGTCAGCGTGACGGAATTTGAGGATGAAGCGCAGGTGCTGGAATGGGCTAACGATTCCCGGTACGGCCTGGCATCCTCCGTCTGGACAAAAGACACAGGGCGTGCGCATCGGCTCAGCGCGCGGTTGCAGTATGGCTGCACCTGGGTCAATACCCATTTTATGCTGGTGAGCGAAATGCCGCACGGCGGTATGAAGTTATCAGGCTACGGCAAGGATATGTCGGTCTACGGGCTTGAGGACTATACGGTTGTGCGACATGTCATGATAAAGCACTAAGCCGTCTTGCCCGGCGCAAACGCCGGGCAGATCTGCCTACCAGCCACACACCTCGTGCTCATTCTCCGTATCGTAGGCGCGAACGGTATTCACCAGGTCCTTTACCACGTCAGCCGCAACGTCGGGGATTAACAGCTCCATCGGCGCTTCTGTCTCATAATCTACCGACACGCCGTTACTGTTGTTCGTAACGGTCACGGTATAGGTTGCCTTACCCATCACTTACTCCTTATGCGTATTAACTACTTTACCAATGCCCGCACCGCTGAGCGTGACGGCAGGATCGGCGAAAAAGTCGATATTAAAATAGGTATCGTCGGTCAACAGCTCAATGCGGTGCCATTTTTGCGACGGGGAAATCCCGAAGGAACCGGCTTCAATCACCACTTCCAGGTCCGGTTCGGCAGCATCGCTATCGGCGAAGCCATAGTAACGCACCGCGCCCTGCATGACGGACAGACGACCGTAGACGCCAGCTTTCGTGTTGTGATGGGTGAAGAGCGCTTTTGGGGCGGTCTCTTTATTCCAGAACGGCGTCGATCGGGTGTGAACAAAGTTTTCAGGAATACGTAACATAATAGTTTCCTTCATGTTGTCAGGCGATTAAAGGGACTTAAGCACCTCTGGTTCAACAAAGAACTCAATATTGAACAACGTGTCGTCGGTCATCACCTCAATATGGTGCCATCTCTCAGGGGGGAAAACGCCGAAATGACCGGCTTCAATGACGAGTTCGCTGTCAGGCTCGGGCGTGAACTGATCGGCATAGCCCAGATAACGCACCGCGCCACGCATCACCGAGAGGCGAGGGTAAACGCCCGGGCGCGTGCCCGTATCGAGGTGACGCTTAAAAATACCGGCGGGTGCCGTCTCTTTGTTCCAGAAAGGTGTGGAACGGGTGTGAATACAACTCTGCGGAATGCGTAGCATGTTTCCTCCCTTAATAGCCTGCGCTAATTAGAACGCGTTCCGCCGGAGTAAATTTATCAAAAAGTGCATTTTTAATGCATGTTATCACCAATAACCGTTTTGCTTCCCCCCGCGTTGTTACACAAGGTACTCAGTTGTTATTATCCATAATATTTAAGTGGTTATGATGTAACGAAAAAACTTGATCTGCGTCAACATATGCCGCATATTGCGTGCGGTTATTTTTTCGGCTCAGGTAAACAGAATGACGTTGTATCAAAAGATGTTGGTGTTTTACGCAATCATGGCCTTCATCTGCGCATTAATCACCTGGTTCCTGTCAAAAGATCGTAAGCGCATTCGCCTGCTGAGCGCCTTTCTGGTGGGTTCCACCTGGCCGATGAGCTTTCCGGTAGCCTTGCTTATCTCCCTTTTCTGACGCGATATTCACGCATATCACCAACGCAGGCGCTAAAGCCCACATAGCCGTGGGCTGAATAGCATTAACCTGTAATCGCGAGCAGTGCTTTACGCGCAGCAGGCTGCACGTCGTGAGGACACTGGTAATCCACGTTCTCAATGGCGCGGGTGTAGAGCGCAACCAGCCAGTCATACACATAGGCCGTTGCCGCATGAACGGGCTGCTCGCCCAGACGGGTGAGGCGTGGAGAAGCGCAGCTGACCACCGGGGTCACAAAGATTGGCTGTCCTTTGCGGATCCGGCTTGCCGGACGCTCAGAGACCGCGGTCAGATCGTATCCCAGCCAGCCGATGAAATTGCCTGTGGCGGCGTGCAGCTGCGCAGCGCTGCTTTTATCCGTTTCCACAATACGTTGCAGCTGCTGCGGCAGGTTCAGGCGGTAGCTGGTGACGATAAGCACATCGGCAATGTGCTGTAAAACCGCAGGCTCCAGGCCCAGACGGGCCGCTGCCGCGTCGTTGCGGCTCCACTGACGCAGATGGTTAACCCAGACGCTATGCGCCAGCAGCGCCCTGTCTTTGGTCTGAGTCGCACCCGTGCTTTCGTGCGTCTCTTCTGCGAACAGGTCGATAACATCATTAAACAGGCCGTTGACCCGCTCCTCGCGCGGCTGGTGCACCGTCAGCAGGGTTTCAAATGCCTTTAACGGCGGAAGAAGGCCGTCAAGCAGCTCACCGTGGCGGGCAGCGCTGCCTTGCAGCGTTCGCACCATTTTTTCGGCCTGAGAGCGTCTTTGATCCGGCGTCTGCGTAAGAGGCGCGAGGTACGGCTGCATCAGCGCAGACAGCTCCTGTCGCAGCAGCGCTTTCAGCGCATGGAGTCGCTTCTGCCGCTGCGCCGGCAGGGTAGCCTGCGATAGCCATTCAATCACTCTTTGCATGCTGTGGTTATCCAGCGCCTGCAGCGTCCCCCAGCGCAGTCCCGGCTGACCCAGCAGCTGCTGAACGGCTTCGTCAAGATTCTGCTTTGTGGTGAATCGCGCATCGTGAGGGGTAATGGCCCACACCAGGCCCGGCAGCGCGGACTCCTCGCCAGGCTGCGTCTCTTTTACCCAGTTATGCAGGATCCTGGCCGTCTTCGCCGTCTGCTGATGGCGCGCCGTCGCGTTGCAGATAACCAGGACGTCCGGCTGGAGCTGCTGGCGATAATGCTCCAGCAGCCACAGGGATTTAGCCTGGTGCATCAGCGGCGTGTTGTCGTCAGAAATGGCCGGGATATCAATAATATCCACGCCGTCCAGCACGGTACCCTCAACGGGCAGCACCAGTTCGCGGGTGAGAAACGCCAGCACGTCGACAGGAAGGCTGATGGCATTGAGCATCTCGCCATTTTCCAGCGGGTGAAGGAGCGTTTCCTGCGCTTCCGGTGCGCTAAACGCCCCAGGGGTCAGGAATCCTTCACACGGCAGACCGAAGCTGTCCATCAGCAGACTCAACGGCGCAGCAAGCGTGCCGGCATGGCTGGTTTGATGAAGCACATGGGCGAGCTTAAGCCACTGCTGGGTTAGCTCCTGTTGCTCACCCCACAGCAGAGACCAGACGCTGGCGCGGGTGCTGAGATCGAGCGACGGCACGAGCAGCGCAAACTGATACCACAGGGCATCGTCAACGTGCTGTTTTGCACCCGGTACCATGCTCTGCCAGAAACGGGCGACGGCCGCGACGTCCTGCGCCGTCATTCCCGGCACGCTCTGCGGCTGGCGCAGGGCACGCCACTGTTCAAGGCGGGCTTCGATAACGGATTTTTCAACCGGGCGGATCTGCGGGTGCAGGGTGGTTCGCGCAATGAAAAGCTGTACCAGCTCGGCTTCCGTCACCAGTGCGATCCGCAGCGGAAACGCCTCATCGACGATCTCACTGGCCGTTCTGCTGAAACGAACGGCCATATTGGTCGGCGCGTTTCCGGGATTAATATGCGAGAAGTAGTCAAACGTGCGTTGACCCGGCATAACGTTCAGCCGTTCGTTGCCGCTGCCGCACAGGGACGCGAGCAGGTGCGCTTTCGCCGCCTGAGAGTGACCGTATAAGCCCACGGTGCTCTGGCTGATAAGCGCGCGATCGAGCGCCTTCTCACGCGCGCGCGCTGCGTTGAGACGCGCAAGCAGGGCATCGGCTTCGTTATCCAGCATCGGGGCGTGCTGTCGCGTCTCGTTGATCCACCCGATTAAGGCCTGAGTGGTGGCAGTCGTCGCAGTCATTTCAGGTATACGCTCCCGCTGTCGATCCAGTAGTGGCTGCCGCTGTGTCGGCGGTCGGCCAGAGTATTTAGTTTAAAGGTCAGAGCATCCGGCGGCACCGGCGTACCGTCCTGTAGCCAGGCTTCGCTCAGCTCGAAGGATTCCGGACCTTCCTGCCTGTTACCGCCCCGCAGCTTCAGGCGCACGTTCAGCACGCCGTCACCCGCAATGGTTTTCGCCAGCTCGGCCGAGTTAATGCTCAGGGTATAGAGCGGCGTCGCGGGCCAGCGGGCGTTTGCCAGCTGCCGGAAGCCGAGCGTGACGTTGCCGCGCAGCGGGAAGTGCAGGCGGGCATCCAGTTTCGCGCCGGGCTTATCGAGGTCGATATCGTGATACCAGACATTCTCTTCCCGCAGGGTATTAACGCTGTTATCCAGCACCCCCAGATAGCGCACCGTGGAGTACGCGCCGATATCCGCCGCCTTAAAGTTAAAGCGCGGCAGGCGCAGATCCAGCGCAAGGCTACAGAGCATCGCGCCGACGGCGGCAGTCGATTTCGGGTTGCCGATCCGTCCCTGCTGACTGAACGGATACCATTCATGAACCTGATACTTATCCAGCCAGACGATGCGGTTGACCGGCACTGGCTGCAGGTGGCGAATCAGTGCCTGAACGCCCGGCAGGCAGCCCGGACGCCCGGTGATCAGCAAAATATCGCAACCGTAATGCGAGATGGCCTCACATACCGCATGAAGCGGGGCGGCAAGCGTAAACTGGCCCGCCAGCATGGCGTCCTGCATCTCACGGAAGTTGACGTGCAGCGGCACGCTGAACAGGTCGAATGCTTCCGAGCCAGCCGGCAACGCGTGGTCGATGGCCTGCTGGAGATAATTCATCACGTTACGCGTTGGTTTTTGCGTAAGCAGATCACCAAAGGTGGCATGCAGCCCGGCCAGCGGATCGTCAACGTCGCTCGATTCCCACGCCGCAAGGATCGCGTGACCTATCGGCATAAAGAGCTGAAGCGCGGTTTGCTGACGCAGTACCGCCTGAGTATCGATCCGACCGGAGTCACCGAACAGGGATGCCATCAGCAGAGAGGCGTCGGCTAAGCCGGATTTCTGAAGCTGGGTTTGCAAGGCGGGCAGCACGTAGCGCTGGATCACGTCGAGCAGGGTATCGTCACCGGCAACCTTGAACCCTTCGCGGAACAACAGCTGCGGGGTAATTTTGACGTTATTCCCGGAGCCATCGTCCAGCTGATAGTGCGTGATGGCCATATCCGTCGTGCCGCCGCCGATATCAATCGAGGCTACGCGCAGCGCTCGTCCCGGCTGGACCCCCGGCTCTGGCGCGCGGTCCGGACGGGCGAGGGAGGCAAAAAACGCCTCGGTCTGGCCGCCGAAGCGGGAAATGGCTTCGTTATACAGCCACACCAGCTGGCCGCAGCTGGCCTCGTCCCACTCCATCTGGATCTCAGGTACCGGAACCACGCTTTTTTCCTGCTGCCTGCGGCTGGCAAAATCTTCATCCTGCGGATGCCAGCCCATCGCTTTCCAGACGATGGCGATGGCTTCGAACATGCGGCGGCGGAAGATCTCGCGCTCCTGTTTCGGCATCGCCGAAGGCAGGGTAAGGATCAGCGTGCGCAGCTGGCGGGGTGACGCCGGAAAACCGAGCCGCAAACGCGTAGCCACGCTGTTAATCTGCCCCAGCGCCTGAGCCAGCAGCTCGCAGAGCATGTGCGTCATCAGGGTGCTGCGGCTGTACTGCGGCGAGAAGACCGGCAGGCGCTCATCCGGCGGCAGGGTAAAAAGCGGTTCCCCGTCATCGTTCATCAGGTTCATCAGCGGGAACGCGGTGGCCAGCGGTTCGCGCTGGGTTTTGCCGTTCATCTGGCTGAAGCGCCAGTCCTGCACCACCGGGGTCTCATCCCACAGATAACGACGCGGGCTGGAAATTCCGCTGTTGCCTTCGGTGCCCAGACGCTGCATTGCCAGCTTACGCGCCTCATCACCCACGCGGACAATCGACGGCCAGACGAACGCATCCTCCCGGCCGCTTTCCACGGAGAAGTGCTGCTTGCCAAAACGCGCCTCCGAAAATTCGAGGCGGCTGGTAAACAGCGGCTCGTTCAGGAACTGCGGCTCGCTCAGGGAACGTACCTGGAGTTCAGCCGTCTGACGCAGGCCGTCGTTAGCGTCTCCGTGATCTTCAATAATCACGCCGCAGGTATGGGTGTTACCCACGTCGAGGATCAGATCGACAGGAATGGCCGGGGTGCTCAGGGTGTGCGTGACAAACTTCACCTCCGGCACGGTGAGCTGTTCACCGAGCATGGAGAGCAGGTTGAGCCAGTGCGCCTGATACTCGAAGCTGCGCATGGCCTGATGCAGCTCGCGCTCGGCGCGTTTTTCAACCCCGTCAGCATACTGTGTGAAGGCTTCACGCAGCCAGCCGTCAATCCAGGTCTGGTCCAGGAAACTCTCAACTTCACTATCGCGCCAGGCGAGGGCGAAACGCGTGCCGTTCAGGATATCGTTTTCAACCGGCGACAGGGCGGAGGTTGCATGTTCTGCGATCTGGCTGTCGAGCGCGACGGTGACGCGGTGCGTATTGCCTGCGGCATCGGGCGCGGACAGTTTGCGCACCTGCACGCGGGCCCAGTTATCCGGGCCATCTACAAACGTTCTCGGCGGGTTAAAGCGCAGGAAAGGGAGCGGCAGCCAGACGCCGTCCAGCACGGTCAGGGAGTCATGCAGCGGAATCGTGCTTTCAGGCTTAACCACTTCCGGCTGTCCGCCATCGGCGGCGGGCAGGGTGTAACGGCCATTTACCAGATCAAAATTCAGGCGCAGCAGCGGGCCATTTGCCGTTTTACGCACGAACCGCCCGTTGCTGGCGGTGTCCTGCGGGGTCAGGCCAAAATCAAGAAACTGCACGCCGCTGTTAGCGATAAGCGTAACGCTCTGTTTGTAGTCGCAAAGATTAACCAGCATAGGATCAGGCACCTGCTTTCTTAAACGTCAAAGGAACGACGGTGTTGGCGTCATAACGTGCCGTGCATTCCGCCACGTCGCTGGTCCCCGCCTTGCAGGTCACTTCCGGCATCGGATAACGCGAGCCGTCGGTGCAGCGTGCGTTACCGCGCGTTTTGATCAGCAGCTCGCCGTTGCTGTGTAAACCGGAGAAGACCTCTACGCGGCACACGATGTTGTCGCCATGCACCACCCGGGCGAACCCTTTGTTGTTCTGGATCTGGTAGCGCAGCGACGGCGGCTTACCGGTGAGCGGATCCTGCACATCCAGGAACGCGCGCCAGGTGCCGTTCAGGAAGCGCGTTAACCCGGCCTTGACCTGGTTTGCCTCCATTACCATGGCATCTTTCGGGATAGCGGTAATCACCACCGGTTCCGCAGCGGGAGCCGGGGTTTTAACCTTTGGCTCCACCACCTCGGCCTGGTGCAGCGGGAGCGTCAGCTCAAGCGGCTTCACCGTTTTCACGGGCGCTGGCGCAATGGCGACCGGGGCTGGCGCGGGCGCTGCGGTCGGGGCCTGTTTCGGCCAGAGCAGCGGGGCGGCAATGGCCGCGATAGCGACGGCAGCAACCGGAAGCAGCCAGAGGGGGGAGCGACGTTTTTTTTGCGCGAGAGCAGGGGCTGGCTCTGTTGGCTCAACGTTCACGCGGGCAGGCTCTGGCGTATACAGATCATCTTCGGTGATACGTACAGCGGTGGTATGCGCGATAAGCGGCGCATCGGCCTGCTCAAAGGTGACTACCGGCGCAGGCTCGGGTTCCGGCTCCGGCTCCGGTTCCTCGATTATCACCGGTGCAGGTTCAGGGATAAGCGATTCGCGCAGGCAGCCAAGCACGTCGTCTCGGGCGCTCTCGTTGAGGTTCACAAAGCCCCAGAAGCAGATCACCGGCCTGCCGTTCACCAGAAACACGAAGTTTTCACCGGGGAACTGGAAGGCTTTTGAAAGCAGAGAGCCAAACAGCTGCTGGGCGGTTTTAGGCGACTGGAGGCATTTTTTACTCAGCGATTCCACGATGGCGAGCGTATTTTCAAGGTAGCGCAGGGCGCGATAGCGGTCATCTTCGTCCGCCGCCTTCCAGCCTGAGACGGTTCCCTCTATCGGCGAGTACCAGTCAACGCGGTCGCCGCCGTCATTGACCTGCGGGATAGCCAGGCAGTCAACGATGGCCTGCTGTTTGCGTAACCGGAGCGCTTCGCGGATTTGCAGCGCTGATTCAAAAACGGCCTGTCCGCCGCCGCCAACGGCCTGAAAATCATCCAGATTACCGCTGCGTAAAAGTGTTTTTGCCACGATTTGGTCCTGTAGACTTCTTCACGCCGTTACTTTAGCTAAACGGGAAAGCAAACAAACGGCTGAGGAGACGGCAAAAGGGACGATTTCTTGCGGCATTGATCGTGGCGGTTGTGCTTGACGAATAACGAACCTTAAGGCAAATCGCTTTCGTCATGCTGGTGCTAAAACCGGCGAAATGTGCGCCTTTAGAATAACCTGATAGTGATTCGTTATTTGTCAGGTTAAAACGGCTGTGCTGTTATTACGGTTCACTATAATAAAACCGAAAGGGTAATAACTATGTCTACAGGGAAAACATTGCTCGCGCTGGCGCTGAGCGCGCTGCTGCCGGCAAGCGCCGCATGGGCTGCAAATAATGACACCATTATCTACTGCTCCGAGGCGTCGCCGGAGTCGTTTAACCCGCAGATCGCCAGCTCTGGCCCGTCGTTTGTCGCCAGCTCGCAAACGCTTTATAACCGCCTGATAAACTTCGATCCGGTGAAAAATACGCCGGTTCCCTCGCTGGCAGAATCATGGACTATTTCACCTGACGGCAAAATCTATACCTTTACGCTGCGTAAAGGGGTGAAGTTCAACAGCAATAAGTACTTTAAGCCTACGCGTGATTTTAATGCTGATGACGTTATTTTCTCCGTTATGCGTCAGAAGGACCCTAAGCATCCGTATCACAATGTTTCGCAGGGCAATTACGAATACTTTAACGACGTGGGCCTCGACAAGCTGATTCAGGATGTGAAAAAGCTCGATGATTATCACGTCCAGTTCACGCTGAGCGAACCCAATGCGGCTTTCCTGGCCGACTGGGGGATGGACTTCGCCTCGATCCTCTCCGCCGAATACGCGGACGCCATGCTGAAAAAGGGCACGCCTGAAAACGTAGACACCTGGCCAATCGGCACCGGGCCGTACGTGCTTCAGCAATACAAGGTGGACTCGCTGATCCGCTACGTTGCCAACCCGAACTACTGGGACGGTGAGGTGCCGACTAAACACCTTATCTTCTCCATTACCCCTAACGTCGAAACGCGCCTGGCGAAGCTGCAGACTAACGAATGTCAGATTATCCCCGCGCCGTCGCCGGTGCAGTTTGATGTGATTAAGAAAAATAAAGACCTGGCGCTGCACTCGGTGGAGGCGCTGAACGTGGGATACCTGGCGTTTAATACCGGGAAAAAGCCGTTTGATAACGTGCTGGTGCGCCAGGCGCTGAACTACGCGACCGATAAAAAAGCCATCGTCAATGCGGTCTTTATGGGGTCTGGCACGGTAGCCAAATCACCGATCCCGCCGAACATGCTCGGCTTCAATAAAGACCTTCAGGATTACGGCTACGATCCCGAGAAAGCAAAAGCGCTGCTGAAGCAGGCTGGGCTTGAAAAGGGCGCAGAAGTGACCCTGTGGTCCATGCCGGTTCAGCGCCCGTATAACCCAAATTCCCGACGCATTGCGGAGATGATCCAGGCCGACTGGGCGAAGGTGGGGGTGAAGGCAAAAATTGTGTCATACGAGTGGGGGGAATACCTCTCCGGCATGCGTAAAGGCGAGCATGACTCCGCGCTGTTCGGCTGGATGTCTGACAACGGCGATCCGGACAACTTCGCCGACGTGCTGCTGGGCTGCAACAGCATAAAAACCGGATCCAACGCCGCACGCTGGTGTGATAAGGGGTATGATGATCTGGTGCAAAAGGCCAAACTGACGAGCTCCGCGGACGAGCGCGCGAAGCTGTACGGTCAGGCCCAGGAAATTTTCTACCAGCAGGCGCCGTGGATCGCGTTAGCTAACGGCAAAACTTTCTACGCGACCCGCAGCAACGTCACGGGCTACAGCGTGAGCCTGATGGGCAGTGATTTCTCAAAGGCGAAGATAAACTGAGGTCTTGCCCGGTGGCGCTACGCTTGCCGGGCATTAACGGAGGAGTGACAATGTCACATTTAAGCGACGTGATGGCCCGCGTTGATGCTGCCATCGAAGAGAGCGTTATCGCGCACATGAATGAACTGCTGATTGAACTCAGCGACGATACCGCGCTTAGCCGTGAAGAACGTTACACCCAGCAGCAGCGCCTGCGCACCGCAATTGCGCATCATGGCAGGCAGCATAAAGAAGAGGCGGAAGCGCGCCTTGCTCACCTCACGCAGGGCGGTACCATTCTGTAGGGTTAAAACTGGCGCCGCGCCACCAGCCAGGCGCCGACCACCAGCATCACCGCGCCGCACGCCGGGCCAACCAGCGCCCGCAGCGGTACGCCGCTGCTTCTGAGGACGTCCAGCACCAGGCCGCCTATCAGCTGGCTTGCCACCAGCACGGCGATTGTCGTCGCCGCGCCCACGTTCTGGTAGCCGCTAATGCTGGCAAAGACAAAGAACGACCCGAGCAGGCCGGGGATCAGCGTCCACCAGCGCACCGTCGACGCCAGTTCGCTAAACCCCGCCATGCCATTCTTAATCAGCAGAATGCTGACAAACAGCACAATCCCCACCAGCGAGTTAAGCAGCATGGCGATAAGAATGGTGGAGGAGGACTGCGTAATGCGCACCATTAAGGTGTTTTGCACGACCAGCCCGATGCCGGCAGCCACCAGGAACGCCAGGGTAAGCGACTGGTTCATGGGAGCACATCCGGATCGCTGCGCTCGTCGAGCTGAAGCTGCATAAAGGTTAAATCCAGCCAGCGGCCAAATTTGGTGCCTACCTGCGGCATCCTTCCGGTGGTGACGAAGCCCAGGGTTTCATGCAGATGAATCGACGCCTGATTTTGCGCCTCAATACCGGCCACCATCACATGCTTGCCGATCTGACGGGCTTCGTCGATCAGGGCCTTCATCAGCAGCCGCCCAATGCCTTTGCCCTGATGGTCGGGGTGAACGTACACCGAGTGCTCAACCGTATGGCGAAAACCGTCGAACGCCCGCCAGTCGCCGAAAGAGGCATAACCCGTCACCACGCCGTCTTCTTCACTGACCAGCACCGGATAGCCCATCAGCTTGCGCGCTTCGAACCAGGCGATACGGTTATCGGTATCGACGGTCGTATCGTTCCAGATGGCGGCAGTATGCAGCACCGCATGGTTGTAAATCTCTCCGATAGCGGCGCAATCTTCTTTTAGGGCATGACGAACGATCATGGCGGGTCCTCTGGCTGTGTTGTTCACTATAGTAGTATGCATTAATTACAATATTACACATTTACCGGATTGCATCGCCATGGCTAAGTCCCTATTTTTTTGTCATTAAAACTGCACCGGAAAACCATTCATACACTATAGTATGACGTCATGAACACGATGACAGACACTATGAATCAACGGATTAGCGCCCGGCTTCGCATTGAGCGTGAATCGCGAGGCTGGTCTTTGAGCGAGCTGGCCGAGCGGGCAGGTATTTCGCGCGCCATGATCCACAAGATTGAACGGGGCGACAGCAGCCCAACCGCAACACTGCTTGCGCGCTTTTCGGGTGCCTTTGGTATCAGCATGTCGACGCTGATTGCGCGTGCGGAAATGCAGGAGGGGAAACTGCTGCGCCTGGCTAACCAGCCCGTCTGGCGCGATCCGCAAACGCACTATCTGCGCCGGCACGTATCGCCGCGCACCGACCTGCCCATCGATCTCGTTCAGGTGGAGCTGCCCGCGGGCAGCGATGTGCCAATGCCCGCCTCCTCTTATGCCCTGGCGCGCCAGCTTATCTGGCTACAGTCCGGCGAGCTGGTGTTTCAGGAAGGGGATACCCGCCATGAAATGAAGGCCGGAGATTGCCTGGAGCTGGGGCCACCGAATGACTGCCGCTTTATCAACGAAACGGATCGGCCGTGCCTTTACCTGGTCGTACGGCTGAATCAGTCTGCCTCATAATGGTAAGGCGATCCGCAGGATAAAGTGCCAGGCTTGAATGACATTTTCAGCAGTAAGGAGCGATTAATGAGTCAATCTACCACGCAAAACCGACGCTGGGTTCTGGCTTCCCGCCCGCACGGCGCACCGGTCGCCGATAATTTCCGCCTGGAAGAACAGCCGATCCCGACGCCCGCAAACGGGCAGGTATTGTTACGCACGGTATGGCTTTCGCTGGATCCGTACATGCGGGGGCGTATGAGCGATGCGCCGTCCTACTCTCCACCGGTTGAGATTGGCGCGGTGATGGTAGGCGGTACGGTAAGCCGCGTTGAGACGTCCCGTCATCCTGATCATAAAGAGGGTGAATGGGTTCTGGGCTACAGCGGCTGGCAGGAGTATGCGCTGTCCGACGGACAAGGACTGGTGAAGCTGGGCGATAGCCCGTCGCATCCGTCCTGGGCGCTGGGCGTTCTGGGTATGCCTGGCTTTACCGCCTACATGGGGCTGCTCGATATCGGCCAGCCACGTGAGGGGGAAACGCTGGTGGTGGCCGCCGCTACCGGGCCGGTCGGCGCAACGGTCGGGCAAATCGGTAAAATCAAAGGCTGCCGGGTCGTTGGCGTGGCCGGTGGTGAAGAGAAATGCCGTCATGCGGTCGAGGTACTGGGTTTCGACGCCTGTATCGATCACCATGCGGATGATTTTGCTGAACAGCTGGCAAGCGCCTGCCCGCAGGGCATTGACGTCTATTATGAAAACGTCGGCGGCAAGGTTTTTGACGCCGTGCTGCCGCTGCTGAATACCTCCGCACGCGTGCCGGTATGCGGTCTGGTGAGCGGCTACAACGCAACCAACCTGCCGGACGGCCCGGATCGGCTGCCGCTGTTGATGGGCACCATTCTGAAAAAACGCATCCGCATGCAGGGCTTTATCATCGCGCAGGACTACGGCCATCGTATTGACGAGTTCCAGCAGGAGATGGGGCGCTGGGTGAAGGAAGGCAAAATTCACTATCGCGAACAGGTCATCGAAGGGCTGGAAGCGGCTCCGGACGCGCTGATCGGCCTGCTTGAAGGGAAAAACTTCGGCAAGGTCGTGATACGCGTAGCGGCAGACTAAACGGTGCGTCGGTTATGGCGGGCGTGGCCCGCCATAATTATTTGTGAAGATACGATATATTGTCTTTAATTAACCCATAAGCTTTGCGCGCCATCGGCCCAGCTGAGCCAGAAGTGATAAACGCAATTTTAATTGTCCTATTTATATTTTAACGCGCGCCCCTAATACCAGGCATGACGATACAGGATATATCGAACCGGTGCTGTTTTTTTAAACAGGTACTGAGAATGGCATTTTGTTTTGGCTACGGGAATTAAACATGCTTGATTTGGATTATTTAGAAAAAGCACAAAGAATCAGTCTGACTATGCAAGTTGAGATCAGTTTAAAAGGAGCGTTAATCACGGGGTCTTTAAAGCCCGGGGCTCGGCTGATCACCAAAGAGATTGCGGATAAATTAGGTACCAGCATCACACCGGTACGTGAAGCGCTGCTGCGACTGGTTTCTGCAGGAGCGTTGCAGGCCACGCCGGCGCAGGCTTTTCTGGTGCCGGAAGTCACGCTGGAACGCTATAACGAAATTAATGCCATTCGAAAACAGCTTGAACCGATGGCGGTTGCGGCGGCGTGCCAGAATATGACCGAGGCTAAGCTTGACACGCTGCGCGCGCTCTCGGATAACTTCAGCACCGCGATGCATCAGGGTAACGTCCAGAAGGCGCTGCATGCTAACCGCATCTTCCGCTTTACGCTCTATCAGTATGCCGAGATGCCGACCTTAAATTCGCTGATCGAGCAGCTCTGGGTGCGGATTGGCCCGTGCATAAACTATCTGCATGGAGAGATGAAGGAGATGCCGGCTGAGACCTATCATTACGCCGATCTGCTTTTGGCGCTTGAGAACAGGGACGTGGAGGCCAGCCGGGAAGCCATTGACCGGGCAATTGATGAAGCCAACGTCCTGCTGCAACGGCAATACTTTAGTTAAGGATCCCCGCGCGCACTTATTTCTTTATTCGAGCAGTAATATGACAAATAAATTCCCGGCGCATCAGGCAACCGGGAATAGCGTTATTCAGCGCGTTTATTACCGGCAACGCCCGTTGCCGGATAAAGTTTTACTCAAAGCGATAAGAAACTGACAGCCCTACGCCGTAATTACGGCCTGGCGCGGGCTCGTAATAGCGGTCGCGGCTGGCATTAACGATTTCGGACCCCGAGTACGTTTTATCGAACAGGTTATCGACGCGGCCAAAGATATCCATTCCCCATTTGCCATAGTTAAGCTTATAGCCGGTGTTCAGGCCGACCACGGTATAGGAGGGCGCTTTTGCGGTATTGGCATCGTTCGCCATCACATCGCTCATGTAGCGTGCATCCGCGCCGGCATACCAGCCTTCCTCCGGCTCCCAGCCAAGCGACGCGTATCCCATGTTTCGGGCAATGCCCGGCATCCGGTTGCCGCTACAGTCTGCATTGCTACAGACGTTGGTACGGTAGGTCGCGTCAAGGTAGGTCCAGGCCATCTTTAGCTTCCAGTTCTCTGCAAACTGCTGGTCGAGCGCGATCTCCACGCCCTGACGGCGCGTTTTACCGGCGTTTTTATAGCTGGTACGGCCATCATTGTTGGTATCCACCACAATTTCGTTATCGGTATCCGTGCGGAACAGCGCCGCCGTCAGAATACCGTTGCCGATGCGGGTTTTACTGCCAACCTCGTACGTATTGTTGGTTGACGGTTGTAGGTTAATGTTGAGCCCGCCTTTGCCGTCAGGGCGGTAGGAAAGTTCATTGATCGTCGGGGTCTCGAACCCGCGTCCCGCCGCAGCGTACAGATTCCATGCATCGGTCACGGCGTATTTCACCGCACCCGCCGGAAGCCATTTGTGGTAGCTGGCATCGCCGCTGTCATCGCCATTCTGCGGGGTAATGTAGCGATCGTTAGAATCGAACCAGACGGAGCTGTAACGCACGCCTGCCTCCACGGACAGCTTTTGCGTAAGCTGCCACTGGGTTTGCAGGTAAGGATCGAAGTTCCACATCAGGTTACGCTCGTCACGGCGCTTGTCGCCCTTGACGCCGTAGTCCGGCGCGCCGTTGTTCATTACAAAGTTTTCATACCCGCGGCGATTTTCACTCATGTTTTCGTAGTTCAGGCCGGTGGTGAACGTCACCGGCACCAGCAGCTCGCCGCGGTGGGTCCAGCGCGTATCGATGCCCTGATAGTGGCGCTGCATGTCAATTACACCGCCAGAATGTGCACGATTTACAGTTTGCGCGGTATCAGGAATAGACTGGTACTGGGTCATTTCACGCTCGCCGGCGTACATCATTACGCTGAGGTCGTCCTGCGCACTCAGCTGACGGTCGTAGCGGATACCGGCCTGGGTCTGCTTAATGGTTTTACGCGTGTTGTACTGATCCCCGCGCGGGGACTGGCGCGGGTTGTTCTGCCACTCCTGATAGCTCAGCCCGCCCGGATCGTTGGCTTTCATGTCCACGCTGTTAAAAATCAGCGTCAGCTTGCTGACATCATCAATGCGAACGCCTAACTTCGCGTTGGCGAGGTTTTTTCTCGCGCCGCTGTGGTCGCGATAGCCATGGGTGGTGAAGCGGGTGGTGGATACCGCATAGTCAACATCTCCCGCCTGCGTACCGTCGCCGACCGCGCCGGTGGCCTTCATGCCGTAACGCCAGGTGCCGTAGCTGCCGTAATAGCTGCTGGCTTCGACGACGGGCGGCTGTTGGCCGGTCTGGGTATTGATGTTAATCACGCCGCCGGAGGCATTGCCGTACAGGGCGGAGAAGGGACCACGCAGCACGTCGATGCTCTCTACGCTGCTGAGGTCGATGTTTGACGTCTGCCCCTGGCCGTCGGGCATGGTCGCCGGAATGCCGTCCACGTACATGCGGATCCCGCGTACGCCAAAGGTCGAGCGCGCGCCAAAGCCGCGCATCGACAGCTGCAGATCCTGCGCATAGTTCTGGCGGTTCTGGATTTGCAGGCCAGGCACGCTGCCGAGCGATTCAGAGAGATTGATGCGCGGGGCGGCATGGCGCAGATCCTCGCCCCTTACCACGCTGACCGCGGCTGGCGTATCCAGCTCGGAGACGGCCTGCGGCGTAGCGCTGACGATCAGCGTTTGTTCTTCTGCGGCCATCGCGCTCAGCGGGCCAAATACGACGGGAACGAACAGCAGCGGTAGCGATGCCCTGCGGGCAGAAATGATTTTCATGAAGTAACCGATTAAGAAAAGATTCGAACCAAATCAACTGGAACCTGTGTATATATGTTAAATCCTTTGTAAATGTTATGAAAACTATAACCGCACATTTCGTGAATGTAAGGGTCGGAAGGAAAGAAAAACTCCACATTCAACTCATTAATGATTACTATTCTCATTAAAATAACGGCAAAGCGATGACTTTGCCCGCCGGAAGCGATGTCAGCGGTAAATCTCCTCATTTAAAAAGGAATTGTTATGTCTTTACGTCATCTGTGCTCGCCGCGCCTGCGTGGGTCTCTGCTGTTGGGTTCTTTACTGATTGCCGGTACGTTCCAGGCTCATGCTGCTGAAGAGATGCTGCGCAAAGCGGTAGGCAAGGGCGCGTATGAAATGGCCGTCAGCCAGCAGGAAAACGCGCTGTGGGTTGCGACGACTCAAAGCCGCAAAACCGATAAAGGCGGCGTGGTATATCGCCTGGATCCGGTCACGCTGGACGTGACGCAGGCGATTCATAACGATCTCAAGCCGTTTGGCGCAACGATCGATAATGCCACCCAGACGCTGTGGTTTGGAAACACCGTCAACAGCGCGGTAACGGCCATTGACGCCAAAACGGGCGAGGTGAAAGGGCGCCTGGTGCTGGACGATCGCAAGCGTAGCGACACGGTGAAGCCCCTCCAGCCGCGCCAGCTGGTGGCCGATGACGCCACCAATACCGTCTACATTACCGGCATCGGCAAAGAGAGCGTGATTTGGGTGGTTGACGGCGCAACGCTGAAGCTGAAAGACACCATCACAAACACCGGCACGTTCAGTACCGGCCTGGCGCTGGATGCGCAGGCAAAACGCCTGTACACCACCAATGCGGACGGCGAGCTGGTAACCATTGATACCGCAACCAATAAAATCCTCAGCCGTAAGAAGGTGCAGGACGACGGAAAAGAGCACTTCTACCTGAACCTGAGCCTGGACACTGCCGGTCAGCGCGCGTTCCTGACGGATTCTAAACAGCCAGAGGTGCTGGTGGTGAGCCTGAAAGACGGCAGCGTAATCGGCAACGTTTCTGCGCCGGAATCGCTGGCGGTGCTGTTTAATCCGGCACGCAATGAAGCCTACGTGACGCACCGCGAGGCGGGTAAGGTGAGCGTGATTGACGCCAAAACCTACAAAGTGACCAAAACCTACGATACGCCGGTTTATCCGAACAGCCTGGCGCTGTCAGCGGATGGCAAGACGCTGTACGTGACGGTGAAGCAGAAATCTACCCGTCAGCAGGAAGCGACCCAGCCTGACGACGTCATTCGTATCGCGCTGTAATGTCGTAGCGTGAGCGGCAGGCTGCCGTCCTACGATACAAAATAAAAAGGGAAGGCTTAATGCCTTCCCTTTTTTTGACGCCGTATTAGCGCGACGTCTCTTCAACCAGCGGAGCGTCCTTTTTTTCATCGTCAGGATGAACCGGCGCGGTGCTGTGAATTTCATACACGCGTTTACGTACGCCAAACCAGCCGGCAATCAGCAACACCGCCAGCAGCGGAATAGTCGCGATGGTGTAGGTACCGTTCGGGTAGTCAAACGCCATCAGCACCAGCACGCTCAGCAGGAACAGCAGGGTGAGCCAGGAGGTCACCGGCGCGCCCGGCAGCTTAAAGCTGACGTCAGCCGCCTTACCTTCTTTAATCGCTTTGCGCAGACGCATCTGGCACACCACGATGAAGGCCCAGGAGGCGATGATGCCCAGCGCCGCCACGTTCAGTACAATCTCAAACACCTGAGACGGCACCAGATAGTTCAGGAATACCCCGAAGACGTACACCACCAGCGTGGCCAGAATACCCGCGTAAGGTACCTGCTGCTTGCTCATCTTCGACATAAACTTCGGTGCCGAGCCGCCCATGGACATGGAGCGCAGAATACGGCCCGTCGAGTACAGGCCAGAGTTCAGGCTGGAGAGCGCGGCGGTCAATACCACGATGTTCATGATGCTGCCCACGTAAGGCACGCCCAGCTTAGAGAAGAAGGTGACAAACGGGCTTTGACCCGCCTGATAGGCGTTCCACGGCAGCAGCAGCACCAGGAGCACTACGGAGCCCACGTAGAACAGGCCGATACGCCAGATCACGCTGTTAATGGCTTTAGGCACCATGGTCTGCGGATCTTTACATTCACCCGCCGCCGTACCTACCAGTTCGATGGAGGCAAAGGCAAACACCACCCCCTGAACCAGCACCAGCGCTGGCAGCAGGCCGTGCGGGAAGAAGCCGCCGTTATCGGTAATCAGATGGAAGCCCGTCGCATTGCCGTCCAGCGGTTTACCGCTGCCGAGGAAGACGGTACCGACGACCAGGAAGATGACAATGGCCAGCACTTTTACCAGCGCGAACCAGAACTCCATCTCGGCGAACCATTTCACGCCGATCATGTTCATGGTGCCGACGATCGCCAGCGCGCCAAGGGCGAACACCCACTGTGGCACATCGCCAAACGCGCCCCAGTAGTGCATGTACAGCGCGACGGCGGTGATATCAACGATACCGGTCATTGCCCAGTTAACGAAGTACATCCAGCCGGCGACGTAAGCGGCTTTTTCACCGAGAAATTCACGGGCGTAAGAGACAAAGCTGCCGCTGGAGGGACGATGGAGAACCAGCTCGCCCAGGGCACGAAGGATGAAGAAAGAGAAGATCCCGCACACCAGATAGACCAGGGCGAGGGCGGGGCCTGCCATCTGCAGACGCGCGCCTGCACCTAAAAACAGACCAGTACCGATAGCGCCGCCGATGGCGATCATCTGCACCTGACGGTTGCCCATCGCCTTGTGATAGCCCTCTTCGTGAGAGTTCAACCAGCGACGTTTCGCAGCATGATGATCGGCTGCGCTTTTATTGCTTGTTTTCATTGAGTTACCTGTTTGCCTGTCTGAACCATTAACGTGATAGTCCTGCCTGCCCGTCGCCCGACCAAACGATTGCTTCCGGGCAGGCACATGCTGCCTTTCCAGTCATTCTGTGTATGGATAAGGCAAAACATGGCGAGGCATCCTACCCGCAATTGATAAGCGACGCAAAATATAACCGTGCCGAAAGTGATGCGCGTCGAAGGAAATCGTGTGGTCAGAGCAGGCGGGGATCGCAACGCGCTGAATCGTGGCGTTTTTTTAGGCAAAAAGGCCGCCAAATGCCAGTTTATACATCAGGTTTATTTGATAATTACACCCAGGTAGAGATTATGAATGCCAGCAGGGCTGCAATGAGTAATGCAGACGCGGTAGTATGCTGGTGGCGTGGCTGGAGAAGGTCACCGACGAGCAGTATCCGGACGCGTAGCCTGGCGTTTCGTAAACAAACTTTTAACGTTATGATTCGATCCGTTTACTTCAGCATTTGCAGGTGGAACGGTGAAAATCAATATCATAGGCACCAGCGGAAGTGGGAAAAGTACGCTTGGCAGGCGAATCGCTGAGGCGCTGGCCATCCCTTACATTGAGATGGACAGGCTTTACTGGCGAGCGAACTGGCAGGGAACCCCGGATGATGAGTTTCTCGCAACGCTGGAAAAGGCGCTCGCCGCCTCGCCTGACTGGGTCCTGGACGGGAATTACAACCGCACGCGCGACGTAAAGTGGCGCGAC
The DNA here is from genome assembly GCF_014930695.1 of Enterobacter cloacae complex sp. P40C2. Lineage (NCBI taxonomy): Bacteria > Pseudomonadati > Pseudomonadota > Gammaproteobacteria > Enterobacterales > Enterobacteriaceae > Enterobacter > Enterobacter cloacae complex sp. P40C2. The sequence goes on along the minus strand of NZ_JADBRP010000005.1, from coordinate 244,422 downwards.
GTTGATCTGGTGGTGTGGATAGATCGTGGGTTTAGCCGCACGCTCTGGCAGGCGGTGACGCGCGCGTTCAGACGCGCCTGGCACAAACAGGAGCTCTGGCCCGGCACGGGGAACCGTGAAAGCTTTCGTCGATCGTTCTTCAGCAAGGACTCGATTATCATCTGGACGATCAAAACCTGGCGCAGTAACCGCAAACGCTATGAAGCGGATATGCAAAACCCGCAGTACGCGCACATTCGCTTTCTCCGCATTACCCGACGGCGGGAAGCGGAAGCACTCATTACTTCGCTCCTGTCAGGCCGATGACGGATCGGCTATTCCCGTTTTCCGGCAATTCAAATGTAAATTAATTGTTTCTCAGAGGTGAAATCCGCCTTTAATAATGACGACATGTTAAGTCAAACGAGAACGCAACATGTCATGGCGAATCAGCATTCTGGATAAAAGCCCCGTCGCAGAACACGAAACCGCCGCCGATGCGCTGGCGCGTACCTTAACGCTGGCGCAGCTGGCGGAGACTCTGGGCTACCACCGCTTCTGGATTGCCGAACACCACAATACCCCGGCGCTTGCCAGCCCCTCGCCGGAGCTGCTGATTGCCTGGATCCTCGGGCAAACAAAGCGTATTCGCGTGGGCTCAGGCGGCGTCATGCTGCAACATTACAGCCCCTATAAAGTCGCCGAAAATTTTAACGTACTGGCCGCCCTTGCGCCGGGCCGGGTTGATCTGGGGGTTGGTAAAGCGCCCGGCGGTCTGCCGCTCTCAACCCGCGCCTTGCAGCACGGCCTTAATCCGCAGGAGAAAGGCAGCTTCGCGGAACAACTGACGCAGCTCGAACGGTGGATCCGCCCTGAAAATCAGTCAGCGGAGGAGACGGTTCGCGCCACGCCTCTGCCTCCGGTGCCTGCGCAAGGCTTTCTGCTGGGCGCCAGCACCGAAAGCGCGCTGCTGGCGGCCTCGCTCGACTGGCATTTTGTCTTTGCCGCCCACCTGAACGGTGACCCGGAACTGCTGCGCGAGGTCGTCACGGCCTGGCGTCAACACAGCGTCCGGGAGGTGATGGTGGCCGTGCAGGTCATTGTTGCCCCAACCCAGTCAGAGGCCGACGCTCTGGCGCAGAAGGTTGAAGTGTGGGGCGTGGAGCTGGCAAACGGGCAACGCGTCACCGTGGCCAGCGAAGAACAGGCCTACGCCTTTGCGCGGCAGGCGGGCAGCGAACCGGTGCGCATCGCGCGTCGGGCGCAGTCTCTGCTGGCCGGAACGGCGGCGTCGGTGCTTGAACGGCTCAACGCGCTGCACCAGCAGTGGGGGATTGACGAATTTATCATCGACACGCCGGTAGCTGATGGCGCAACGCGCGTGCAGTCCCTGCGGCTGCTGGCCGAGGCGCGTCTTAACAGGGAGGTTACCGTATGAGCTTTTGCGAACAGCTGATTGCCTGGCGCCGTGAGCTGCACCAGAACCCTGAACTGTCCGGTCAGGAGGTCGAAACAACGGCTCGCCTGCGCGAGTGGCTGACGGCGGCCGGGATTGCCCCGCTGGATTACGATCTTCAGACCGGGCTGGTTGCGGAGATCGGCACGGGCAATGCACTGGTTGCGCTGCGCGCCGATATCGACGCGTTACCCATCGATGAGCGCAGCGGGGTGCCGTTTACCTCCAGGCGTGCGGGAGTGATGCACGCCTGCGGTCACGACGTTCACACCAGCGTGATCCTCGGCGCCGCGTTAAAGCTGAAGGAGCGGGAAACCTCGCTCAACGGCCGCGTGCGGATCCTGTTCCAGCCTGCGGAAGAAAATTTCGGCGGAGCGAAAAGCATGGTGCGTGCCGGGGCATTACGCGACGTGCGCGCAATTTTCGGGATGCATAACGAGCCTTCACTGCCGGTTGGTGAATTTGCCACGCGCGGCGGTCCGTTTTATGCCAACGTCGATCGCTTCGTTATTCATATTACCGGTAAAGGCGCGCATGCCGCTCGCCCCCATGAAGGCAACGACGCCATCGTGCTGGCAAGCCAGCTGGTGACCGCGCTGCAAAGCGTGGCCAGCCGTAACGTCAACACGCTGGATTCGGTCGTACTAAGCGTGACGCGTATCGCCGGCGGGAATACCTGGAACGTGCTGCCGGAAAGCGTTGAGCTGGAGGGCACGTTGCGCACGCACCGCACGGAAGTGCAGCAGAACGTGAAGGCGCGCGTCGGTGAAATCGCCGCCGGATTTGCCAGCGCCTTTAGCGCGCAGATCAACATCACCTGGTACGCCGGGCCAGCCGCGCTGGTTAACGACGAGCGCTGGGCCACGTTTGCCGCCTCGGTCGCGCGCGAGGCGGGGTATGAAACCCGGCATGCTGAACTGCACATGGGTGGAGAAGATTTTGCGGTCTATCTGCAAAACATTCCCGGCGCGTTTGTCAGCATTGGCAGCAACAGCCCGTTTGGTTTACATCACCCGGCATTTAACCCGGACGAAGCACTAATCGAACCCGCTGCCCGCTATTTTGCACAGCTCGCGGAAAAAGCCCTGCAACACGTTTAATTTATTTGAGGTGAATATGTCTGCAAATCGTCAATTGCGGCTGGGTACCATTTTGCATGGTGCATCCGGAAATATGTCGGCCTGGCGTCATCCGGCGGCGGTCGCGGATGCCAGCATTAATTTTGATTTCGTTAAAGAAACGGCATTAAAAGCGGAAGAGGGCAAGCTCGACTTTATTTTTGTGGCCGACGGTCTTTATATTAACGAGAAATCCATTCCGCATTTTTTAAACCGCTTTGAGCCGCTGACGGTTTTGTCCGCCCTGGCAAGCGTTACCTCGCGCCTGGGGCTGGTCGGCACGTTGTCCACCTCCTACAGCGAGCCTTTCACCGTGGCGCGCCAGTTTGCCAGCCTCGATCACCTGAGCAACGGCCGCGCGGGCTGGAACGTTGTGACCTCACCGCTGGAAGGATCAGCGAAAAACTTCTCCCGCGACAAACATCCTGAGCATGCGCTGCGCTACCGCATTGCCGATGAGTATCTCGACGTGGTCAAAGGGTTATGGGATTCCTGGGAAGGGGATGCCTTTATCCGCAATAAGGAGAGCGGACAGTTTTTCGACGCGTCAAAACTGCATACCCTGGATCACCACGGGGATTTCTTCCGGGTTTCCGGCCCGCTGAACATTGGCCGCACGCCGCAGGGGCGTCCGATTGTCTTTCAGGCCGGCGCGTCGGATGACGGTAAAAAGCTGGCGGCGAAACACGCCGACGCCATCTTTACCCACCATGAAACGCTGGAAGACGCCCGGGCCTTTTACCGCGATGTCAAACAGCAGCTGGAAAGTCACGGACGCCGCGCAGAGGATTTACATATATTCCAGGGCGTCAGCGTGATTGTCGGAAAAGACGCCGATGACGCAGAAAACCAGTATCAAACCACGGCGGCGCTGGTCTCCATTCATGATGCGCTGAACTATCTCGGACGTTATTTCGAGCATCACGACTTCAGCCAGTATCCCCTCGACGCGCCGTTCCCGGATATTGGCGATTTAGGCAAAAACAGCTTCCGCAGCACCACCGATGAAATCAAGCGTAACGCCCGTGAGCGCAACTTAACTCTGCGTCAGGTTGCGCTGGAAGCCGCATCGCCGCGCCCGCGTTTTTCCGGCACGCCGGAGCAGGTGGCCGATGGATTACAGGCCTGGTTCGAGGAGAAGGCGGCAGACGGCTTCATTATTCAGGGCGGTACGCCGGATACCTTTGCGCGCTTTGTCGACCAGGTGGTGCCCGTTTTACAGGCGCGCGGCCTTTTCCGCAGCGAGTATCCCGGCACCACGCTGCGCGAAAGTCTGGGCTTAGACGAACCCAAAAATCAGTTCACACAACAATAAAAGAGAAAAACGCTATGCAGAAATCATCGCTTATTCTGGCGCTTGCGCTGGCCTTTACTCCTGCCGTCTGGGCAGAGAACGTCAATATTAACGGCACCGGCGTGAGCATTGAGGTGAATAAAACGCCGATCCATACCGCTAAAAACAGCGATGCGATCGCGCAGTTGCCGAAAGACTACCGCTTTGCCGTGCCGGGGAAATTTACCGTGGCGGTGGCGGGACTGAATCAGCCGCCGCTGACGGTCTTTTCCGACGACAACAAAACTCTGCTTGGGAGTGAGGTCGACATTGCGCGCCTGGTGGCGGACAGCCTCGGGCTCGAGCTCAACGTCGTGCCCACCTCCTGGGAGGACTGGCCGCTGGGGGTTGCATCCGGGAAATACGACGCGGCGATCAGCAATATCACCGTCACCAAAGCGCGCAAGGAGAAGTTCGACTTCGCCACCTACCGCAAGGATTCCCTTGGCTTTTACGTGAAATCCACCAGCCCGATCGCGTCGCTGCAGAAGGCGGAAGATATCGCCGGGCTGCGCATCATCGTCGGCTCCGGCACCAACCAGGAGGCGATCCTGCTGGCGTGGAACGAAGCGAACCTGAAAAAAGGGCTTAAGCCGTTTATCCCGGTCTACACCAAAGACGATGCGGCGCAAACCCTCGCGCTACAGTCAGGCCGCGCTGACGCCTATTTTGGCCCGAACGTGATCGGCGCCTGGAAAGCGGCGCTGAACGGTAAAACCAGGCTGGTCGGCAGCGTCGACGGCGGCTGGCCGAAGGCGGCGCATATCGCGGTGACGCTGAAAAAAGGGAGCGGCCTGGTTGAACCGGTTCAAACGGCGCTTAACGGCGTAATTAAGAACGGAGATTACGACAACGTGCTGAACCGCTGGGGGGAAGGCGTTGAGCGTATCCCCCATTCCGAAGTTAACCCGGCTGGTCTGGGCGATTAAGGAGGCGCTATGCGGGAACAATTTCGTGACGTTTCGCCGGAAGACGCCGATCTTCAGCCCATTATCGTCGGGCTGTTCGGTGAATACGCCGCTCGTTACGGCGACTACTTTTCAAAAGATGCAGAAGTCGAGCTGACGGAGTGGTACCTGGCGCCGCAGGGGCTGTTTATCGTGCTGGAGCGCGATGGCGAAATCATCGCTACCGGCGCTTATAAACCCTTCGACGAACGCACGGCAGAAATCAAGCGTATCTGGACGAATAAAACGCTGCGCCAGCAGGGGCTGGCCGCGCGCGTGGTACAGGAGCTGGAGCGCAGGGCGATACTGGCGGGCTACAGCCACATTTACCTGACTACCGGGTTTCGTCAGCCGGAGGCGGTACGGCTTTATCTGAGTCAGGGGTATCAGCCGCAGTTCGATCTCAACCGCGATCCGGAAGAGTACAGCCAGCCGCCGTTCGATGGTCGGCTGCGCTTCACCAAGACGCTGATCCGCGAAGCGCTCAGCAAAACCGCATAAGGAGCGACGATGAGCAAGGTAGAAACCATAAAAGTGGTCCCGGCACGTTATCCGCTGCGCACGGTCGGCGCTGCGGTGGCGCTGTTTGTGCTGGCGGTCGTGATTCAGTCCGTGGCCTTTAATCCACGCTGGGAGTGGGCGGTATTTGCCCGCTGGTTCTTTGATCCGGTGATCCTTGAAGGTGTCGGTCAGACGCTGCTGCTCACGCTGATAGGCACCGTGCTGAGCGTGGTGATTGGCGGCATGCTGGCGCTGGCGCGGCTCTCGTCATCCTGGCTGTTGGGCAGCCTGGCGTGGGGATATATCTGGCTTTTTCGCTCTCTGCCGCTGATCGTGGTGCTGATCGTTCTTTATAACTTTTCCTATCTCTACGACACGCTCTCTCTCGGCGTGCCTTTTACCGGCATTACCTGGGGCAGCTTTGAAACCATCAACGTTCTCGGGCAATTTTCTACCGCCGTTGTGGGACTGACGCTGGTGCAGAGCGCCTATACCGCGGAAATTATCCGCGGAGGCTTCCTTGGGGTCGATCATGGTCAGTATGAGGCGGCGGCTGCGCTGGGTCTGCCGGCGTGGCGCCGCACCGTGCGGATTATTCTTCCGCAGGCGCTGCGCACCATTTTGCCGTCCGGGTTCAATGAAATCATCAGCCTCGCCAAAGGTACGGCGATGGTTTACGTGCTGGCGATGCCGGAGCTTTTCTACACGATTCAGATGATCTACAACCGAACGCAGGAGGTCATTCCGCTGTTGATGGTGGGTGCCGTCTGGTACCTGGTGATTACCACCGTCCTGTCTGCCATCCAGCACGTCGTTGAGCGCGGGCTCGCCCGCAGCGAGCGCCGCTCCGCCGTAAACCACAACCGGACTGCCAGCCGGACGCGTTCCGTTACCACCTCGCCAGCACAGGAGCCTGTTCATGCAAGCCTCTCCTGAAGGACACATTGCTATTACCGGCGTCAGCAAGTTTTTTGGCCGTCATAAAGCGCTCGATAACGTTACGCTTGAGATCCCGCCGGGTTCCGTCACGGTGATCCTCGGTCCATCCGGCTCGGGAAAATCGACGCTGCTGCGCACCATTAACCATCTGGAACGCGTAGATGAAGGCTTTATTCAGATTGACGGAGAGTACATTGGCTACCGCCGCCAGGGCGACAAACTTTACGAGCTAAAGGAGAAAGAGATCCTCAAACAGCGCGTTAACGTGGGCTACGTGTTTCAGAACTTCAACCTTTTTCCGCATCTCACGGTGCTGGAAAACCTGATTGAGGCGCCCATCGCGCACAAGAAGCTCACCAGAAAGGCGGCTATAGCGCGCGCATACGGCCTGCTGGATGTAGTAGGGCTGCGCGATAAGGCCGATGCCTGGTCGCGTCACCTCTCCGGCGGACAGCAGCAGCGCATTGCCATTGCCCGCGCGCTGGCGTTACGCCCCCGCGTGTTGCTGTTTGATGAGCCCACCTCGGCGCTTGACCCGGAACTGGTTGGCGAAGTGCTGGACGTGATTAAAAAGCTGGCCCGCTCCGGCACTACGCTGGTGGTGGTCACCCATGAGATCGGCTTCGCCCGGGAAGTGGCGGATCAGGTGGTGTTTATGGTCGACGGAAAAATTGTGGAGCAGGGCAGCAGCGACGACGTCTTAAACTGTCCGTCGCATCCGCGAACGCGCCAGTTTCTCTCAAAAGTGCTGTAAGGAGCGCAGATGAAATATGGACTTCTGGCGGGGCTGATCTTTACGACGGCGAGCCATGCCAGCATTGATGTAAAAGCCAATGAACAACCGCTGCCGGTGGCGGTTGATCCGCAGGCGGTGGCGAAAATTCCGGCGAACTATAAATTTGTTGAGCCAGGTACCCTCACGGTGGCAATTTCCGCCCTGAATTCACCGCCGCTGGCGCTGTTGGCCAGCGATAACCGCACCCGTATTGGCAGCGACCCGGATATCGCCCGGTTGCTGGCGGGCAGCCTGGGGCTGAAACTGAAGCTGGTGCCAACGGCGTGGGAAGACTGGCCGCTGGGGATCGCCTCCGGGCGCTATGACGTGGCGTTGGTGAATATCGCCGTCACCGAACAGCGCAAGGAGAAGTTCGATTTTGCTACCTATCGCGTCGATTCGCTGGCTTTTTCGGTGAAATCCACCAGTAACGTACGGTCGATTTCCAGTGCGAAAGATCTGGCCGGTAAAAAGGTGATTGTCGGATCGGGCACCAATCAGGAACGTATTCTGCTCGGCTGGAACGAGGAGAATAAAAAGGCCGGACGCGAGCCTGCATTACCGGTTTATCTGACCGACGATGCCTCAGGCAATCTCTATATTCAGTCCGGCAGGGCGGACGTGTTCTTTGGACCACAATCCGTATCGGCCTACAAGGCGGCGTTAACCGGCAAAACCCGCGTCGTGGGATTAGGGCCGAAGAAAGCCTACGTCGCCACCACCACCAAAAAAGGGACCGGGCTGGTGTACGCGCTGCAGGCTGCGCTGGACGGTGCGATTAAGCGCGGGGACTATCAAAACGTGCTGGCGCGCTGGGGGGAGGCGGGCGAAGCGGTGACCAGCTCGGAGGTTAACCCGCCCGGGATAACCTACTAATGGTGCTCTATACCCTAAATAATTCGAGTTGCAGGAAGGCGGCAAGGGAACGAATCCCCGGGAGCGTACATAAGTACGTGACTGGGGTGAGTGAATGCAGCCAACGCACCTGCAACTTGAAGTATGGCGGGTATACACTTAGGGTTTTCATCCCTGAGGAGGCAACATGATTAAACTCTATGGCGTACCCGGCTGGGGCTCGGCAATCAGTGAAGTGATGCTGACCCTGGCAGACATCCCTTATCAGTTTATCAACGTGGACGGGTTTGACCGGCCCGGCCCGCAGCGCGAGCTGCTGATAAAACTCAACCCGCTGTGCCAGGTGCCGACGCTGGAGCTGGAAAACGGTACGATCGTGACGGAAACCGCGGCGATCGCCCTGATGGTGCTCGACCGATGCCCCGACCTGGCGCCGCCCGTGGGGCAGGCCGAGCGCCAGCAGTTTCAGCGCCTGCTTATCTGGTTTGTTGCCAACGTCTATCCAACGTTTACCTACGCAGATTATCCGGAGCGCTGGGTGCCTGACGCGCCGGAACAGCTGAAGAAAAACTGCATCGAGTACCGCAAATCTCTCTATCTGTGGTTCGACGCTCAGCTCAGCGCCTCGCCCTTTGCCCTTGGCGAACGGCTGACGCTGCTTGACGCGTATATTGCCGTCGCGCGCACCTGGGGGCCGCGTCATGAGTGGTTCGCTGCCAATACGCCCGCTATCACGTCAGTTGCGGATGCGGTCTGTGCGTTACCTCAACTGCACAAGGTGCTAAAAGCTAACGACATTTTCTGATAACGTTGAAAGCTCACATAATATAAGGAAGCCTGCACATGCCACACGTTGATATCAAATGTTTTCCACGCGATCTGAATGACGAACAAAAAACGGCGCTGGCGGCGGATATCGCCGAAGCGATCGCCCGTCATCTGAACAGCAAAGATCGCTCAATCTCCGTGGCGCTTCAGGAAGTTCAGGAAGCTGACTGGAAGGCGCAGGTCTGGGATACCGAGATCGGCCCGAAACTGGATCAACTGATTAAGAAGCCCGGCTATTCTATGTAACTTGCTTGCCGGGCGGTGCAATATCACCCGGCGATACCCGCCTTAATTTTCTATCGCAAAAATCGATAATAAAAACCATAACGATTCCGCTACAATCCCCCACCCGAACAATATCCGTTAAATCAGCAGGTAAGCACTGCAACAGCACTACGATAAGTACATTAGTAAAAGGATAATTTTCACATGACAAAATTACCTGAGTTTTCACTCGCCTTTTTGCATCCTCGTTACTGGCTCAGCTGGGCCGGCATTGCAGCGCTCTGGTGCACGGTACAGCTACCGTATCCGCTACTGTTAAAAACGGGTCACGGACTTGGCCGGCTGGCCATGCGCCTGCTTCCACGCCGCGTGGAGATAGCCAGACGTAATCTGGAGCTTTGCTTTCCGGACATGAACGACGAGGCGCGCGCGCGTTTACTTGAGCGTAATTTTGAATCGGTCGGGATGGGCGTCATCGAAACGGGTATCGCCTGGTTCTGGCCAGATCGGCGCGTGCGCAAATACTTTAGCGTGACCGGCTACGAGCACATGGAACAGGCGAGGGCGCAAGGCAGGGGCGTGGTGCTTATTGGCATGCATTTTCTGACGCTTGAGCTGGGCGCGCGCATTTTTGGCATGCTCAATGCGGGAATTGGTGTATATCGTCCCAACAATAATGCGCTGCTCGACTGGCTACAGACGCGCGGTCGCCTGCGCTCCAATAAAACCATGCTCGACCGCTACGATCTGAAGGGCATGATTCGCGCGCTTAAGCAAAATGAGATCCTGTGGTATGCCCCGGATCACGACTATGGCAAAACCAACAGCGTATTCGTGCCGTTTTTTGCCGTCCCGGACGCCGCGACAACCGCCGGTAGCTATATGCTGGTCAAAAGCGCCAGACCGGCCGTGATCCCGTTCGTACCGCGCAGAAAAGCAGACGGCACAGGGTACGAGCTGATTATTCTGGACGATATCAGCGGTGACTTGCAGGGAGGCGATAAGGCGGCCGTGGCTACGCAGATGAACAGGGCGATTGAGCGTGCGGTGATGATGGCGCCCGAGCAATATATGTGGCTGCACCGTCGCTTCAAAACGCGTCCAGAAGGGCAACCGGACCGGTATGCGCGAAAAAAACAGGTCCAGTCCTCAGCCAGAAACTTCTCTGCCAGCGATATGTCGGATCGGTCGAGCATCCAGCAGTAGCACAGGGGGCGGATACCGTTGCGCTCCGCCCTTTATAAAACCGGCGGCGCTGGATAGAATTACCGCATCCACCTTGTCGGGATGCAAAATATGACCGGAAGAGTCGACTATCACCTTGAAAAATATCTCCTCACCGAAGCGGCAGAGCCGGAGCGTCTGACCCGCCAGTGGGCGGAAGTGATGCGCGAGTGTCGCGAGCAGAAGTCCGGCGCTGAAGAGCGTTTGCGTCTCGCGCTGCTGAATGTGGATTATGTAACCAGCTTTGAGCTTCCCTTCCGGTTACTCCTCACCCGCGCCCCGCAGCTGATTGACGGGATAAGAAATGAGTTTCAGCTCAGCCAAAAAAATGTCCTGTTCAACGGCAAGCGGTTTGGCTGCGTCTACAGCCTTAAAAAAGACCTTGAAGGCGTTCCTGACGAATTTACCTATCACCTGAAAACGCGGATCCAGCGAAGCGATAGCGCAGGCGGAAGTGAGGTGCCTTACCGGCAAATCGCCCAGCAGGTGAAAGCCCCCAGGGAACGACTCAGGCTGGCACTCGAAAATGGGCTATCCGTAACGGCGCTCGACGGGCTTTTCTGGTTTGGCATTCAGCGCATCGCGGCCGACGTGCAGAGGCTAAGGAAAACGGGCGTGAGGATAGTGACGTCGGACACGGAGGTGTTCGATACGCTGACGATGACAACCCGGCGGATCCCGGTCTATAGTCAGACTCCTGCGGAATGAGCCTCAGTCGATGACCCGTCGCGGTCCTCTGAGAAGGCAAAAATAGCGGCAATCTTTTTCTCAGATATACCGTGCTTCAGTAACGCTTTCACTGACATTATGCCCCTAAAAAGAGGGGCGTTTTCATGCGACGACGCTATTCAGCAAATGCCCGCAACGCGTCGCCATCAAGACGATAGCGTACCCATTCGGACTGCGGTACAGCGCCGATGCTCAGATAAAAATCAATGGCAGACTGGTTCCAGTCAAGCACGCTCCACTCCAGGCGGCCGCAGTGACGTTCCACCGCGCATTGCGCGATCTTTTTCAGCAGTGCTTTCCCCGCGCCCCTGCTGCGGTATTCCGGAGAGACGTACAAATCTTCCATATAGATGCCGTTACGGCCAAGCCAGGTGGAATAGCTGGTGAAGAAAACGGCATACCCGACGGCGTGTCCTGCGTCTTCGGCGATCAGCGCTTCGGTTTTACCGTCCGCGCCAAACAGCGTTTTGCGGATCTCGTCCGGCGTGGTGACCACTTCTTCCGGCGCTTTTTCATAGACCGCGAGTTCGTAAATCATATCGTAAATTGCCGCTGCATCTTCAGGTCGCGCCTGACGGATCGTGATGCTCATTGGTGTCCCTTTATCTTTTTATGTGGTTGATGAGGGTAAGCATAAAGGGTAATGTCAGAAGAATTAAGTGCAATGAAATCAACGAATGATGAATATTATGCATCCGGCCTTACGTCGCCTTGATTTAAACCTCCTGCCGGTTTTTGACGCAATTTATCGCCACAGCTCCGTTCGTCTGGCGGCGGATGAGCTGGCGATGAGCACCTCGGCGCTCAGTCATGCCCTGTCACGGCTGCGCGTTTCGCTCAACGATCCGCTGTTCTACCGGGAGGGGCATCGGATGTGTCCCAGCGTCTATGCCACGCAGCTTGCGCCCGTTATTGCCTCGGCCCTGAAATATCTCGACCAGGAGCTGTCGCCGCAGCCGGAGTTTGATCCTGCCGTGAGTACGGCGTGTTTACAGATCGCGATAACGGACTTTACCGCGTTCTGCATCTTCCCTGCGCTTATGAATACACTTCAGCATGCGGCGCCTGGCCTGCGTCTGGAATTACGTTATCTGCCGCACAGCCCGGCGTTGACGGAATTACTGGCAGGAGAGGTGGATCTGGCCCTGGGATTCAGCACCACCGGAGATCTCCGGTATCCGGAGCTGGAAGAGATTAGCTGGTTCGCGGATGAGTATGTCGTGATTAGCAACGCGAGCCGGAGCGCGCTGACGCTGGAGGATTATCTCGCCGCACGGCATCTTGTGGTTACGCCATGGAACGAGAAGCAGGGGGTGCTGGATTTACAGCTTGAACGCATGGGCTATACCCGACACATTGCGATCAAAACCCCGTCCATGCTCAGCGCCCCGTTTGTGATTGCAGAAAGCGATCTGCTGATGGCATTGCCTCGATTCGCCGCTGAAAAGCTGCTGCCAGCGACAAACATCAAGATTTTTCCTTTGCCGTTCCACATCAGCCCGTTTGAAGTGAAGATTTATTCGCACAAGCGCAGCGGTAAGCGAGGCGTCACGAACTGGCTAAAAGCCACGCTGCGCGCGCTGGGCGAAGGACTTCGGTCAGCGCGCTGATGATTCCGACTGTAACAGGATTGCCATCAGCCCCGGAAAGCGGGCATCCAGATCTTCTCTTCGCAGTGAAATCATATTCTCGCGCCCCTGCGGGCGCTGCCAGATCACGCCGCTGTCGCGCAGCACGCGCCAGTGGTGGGTCATGGTGGATTTCACCACATCTTCCGGCCGCAGGGCGTTGCAGCTCAGTTCGCTGCCGTCGGCCAGCCGACGGATAATCGCCAGCCGCAGCGGATTGCCGAGGGCAAACAGCACATTTTCCAGCAGTATTTGTTCAGGTTCGGGGTGGTTTGGAATCATCGTTTTCCTGTGTCTCACGTCAGGTTGAGCTATATCAACAATAGGTCAACCGTTAAAAAATAGTTCGATAATACTCGTACAATGGGACTATTATAACAAACGAACGAACAAGCGACCATCCCGGTCGTCACACATCAGTCATTAAGACTTAAGGAAATATCATGCCCCGACCCATCCCCCTCGAACGTTATCGCAACATCGGTATCTCCGCGCATATCGATGCCGGTAAAACAACCACCACCGAGCGCATCCTGTTTTATACCGGGATGAGCCACAAGCTGGGTGAAGTACACGATGGCGCGGCAACTACCGACTGGATGGCGCAGGAGCAGGAACGCGGGATCACCATTACGTCGGCAGCGGTGAGCTGTTTCTGGCCCGGCATGGACCGGAGCTTTGAGCCGCACCGGATCAATATCATCGACACCCCGGGCCACGTGGATTTCACCATTGAGGTGGAACGTTCCATGCGCGTGCTCGACGGTGCCGTAATGGTGTATGACTCCGTCGGCGGCGTACAGCCGCAGTCGGAAACCGTCTGGCGCCAGGCGAACAAATACCACGTCCCGCGGCTGGCGTTCGTCAATAAAATGGACCGCCCGGGCGCGGATTTCTTCCGCGTGGTGCGGATGATGCAGGAGCGTCTGAAGGCCAACCCGGTCCCGATTGTGATCCCGGTTGGCGCAGAAGAGCATTTCACCGGCGTGGTGGATCTCATCAAGATGCGCACCATCCTCTGGGACGATGCGACGCAGGGGATGGCGTTTAGCTACGCGCCGGTGCCTGACGACCTGCTGAGTACCGCTCAGGAGTGGCGTGAAAAGATGGTTTCTGCCGCAGCGGAAGCAAGCGACGCGCTGATGGACAAGTACCTTGAGACGGGCGATCTGGACGAGGCTGAAATCATCCAGGGGCTGCGTAGCCGTACCATCTCCGGTGAAATTCAGCCGATGCTGTGCGGCAGCGCCTTTAAGAACAAGGGCGTGCAGCGCATGCTCGACGCGGTTATCGAGCTGATGCCGTCCCCGCTGGACGTGCCCGCCATTGATGGCGTTGATGAAAACGGTCAGCATGCTGAGCGTCACCCCAGCGATGATGAACCGTTCTCGGCGCTGGCCTTCAAGCTGATGAGCGATCCGTACGTCGGCCAGCTGACCTTTATCCGCGTCTATTCCGGCATACTGCGCAAAGGCGACGCGGTCTATAACCCGGTGAAGGGCAAGAAAGAGCGTATCGGGCGCATCGTGCTGATGCATGCCAACGATCGCCACGAGGTGGACGAGCTGCGTGCGGGCGATATCGCGGCCTGCGTCGGGCTGAAAGACGTTACCACCGGCGATACGCTCACCGATCCGAATGCGGTAATCACGCTTGAACGCATGGAGTTTCCGGATCCGGTTATTTCGCTGGCGATCGAGCCAAAAACCAAGGCCGACCAGGAGAAAATGGGGATCGCGCTGCAGCGCCTGGCGGCGGAGGATCCGTCGTTCCGCCTGCACACGGACGAGGAGTCCGGCCAGACGATTATCTCCGGGATGGGCGAGCTGCACCTGGAAATCATCGTCGACCGCATGAAGCGGGAGTTTGGCGTAGAGGCAAATATTGGTCGTCCACAGGTCACCTACCGCGAAACCCTGCGTAAGGCGGTGAAGGATATCGAAGGCAAATTTGTCCGGCAGTCCGGCGGTAAAGGGCAGTACGGCCACGTAGTCCTGAGCCTGGAGCCGCTGGACCCCGGAAGCGGTTTTGTTTTTGAAGATGCCACCAAAGGCGGCGTGGTGCCGCGCGAGTATATTCCCTCCGTGGAAAAAGGGCTGCGCGAGGCCATGAATACCGGGGTGCTGGCGGGTTATCCGGTGGTCGACGTGAAGGCGACCCTGACGTTCGGTTCGTACCATGACGTTGACTCGTCGGAAATGGCCTTCCGCATGGCGGCGATCCTCGGCTTTAAGGAAGGCGCACGGCGCGCGGACCCGGTTATTCTTGAGCCGGTCATGCACGTCGAGGTAGAAACGCCGGAAGAGTATGCCGGTAATATTATGGGCGATCTCTCCTCCCGCCGCGGCATGGTGCAGGGGATGGCAGAGCAGTACGGCAGCCAGATTATCCGTGCTGACGTGCCGTTGGCCGAAATGTTTGGTTACGCCACCACGCTGCGCTCGATGTCCCAGGGGCGCGCGACGTATACGATGGAGTTCCATCATTTCGCAGAAGCTCCACGGAACGTAGCGGATGAGATCATTGCGAAGCGTGTGAAGTAACAAAAAAGCCCTCTTCCTCAGGAAGGGGGCTTTTCTCTTTTGAGGTTGCGCTACTCCGGCGCCTTAACCATTTTCCCGCTGGCGACAAACGTTCCGGCGCCAAGATGATGCAGCGTATTCAGCTTATCCCCATCAAACTGCCAGCGTCCGGCAACGAACGCGCGTTCGTCCGCGGCGGCGGAAACGACCTCACCAAACAGGGTGTCATATTTCTCTGCCGCAGAGGTCGCGGGCAATAGCCGGCACTCCATCCACGCCAGACATTTCTCTTCAATGACCGGCAGGCCAAGCTCGGGGCCATGAATAGCCGGGATCCCGTAGCAGTTAAACTTATCCTCGTCGCGGCCGCTGACGCTGCCGACGGCGTAGGTCCAGTTCGCTGCCGCCACGCCGGGTATCACAATGCCGAATTTTCCGCTGCGCTCGATCAGCTCCCGTGACCACGCGCTTTTGTCCACCACTATCGCGATACGCGGGGGTTCAAACTCTACCGGCATAGACCACGCGGCGGCCATGACGTTGCGACGATCGATGACGTCATCCCGGCTGGTGATGAGCACGGTCGGACCGTGATTCAAAAGGCGGCTGGCATGACGTAGTTCAACAGGGCGAAAGTGGCTCATGGTGGCTCCTTGTTTTTAGTGATGAGTATGGCGAAAAAGCACGGAAATCAAAGTGAGTGCGCGAAATTAGTTTATAAACTCAACATCACTCTCAAAGGAAACTGAAGCATGTCCCCATTTCTGACTGCCTACTTCGCCCGCATCGGCTGGAACCTGCCGACGTCTGTTGATATCGACACCCTGCGCGCGCTGCATTTACACCACAACTGTGCGATCCCTTTCGAGAATATCGACGTCGTTTTGCCGCGGGAGATCCATCTGGACGACGGGTGTCTGGTGGACAAACTGGTTACCGCCCGGCGCGGGGGATACTGCTTCGAGCAAAATGGCCTGTTTGAGCGAGTATTACGTGAAGTCGGATTTACGGTACGCAGCGTGCTGGGGCGGGTCGTGCTGGCAAATCCGTCCCAGATGCCGCCGCGCACGCACCGGCTGCTGCTGGTGGAGCTGAACGGCGAGCGCTGGATCGCCGATGTGGGGTTTGGCGGACAAACGCTGACGGCGCCGATTCGGTTACTCGCCAACGAGGAGCAGGAGACCCCGCACGGCATGTACCGCCTGCTGAGCGAGGGCAACGACTGGATGCTGCAGTTCCGCCATCACGAGCACTGGCAGTCGATGTACCACTTTGACCTGACGACCCAGTATTTCAGTGATTACGTGATGGGAAACTTCTGGTCCGCGCACTGGCCGCAGTCGCATTTCCGCCATCATCTGCTCATGTGCCGCCACCTGCCGGACGGGGGCAAGCTCACGCTGACCAACTTCAACTTTACCCACTGGCAGAACGGCCGCGTGGAGGAGCAGATTGCGCTGCCGGATGCACAAGCGCTGTATCAGCTTATGCAGGAGCGCTTTGGGCTGGGCGTTGACGATCCGAAGCACGGTTTTTCCCTGGCAGAGTTGACGGCGGTGATGGCAGGGTTTGATACGCATCCGCAGGCCGGGAAATAGGGATTAGCTTACCGCGCGCTGATGCCTTCACACCGTTCCGCTCACGCGCTGAGGGCGAAAGCAAAAAAACGGCAACCCTGGTTGCCGTTCTGCTTTTATCTCGCCAGCCGAGGTGCTCAGCGGCGCGATCTCACCACCTGATACCGGCGGGTAAAATACTCAAACGGCGCGCTCCACACGTGTACCAGACGGGTGAACGGGAAGAGCAGGAAGATCGTCATCCCCAGCACCAAGTGCACGCGGAAGATAAAGTCCACCCCGTTCAGCATCTCCGAAGAGCCGCCGCGGAAGGTGACGATACCCTGCGCCCAGCCAACCAGCTTCATCATCTCGCTGCCGTCCGGGTAGCGGGCAGAGAAGGGGATCGTGCTCAGGCCAAGGATGCACTGGAACAGCAGGATGCTCATAATAATGATATCCGGCGTGGTCGAGGTGGCGCGCACCCGCTGGTTAAACAGGCGGCGATAGAGCAGCATCGCGCCGCCTACCAGCGTCAATATTCCGCAAACGCCACCGAGCACCATTGCCAGCTGCTGCTTAACGGCGATCGGTAAAAACCAGGCGTACATCCAGTGCGGGGTTAACATGCCGAACAGGTGCCCGAAAAAGATCCCCAGAATCCCAACGTGAAACAGGTTTGAGGCCCAGTTCATTCCGCGCTTGCTGAGCATCTGGCTCGATGAGGCGCGCCATGTGTATTGCCCGTAGTCGTAGCGCAGCCAGCTGCCGAGGAAAAACACGGTGGCGCAGATGTATGGATAAATGTCGTAGAAAAACACGTTCAGGTAATGTGTCATTTTGGGCCTCCGGCGCTGACGTCTACGTACTGCGGCGCAACGTCCTGGCTAAAGCGTCGTTGATATTGCTGCATCGGCGAGCTGTCGCACGATGTCGCGTTGTCTTCGATAAACTTCACCTGTTCCTCTTCCCACACGGCGTCCAGCGCCTGACGGGTATCATCCCGTTTTTCACCGGACACCTGTTTTGCCACGCTGTCGCTGGAAAGCCGCGTTCCCGCCAGCGCCAGCAGGGCGTCAAACAGCTGGTAATGCGCGACGTCGCGCTGCTTGAGGCGCCCACCAATCAGCGCCAGGATCGGCGCGACGTTTTGCAGCCCTTCACGCGCCTCGTCGTCGCTGACCAGGCTGAGATACTCCAGGTAGAGGGGCAGGTAGTCCGGCAGCTCGCGGCAGTCCAGCTCCAGCCCGGCTTTCTCATACTGCCCCATGAGATCGACCATTGCCTGACCGCGATCGCGGGACTCGGCGTGAACATGCTCGAACAGCAGCAGCGAGGTCGCGCGGCCGCGTTCAAACACTTCACACCACTCGGCCTGCTTATCCAGCAGCGGGGCGCTCAGGTGCTGCTGCGCAAACGGCAGCAGCATGGGCGCGTCCTGCTCTATCAGGGATAGCGCTTCTTCGCGGTTTTCCCACAGCAGCTCATCGGGATACTCAATCAGCAGCGCGATGATTTTGAGGATCTGCATTACTCACCCTCCCCATGTTCGCGCACCTCGGTGATGTTGATCGCGTCGATGCGGCTGCTGTTGAAGAGGTTGAATTTGGTGTCGGAGCCGTGGCAGCCGTCGCCAAAGGTGAAGCCGCAGCCGTTTTTCTCCGGGAAGGCGTCGCGCGCCATTTCACGGTGGCTGGTCGGGATCACGAAGCGGTCTTCGTAGTTGGCAATGGCCAGATAGCGGTACATCTCCTCGACCTGCGCTTCGGTCAGGCCCACCTCTTCGATGGCGCGGGTATCGGTTACGCCTTCTACGGTCTGGGAGCGCTTGTAGTGGCGCATCGCCATCATGCGCTTCAGGGCGCGCAGCACCGGGCCGGTATCGCCGGCGCTGAGCATGTTCGCCAGGTACTGCACCGGGATGCGCAGGCTTTCAACCGCAGGCAGAACGCCGTCGCTCTGGGGCAGGCCGCCCGCGTCCGCGTAAGACTGAATCGGCGACAGGGGCGGCACGTACCAGACCATCGGCAGGGTGCGGTATTCCGGGTGCAGCGGCAGGGCGAGCTTCCAGTCCATCGCCATCTTGTAGACCGGAGATCGCTGGGCGGCATCGATTACGTTTTGCGGAATGCCCTGCTTCAGCGCTTCTTCAATCACCGCCGGATCGTTCGGGTTGAGGAACACGTCGCACTGGCGCTCGTACAGATCGGTTTCATGCTCGGTGCTGGCCGCTTCTTCTATACGGTCAGCGTCATACAGAAGCACGCCGAGATAGCGGATGCGCCCGACGCAGGTTTCCGAGCAGACGGTCGGCTGGCCGGACTCGATGCGCGGATAGCAGAAGATGCATTTTTCTGATTTGCCGCTTTTCCAGTTGAAGTAGATTTTCTTGTACGGGCAGCCGCTGATGCACAGACGCCAGCCGCGGCATTTGTCCTGGTCAATCAGCACAATGCCGTCCTCTTCGCGCTTGTATATCGCACCGCTCGGGCAGGTGGCGACGCAGCTCGGGTTCAGGCAGTGCTCGCACAGGCGCGGCAGGTACATCATGAAGGTGTTTTCGAACTGGCCGTACATCTCTTTCTGGATCTTCTGGAAGTTGCGGTCGCGGGCGCGTTTTTCGAACTCGCCGCCCAGCAGCTCCTCCCAGTTTGGACCCCAGACGATCTTGTCCATCCGCTTGCCGTCAATCAGCGAGCGGGGGCGGGCGGTAGGGAGGTGATCCCCCTCCGGCGCGCGGTGCAGATCCTGATAATCAAAGGTAAAGGGTTCATAATAATCATCAATCTGCGGCAGGACCGGGTTAGAAAATATTTTCGACAGCACCCCCATTTTGCCGCCGAGGCGCGGCGTCAGCTTGCCGTGAATGCCGCGGATCCAGCCGCCTTGCCACTCCTCCTGATCTTCCCAGTTTTTGGGATAGCCGATGCCCGGTTTGGTCTCCACGTTGTTAAACCACGCATATTCCATCCCTTCGCGCCCGGTCCAGACGTTCTTGCAGGTGACCGAGCAGGTGTGGCAGCCGATGCATTTATCGAGATTCAGTACCATGCCAACCTGTGAGCGTATTTTCATTTTTTCGCCTCCTGTACCTGATCCCGACCTTCGCCGTCCAGCCAGTTAATGTTTTTCATTTTGCGGATCATGATGAACTCGTCGCGGTTCGAGCCGACGGTGCCGTAATAGTTGAAGCCGTACGCCAGCTGCGCGTAGCCGCCAATCATGTGGGTCGGTTTCGGGCAGACGCGGGTTACCGAGTTGTGGATCCCGCCGCGCCGTCCGGTCACTTCCGAGCCCGGAATGTTCAGAATGCGCTCCTGGGCGTGGTACATCATGGTCATACCCGGCGGCACGCGCTGGCTGACCACCGCGCGGGCGGTGAGGGCGCCGTTGGCGTTGAAGGCTTCGATCCAGTCGTTGTCTTCAATGCCCAGCTCGCGGGCATCGGTTTCGCTGATCCAGACGATTGGCCCTCCGCGCGACAGGGTCTGCATCAGCAGGTTTTCGCTGTAGGTGGAGTGAATGCCCCATTTCTGGTGCGGCGTAAGGAAGTTCAGCGCTTTTTCCGGGAAGCCGTTCGGCGGGATCTCGCGCATATGGGTAACGCTGCGGGTGTCAATCGGCGGACGATAGGCCACAAGGCTCTCCCCGAAGGCGCGCATCCAGGCGTGATCCTGATACAGCTGCTGGCGGCCCGAAATCGTGCGCCACGGGATCAGCTCGTGAACGTTGGTATAGCCCGCGTTATACGACACGTGCTCGCTCTCAAGGCCGGACCACGTCGGGCTGGAGATAATTTTACGCGGCTGCGCCTGGATGTCGCGGAAGCGAATTTTCTCGTCTTCCTTGTTCAGCGCAAGATGGGTGTGATCGCGCCCGGTCATTTCGCCCAGCGCTTCCCACGCTTTTACCGCTACCTGACCGTTGGTTTCCGGCGCGAGGGCGAGGATCACCTCAGAAGCGTCAATGGCGGTTTCAATGCGCGGACGGCCTTTCGCCGGGCCGTCGAGCTTGACGTAATTGAGCTTGCCGAGGAAATCGACCTCCTTCTGGGTGTTCCAGGAAATGCCTTTCCCGCCGTTGCCGAGCTTGTCCAGCAGCGGCCCAAGCGCCGTAAAGCGCTCGTAGGTTTCCGGGTAGTTGCGCTCGACGACCGCAATGGTTGGCGCGGTTTTGCCGGGGATCAAATCGCATTCGCCTTTGCGCCAGTCGAGAATATCGAACGGCTGCGACAGTTCCCCCGGCGAGTCGTGCTGTAGCGGCTGTAGCACCACGTCGGTTTCGGTCCCCAGGTGGCCGACGCAGACCTCGGAGAAGACTTTGGCGATGCCCTTGTAGATCTCCCAGTCGCTGCGGGACTCCCACGCCGGATCAACGGCGGCGGAAAGCGGATGAATAAACGGATGCATGTCCGAGGTGTTCATGTCGTCTTTTTCATACCAGGTGGCGGTCGGCAGCACGATGTCGGAGAACAGGCAGGTGCTGGACATGCGGAAATCGATCGTCACCAGCAGGTCGAGCTTGCCCTCGATGGCGGCGGTCTGCCACTCCACTTCCTCAGGCTTCACGTCGTCCGTTGAGCCTAAATCTTCACCCTGAATACCGCTCTCGGTGCCGAGCAGATATTTCAGCATGTACTCATGGCCTTTACCGGACGAGCCGAGCAGGTTAGAGCGCCAGACGAACAGGTTGCGCGGGTGGTTCTTGCCGCTGTCGGGCTGTTCGCAGGCGAAGCGGATATCGCCCGATTTTAACGCCTGAACGGTGTAATCCTGCGGCGACATCCCGGCGGCGTCGGCGCGCGCCTTCACGTGCAGCGGGTTAAGGTTGAGCTGAGGCGCGGACGGGAGCCAGCCCATGCGCTCGGCGCGAACGTTAAAGTCAATCAGGTGGCCGGTGAACTTCGACGCGTCCGCCAGCGGTGAGAGCAACTCCTGCGCGGTCAGCTTCTCATAGCGCCACTGGCTGGCGTGATTATAAAAGTACGAGGTGCTGTTCATCTGGCGCGGCGGGCGGTTCCAGTCCAGCGCGAAGGCCAGCGGCAGCCAGCCGGTTTGCGGGCGCAGCTTTTCCTGCCCGACATAGTGCGACCAGCCGCCGCCGCTCTGCCCGACGCAGCCGCAGAAGACCAGCATGTTGATCATCCCGCGGTAGTTCATGTCCATGTGGTACCAGTGGTTCACACCGGCACCGAGGATGATCATCGAACGGCCGTGGGTTTTATGCGCGGTGTCGGCAAACTCGCGGGCGATTTTTTCGATGAGGTACGCGGGTACGCCGGTAATCTGCTCGCCCCAGGCTGGAGTGTAGGCTTTAACCTCGGCGTAGCTCGTTGCCGCGTTGCCGTCTTCGAGGCCGCGATCGAGGCCGTAGTTCGCCAGCACCAGATCGTAAACGCTGACCACGCGTTTCTCGCTGCCGTCGGCGAGCGTGAGGGTTTTACTCGGCACGCGGCGCGTCAGCACCGGTTCCTGCTTCACGCTGCGAAAATGCGGGTTCTCGTTGCCGCCAAAGTACGGGAAGGCGACGTCGGCCACGCTGTCGTGGGTGATGAGCAGCGAAAGGGTCAGCTCGGTTTCCTGGCCCGCGGCAAGCGATTCCAGGTTCCATTTGCCTTTTTCGCCCCAGCGGAAGCCAATGGAGCCGTTCGGCACCACCAGATTCCCGGCGACGTCAAAGGCAACGGTTTTCCACTCCGGATTGTTGGCTTCTCCCAGCCCCTCGGCCAGATCCGACGCGCGCAGCATGCGGCCCGGCACCACGCGACCGTCTGCCTGCTCGTCGAGCAGCACCAGCATTGGCATATCGGTATAGCGGCGGCAGTAGTTGAGGAAGTAGTCGCTTGGGTTATCGAGGTGGAACTCTTTGAGGATTACATGGCCCATCGCCATGGCGAGCGCGCTGTCGGTACCCTGTTTCGGTGCCAGCCACTGGTCGCTCAGCTTTGCCACCTCCGAGAAGTCCGGGGTGATGGCGACGGTCTTGGTGCCTTTGTAACGCACCTCGGTGAAGAAATGGGCATCAGGAGTACGCGTCTGCGGCACGTTTGAGCCCCAGGCGATGATGTAGCTTGAGTTATACCAGTCGGCGGATTCCGGCACGTCGGTCTGTTCGCCCCAGGTCATTGGCGACGCGGGCGGCAGGTCACAGTACCAGTCGTAGAAGCTGAGGCAGGTACCGCCGATCAGGGAGAGGTAGCGCGTGCCGGCGGCGTAAGAGACCATCGACATCGCCGGGATAGGCGAGAAGCCGGCCACGCGGTCCGGGCCATAGTGCTTGATGGTCCAGACGTTGGCGGCGGCGATCAGCTGGTTCAGCTCTTTCCAGTTCGAGCGGATAAATCCCCCGCGTCCGCGCGCCTGCCTGTAGCTCTGCGCCTTTTGCGGATCGTTCTGGATGGCATCCCAGGCCAGCACCGGATCGCTATGCTGTGCCAGCGCCTCGCGCCAGAGCTCAATTAGCCTGCGGCGCACCAGCGGGTATTTAAGACGGTTGGCGCTGTACAGATACCACGAGTAGCTCGCGCCACGCGGGCAGCCGCGCGGCTCATGGTTAGGCAGGTCAGGGCGGGTACGCGGATAGTCGGTCTGCTGGGTTTCCCAGGTCACCAGGCCGTTTTTAACGTAAATTTTCCAGCTACAGGAGCCGGTACAGTTAACGCCGTGGGTGGAGCGCACAATTTTGTCGAACTGCCAGCGCTGACGGTAGCTGTCCTCCCAGTCGCGGTTGGTGTGATACACCTGCCCGTGCCCATCGGCGAAACTGTCGCCTTTTGTTTTGAAGTAACGGAAGCGGTCCAACAGTTTGCTCATGACATTTCTCCTGCTTCGATAGCATTGCCGGAGGGCGTGGCGCACGCTCCGGCGAAGATATAGTTATTATTTTTGTGAGGATTTGCGGCCATACACCAGCCAGGTGACGAACACGCAGACGATGTAAAACACGAGGAATACCTTCATGGCGCCCACCGGCGAGCCGGTCATCGCCAGCGACGTGCCAAAGGCTTTAGGAATAAAGAAGCCGCCGACCGCACCGATGGCAGAGATAAAGCCCAGCGCGGCGGCGGTTTCGGTCACCGCCTCATGCTGCGCCTGCTCGTCGGTGCCGCCCTGCTTTTTCACCCGGTCGATGGTGATTTGGCGAAAAATAATCGCGATCATCTGGAAGGTCGACCCGCTGCCGAGACCGGCGGTAAGGAACAGACCCATGAAGACCAGATAGAACGCGATAAAGCTGCCTGAACCCGAGCCGGGAAGCGTCAGGAAAATCAGGGCGCTAAAGACGGCCATAAAGACAAAGTTAAAAAGCGTCACCCGCACGCCGCCCAGTTTGTCCGAGATCATCCCACCCGCCGAACGCGCCAGGGCACCAATCAGCGGGCCGAAGAAGGCGAGGTGCAGGATATTTACGTCCGGGAACTGGGTCTTCGACAGCATGGCAAAGCCCGCCGAGAAACCGATGAACGAGCCGAAGGTGGCGAGATAAAGCAGGCTCAGCAGCCAGAGGTGAAAACGCTTAAGCACCGGAAGCTGGCTGGCAATAGACGCTTTGGAGCTGGCGATATCGTTCATGCCGAAGAAGGCGGCAAGCGTGGCCAGAATCAGCAGCGGCGCCCAGATCCAGGCCGCGTTAGCCAGCCACATTGTCGAGCCGTCCTCCTGCGGTACGCCGTGCACGCCGAGGAAGGTGAACATCGGCAGGAAAATCACCAGCGGCGCGACCAGCTGCATCACGCTGACGCCCAGATTGCCCAGCCCGCCGTTAATGCCCAGCGCGCTGCCCTGCCTGGCCTTCGGGAAGAAGAAGCTGATATTACCCATGCTGGAAGCGAAGTTGGCACCGGCAAAACCGCACAGCAGCGCAATGATGATAAAGACCCAGTATGGGGTAGCGGTGTTTTGAATGGCGATCCCCAGCCAGACGCAGGGCACGACGAGGATAACGGTACTTAACACGGTCCAGTACCGCCCGCCAAATATCGGCACCATAAAAGAGTAGGGGACACGCAATATTGCGCCGGAGAGAGAAGGTAGCGCCGTTAGCATAAAAAGCTGGTCGGTGCTGAAATTAAATCCGACTTTATTAAGATTTACCGCAATAGCGCTAAATAACATCCACACGCAAAACGCCAGCAGCAAACAAGCCACAGAAATCAATAGATTTCTTCGAGCGATATGTTTCCCTTTATTCTCCCAAAATTGCGCGTTTTCCGGTTTCCAGTTACTCAACAAATGTTGATTACTCTTCTCACTTTGATGTGACATATCGCCCTCTTGCTTAACCAAATGGAGAGAAAAAACAAGTAAAAACAGAAGGATGCCTAGTAGCTGCTTGTGAAAATTATTGGATGTTATGGGATACATCTGAAAGGATAGATAAAAAAGCGAATCCCTGAGTTTGGAAAGGGAATCAGGGTTCGCATTATGTGTTACTAATTGTAACTTTTGGAGAGAATTAATACCCCAATGGGAGTATTAAAACAATTCGAGGGAGATCAGTTTATCCAGATGCTTATTAAATGCTGCGTCGTCTATCTCGGGCATATTTAAGACGTAAATTCCGTCCAGCCCGCATACCAGGCCGATTAATCGCCATGCAATATTTTCCGGCAGGTCATTAAGGATAAAGGCATTAGCCTGCGCGCCGGCACGAATAATCGCGACCGTCTCCTGGTGCCACATTTCCATGGTCAGCACGTAAGCGCCTTTGACGTCATTATCCCGGCTGGCAAGAATTTGCGCCTCACGCCACAGGCGAATGTAGGGCTCAAAACCGCCATCATCGCTGCCGAGCATGGCATGCAGCCGCTCCCGCCAGCTGGCATTTTCACCCACCACTTCAGCATCCAGCAAATCGCGGATCAAGCGGACAAACGCCAGCGATTTTAGCTCGCCAGCCGAAGCAAAATGGTGATGAACCTGCCCGGTGGCTACGCCCGCTTCGGTGGCGATGCGGCGAACGGTCATCGCGGCCAGCCCTTCGGTCAGCGCCACGCGCATCGCGGCCTGTAAGATCTCTTCCCGACGCTCGTCCTTGCTCAGATAACGCATAACTTCTCACTCTCAATGGGAACGAAACGAGTGTAACAAAAAGCTGGACAAGTGTTCAACTTTACGTAGGATCGCAATCTGGACATGTGTCCAGTTTTTATCTGATAAGGAAATTTATGTTTCGTCAGTGGTTAGCGTTGGTGATTATCGTGCTGGTGTATATCCCGGTGGCGATTGACGCGACGGTGCTGCACGTGGCCGCACCGACATTGAGCATGACGCTGGGCGCCAGCGGAAATGAATTGCTGTGGATTATCGATATTTATTCGCTGGTCATGGCGGGAATGGTGCTGCCGATGGGCGCGCTGGGCGATCGCATAGGCTTCAAGCGCCTGCTGATGATCGGCAGCACGCTGTTTGGCCTGTCGTCTCTGGCGGCGGCCTTTGCACCGTCTGCAGGCTGGCTGATTGCTGCCCGCGCGTCGCTGGCTATTGGCGCGGCGATGATCATTCCGGCCACGCTTGCCGGGATCCGCACGCTGTTTATCGACGCGCGGCACCGTAATATCGCTCTTGGCGTCTGGGCCGCCGTCGGCTCGGGCGGGGCGGCGTTTGGCCCGCTGATTGGCGGGATACTGCTGGAGCATTTTTACTGGGGATCGGTATTCCTGATCAACGTGCCGATCGTGCTGGTCGTGGTCTCGCTCGCTGCGCGGTTCGTGCCAGCTCAGCAGGGACGGCCTGAACAGCCGCTCAATATCAGCCACGCCATCATGCTGATTGTGGCCATTTTGCTGCTGGTGTATAGCGCCAAAACCGCGCTTAAAGGCGTGCTGTCTCCGTGGCTGGTGCTCGGTACCTTACTCACCGGGGCGGTGATGCTGTTTATCTTCGTCCGCATTCAGCTGCGGGCGCGCGTGCCGATGATCGACATGCGCCTGTTTTGCCACCGCATTATTTTAAGCGGCGTGGTGATGGCGATGACCGCCATGATCGCGCTGGTGGGCTTTGAGCTGCTGATGGCGCAGGAGCTGCAGTTCGTTCATGGCTTTACGCCGTTCGAAGCGGGGATGTTTATGCTGCCGGTGATGGTGGCGAGTGGATTTAGCGGGCCTATCGCCGGGGTGCTGGTCGGTCGCCTGGGGCTGCGCATCGTCGCGGCCGGGGGCATGGGGCTCAGTGCGGTCAGCTTTATCGGCCTGTCGATGCTCGACTTCAGCACGCAACAGTGGCAGGCGTGGAGCCTGATGGTGCTGCTGGGCTTCAGTGCCGCCAGCGCGCTGCTGGCATCCACCTCTGCGATCATGGCCGCGGCGCCGAAAGAGAAGGCCGCTGCCGCAGGGGCGATCGAGACCATGTCCTATGAGCTGGGTGCGGGTCTGGGCATTGCCATTTTCGGACTGCTGCTGACCCGCAGCTTCTCGGCGTCGATTGCGCTGCCGCAGGGGCTGAACGCGTCGCTTGGCGAGAAAGCGTCGTCGTCGATCGGTGAAGCGATGAGCGTCGCGCAGGATCTGACGCCTGCACTGGCCGAGTCGGTGATGTCGGCGGCGAAATCCGCGTTTATCACCTCGCACAGCGTGGCGTTAGGCAGTGCGGGAGGCATGCTGCTGGTTTTGGCGGTGGGGATCTGGTTTAGCCTGGCGAAAGCGCCGCAGCAGTAACAAAAAAGGCCAGCCGCGAGGGCTGGCCTTTCTGCACTAACGCATCTTAGAACTGGTAGGTCAGACCTACAGCCACGATGTTGTCGGTTGCAATTTTTGCATCGCTGGTGAACTTGCTGTCGTCGAGCAGGTTGATTTTGTAATCAACGTAGGTAGACATGTTTTTGTTGAAATAGTAGCTCGCGCCAACGTCAACGTATTCAACCAGGTCCTGGTCGCCGTAAGAGCCGATGTCTTTACCTTTGGATTTCAGGTAAGCGATGGATGGACGCAGGCCGAAGTCGAACTGATACTGAGCAACAACTTCGAAGTTCTGCGCTTTGTTGGCGATGTGGCCGTTACCGAACGCGGTCATGTTGCGGGTTTCAGAGTAGGTGGTTGCCAGGTAGATGTTGTTCGCATCGTACTTCAGGCCGGCAGCCCAGACTTCCGCATTTTCACCGCCTGCGTTCAGGTCGCTTGCAGCATTAACCTGATCATTGGTACGGTCAGATTTTGCGTAAGTTGCGCCCGCCGCGAAACCGTCGAACTCATAGGTAGAGGACAGACCCCAGCCGTCACCGTTAGATTCGGTGATGTCTTTACGGTCGTTTTTACCCTGGTACTGGGCAGCAACGTTCAGGCCGTCAACCAGACCGAAGAAGTCGGTGTTACGGTAGGTTGCAACGCCGGTAGTACGGCCAGTCATGAAGCCGTCGGTCTGGGTCCAGGTATCGCCACCGAATTCTGGCAGAACGTCAGTCCATGCGCCGATGTCGTAAGCAACGCCGTAGTTACGACCGTAGTCGAAAGAACCAAACTCGTTGAATTTCAGGCCAGCAAATGCCAGACGGGTTTTGTTGCCGTCGGCACCCTGATCTTCAGAGCGGTTGCCCTTGAACTCATATTCCCACTGGCCGTAACCGGTCATCTGGTCGTTGATCTGCGTTTCACCTTTGAAACCCAGACGAACGTAAGTTTTGTCGCCGTCGTTATCCGTATCATCGGAGAAATAGTGCAGACCCGTAACTTTGCCGTACAGGTCCAGTTTGTTACCGTCTTTGTTAAAAACTTCAGCTGCGTTAACAACGCCTGCTGCCAACATGGAAGTGACTGCCACTGCAACTAATTTAAGTTTCATCTTAAATAATCCTTATAATTTTATTTAGGTGTTTCCTAAGCCAACTGGACGATTTTTAAACGAGGCAGATCGTCAATGGCAGACTATTTTTGAAATTCCGTAGTCTGGTTTCAATAATAAGTTTCAAAATATTAAATATAATTTCAATTAGTGTGATCATGATCTGAAAAATTGCCGCCGAACCGCCTGATCCGATGAATTAATATACATAAAGCGATTATTAACCAATCAGAATAATATGCACCCAAATAGTTTTTGAGCGTTTATGTTTTTTACGTTAGCGAGTTCGATAGGCGAGCGGAAATAAACATCCCTGAAGGTTTTCTATCGTAGAAACAGATGGTTATGAGGATTTGCTTATGTGGTTGCTTAATTTTCATCAGAAACACCCAGAAATAAACTATTGCACATTGTGCTATTTAGGGGGCAAATATTAAGTCTGCATTAATTTCTCGCGTTGTCAGTTTATGTCAATTCAGTGCCAGAATACGGTTAAGTTTTAGCACTATAAACAGAATGTCCTGCGCGCTCTAATGTTATGAATAATATTCTGATGTGTGATCACATTTTAAATTATTGTTAATTTTTGCCGGGCAACGCGTGTGCCCGGCAAAAGCGTGCAGGGTTATTTACGTGTGGCGTACCAGCACAGCAGTGAACCGGCGCAAACCAGCAGTGCGCCCTGCCAGAACGAGAATGAAAGGGGAGAGCTGAGCAAAATAGCCGCGAGCGCGGCGGAAAGTACCGGCGTAAAATAAGATACTGCCGCAAGCATCGTCACGTTCCCGTGAAGAATGCCTATATTCCAGGCCGCATAGCCGAAGCCGAGCGCAACGCCGCACATTAACAGCTTCACCACCACCGGTACGCTGAACAGCATGTCAGGCTGATCGCTTAAGGCATATTTGACCCACAGGCTTATGGCGGTTAGCAGGACGAAAAGGGTGATGCCGTTTTGCCCCTTCGCGTACTTGCTGGTGACGGTGCAGTAGGCGGCCCAGATAAAGGCGCCTGCAAACGCCAGCCCGTAGCTTAGCGGGCTGGAGACGACGTTGCGCATAATGTCATCCACGTGCAGGCCGCTTTCGCCGCCTAAAACCCAGCACACGCCCAACAGCGAGACGAGAAGCCCAAGCACCACCCACAGGGTAGATTTTTGCCCGTTGAACAGAATGGCGAACACGATCGTCAGGCTCGGCCAGAGGTAGTTGACCATGCCTACCTCAATGGCCTGCGAGCGCGTCGCGGCATAGCCCAGCGACAGGGCAAGGCACATCTCATAGCTGACAAACAGGACGCTGCCCGCTATGAGATAGCGCGTGGAAAAACGCCGCAGATCCGGAAAGCCCACCGTCACCAGGCACAGTAACCCGCTGACGGTGTAGATCATCGCCGCGCCGCCCACCGGGCCGAGCCCCTCACTTACGCTGCGGATAAGTCCTACCATCGTGCTCCACAGCAGTATGGCCGCCAGACCAATCAGCGTTGCTCTTTTTCTGTCCATTACCCAGCCAGTCCCATAAAAATCAAAGGGAAAACTTATAGCATCTATCCGCTTCTTCTGGCGAATTTTCTCAGACCCGGTTAACCCATAAGGGTTAAAAAAACGTACCGGCGGTGACTATTAAGGGGGCGAACTTTGACGACCTTGATTTGACGCAAAAAAAACAGGGGCTTTGCTGTTAGTTTGCGGCGCGAAGTCTTATCAGATAACGAGGACAGCAATGGACGTCAGCCGCAGACAATTCTTTAAAATCTGCGCGGGCGGTATGGCCGGAACAACAGCCGCTATGCTGGGATTCGCTCCCAAAATGGCGCTGGCTCAGGCACGCAACTATAAACTGCTGCGTGCGAAAGAGATCCGTAACACCTGCACATACTGCTCCGTGGGTTGTGGGCTATTGATGTATAGCCTGGGTGATGGCGCGAAGAACGCCAAAGAAGCGATTTATCATATTGAAGGGGATCCGGATCATCCGGTGAGCCGCGGGGCGCTTTGCCCGAAAGGGGCGGGGCTGCTGGACTACGTTCACAGTGAAAACCGCCTGCGCTATCCCGAGTACCGTGCGCCGGGTTCCGACAAGTGGCAGCGCATCTCCTGGGACGACGCATTCTCCCGTATCGCAAAACTGATGAAAGCGGACCGGGACGCCAACTTTATTGAAAAGAACGAGCAGGGCGTCACGGTTAACCGCTGGACCTCCACCGGGATGCTGTGCGCGTCTGCGGCGAGTAATGAAACCGGCATGCTGACGCAAAAATTTGTGCGCTCCCTCGGCATGCTGGCGGTTGATAACCAGGCGCGCGTCTGACACGGACCAACGGTAGCAAGTCTTGCTCCAACATTTGGTCGCGGTGCGATGACCAACCACTGGGTTGATATCAAAAACGCAAACGTCGTGGTGGTGATGGGCGGTAACGCCGCAGAAGCCCATCCGGTGGGCTTCCGCTGGGCGATGGAAGCGAAAAACAACAACGATGCGACGCTGATCGTCGTCGATCCGCGCTTTACGCGTACGGCATCGGTGGCCGATATTTATGCGCCGATCCGCTCCGGTACGGACATTACGTTCCTCTCCGGCGTGCTGTTGTACCTGATCGAAAACAACAAGATTAACGCGGAATACGTTAAGCATTACACCAACGCCGGCCTGCTGGTGCGGGAAGATTTTGCCTTTGAAGATGGCCTGTTCAGCGGCTATGACGCAGAGAAGCGTCAGTACGATAAATCTTCCTGGAACTATCAGTTCGACGAAAACGGCTACGCGAAACGGGACGATACCCTGACCGATCCGCGCTGCGTGTGGAATCTGCTGAAACAGCACGTTTCCCGCTATACGCCGGACGTGGTGGAGAATATTTGCGGTACGCCAAAAGCGGACTTCCTGAAAGTGTGTGAAGTTCTGGCCTCCACCAGTGCCGCCGACAGAACCACCACGTTCCTGTACGCGCTGGGCTGGACGCAGCACACCGTCGGCGCGCAGAACATCCGCACCATGGCAATGATCCAGCTGCTGCTCGGCAACATGGGGATGGCCGGCGGCGGCGTGAACGCGTTGCGCGGCCACTCCAACATTCAGGGCTTAACCGACCTCGGCCTGCTGTCCACCAGCCTGCCAGGCTACCTGACGCTGCCGTCCGAAAAGCAGAGCGACTGGCAAAGCTGGCTTGACGCCAACACGCCAAAAGCAACGCGACCGGACCAGGTGAACTACTGGAGTAACTATCCGAAGTTTGCCGTGAGCCTGATGAAATCTTTCTACGGCGACGCGGCGCAGAAAGAGAATGACTGGGGCTTTGAGTGGTTGCCAAAATGGGACCAGGCGTACGACGTCATCAAGTATTTCAACATGATGGATAAGGGCGACGTCACCGGCTATATCTGCCAGGGCTTTAACCCGGTAGCCTCATTCCCGGATAAAAACAAAGTCGTCCGCAGCCTGAGCAAGCTGAAGTACATGGTGGTTATCGATCCGCTGGTCACCGAAACGTCTACCTTCTGGCAGAACCACGGTGAATCAAACGATGTCGATCCGGCAGCGATTCAGACCGAAGTGTTCCGCCTGCCGTCCACCTGCTTTGCGGAAGAAGATGGCTCCATCGCGAACTCTGGCCGCTGGCTTCAGTGGCACTGGAAAGGCCAGGATGCGCCGGGCGAGGCGCGTAATGACGGTGAAATTCTGGCCGGCATTTACCATCGCCTGCGCGAGCTGTACCGCACCGAAGGCGGTAAGGGCGCTGAACCGTTGCTGAAGATGAGCTGGAACTATAAGCAGCCGGATCGTCCCGAGTCCGAAGAGGTGGCCAAAGAGAATAACGGCGTGGCGCTGGCGGATCTGTACGACGCCAGCGGCAACCTGGTGGCGAAGAAAGGCCAGCTGCTGAACAGCTTTGCGCTGCTGCGCGACGATGGTACCACCGCCTCTTCCTGCTGGATCTACACCGGCAGCTGGACGGAGCAGGGTAACCAGATGGCGAACCGCGATAACGCCGATCCGTCAGGCCTCGGCAACACGCTGGGCTGGGCATGGGCGTGGCCGCTGAACCGTCGCGTGCTGTACAACCGTGCATCCGCAGACGTGAACGGCAAGCCGTGGGATCCGAAGCGCATGCTGATCGAGTGGAACGGCACGAAGTGGACGGGGAACGATATCCCGGACTTCAACACCGCCGCACCGGGCAGCAACACCGGGCCGTTTATCATGCAGCCGGAAGGGCTGGGACGCCTGTTCGCCATCGACAAGCTGGCGGAAGGGCCGTTCCCGGAACACTACGAGCCGATGGAAACGCCGCTCGGCACCAACCCGCTGCACCCGAACGTGGTGTCGAGTCCGGTGGTGCGCATCTATGAAGACGACGTGCTGCGCCTGGGCAAAAAGGACAAGTTCCCGTATGTCGGAACGACCTACCGCCTGACCGAGCATTTCCACACCTGGACCAAGCACGCGCGGCTCAACGCCATCGCGCAGCCGGAACAGTTCGTGGAGATCAGCGAAACGCTGGCGAAAGCGAAAGGGATCGCCAATGGCGATCGCGTGAAGGTGAGCAGCAAGCGCGGCTTTATTCGTGCCGTCGCGGTGGTTACCCGTCGTTTGCAGTCCCTGAACGTTCACGGTCAGCAGGTGGAAACGGTCGGTATTCCGCTGCACTGGGGCTTTGAAGGCGTGGCGCAGAAAGGCTATATCGCCAATACCCTGACGCCAAACGTCGGCGATTCCAACTCGCAAACGCCGGAGTACAAAGCGTTTCTGGTCAACATCGAGAAAGCGTAAGGAGCGATTAAATGGCGATGGAAACACAAGACATTATTAAACGCTCCGCGACCAACCCGATAACCCCCGCGCCTCGCGCGCGGGATTACAAGGCTGAAGTCGCCAAGCTTATCGATGTCTCATCCTGCGTGGGCTGTAAGGCCTGTCAGGTGGCCTGCTCGGAGTGGAACGATATTCGCGACGAGGTGGGGCACTGCGTTGGGGTTTACGATAACCCGGCGGATCTGAGCGCCAAATCCTGGACGGTGATGCGCTTTAGCGAAACCGAACAGAACGGCAAGCTGGAGTGGCTCATCCGTAAAGACGGCTGCATGCACTGTGAAGATCCGGGCTGCCTGAAGGCATGTCCGTCGGCGGGTGCAATTATTCAGTATGCCAACGGGATCGTCGACTTCCAGCAGGATAACTGCATCGGCTGCGGGTACTGCATTGCGGGCTGTCCGTTTAATATCCCGCGCCTCAATAAAGAGGATAACCGGGTATACAAATGCACGCTGTGCGTGGACCGCGTTAGCGTGGGTCAGGAGCCTGCCTGCGTCAAGACCTGTCCAACCGGCGCGATCCACTTCGGCACCAAAAAAGAGATGCTCGAGGTGGCGCAGCAGCGGGTGGACAAGCTGAAAGCGCGCGGCTACGACAAGGCGGGTATTTACAACCCGCAGGGCGTGGGCGGAACCCACGTAATGTATGTCCTGCATCACAATGACCAGCCGGAGCTGTATCACAACCTGCCGAAGGATCCGGCCATCGATACCTCCATCAACCTGTGGAAAGGGGCGCTTAAGCCGCTCTCTGCGGCGGGCTTTATCGCCACCTTTGCCGGGCTGATTTATCACTACATCGGTATTGGGCCGAATAAAGAGGTGGATGACGACGAGGAGGAGCATCATGAGTAAGTCGAAGATGATAGTGCGCACCAAATTTGTCGATCGCGCCTGTCACTGGACGGTGGTCATCTGCTTCTTCCTGGTGGCGGTCTCCGGCATCTCGTTCTTCTTCCCGACGCTGCAGTGGCTGACGGAAACCTTCGGGACACCGCAGATGGGGCGTATTCTTCACCCGTTCTTCGGCGTGCTGATTTTCGTGGTGCTGATGTTTATGTTCGTGCGTTTCGTCCATCACAATATCCCGGATAAGCAGGATATTCCGTGGGTGAAAGGCATCGTTGAAGTTCTGAAAGGCAACGAGCATAAAGTAGCGAAGGTAGGCAAATATAACGCCGGGCAGAAAATGATGTTCTGGACCATCATGAGCATGATTTTTGTGCTGCTGGTAACCGGGGTCATCATCTGGCGACCGTATTTCGCCCACTACTTCCCGATTCAGGTAGTGCGCTACGCGCTGCTGATCCACGCAACGTCGGCCATTATTCTGATCCACGCCATCCTGATCCATATGTATATGGCATTCTGGGTGAAAGGGTCGATTAAGGGCATGATTGAAGGGAAGGTGAGCCGCCGCTGGGCGCAGAAACACCATCCTCGCTGGTATCGGGACGTTGAGCGTCTTGAAGCGCAAAAAGAGAGTTCGGAAGGGTTGAAGTAAGCCTTGCGCCGTCGGCTTTGTCCGGCGGCGCTGCGCTTGCGCGGGCCTGAATTATGTATTTGTAATTAACGCATCGATTCCCGCAATAACTCCGCTTCTTGCGCTACGAAGATTACATACATAATTTTTATTATTTAATTTCTTTGTCTCCACGTGAGTTATGTTTGCTGTGTTCAGAAAAAAAGTCTGAAAATCAATATTCACCAGAGGAGTAGCGGCATGAAAATACCCTTTTAAATGATTATGATAACTTAACGGCACCACAAGCCTTGTCGATAAGTCCTCATAATAATCGTGCTGAATTATCATAAAATAGGGCTGATACTCACGCGTTCTGTCTGATGGGTTACGATAAACGTCAAACTGAAAACACATCAAAGCCCTCCGAAATAAGGGTCATCGGACAGTAATCCGCCTTTAGCCGTTAATTCATTCATGGCTTTAATAAACTCCTTATCCTGTTGTCGTTGCCTCACGCGCTCCGCTGTCGTTAAGGGCGTGCGAGTCCTTGTTCCAGTGAAAGGCTCTCTTTTAGAAATGTTTTTGGATGGGTTCGATTTCATTTTATTCCACCTTGGTTGGTGAGGCCATTATCGGCCGAAGGCAATAAAAAACAATACCGTTTCCCCTGGTAATATAAATTATGCGAGCCGCCTTCCAGTATAATTACCCTCGATCTGCAAGATGCCTGAAGCAAGATTTTTGGTTTATTTTGTCAGCTCTGCGTTTCGATAATTCAACCTTATCTGCATGCCGTCCTTTATATGTACTCTGTGAAATCGTTCGAGAAAGCGGCGCTACCTCTGCGGCACGGCCCGTATCCGGTCGCGGAATCGAGGCCGTGGCCTGAGTGTAATCGGCCTGAATAAATGGATTAATGTGTCAGAAAGCTGGTTTGAACTGGCTCACCATACAAGTTTAATCAATAATGCACCCTGCATATTTTTCAAACGTGGCTGTAGTATGAAAAAGACAATTTTTTCGTTGGCGCTTGGCACCTTTGGCCTGGGGATGGCTGAATTTGGCATCATGGGCGTGCTGACAGAGCTTGCGCATGACACGGGAATTTCTATTCCCTCCGCCGGGAATATGATTTCGTTTTACGCCTTTGGCGTGGTCATCGGCGCGCCGATTGTGGCGCTGTTCTCCGGCAAATTCTCCCTTAAAACAACGCTGCTGTTTCTGATGACGATGTGCGTCGTCGGTAATGCTCTGTTTACTTTCTCAACGTCCTATGTCGGGCTGGCGGCGGGGCGGTTAATCTCTGGCTTCCCGCACGGCGCGATTTTCGGCGTGGGGGCGATCGTCCTGTCGAAGATCGCACCGCCGGGAAAGGTGACGGTTGCCGTCGCCGGGATGATTGCCGGGATGACCGTAGCCAATCTGCTGGGCGTACCGCTGGGAACCTGGCTTGGGCACGAGTTTAGCTGGCGTTACACCTTCTTTTTAATTGCGGTGTTTGACGCGCTGGTGATCCTGTCGGTCCTGCTGTGGGTGCCAGATATACGCGACACGACAGCCACCCGGCTGACGGAACAATTTCGCTTCCTGAAGAAACCGGAGCCGTGGCTCATTTTTGCCGCCACGATGTTCGGCAACGCCGGCGTGTTTGCCTGGTTTAGCTTCGTGAAGCCCTTTATGGTCAACGTATCGGGCTTCTCCGAGGGGCTGATGACCGCGATCATGATGCTGATGGGGCTGGGCATGGTGCTGGGTAATATGCTCAGCGGAAAATTATCCGCGCGCTTTAGCCCCTTGCGCATTGCGGCCACCACCGATCTGGTGATAGTGGCCTCGCTGCTGGCGCTGTTCGCTTTTGGCGAACTGAAAACCGCTTCGCTGGTGATGGGATTCGTCTGCTGCGCCGGGCTGTTCGCGCTCTCTGCGCCGCTGCAAATTCTGCTGCTGCAAAATGCGAAAGGGGGCGAGATGCTGGGGGCGGCAGGCGGGCAGATGGCGTTCAATCTCGGCAGTGCAATTGGCGCGTATTTTGGCGGAATGACGATCGTTCTCGGCTTCAGCTGGAGCTACGTCACGCTTCCGGCGGCGATCTTGTCCTTCTCGGCAATGACCTCGCTGCTGTTGTATGGACATTTATGTGCCAAAAAGCGCCAGGCCAACGCCCGGGCGCTGGCCTGATTTTACCCAGTTGAGATCCCCTCACCCTAGGGTGGGGAGACCAACCCTGATTTACGAGCGTAAATCAATTACCATGCGGCCACGGATCTGGCTCTGTTCCATCTCTTTGAAGATGGCGTTGATATCTTCAAGCGGACGCATCGTGACCTTCGGCACGACCTTGCCTTCCGCCGCAAACTGGAAGGCTTCGAGCAGATCCTGACGGGTACCCACCAGTGAGCCCACCACCTGAATGCCGTCCAGTACCAGACGGGGAATATCCAGGCTCATCGCTTCCGGCGGCAGGCCAACGGCCACCACGCGGCCCCCGGCACGCACCGCATCAACGGCGGAGTT
Organism: Enterobacter cloacae complex sp. P40C2; assembly: GCF_014930695.1. Classification (NCBI taxonomy): domain Bacteria; kingdom Pseudomonadati; phylum Pseudomonadota; class Gammaproteobacteria; order Enterobacterales; family Enterobacteriaceae; genus Enterobacter; species Enterobacter cloacae complex sp. P40C2. The sequence goes on along the minus strand of NZ_JADBRP010000005.1, from coordinate 207,241 downwards.
GAAGGCCGCTTTCGCCACTGCCGTTACCACGGCTGCGTGAGCGCCGCCCGTTTTCTCCTGAATCACTTTTGCCGCATCTTCGCTGCGGGAGTTCACGGTTAAATCCGCGCCCATGCTGGCGGCGAGCTTCAGCTGTTCGTCGTTCACATCGATTGCGATGACTTTTGCATTAAAGACATTTTTAGCGTACTGCAGCGCGAGGTTGCCCAGGCCACCCAGTCCGTAAATCGCAATCCACTGTCCGGGTTTGATCTCAGAGACCTTCACGGCCTTGTAGGTGGTTACGCCGGCGCAGGTAATGCTGCTCGCCGCCGCGGAGTCCAGTCCGTCAGGGACTTTTACGGCGTAATCAGCGGTAACGATACACTCTTCAGCCATGCCGCCGTCAACGGAGTAACCCGCGTTTTTCACGTCGCGGCACAGGGTCTCGTTGCCGGTATTACAATATTCACAGTGACCGCAGCCTTCAAAGAACCACGCCACGCTCGCACGGTCGCCCACTTTTAACGACGTTACGCCCGGGCCGATCTCTTTGACGATACCAATCCCTTCGTGGCCGAGGATCACCCCGGTTTTGTCGCCAAAATCGCCGTTCTTAACATGAAGATCGGTGTGACAAACCCCGCAGCACTCCATTTTCAGCAGCGCTTCACCGTGCCTGAGCGAGCGTAAGGTTTTATCCGTGACGTTAACCTGATGATCCTGAGTGACAACAGCAGCCTTCATGTGTTTCTCCTTTTCATGATGAGTATCTGCATAGCAGGTGTAATACCTCCTAAGGATTAATACGTTGGCGCTGTAATGCAAGGCATCCGCAACATAATGTCATTATTTAGTGCAATTTCAGATTAAGAATACGGCGATCCTCTAATAATCGGTAGGGGAAAACGCCGTCTGGAAAAGGGTAAAAATGACCCGGCGTAACGACCGCCGGGTACTGAGTTACAGCCGGGCTTCTATCTCCTCAATCTCTTTTCGCCACTGCGCCTGCAACTGCGGCTTCTGATGTTTTGGCTTCCGCGCCAGGTCCTCTTCCAGCAGCGCTTCAAGCGCAACCAGGCGTTCGAGCAGATCGTCAGGCTGAAAAGGTTGCGCCCTGGACGCGGCCGTCGACGCCGCTTGTGCAGCCGGCTCAGTGCCTTCACGCAGCCGGTCGAACACCGCCTCCGCGTCGTGCCATTCGCTCAGCCTGCCGTCCTCAATCAGCCAGAAACGGTTACAGCTTCGGCTAATCAGATGACGGTCGTGACTTACCAGCAGAACGCCGCCTTCAAACCGTTGCAGGGTTTCGGCCAGAGCGTCTTTGCCTTCCATATCCAGATGGTTTGTTGGCTCATCCAGCATCAGCAGGCTATAGCGGGCAAGCGTCAGGCCGACAAACAGCAGGCGTGAACGCTCGCCACCGCTCAGCGTACTGACTTTCTGCCCGTGACGCGCCCACGGGAAACCGGCGCTGATAAGCGCCATTTTGCGGGTATGCGGATCGGGCGAGAAAGGTTCCAGCGCATCAAGCAGCGCCGCATCGTCCGGCAGCTGGTGCAGCGTCTGGTCGTAGTAGCCGGGCGAGACGCGCGGATGACGCTTAAGCCCGTCATCTGAGATGTCGTCACGAAAATGTCGCCAGATAAGCTTCATCAGCGACGATTTACCGCAGCCGTTACGACCCACAACTGCAACGCGGTCGCCGCTTTTCAGCCGCGCGCTTTCAATCGTAAACAGTTCAGGCAGGCCCGGCGCAGGGGGCACGCCGAGGTTGGTGATTTCAAGCAGGCGGTCGGCCCGCAGCGCGTCCCCGCGCAGGGTTAAGGTCCACTGGCTGCCCTCCGTCAGTTCCGTCTGATTATCCTTCAGCCGTTCGACCTGTTTTTCCATCTGCTTCGCCTTACGGGCGAGATCTTCGTTGTCGTAAACCTTGCCCCAGGTCGCCAGCCGCTTCGCGCTGGCCGTTACGCGGTCGATCTCCTTTTGCTCCGCCTTATGGCGCTGCGCGTCGCTTTCATCTTTTGCTTTAAGCGCCTTGCGTGCCGCCGTGCAGGGAAGGGCAAAGTAGTGCAGCATCTTATCGCGCAGGATCCAGCTGCCGTTGGTCACCGCGTCCAGCAGCTGCCGGTCGTGTGAGACAAGAACAAAGCTGCCGGACCAGTTCTGTAAAAACTGCTCCAGCCAGAGCAGGGTTGGCAGGTCAAGGTGGTTGCTCGGTTCGTCCAGCAGCAGCAGATCCGGATCGCCAATCAGCGCTCGCGCCAGCAGTAAACGCGTGTGCTGGCCGCCGCTCAGCGTAGCGGATTGCAGCGCCGTTTCCTGCGGCGTGAAGCCCATGCCTGCAAGCAGCGTTTCCGCTTTCCAGCGCAGGCTGTCGCGCTCGCCGGTCGGCAGCTGAGCCAGCACAGCATCCAGCATGGTCAGGGGATAAATAGCCTCCGGCAGGTGCTGTTCCACGCGCGCTATCAGACAATAACCCGCACGAGAAACCGTTCCGGCCGCAGGAAGTTGCGTTCCGTCGAGAACTTTGAGCAGCGTGCTTTTGCCGCAGCCGTTATCGCCCAGCAGACCAAGGCGGTCGCCTTTTTTCAGCGTAAAGGAGAGAGAGTCGAAGAGCGTGCCAAACGCTGTATCAACGCGTAGTGAATGTGCAGTGAGTAAAGTGCTCATTGTTGCTTACCCAGGAGTTACAGGCATGGTTATGCCTCGTCAAACATCGCTGACGATAACTCAGTAAGCCCGAGAGAAGGGATTTCAGGGGGTGGTGGCTTCGCTCAAGCAGAAGTTATCGCAGCACGATACCGATAACGCTTGAGCTGATGCGATCGCCAAGAGTATGTGAAAAATTAAAAATTTCACAATACAGCATAATTGGCCTCCTTATATGTTATGAGTTTGTTGGTAACTTTCACTATACAACTTTTTTAAGTGTATACCAAGCAGAGGCCAGCATTGCTGCCCAGGATTATCTTTTTCGTATAAGAAAATACAGGGCTAGTGTGGGATCTGACTCAATACAAGGAGTACCACTTTCATTAATGGGCAATCATACATTTTCATTTTCGCCCCTTCGTCATCATGAACAACAACGATCGTTCCATAAATCACGATAAATAATATTACCTTCCGTATACTTCCAGGTAATCGCTTCATAACGCAGTTCGAGCGTTTCAAGGTGAGTACTGCTTATACCGTTTGGAGACAGGTACGGTGCAACCGTTGTGAACTTGACGTTTTCCAGAATGATATTGAAATACTCTGCCTCAATGCCTGATTCCAGAATACGGTACATTTTAATTGTCGCCTTCTTCATGGTTCGGCCTTCACAGACAGCGCGGTACAAAAGTGGTGTTGTTTGATCAAACTCCTTCACTATTGTGATAGGGCGATGGACACGCGTGCCTGTCAGCTTTCCCCAGCTTGGATCTACTGGGATAGTGACACCGTGAGAGAACGATTTTAACTCGATAGACCCCAGTCGAAGTGGCATAAGGCAACTGCCAACAATCGGCGAACCATTTTCATCTTCAAGCCATAAGTGTGCGGGTGTAGACATAATATTTCCTTATAAATAGGATAGCCTTTGATGGCTACCATTTGACATATCGATAAAAGACAACGATCACGAAAATGCAGAATATGGGAACAGGCCATATCGGTCCATCTGGGAAAAATTGGAAAAATACAACTGCAAATGCAAGTGTCAATAAGGCAGGGCCGTACATCGATATCAATGACCTGAATATCCGCCTGAAAATCCGTTTAATAAGAATCATCATGTTCATCAAATCAGCCTTCTGATGATATCTGCAATTTCATCTTCCGACCCCCATTGTGCTTTAAACGCCCCAGCTCGTTCAAACAATGGTTCTATCAGGAAGTACATCATTTCCAATTCTTGTGCATATAACGCCGAGTAGTAGTTTGGGTAGGTTATATGAAGGCGACTGGCGCTATCTGCCGCTTTCTGCACAACGCCATATATGCCAATAATCCCAACAAATCCGCCTGCACTTCGTCCTGTCAGTACACTAAGTTCAAGACTTAAACTCATGCCCGCGGCAACAAATGAAGCTGTTGCTAAAGCAAATCCTGCGTTTGTAAGTGAACTTGCGGCAATATGAATATTTACTGACATTAGCAAATGTTTGATATGCTCTAGCTGATCGGAAGTTTTGTGCCGGAATACTTCTTCAAAATAGATTTTGAGCATTTCATACACAACATCTGTATGCCATATAATATGATAAACCCCTTTGGTAAATCGGATGTCTTCGGACTTTTGTTTCTGGCATACGTCCTGATATTCATCAGTAAAGCATGACGTATAATAGAGTGCGCGCGTTGCACCGGCGCCGATCGTTTCAATCTGATTTGTTAAGGCTTTTCCTACGCCTGTAAATGCATGGTCGAGTTTTAATGCAAGGATGTTATTCGCCTGCAAATAACGTATTACATGATTGCTGTAGTACATATCAACTCCTTGCTTCCCTCGCGATTTTGCACATAAAAAGTGCTTTTTATGTCTGCGCTTCCTTCACCTTTCAGCCAACAGTATCCCTGGATTGTCATTTCAAAACGCCTTTTATGAGTATTGCAAAACATTACTAAACGCTTAAAAAAAACAGTTTATTAGGCAAAAAGTGTTATGCGTAATTTTTATATTTCACTGGGGTATGAATTATTGCTGGAGTATTAATTTTTTAAATAAAGGGGGAGGGGAAATGCCGAAGTAGCGGGAAGAGAATTAAGAGTAGACGGTGTTCGCTTTCCCTCTCCCTTTTAAGGAGAGGGAACGGTCGGAACGCAGAGTTAAATCGAGGTACGACGATAGCTGCGGTATTCCGGCATCCAGAAGTTATCGTCGATGGCCTGCTGCAGCGCGTCGGCCGAGGTTTTCACCGCAACTCCCTGCTGCTGCGCCATTTTGCCCACCGCGAACGCGATGGCGCGGGACACCTTGTGAATGTCCTTAAGCTCAGGCAGCACCAGTCCTTCACCGTTGTTCACCAGCGGAGAGTGGCCAGCCAGCGTTTCGCTTGCTGACATCAACATTTCGTCGGTGATGCGGGACGCGCCGGAAGCGATAACCCCCAGACCAATTCCCGGGAATATGTAGGAGTTGTTGCACTGGGCGATAGGGTACAGCTTGTCCTTCCACACTACCGGATCAAACGGACTGCCGGTGGCGACCAGCGCGTTGCCTTCGGTCCAGGCGATGATGTCCTGTGGCGTGGCTTCCACGCGTGACGTCGGGTTCGACAGCGGCATCACGATTGGTCGTTCGCAGTGCTTGTGCATCTCGCGAATGATCTCTTCCGTGAAGAGGCCGGTCTGCCCGGACACGCCAATCAGAATATCCGGCTTCACGTTGCGCACCACGTCCAGCAGAGAGAGCACTTCGTTATCGGTATCCCAGTTCTTCAGGTTCTCGCGCTTCTGCACCAGCTTGGTCTGGAACGGCAGCAGGTTCGGCATACCGTCGGTCAGCAGGCCGAAACGGTCAACCATAAAGACGCGGGAGCGGGCCAGCTCTTCACTCAGCCCTTCGCGCTGGGTCTGGGCGATAATTTGTTCGGCGATGCCGCACCCGGCGGAGCCTGCGCCAAGGAAGACAATTTTCTGATAGCTGAGCTGGCTGCCCGCCGCGCGGCTCGCGGCAATTAGCGTACCGACGGTTACCGCCGCGGTGCCCTGAATATCGTCGTTGAACGAGCATATCTCATCGCGGTAGCGGTTCAACAGCGGCATGGCGTTTTTCTGCGCGAAGTCTTCAAACTGGAGCAGCACGTCCGGCCAGCGGTGCTTCACGGCCTGAATAAAATCATCAACAAACTGATAGTACTCGTCGTCGGTAACGCGCGGATGGCGCCAGCCCATGTACAGCGGATCGTTCAGCAGCTGCTGGTTATTGGTCCCCACGTCCAGCACCACCGGCAGGGTGTAGGCCGGGCTGATGCCGCCGCAGGCGGTGTACAGGGAGAGCTTACCGATAGGAATACCCATCCCGCCAATGCCCTGGTCGCCGAGGCCCAGAATACGTTCGCCATCGGTCACCACGATCACCTTGATGTTGTGGTTAGGCACGTTTTGCAGGATGTCGTCCATGTTGTGACGGTTCTGGTAGGAGATGAACACGCCGCGGGAGCGGCGGTAGATTTCAGAGAAACGTTCACACGCCGCGCCGACCGTTGGGGTGTAGATGACGGGCATCATCTCTTCGAGATGGTTCTGCACCAGGCGGTAGAAGAGGGTTTCGTTGGTGTCCTGGATATTGCGCAGGTAGATGTGCTTATCAATTTCGGTTTTGAAGCCCTGATACTGGATCCAGGCACGTTCTGCCTGTTCTTCGATGGTTTCAACGACTTCTGGCAGCAGGCCCAGCAGGTTAAAGCTGCTGCGCTCTTCCATGCTGAAGGCGCTGCCTTTGTTCAGAAGCGGAAACTCCAGTAAAACCGGACCGGCGTAAGGAATATAAAGGGAACGATGTTTTTTCAGTTTGTTATCCATGTCACTCACTCTTTTTAAGAAGAACCGTCCCTGACACTGCTGTTTGTCATCTTTCTGGCGTGCGCTGCGGGCTGCGGTCGGGGGTATTATAAAGGAGCTAAATGTTAATTACCGCAACACATAAACAAAAACACCACCGGGATTACCGATGGTGTCGTGAATGTCGTGCCGGAACTTACTTTCCGGTCTGGCGTTTCCTGCCGGTGGCGTGGGTCACCTGCGTTTCGCTACCCCCTTCAATAACCACCTTGCGCTGGTTAGAGAGTTTGTAGTTCAGTCCCAGAAGATGGCGTGCCTGACGGTTCGATTTCATGTTAACTCCTCAATCCTGTTGATAGTTTTAAGGACAAGTTTGCTTCCGCAAACGAAATGTAACCCCTTAGGTTGCAGATCCAGCTTAGCAGGTTTTTACAATGGTGCCCTTTGCCCGCTGACGACGTAGTTAATAGTTTGCTGGTAGATGTCACTGAGGATGTCATTGTCCGTGGCTTCCACCCACCTGGTCAGTTCCATCAAAATGTCATCTTCAGTTACAACACCGTGCTCGGCGTGAAGACCCTGTGCAATCGCGTTAACGAGTTCAGGTTGTGCTGCTGTGGTATGTGCCGGGTAATAAGTAAACATGCTGCCTCCGTGTCGTTCTCTGTTTAATGTTACGGCGTGCAAAATCTTAATTCACATTCAGAGTGACAAATATTTTTGCCGTTGTGGCTCAGATTCGTCCTGGAAATAAAAATATCACATCCCGTAGCACAGAAATAAAATTTAGGGTTTCCAGCGGCGTAAATTAGTTGTTTTTTCATAAGGCATTGGGGAAGGCCATGAGATCAATTCCACAATGCTGCCCCAGGGCGTTTGGCCATAGCAGAAAGCATTCCCTTCACCCTGTTCATCCGGAAAAGAGAGCGGCTTCGGCTTAGTAAACATCTCACCACCGGCAGCGGTAAATGCCGCTATGGCATGTTCAAAATCATCAACATAAACAGCAAAATGCTGCAAGCCGAAGTCGCTGGCGCGGGCAGGCATGCCCTGTTCTGGGCCGTGCATTTCAAAGAGTTCTATACCGGGCCCGTGGGGCATGGCGAGCATGCGGATGGCGCGGATTTTTGTGCCGGGGAAGAGCCTTAAGGTGTGTTGCTGGGCAGACTGGTCAATATTATCGGTTTCAGCATCGACAGAGTGATATAAAACCCGCGCGCCGAAAGCCTGTTCAAAAAATAAGGTGGCGTTTTCAATGTCGGGCACCGTAATACCAATATGGTCGATGCCCCTTACTGACGATTGCATATATATCTCCTGCTATAAAAAAGTAAATATAGCAGGAGATAATCAGGTTATTACCACTTCATTTCGCCAGTGTTTACTTTGGCGCTCAGCTCCAGCGAGCTCGCTTCAGCCAGCTCCGGCCACTGTTTTTTCATCGTGCTGATTACGCCAGCTGAATCCTTATGTGAGGTGAGGGCCTGTTCAAACTGCTGAAGATAGCGGCGGGTAAAGTCGATAGCGCCCGTTCCCGCAGGCGGTGTTCCCAGGTAGTGGCCCGGGATCACGCGCTCTGGCTTAAGCGCCGCCATGTTATCCAGCGTCTGCTGCCACTGCTGGCGGCTCGCTTTGGTCTGGGTGTCTGCCGTCCAGACGTGAATGCCCCACGAGACGCCGGTACCGCCGAGGATAGTTTTCGCGGACGGGATCCAGACGTACGCCGCGTAGCTTTCAGGCTCTTCAATGTTGACCCGCTCACCGTCAATCATGAAGGTGGTGGACGCAATCACCTGCGGCACGACAAGCCGGGTCGGCGCGCCGTCTTTCATCTGCGGTCCCCAGAAGGCGAGCTTGGCGTCCTTAGTGGCCCTGATGTGGTCCACCACCTGCTGCGTGGCCACCACTTTGGCGTTCGGGAAGGCTTTTACCAGCGGCTGCAGGCCGAAGTAGAAATCCGGATCGCCGGAAGTGATAACGATCTTGTTCAGCGTTTTTCCGCTGCGGCGAATTTTCTCCACCAGCGCCTCGTCGTCCTTTACGCTGAACTGCGCGTCAAACAGTACCGCCTCTTTCGGGCCGGAAACGAGCGTGGAGGAGACGGCAAAAATGCCCTTTTCCTGCGGGTTATAGGTATCGATGGTTAACGGCGCGGCAAACGCAGCCGGAGCGAAAAGGGTGCACAGCATAGCAAGGCGGGCGATCTTCATAGTCTTATCTCTGTTCTTCAGGAAAGTCTCTATTGTACGGATCTCTGCATTTGCCAGAATTCCTGAAACAGGAGATGCTTAGTTTCATAAATCGAGCAAATGGAGATCAGAATGGATCGCGTCATCGCCGCCCAAGTGTACAACCGCATCTGCGAGCTGGGAAGTTTGAGCGCGGCGGCACGGGCTTTGGGGATCTCCCGCCCGATGGTAAGCCGCTACCTTGAACAGATGGAAAAGTGGGCCGGCGCGCGGCTGGTAAACCGCTCCACCCGCAAGCTGACGCTGACGGCGGCGGGGGAAAAGGTGCTCCAGAAAACGCGCACGCTCTCGCAAATTTCCCAGGAAATTGAAGGTCAGTCGGTGAAGGATTCGCCCTCCGGCACGCTGCGTGTCGCCTGCGCGCACTTCACCGCTACCCAGCTTATCGCCCCGATACTGCCTGACCTGCTGCAGCGCTACCCGCAGCTGCGCGTTGAGCTGGACGTGAATAACCATCCCGTGAGCCTGGTGGGGGAGCGGATCGACGTGGCGATCCGCATCACCGATAGCCCCGAGCCGGGCATGATTGCCCGCAGGCTGGGGGAGTGTCGGTCCGTGCTGTGCGCCTCGCCGCGCTACCTTGCAGCCCGGGGCGTCCCCGGGCGGCTGGAGGATCTGGCGCAGCACAACTGCCTGCACTACAGCTTTTTTGCCGGGCAGTCGTGGCGTTTTATTTCGCCTGAAGGCGAGACGATTTCGACGGCCGTCAGCGGCAACCTCAGCGCCAGCATCTCTTCCCTGCTGATGGAGGCGGCGATAAACCACTGCGGCATCGCCATGCTGCCCGAACGTGAGGCCGACGCGGCGCTACGGCAGGGCAGCCTGGTGCCGGTGCTTAGCGCCTATACGCCAAAACCGATCGCTATTTTTGGCATTTATCAGTCGCGTGACTACCAGCCTGCGGCGCAGCGGGTGTTTCTTGACGCGCTGGCGAACGGCCTAAGGTCGCGATCGGACTAGTCTGTCTTCCCTGCAAAACGGATTAGGCGTCCTATACTTAACCCTTTGTAAGCCAAAAGGAGAGCAATAATGACGATTCATAAGCACGGTTCAGCACACTGGTCTGGCGACATTAAGCGCGGGAAAGGCACGGTATCGACGGAAAGCGGCGTCCTTAACCAGCAACCTTACGGCTTTAACACCCGTTTTGAGGGCGAAAAAGGGACAAACCCGGAAGAGCTGATTGGCGCGGCGCACGCGGCCTGTTTCTCAATGGCGCTATCGCTGATGCTGGGCGAAGCGGGCTATACCGCAGACGCCATTGATACCACGGCGGATGTCTCTCTGGATAAAACCGACGGCGGTTTTGCCATCAGCAAGGTCGCGCTGCAAAGCAAGGTGACGGTACCGGGTATCGATCCGCAGCAGTTTGACGGCATCATCCAGAAAGCGAAGGCGGGCTGTCCGGTTTCGCAGCTGCTCAAGGCCGAAATCACCCTGGACTATAAGCTCAACTGACTCGCAGCCGGGCATCCGCCCGGCTCATTTCAACCGTTACGCCAGCAGCGCACGCGCGTGCTCCCCGATGAGGCCAGCAGCGCCTGCGGCTGCTCACATCCCTTTGCCGCCAGCGGGCAGCGGTCCCGGAAATAGCACCCGACGGGCAGATGACGATTGCCGGGCAGATCGGTCTTTCTGAGCGCCAGTGCTTCATCAAGCGGTTCACCGGTGCGGGGAACGGAGTCAAGCAGCAGTTGCGTATAGGGATGGCGGGGATGGTTCAGCACCCTATCCGCCGTACCCAGCTCCACGATTTGCCCCAGATACATCACTGCCACGCGGTCGCTCATGTGCCGGACCACCGAAACGTTATGCGAAATCAGCACAAACGTCAGGTTTCGCTCCCGTTGCAGTGTAACCAGCAAGTTGAGGATCTGCGCCTGAACGGAAATATCCAGCGCGCTGGTGGGTTCATCCAGCACGATAATGTCCGGGTTCGAAGAGAGGGCTCGGGCAATGGCGATGCGCTGGCGCTGTCCGCCGGAAAAGGCGTGCGGGAGGCGGTCAAGGTATTCCGGGCGGATCCCTACCTGCTGCGCCAGCTCCGCGGCCAGCTGGCGACGTTCCCGCTCGCTGCGCCGCTGCTGGATCCACACCGGTTCGGTGATGATGCGCCAGACGGGCAGCCGCGGATCGAGAGACGAAAGCGGATCCTGAAACACCATCTGCATGCCGCCCGCCCCGTTCGCGCGCTGGCAGGCACCGGCGCTCGGTTTGAGCATGCCCATCAGCAGCTGTGCCAGGGTGCTCTTGCCGCAGCCAGATTCCCCCACAATGCCCAGCGTTTCGCCGCGATGGATCTGCAAATCGAGGCCGTTCAGGGCGTGCACCCGTTCCGTCACGCGCCCCAGCCAGTTTTTACGCGCCGGAAAGTTCACGTGCACGTCATCCAGTTCAAGCAGTATTTCAGACATGACCTGACTCCTGTTGTGGATACCAGCAGGCGGCCTGCTGGCCCTCCGCGCCCGTCGACAGCAGGGGCGGCGTTTCGCCGCACTTCGCACCGGCCGCAAAGCAGCGCTCGCGGAAGGCGCATCCTCGCGGCAGGTGGCTGAGGTTCGGCACCGTGCCGGGAATGGCCGGAAGTATTTCACGCGGCTCGCCGTTTTCCGGGGCGCAGCGCAGCAGGCCAATCGAGTAGGGATGAACCGGCCGCTGGATCAGGCTCCGGGTGCTGCCGCTTTCGATAACGCTGCCCGCGTACATGACGTACGTACGGTCGCAAAGCTGAGACACCACCGCCATGTCGTGGCTGATAAACAGCACCGACGTCCCGCTGGCGCGGGCCTTATGCTTCAGCAGGCGCAGCACCTGGAGCTGTACGGTCACGTCCAGCGCGGTGGTCGGTTCATCGGCGATGATAAGCTCCGGCTCGCAGGAAAAGGCGAGGGCGATCATCACCCGCTGGCGCATGCCGCCGGATAGCTCAAACGGATAGCGCTCCATCACCTGCGCCGCATCCGGGATTTGCATCTCGCCCAGCAGGGAGATTGCCTTCTGCTGCGCCTCGCGGCGGGAAAGCGGCTGATGCTGGCGAATAACCTCCACCATCTGCTTGCCGATTCGCCGCGTGGGATTGAGCGCCGTCATCGGCTCCTGGAATATCATCGCCACCTTTGCGCCGCGCCACTGGCGGAGCTGTTTTTCCGACGCGTTCAGCACGTCTTCACCGAGAAGCGTGATGCGTCCGTGGTGTACGCGATAGCTGCCTTCCGGCAGCAGACGCATCGCCAGCATCGCGGTGACCGATTTCCCCGAGCCGGATTCGCCCACCACGCCGACAATTTCGCCCCGGCCAATCTCCAGCGAGACGTGGTTAAGCGCGTGAACCTCACCGCGAAAAATGGGGAAGCTCAGGTGCAAATCTTCAATCGATAATACGGCATCACTCATGACTGCCTCCCTCCTGATTTAGGATCCAGCAGGTCGCGCAGACCGTCGCCGAACAGATTAAACCCGACCGCCGTGATCAGGATTGCCGCCCCCGGAAACGCGCAGTACCACCACTGGTCGAGCACGTAGTTGCGGCCCACGGCCACCATTGCCCCCCATTCGGCGGTAGGCTGCTGCGCGCCCAGCCCAATAAAGCCCAGCGTGGCGGCCATCAGGATTGCGCTGCCGATATCCAGCGAGGCCTGCACGACCAGCGGCGGCAGGGCGTTACGCAGGATATGCCAGGCGATCAGGTGCCAGCGCGATGCGCCAAAGGTGCGTGCGGCCTGCACGTAGGTAAACTGGCGCACCACCAGCGTCTGCCCGCGCGCCAGCCGCACGTAAAACGGAATGCGCACGATCGCAATCGCCAGCATGGCGTTAAACAGGCTTGGGCCGAGCGCGGCGGCCAGCGCCATCGTCAGCACCAGCGAGGGGATCGAGAGCATAACGTCCATGATGCGCATGATAACGGCGTCGCCGCGCCCGCCGAGCACGCCGGACAGGCAGCCGAGCAGGGAGCCAATACCGCCCGCTATCGCCACCACCGCCAGACCCGCCGTGATGGACTGCTGGCTGCCCACCAGCACGCGGCTGAACAGATCCCGGCCCACCTCATCGGTACCAAACCAGTGCTGTGCCGACGGGGCCTGCAGGCGCGCGGTCAGATCCAGCGCGTTCGGATCGTGCGGCACAATCCAGGGCGAGACGACCATCAGCAGCAGCATCAGGATCATAATTACTCCGCCGGCCAGCGTGAGCGGGCTTTTTCGCAACGTCCAGAACAGCTTTGCCCAGCTGACGCGCCGTTTTGCGGCGCTGACGGGGGCGGGCGTTTCCTGAGTTAACATCATTCGGCACCTCCGCGCCCGATTCGCGGGTCGATCCACAGGTACAGCAGATCCACCACCAGATTAACGAAGACATACGCCAGCGATACCACGACCGCGAAGCCCATGACGGCGGGGAAGTCCAGCGCCTGAATGGAGGTCACCACCCAGGCACCCATTCCCGGCCAGGCAAACACGGTTTCGGTAAGCACCGCCCCGTACAGCAGATCGCCCAGCGCCAGGCCAAGTACGGTAATGGAGGGGATCATGGCGTTGGGTAAGGCATAGCGCAGCACGATGTACCAGCCCGGCAGCCCGCTGGCGCGGGCGGTACGAATGTAATCCTCGCTCAGCTGCTCCAGCATCGCGGAGCGCACCTGACGCGCCACAATCCCCAGGTGCACGAAAGCCAGGGTCAGGGAGGGCAAAATCAGGTGCTGAAGGGCATTGAAAAACACCTCGCCGTTGCCTTCCAGCAGGGCGTCCAGCAGATAAAAGCCGGTAACGTGGGCGGGCGGGTCGAGCCAGTCGTCCAGCCTGCCTCCGCCGGGCAGGATCTGCAGCTGGCCGTAGAACAGGACGATAACCCCCAGCCCCAGCCAGAAGGCGGGGGTTGAGATGCCGGTCATCGCCATCAGCCGCACCAGATGATCCAGCCAGCGGTTACGGTATACCGCCGATAAAATGCCCAGCGGTACGCCGGCCATCAGCGCCAGCAGGAGGGAGCAGAAGGCCAGCTCCAGCGTGGCGGGAAAGAAGGCCTTTAAATCTTCCGCAACGGGGCGTCCGGTGCGTATGGACGTGCCTAAATCGCCGTGCGCCAGCGCCTCAACATAGCGGCCAAACTGGATATAAAGCGGCCTGTCCAGCCCCAGCTGCTGGCGGATGCCCTGAACGATGTCGTCGCTGGCGCGATCGCCGGCCAGCAGGCGGGCCGGATCGCCGGGGATCAGGTGTGAAATAATAAAGGTAATAATGCAGACACCGGCCACCACCAGGATTAATCCCCAGCAGCGCTGGCGCACGATGCTCCAGAACGTCATACGCTTCCCCCCGGCGTGGGCCGTTACTTACTCATGGTGGCGATGTTAAAGACCTGCTCAAGCATCGGATTAAAGGTGAAACCTTTGACCTCTTTGTTCATCGCCAGCTGGTAGTTCTTCTGGAACAGATAAACGTAAGCCGCCTCGTCAATGACCACTTTTTGCGCTTGCTGATAGTCTTTGGTGCGTTCGGCCTGATCGGTGGTTTTCAGCGCCGCCTGCAGTAGCGCGTCAACCTCCCTGTTCTCATAGAACGAGCGGTTGCCCGGCAGCCCCTTTTTGTCCGACTCGAACCAGTAGTTCATAAACATGTACGGGTCGGCGAAGTCCGGGCTCCAGTTGCCGATGGCAATGTCATAGTCGCCTTTGCCCACGCGGTCGCGCATGGTGGCGTTGGCCAGTTTCTCCAGCCTGACGTTAATGCCCAGCTTGCCGAGGCTCGCCTGGGTGGAGAGGGCGATGGGCTCCCAGTTCGGGTCGTTATCGGAGTAAAGGAACGTCAGGCTGGCCGGTTTGTCTTTCACCTTTTCCAGCGCCGCCCTGGCTTTGGCTTCGTCAAAGCTGTACTGCATGGCGTTCGCATCGAAGCCCCACATGCCGTCCGGGATCGGGCCGCGCATCTGCTTGCCGTTCCCGCTGAGAATGCCTTTCACCATCCCCTGATAATCGGTCGCCCAGGAGACCGCGCGGCGCAATTCCACCTGATTCATCGGGGCCTTACCGTTGTTAAGATAGAGATAGGTCACGCGCAGGGACGGATACTCCGCCACGGCCACTTTGCCTTCCTGCTTCAGGGCGGCAAGCTGATCCACCGGCAGCGCGTCGGCTATGTCCAGATCGCCACGGGAAAGCTGAAGGCGACGCGACGCGCTTTCGCCAATAATTTTCACCGCTACGCGCTTAAAGTGCGGCTTTTCGCCCGGCCAGTGCGGGTTAGGCACCATCACCAGCTGCTGACCCTTGCGCCAGCTTTTCAGCATAAACGGGCCGGAACCGGCGGTGTTTTGCGCCAGGAAACCGCGAGCATCGTCTGCGGCATTGGCCTTCAGCACCGCCGGGTTGACGATCGACGCGCCGTCGTTGGCCAGCGTATACAGGAACGGGGCAAACGGCTGGCTGAGGGTGAACTTCACGGTGTGCTCATCCACCGCATCCACCTTTAAATCTTTCGGAAACGCCTCGGACGGCCCCTGGCCGATTTTCAGCAGGCGCTCAAACGACAGCTTGACCGCTTCGGCGGTTACCGGCGTGCCGTCGGAAAACCTTGCGTTGTCCGCCAGGGTGAACGTCCACGCCTTCCGATCCTCCGAGGCGTTCCAGCCCGTCGCCAGATCGCCTTCCACCTCCGTGGTGCCCGGCTTGTATTTCACCAGCCGCTGGTAGGAGGGATAGGTCACCGTCCAGTCGTTATTGTCGATAGTTACCGCCGGATCGAGCGTTTGCGGGTCGGCGGCCTTGCCAATCACCAGCATATCTTTTGGCACAGCCGCCAGCGCGAGCGGGGCGCTCAGGGCGAGCGTAGCGGCAATCAGGGTCGTAAGCAGCGTTGTTTTCATGGCCGGGCTCCAGAATTAGAGTGAGTGTGTGGTCGTAAAACAGGCGAACTGGTCATCCAGCAGCGGATAGCCTGCGGCGTTCGGCAGTTCGAAATGCCACCACTCGCTGCTGATGCCCACAAAACCGCCGCCGGACATCACGGCGTTAAGAAGCAGCCGGTTGCGCTGCGCCTCGGGCGGTACGGAAGGGTGCCAGGCGTGGGAACGCTCGTGCATGTCGTCAAAGCCGGCCCCCATATCCAGCACGTTGTCGTGTTCGTCCATGAGCGTGACGTCAACGGCGGTGCCCCGGCTGTGGTTAGATCCAACCGCCACGTCCACCACGTATTCCGGATTCGGGCAGGCATCCCAGAGCTGCGCCTGCGCCTGCTGGGGGCGGTAGGCGTCGTAGACCACCAGCTTCAGTCCGGCCAGCGCGGCGATGCTGATGGCCTTTGCCAGCGCGGTGGCGGCATCCGTATGCAGCAGACACGTGGCCTGCTGGTAGATCGGGCGGCCGGTGATGTTGTCGGCGGTCGCGTATTTTAGATCGATATGCAGCGTGGGAAAGGTTTTCGCCACGTCAATCAGCTGATTCTCTTCGGGCATAGCTCCGCTCCTTTAGCGTTCGAATTGACCAAACTCTTGTTGTAACTGTCGGTTGATTGCCAGACGCTCCGGCAGCGCATCCCCCAGCGCCTCCACCACGCCCGACAGCAGCAGGTTGAACAGGCAGCTCACGGGCGCCAGCGAATCCCAGAAATGGCCGGTATCGGTCTTCACCTGGAGTAAATCAATCGGGTAATCCCGCGCCCACGGGCACCAGATATCGGTGATCAGCGCCATCGGCAGCCCTTTTTCACTCGCCACGCGGCAGTACTGACGGGCAATGGCGGAGTAGGCGCGGGTATCCGTCAGCACGATATACGGGTGCGCAAAGCCGGAGTTAAGCGACTCCACCCAGCTGCCGGAGAGCCCTTCGGAATAGCTCACGCGCGGGCGCAGGTATTCAAGATGGCTGAAGAACGCGTTGGCGATCCCGCGCGTGGACTGGATCCCCAGCACGAAGACGGCGTCAGCATGGGTAAGCCGCTGAACGACCTGTCTGAACGTCTCGCTTTGCGCCAGCTGATAAACGTGGGCAATGGCATCCACCTCCAGCGAGAGGGAGTGCTGAACGCGATCCGACAGCGGCTGCTGCTGCTTCCAGGAGTCGAGGCGCTCGTTAATGCCCCAGGGCTGGCGGGGATCGCGCAGGCTTTTTTTGGCATCGTCCAGGTTGCGGTAGCCCAGCTTGCGCAGAAAGCGTCCGACGGTGATGCCGCTGGTAGCGGTTGCCAGCGCCACGCTCTCTGCCGTTTCAAACGGAATCTGCCCGGCGTGCGCCAGCATCCAGCTCGCCACCCGCTTTTCGCTCGGGGTGAGCTGGCTGAACGTCGCCTCGATACGGCCCAGCACCTCAGGTTTTGTCGTCATACCGCCTCGCTGTTAACCGGCTGTCAAAGCCCCGATGTTTGTTACCTGATTAACAATGCAGGATGCGTGCCATACTCACACTGCGGCGAAAGCGCGCTGTGCTGCAAAGTTAATGCAATATTTAATTAACGAATGAACAACATTTGTGCAGCGTAGTTCACTTTTGGTGCAGCGCAGGATTTGACGGCTATCTATTTAGTGAATACGTCAGTCTCTTCACATTTTTTGGTAAGATGGCGGCACTATGCACAAGAGAGGGAGCCTCACATGGCGAATTTGCCCTGGCGGGTCAGCGTGCGCCTGAAGGCTCTCGCAAAAAAACTGGCGATCGTCGTCGGGATCGTTCTGATCGTGCTGCTTGCGGTGCGCGTATATCTTTCACAGCAGGGGCCGGCGCTGCATTCGTGGCACACCTGGCGGGCAAACGAGATGTCCGTGCGCGAGATGGACAACGCGAGCTTTGCGCAGTACCTCACGCGTGAAAATGCCATCTTCAGCGATCTCGATAGCGAGGTGACGGCGAAAGCAACGGCGGAGGAGCGCACGCCGCTTAACCGCTACTACCGCCAGAGCCTGGTGTGGCCCGGCCAGTTTTCCCCGGATGCCAACCGATCCTTTGTCCTGAAGCCTGACGGAAAACCGCGCGGGGCGGTGGTGCTGCTGCACGGGCTGACGGATTCGCCCTACAGCGTCAGGCATCTGGCCCTGCATTATCAAACGCGCGGCTTCGTGGCCGTGGTCCCTCGCTTGCCCGGTCACGGCACCGCGCCCGGCGCGCTGACGGACGTTGACTGGGAGGCGTGGCTGGCGGCAACGCGTCTGGCGGTCCGCGAGGCGACGCGCCTGGCGGGTAACGATGTTCCCCTGCACCTGGTGGGCTACTCCAACGGCGGGGCGCTGGCGATGAAATATGCCCTCGACTCGCTTGATGCGCCTGAACTGCGCAAGCCTCAGCAGATCGTTTTGCTCTCGCCAATGATTGGCGTCACGGCATTTGCCCGCTTTGCCGGGTTCGCCGGGCTGCCGGCCATGCTGCCGGCGTTTGCCAAAGCCGCGTGGCTCAACGTTTCACCCGAATACAATCCTTACAAATACAACTCGTTTCCGGTGAACGCGGCGCGCCAGTCGTGGCTGTTGACCCAGGCGCTGCATGAGCAGATCGGCCGCGCCGCCCGGGAACACCGGCTGGCGCAGCTGCCGCCGGTTCTCGCGTTCCAGTCGATCATGGATTCAACGGTCAGTACCCGCGCGGTGGTCACCGGGCTGTTTGACCAGCTCCCGGCTAACGGCAGCGAGCTGGTGGTTATTGACATCAACCAGGCCGGGAGCTTTCGCCCGCTGTTTAAGCCCGCTTCCTGGACCGCGCTGGCCGACCTGCTGCCCGAGGCTCGCAGACGTTACAGTGTCACCGTCATTACCAACGCCAGCGCCGACAGTTATCAGACGGTCGCGAAAACGACGCCCGCGGGAAGCACGCGGGAGACGGCGATCCCGCTGCCGGTTACCTATCCGCGCGAGGTCTACTCTCTGTCGCACGTTGCCATTCCGTTCCCTCCCGATGACGATCTTTATGGCCGCCAGCCTGCGATAAAAAATCACTATGGTATTAGCCTCGGGACCATTGCCCTGTGGGGGGAGACCTCGGTGCTGAGCGTCGGCAAAGATGCGCTGATGCGCGTGACGTCAAACCCGTTCTACGACTATATGCAGGCGCGTATCGACAGCCGTATCGGGGATTAGTAGTTCCGGCGCGGAATAGATTAGGTCACGCCGTGGAACTGTGTTAAACAGTACGGTTCAGGCGTATACCTCATATCGGACCCCGTTTCTGTGCTGACAACTCTCATTTATCGAAGCCAGCTGAGCTTAACCTGCACCGTTGCAGAGTTAAGCGCGCTGGTTGAACAGGCCAGGATCCGCAACACGGAGCAGGGCATCTCCGGCATTCTTCTCTCCAGCGGCCGGGACGTTTTGCAAATTCTCGAAGGGACAGAAGAGAACGTGGTCGCGCTTTTTAAGACCATCCGCGAAGACAGCCGACATCACGGTGTGGTGGAGCTGATGCGCGATTACGGTCCGCGCAGGCGTTTCGACAATGTTGGAATGCTGCTGTTTGACATTCAGGCCCGAACCCGGAAGGCGGTTCTGGAGTCGGTACTGCACTACAGCAAGCTGGAAAGCTATCTTACGTCTGACGATCGGGTGTTTAAATTCATCCAGACGTTTATCGTCGGCAAATCCTCTCCTCAACCGACGGCACAGTATGAACCCGAAAAATGGACGCTCTCGCGGGAAGGTACGCCGTTCGGCAACGGGTTAGGCCTGTTGGCGGGTCAGACCTGCCAGTTTGCGCTGCAGCCGATTATCGAGCCGTCCGAGGGCAAAATTAGCTCTCTTGAGGCCCTCATTCGCGGCAACGATGGCGGCAGCCCGGAGCAGTTCTTCCGTACGCTCGACCCCTCGCGGATCTACGAAACCGACCTGCAAACCAAGGCCTGGACCTTCGCGCTGGCAGAAAAGCTGGGCATTGGCAGCCACAAGCTGGCCGTCAACCTGCTGCCGATGTCGCTGGTTAACGTTCCCGGTGCGGTAGCGTTTCTGGTGGCGCAGATAAAAAAGCACGGCCTTCAGCCCGAGCAGGTGGTCATCGAAGTGACGGAAAGCGAAATGATTTCCGGGTTCAACCAGTTTAACAGCGCCATTAAGCAGCTCCGCGCGGAGGGGGTCGGGCTGGCCATAGATGATTTCGGTTCCGGCTATGCCGGGCTGTCGCTGCTTACCCGGTTCCAGCCGGACAAGCTCAAAATCGACAGGGAGATCGTCAGCGATATCCACCTGAGCGGGCCAAAGCAGGCGATTGTTAAGTCGATAGTCAGCTGCTGTACCGATCTGGAAATTACCCTGGTGGCGGAAGGCATCGAGAAGATTGAAGAGTGGTGCTGGCTTGAATCCGCCGGCATTCGCCGCTTTCAGGGCTTTTTGTTCTCACGCCCGCAGCTGAATGGCGTGGGCGACATTTACTGGCCTCACCTGAAGCGATAAGCAAAATTTCCCCACGCTTATTTCCCGGACCTGTCACCTGTGCTTAAATAGCTAAACCGGTTTAACAAAATTTAGCTAAGAAGGTGATATGGATACAATCTGGGTACTTGGCGATGCGGTAGTGGATCTTCTGCCGGACGGCGAGGGTAGACTGTTGCAGTGTCCGGGCGGGGCACCGGCCAACGTCGCGGTGGGCGTCGCCCGTCTGGGCGGGAGGAGCGCATTTATCGGCCGGGTGGGCGACGATCCCTTCGGACGCTTTATGCAGAAGACGCTGGCGGACGAGAAGGTTAATACCCAATGGATGCGTCTCGATCCGCAGCATCGCACCTCCACGGTGGTGGTTGACCTCGACGACCGCGGCGAGCGCTCCTTTACCTTTATGGTTCGCCCGAGCGCTGATTTATTCCTAGAATCCGCCGATCTCCCCGCCTTTCGCGCCGGGGAGTGGCTACACGTCTGCTCCATCGCGCTCAGCGCGGAACCCAGCCGGTCTGCCGCGTTTCAGGCGATGGCGGCCATCAGACAGGCCGGCGGGTTTGTCAGCTTCGATCCCAATATTCGCGCCGATCTGTGGCACGATGAAGTAGACCTGCGCGCGTGCCTTGAGCGGGCACTGGCCTGTGCCGACGTGGTGAAGCTCTCGGTTGAAGAACTGGCGTTTTTAACCGGAAACGCGCAGGTGGACGAGGGGCTGGCGGCGCTGATGCGCGGCTGTCGGGCCCGGCTGGTGCTGGTGACGCAGGGAAAAGAGGGGGTTACCGCCTGGCAGAAAGGCGCGTTGAGGCACTATCCCGCCACCACCGTTGAATGCGTTGATGCCACCGGCGCGGGGGATGCCTTCGTTGCCGGACTGCTGTTCGGGCTGGCGCGCGAGGGATACGCCGACCTCCCGGCCGTTATCGCGATCGCGCAGCGCTGCGGCGCGCTGGCGACCACCGCAAAGGGGGCAATGACCGCGCTGCCGTACCGTCACGAGCTGTAATTTTCTCTCCTGGCCGCCGCCCGGCGGCCTGAACTGTCGCCTCGATCACACTTACTAAATCGGTTTAGCAAAAAACATTGCCGATCCAAAATTGCGCGGTTTAGTATCTTCAGCCTAAACCGGTTTAGCAATTTAGCACTTTCACCGACCTTTTCCAGGAATGCGACAAAATGTATAAAAAACGCACGCTTGCCGTGATGATAGGCATGCTGGCCGGCAGTACCTCTGTCTTTGCCCAGACGAATATGAACAGTATCGAAGCCCGCCTTGCAGCGCTGGAGCAGCGTTTGCAGGAGGCGGAAACCCGCGCGCAGGTTGCTGAAAAGCGCGCCACGGCGGCGGAACAAAAAACGCAGCAGCTGGTGGCGGCCCAGCAGAAAACGCAAACCACCACCCGGGAGGTGGCGCAACGTACCGCGGCACTGGAGAAAAAAGCCGACCGCAGCAGCGGCTTTGAGTTTCACGGCTACGCCCGCTCCGGCCTGCTGATGAACGACGCGGCCTCCGGCAGCAAAAGCGGCCCGTACCTTACTCCCGCCGGAGAAACGGGCGGGGCCATCGGCCGCCTGGGGAACGAAGCGGACACCTACGTTGAGCTGAACGTTGAGCACAACCAGACGCTGGAGAATGGCGCCACGACGCGCTTTAAGGCGATGCTGGCTGACGGTCAGAAAACCTATAACGACTGGTCGGCCGACAGCAGCGACCTGAATATTCGTCAGGCCTTTGCCGAACTGGGCAATCTGCCGGACTTCACCGGCGCGCTGAAGGGCAGCACCTTCTGGGCGGGAAAACGCTTCGATCGCGATAATTTTGACATTCACTGGCTGGATTCCGACGTGGTGTTTCTCGCCGGAACCGGCGGCGGCGTGTACGACGTGAAGTGGAACGACGCGCTGCGCAGCAACTTCTCTCTCTATGGCCGCAACTTCGGCAGCGAGGAGGAGATCGACAACAACGTACAGAACTACATCCTCAGCATGAATCACTTCGCCGGGCCGTTGCAGGTGATGGTCAGCGGCCTGCGGGCAAAAGATAATGACGACCGTAAGGACAGCAACGGCGATGCGATTAAAACCGACGCGGCGAATAACGGCGTGCATGCCCTGGTCGGTCTGCATAACGACAGTTTCTACGGCCTTCGCGAAGGTTCCGCCAAAACGGCGCTGCTCTACGGCCACGGTCTGGGTGCAGAGGTGAAGAGCATCGGCGCTGACGGCGCGCTGCTGTCGGAAGCCGATACGTGGCGCTTTGCAAGTTACGGTGTCACGCCGCTGGGCGGTGGCTGGCACGTTGCGCCCGCCGTGCTGGCGCAGAGCAGCAAGGACCGCTACGTGAAGGGCGACAGCTACGAGTGGGTCACGCTTAACGCCCGCCTCATCAAGGAGGTTACCCAGAATTTCGCCCTCGCGTTTGAGGGCAGCTATCAGTACATGGATTTATCCCCTGAAGGCTACAAGGATCGCAACGCGGTAAACGGCAGCTTCTACAAGCTAACCTTTGCCCCGACGCTAAAGGCGGGCAAGATTGGCGATTTCTTCAGCCGTCCGGAGCTGCGCCTGTTCGCCACGTGGATGGACTGGAGCAGCAGGCTGGATAACTATGCCAGCGATGACGCCTTTGGCAGCAGCGGCTTCAACGCAGGCGGGGAATGGAACTTTGGGGTACAGATGGAAACCTGGTTTTAACCCTGTACGCTCCCGCACCGCGGGGGCGTTTTGAACATCATAAAAAGAGGTCAGGAAGAGGTATCTATGGATTTTAATCAAATTGCCCGCGAGCTTATTCCGCTTCTCGGCGGCAAAGAGAACATCGCCAGCGCGGCGCACTGCGCGACGCGTCTTCGTCTGGTCCTGGTCGATGATGCGCTTGCCGACCAGCAGGCCATCGGCAAGGTTGAAGGCGTAAAGGGCTGTTTTCGTAACGCCGGACAGATGCAGGTGATCTTCGGTACGGGGGTGGTGAATAAAGTTTACGCGGCGTTTATTCAGGCGGCAGGGATTAGCGAATCCAGCAAGTCGGAGGCGGCGGATATAGCGGCACGCAAGCTGAATCCGTTCCAGCGCATCGCCCGTTTGCTCTCTAACATCTTCGTGCCGATTATTCCGGCGATTGTGGCCTCCGGCCTGCTGATGGGCCTGCTCGGGATGGTGAAAACCTACGGCTGGGTGGATCCGGACAACGCGCTTTATATCATGCTGGACATGTGCAGCTCGGCGGCGTTTATCATTCTGCCGATCCTGATTGGCTTCACCGCCGCGCGCGAGTTTGGCGGCAACCCGTATCTGGGGGCAACGCTGGGGGGCATTCTGACGCACCCGGCGCTGACCAACGCCTGGGGCGTGGCGTCCGGCTTCCAGACGATGAACTTTTTCGGCCTTGAAATCGCCATGATTGGCTATCAGGGGACCGTGTTCCCGGTGCTGCTGGCGGTGTGGTTTATGAGCATCGTGGAGAAGCAGCTGCGCCGGGCGATCCCGGACGCGTTAGATCTGATCCTGACGCCGTTCCTGACCGTTATTATCTCCGGCTTTATCGCGCTGTTGATTATCGGCCCGGCGGGACGCGCGCTGGGCGACGGCATCTCCTTCATCCTCAGCACCCTGATTGCGCACGCGGGCTGGCTGGCGGGGCTGCTGTTTGGCGGCCTGTATTCGGTCATCGTCATCACCGGTATTCACCACAGCTTCCACGCCATCGAGGCCGGGCTGCTGGGCAACCCGTCGATAGGCGTTAACTTCCTGCTGCCGATCTGGGCGATGGCGAACGTGGCGCAGGGCGGGGCGTGTCTGGCGGTGTGGTTCAAAACCCGCGATGCCAAAATCAAAGCCATCACGCTACCGTCGGCGTTCTCGGCGATGCTGGGCATTACCGAGGCGGCGATTTTCGGCATCAACCTGCGCTTCGTGAAGCCGTTTATCGCGGCGCTGATTGGCGGCGCGGCGGGCGGCGCCTGGGTGGTGTCGGTGCACGTTTACATGACCGCCGTCGGGCTGACCGCCATACCCGGCATGGCGATCGTACAGGGCAGCTCGCTGCTCAACTATATTATCGGCATGGTGATTGCCTTTGGCGTGGCGTTCACCGTCTCCCTGCTGCTGAAGTATAAAACGGACTCTGAATAATGACCTCTGCTTCCCGCTGGCCTGCCGTGCTGCAGGCCGTGATGAAAGGCCAGCCGCGCGCGCTGGCGGACAGCCACTATCCCCAGTGGCATCCTGCGCCGGTGACGGGGCTAATGAACGATCCGAACGGCTTTATCTGGTTTGCCGGACGTTACCACCTGTTCTATCAGTGGAACCCGCTGGACAGCGATCATCGTTACAAGTGCTGGGGCCACTGGAGTTCAGCGGATATGGTGCACTGGCGGCATGAGCCCATGGCGCTGATGCCCGACGAAGACTATGACCGTAACGGCTGTTACTCCGGCAGCGCCGTGGATGATAACGGCGCGCTGACCCTGTGCTATACCGGCAACGTCAAGTTTGACGATGGCGGCCGCACCGCCTGGCAGTGTCTGGCGGTGCAAAATGACGATGGAACTTTTAGCAAGCTGGGGCCGGTGCTGCCGCTGCCGGAAGGGTATACCGGACACGTCCGGGATCCGAAGGTGTGGCGCCAGAACGGGCTGTGGTACATGGTGCTCGGCGCGCAGGATCTGCAAAAGCGGGGCAAGGTGCTGCTGTACAAATCCGGGGATTTACGCTGCTGGCAGCCCTGCGGTGAAGTTGCCGGACACGGGGTGAACGGGCTTACGGATGCCGGGTATATGTGGGAGTGCCCGGATCTGTTTGCGCTCGACGGCACGCACGTCCTGATCTGCTGCCCGCAGGGGCTGGCGCGCGAGCCGCACCGCTATCTCAACACCTATCCGGCCGTCTGGATGAGCGGGGCGTTTGATGAGGAAACGGCTGCCTTTGCCCACGGCGAGCTGCACGAGCTTGATGCCGGTTTCGAATTTTACGCGCCGCAAACCGCGGTGGCAGAGGACGGCCGACGGATTCTTATCGGCTGGATGGGCGTGCCGGACGGGGAGGAGATGCTCCAGCCGACCCGCGCGCACGGCTGGATCCATCAGATGACCTGTCCACGAGAGCTACGCTTTCGCGACGGTAAGCTCCTGCAAACTCCGGTGCGCGAGCTGGAAACGCTGCGCGAGGAGGAAAATTACTGGCAGGGTCGCGCCGACGATGCGCCGGAACTGGACGGAACGCGCCTGGAGTTCGAGCTGAGCGCCTCGC
Source organism: Enterobacter cloacae complex sp. P40C2 (assembly GCF_014930695.1). Classification (NCBI taxonomy): domain Bacteria; kingdom Pseudomonadati; phylum Pseudomonadota; class Gammaproteobacteria; order Enterobacterales; family Enterobacteriaceae; genus Enterobacter; species Enterobacter cloacae complex sp. P40C2. Next base: position 181,937 of record NZ_JADBRP010000005.1, on the reverse strand, counting down.
GCGTGAACGTGGATTTTGCCGGGACGTTGCGGCTCGCTGTCGATGACGAGGGTATACGCCTGGAGCGGGCCAGCCTGAAAACCGGAGAAACGTTAACCCGCTACTGGCGGGGAGAGGTGCACCATCTGCGCGTGCTGTGCGACCGTTCCAGCGTTGAAATTTTCATCAATCACGGTGAAGGGGTCATGAGCAGCCGCTATTTTCCCGACCATCCGGCACGGGTGCGCGTCGAAGGTGCGTCCGACATCACATTACGCTACTGGTCGCTGCGCAGCTGCATGATAGAATAGCGGTTTTGGCAGCCGGAACCAGGTCGTTGTGAGAAAAACAAAACGCGTTACCATTAAAGACATTGCGGAGCTGGCGGGGGTGTCAAAAGCCACCGCCAGCCTGGTGCTGAACGGCCGCAGCAAAGAGCTTCGGGTGGCGGAGGAGACGCGCGAGCGCGTGCTGGCGATTGCCAAAGAACACCATTACCAGCCCAGCATTCACGCCCGTTCGCTGCGGGATAACCGCAGCCACACCATTGGTCTGGTGGTGCCGGAAATCACCAACTACGGTTTTGCCGTCTTTTCTCACGAACTGGAGACCCTGTGCCGCGAGGCGGGCGTTCAGCTGCTGATCTCGTGTAGCGATGAAAATCCGGGCCAGGAGACGGTGGTGGTCAATAACATGGTGGCGCGCCAGGTGGACGGGCTGATCGTCGCCTCCAGCATGCTTATCGACGCGGACTATCAGAAGCTGAGCGAACAGCTGCCGGTGGTGCTCTTTGACCGCCATATGAACGACAGCTCTCTGCCGCTGGTCATCACCGATTCGATTACCCCTACCGCTGAACTGGTGGCCGAAATTGCTCGCCAGCACCCAGATGAGTTCTATTTCCTCGGCGGACAGCCGCGGTTATCCCCGACGCGAGACCGCCTGGAAGGGTTTAAGCAGGGGCTGCGCGACGCCGGCGTTGAGTTACGCCCGGAGTGGATCATTCATGGCAATTACCACCCGAGCTCCGGCTACGAAATGTTTGCTGAACTGTGCGCGCGCCTTGGCCGCCCGCCTGAAGCCCTCTTTACCGCCGCCTGCGGTCTGCTGGAAGGGGTGTTACGCTACATGGGCCAGCATAACCTGCTGCAAAGCGAAATACGCCTGGCCAGCTTTGACGACCACTATCTGTATGATTCTTTAACCCTTCCCGTTGATACCATCCGCCAGGACAATCGCCAGCTCGCCTGGCACTGCTTCGATCTGATTGGCAAACTGATTGAAGGAGAAACGCCGGAGCCGATCCAGCGGAAGCTGGACGCCACGCTGCGGCGGCGATACAGCGGCACGAAATAAAAGCGACTTACGGATACATCAATAACTTTAATTAATTAAAGATCTGATTCAGCCGATAACCAAAGGGAAATTATATCTCTGAGGTGTGTTATGTCGTTGAAAAAATCATCACTGATTGTCCTGTTTTCCCTGCTTTTCTTCTTTGTGGCCAGCACCATTACCAGCGTTGGGCTCATCATAAAAAGTAATAATTCGCTGGATAACGTGAACAAAGAAATTCAGGTCGTGCTGTCCATCATCGACCCCATCAACCACAGCCGGACCCTGCGCGTCAGGGTGATGGAGTATGTGAAAATGGTGGAGGCAGGGGATACCTCGGATCGGTCTGCGAAGCTGGCATCGGTGAAAGAGGCGCTGACCAAAGCCGACGGCGCCTTTTCGGCATTTATGGCCGCGCCGCGTTTGCAGGATGAAGCCTCACTGATTACCGCCTACCGGGACGCGTGGCAAAACTACCGTAACCAGGGGCTGGAGCCGCTGATCGCCGCAGCCGCTTCTCAGGACGTGGCGCGATTCAACGCGCTCATTCCCGTGGTGTCTCAGCTCGATCGCCAGTATGAGATCGTGCTCGACCAGATCCTCTCCGTTCACCAGACGTACGCCAAAAGCCTGAACGAGGATGCGAGCAGCAATTTCGTGTCAGGGCTGGTTATCATCGCCAGCATTGCCCTGCTGTTTGTGGTGGTGATTATCGCCGTCAGCGTCCTGATGAAACGGGTCGTCTTCGCGCCGGTCAACCTGGCGCGCGAGCACTGTAGCCAGATTGCAGCCGGGAAGCTGGACGTTCCGGTACCCGTTAAGCCTCACTCAGACAATGAAATCGAACGCCTGATGGGATCGATGGAGCAGATGCGCCAGGCGCTGCTCGCGACCATTTCTCAGGTGCGCGATGCCAGCCATACCGTAACGCACGCGGCGCAGGAAATTGCCTCGGGCAATATCGACCTGGCCTCGCGCACTGAACAGCAGGCTTCCGCCTTAACCCAGACGGCCGCCAGCATGGAAGAGCTGAGCGCGACGGTGGCGAACAATACTGAAAACGTATTCCAGGCGGGTAAGCTGGTGCAGGACGCGGTGAAAAATGCGCGTACCGGAGAAGCGGTAACCCGCGACGTTATCGAAACGATGAATACCATCGCCTCTAACTCGAAGCGCATTGAGGATATCACCAGCGTGATTAACAGCATTGCGTTCCAGACCAACATTCTGGCGCTGAACGCGGCAGTTGAAGCGGCGCGTGCCGGCACGCAGGGGCGTGGCTTCGCGGTGGTGGCAAGTGAAGTTCGCACCCTGGCGCAGAAAAGCGCGGTGGCAGCGAAGGATATCGAACATCTCATCGCCCAGTCCGTTTCCAGCGTGAAGAGCGGTGCGGAGCTGGTTAACCGCTCGGGAGAGGTAATCGATTCTATTATTTCATCGGTGAATAAAGTTAATAGCCTGATGGAGCAAATTTCGGTCGCCTCCGAGGAGCAGAGCCGCGGGATTGGTCAGGTCGGGCAGGCCGTGACCGAGATGGATGGCGTAACTCAGCAGAACGCGGCGCTGGTGCAGCAGTCCGCCGCCGCCGCGGCCTCGCTGGAGGAGCAGGCGCAGCAGCTGTCGCAGAGTATTTCGAGTTTCAGCCTGCCCAGGACGGCTTGACGGACAGGCGTTGACAGGGCAATAAACTTCGACCACTCTAAAAACAATATCTTAGAGAGGTCGTTATGCTTCAACGGTTTGCAAAGAAAAAGGCGCTGTTACTTTCTGCTCTGCTGGTTTCCGGGCTGGTCAGGGCAGAAGAGTCGCTTCCTGACGTGGTGAAGACATTCAGCGAGCAGCAGGACATCAAAATCATCAAGAAAATTGACGCCCCCGGCGGCGCGCCAGCGTGGCTGGGGCAATATCAGGATATGGGCGTCACCCTCTTTTTGACCCCTGACGGGAAGCATGTGGTGTCGGGCTATCTGTATGATGAGAAGGGAACAAACCTTAGCGAGGCCCTGTTCCAGAAAGAAATTTACGCGCCGATGGGCCGCGAGATGTGGAAAAAGCTTAACGCGGCGCATCCGCTGAAAGAGGGCGCAGATACGGCGCCGCGTAAGGTCTTTGTCTTTGCCGACCCGTTCTGCCCGTACTGCAAGCAGTTCTGGGCTGAAGCGCAGCCGTGGGTGAAGGCCGGCAAGGTCCAGCTCAACACGCTGCTGGTCGCGTTCCTTAACCCGAAAAGCGGGCGTAACGCCTCTGCGATCCTGAATGCCAAAGATCCGGTATCGGCATGGAAAGCGTACGAGCTGTCCGGCGGCAAAAAGTTGCCTAAACCTAACGGGGCGGCATCCCGGGAAACCGTTGAGATCCTGCAAAACCACCAGACGCTAATGGACAGCCTCGGTGCGAACGCGACGCCGGCTATTTATTATCTAAACGAGCAAAACGAACTGCAGCAGGTCGTGGGCATGCCGGACGCAAAACAGCTTGAGGCAATGTTCGGGCCGAAGCCGTAAGCGCGTAAAAGAGAGGCAGAAACGGGGCGTTTCTGCCTGTTCTCCTTCAGCTTCCCCAGCGCCCGCGAAGGTAATTCACCGCCTCCTGGGTCTGGGGCTGGTTAAGATAGTCTTCGCGAAACAGGATCGTGCCCTTTACGTCCGGCAGTGAATCATTAAGATCCAGCTGTTTTTTCAGCTCCGGCACGCCGCCGTTCACCGTCCAGTCCGGTTCATTTCGGGAAGGCGCGCCGACTTTATAAAATGCGATCCCGATATAGAGGCGGGTATGGGTCGGCTTCACCACGTCGGCCCACCATTTTGTCAGCACATCGTAGCGCGCGGCATCCCGGGCGAACGGCCAGTAGATCTGCGGCGCGATGTAGTCCAGTAAGCCCTGCTGTACCCACTTGCGGGTGTCCGCGTAGGATTCATCATAGGCTGCCGCGCCGCGCGTGTCCGAGCCCGCCGGGTCGAACGAGCGGTTGCGCCAGACGCCTGCCGGGCTGACGCCAAATTCAACCTCAGGTTTAGCCTGCTTAATCGCCCGCGAAACCTGCACAATCAGCTCCTGCGTGTTGTGCCGTCGCCAGTCCGCTTTTGACGCAAACCCCTCGCCGTAGCGCCTGAAGGTGTAAGCATCGTTCAGGGTGGAGCCGGGCGTCTCCGTGTAGAAATAATCATCGAACTGTACGCCGTCAATGGCGTAGCGATCCACTACCTCCATCACTACACGGGTTATCCAGTCCCGCACTTCCGGAATGCCCGGATCGAGGACAAAGCGATCCCCTGAGGTGCGTATCCATTCGGGATGCTGCACGTAGACGCTGGAAGGGCGAAGCGACGAGGTCCGGTTAAGCGCGGCGATGGTCGAGGGTCTGGTATTAGTGGAAACGCGATACGGGTTAAACCAGGCGTGAACCTTCATGCCGCGCCGGTGGGCTTCATCCAGCATAAACTGGAGCGGATCGTATCCCGGGTATTCCCCGATAGTCCCCGTCAGGGTATCTGACCACGGCAGTATGTTGGAAGACCACAGCGCCGTACTGTCCGGTTTAACCTGGAAGAAGACGGTGTTGATCCCCAGGCTTTTCAGCTTGTCCAGTTTGTCCGTCAGCGCACGCTGCTGTTGGGCGATACGCTGCTCCGCGCTGCGGCCATTTACCGACGATACCGGCGGCCAGTCGAGGCGGGAGACGGTCGCCAGCCAGATCCCGCGCATGGGCTGGTTTGCCTGCGGTAGAGGTTTATTTGCCTGCGGCAGTGGCGTAACGAGCGACTTCGGCGGCGTGGAGGTGCAGCTTACAAGTAAAAGCGCGCAGCCAAGCAGCGCGCCGGTCCGTTTTACATGTCGCATCATTGGCGTATCAGCTCCTGGGTGTCCGGCTTTCCGTCCAGGGATTAAAGGCCGGTTCGTCCTGTTCTGCGGGACCGTCATCATGAAGGGAGTCAAGATAGAGGGCTTCAACTTCCGCGCGCGCCCACGGGGTGCGGCGCAGGAACTTCAGGCTCGACTTAACGCTCGGGTCTTTTCGAAAACAGTTAATTTTAATGCGGTTGCCCAGCTCGTTCCAGCCGTAGCGCGCGACAAGCGCGTTAACCTGCATCTCGAGCGTTACGCCATGCAAAGGATCGTTGGAAACAGGTGCAGTCATAGGCGTCCGGTAGTCTCATTTATTATGGGGAATGGAATAATCGATGAAAGGTTACAAGAAAGCAGGGGAAGCGGCAATTTAAGCGTGAGGTTCTTCACCCCGCAGGGCTGAGGGTTCCCCACAAATTAATGCGAGCACTAAGCAATCCCCTCGCCCCTCCGGGGAGAGGGTTAGGGTGAGGGGAACATACGGCGGTGGTGGTGATTCCGTTCACTTTATGTTTCTTGCTACTCTGTAAGGACATGACCGGTGAACGTGCCAGGGTGGTTCAGTCGCCACCACCCTGGCGACCCGGGCTCCCGGCGGTAAATCGCCGCTTCGCGGTGCCCTCGGCTTATTCCTTCCGGCTTATCGGGTACGGGCGGATGTAACGTCCCTGTAAAGCCGCCCTCTCGGCGCATCCCTGCGCCTCGCCCCGGCCTGCAGGAAACGCCTCAGCGATTTACAGCCGGACCAGGGCATCGCTGACAGCCCTCAGTCATTCAGAAAGCAACATCATTGCTTCTGCTTAAAAATAACTGGGGAACCCTCAGCCCCGCAGGGGGGGAAGAGAGGAGATTGCAGGGATAACCTTATTTTTTAAATAGCTCTGGGGCCCATGGCGTAGGATCTACCTCCATAAATGGCGCGCGTTCGAAGCGGGACTTCAGCGCCCAGGGCACCGTACAGTCAAAGATGGTTTTGCAGGTGATGCCGTTTCCACGAATGGAGGTGTTGTAGTCCGGGGCCTGAGACGGATCCAGCTGGTGGCCGCGGATCCCCGGCAGGTTGGTGATGCTGACATCTCCCTGCATGCGGGTGGTCATGGCCCACAGGAGGTCATCGCTGTCGAAAATATCCACATCCTCGTCTACGAGAATAATGTTCTTAAGCTCGGAGTAGGTGGCTAACGCGATCAGTGCCGCCTGGCCCTGGCGTCCTTCGTCTGAGTGCTGACGTTTTTTCACCTGCAGCACGCCAAGGAATTTGCCGCCGCCTGCGGTATGCGCATAGACGTTTTGCAGAAAACCGGGGATGGCTTCTTCCACCGCGTTGCGGATGCTGGCTTCGGTCGGTAAGCCCGCGAGCGTGGTATGCTCTTCGCCCGGCCCGACCAGCGTTTGCAGAATCGCCCGATGGCGCATGGTCACGGCTTTGACCTTAATCACCGGTAAGGCGGGGTTGGCCTCGCCGCAGTAGCCGGGGAACTCCGGCATCGCATGGCCGGTATGGGTGTGCTGGTCCTCTTTTACGCGCACGCCCGGCAGCAGCTCGCCTTCAATAACGATCTCCGCCCGGGCAATCGCTTTTTCCCGCACGGCCACGCCCTGAACCAGCTCAACCGGGGACTGACGCAGCGCGCCGGCGACGCCCAGCTCGTTATAGCCGAAGGGCGTGGTAGGGGCCTCAAAGCACGCGCCAATGTAGATAGCAGGATCCAGACCCATATTGATGGTGACCGGTAGAGGTTTCCCGGCCTCTTCAGCTTTTTTGCGGAACACTTCGATATGGCGGCCCGCGGCAAGGAACATGGAGAGTTCGTCGCGCTCCTGAACGCAGAGGCGGTGAATGGTGACGTCGGTGAGCGACGCGTCTTCCGGATCGCTTGCCAGCACCATGCCCAGACAGAAGAACGGGCCCGCGTCTATCGGGGTGTTCGTCGGTGCCGGCAGCAGTTTGCGCAGATCGAAATCAGGATCGTCGGCATAAAACACCTGCTCCTGACACGGGGCCTGCGCCGCCGGAACGACAACCGGCGCTACCGGATTTTTTACCGCATGACCGACGTGCTTCGCCAGCTCAGAAGGTTCGCAGCCCAGCAGCAGCGCCGCACGTTCACGGCTGGCGTGCATCCCCACCAGGATCCGGGAGCCGGGATAGCCTTTCACGCTATTAAACATCATGGCGGGCCCGGTGCGGGTTGGGCGTTTGACCGTGCCGCCGGCACCGATATGCCGGTATACCCCCGCCAGCTCCGCGTTGGGATCGACCGGATGGTTAGTTTCGATGTACTGGCCGTCGTGGCGCTGGAGCAGTTCGATGGCGCTTCTGAGATCGTTGATTGGGTTTTCCATATTTTCCTCCCTCGGATGAATGCGTCCATTGTCGGTGGAAGCAAAACCACCATCAATTGCATCATTCATGCTATTTTGATACGTATTTTCATATCAATTATTGGGGCACGTTATGCAGTTTCGCCTGATGCGCAATTTTATTGTGGTGGCCGAGGAGCTTCACATGCACCGGGCGGCGGAGCGTCTGAATTTGGCGCAGCCGGCGCTGAGCCAGCAGATCAAAACCCTGGAAGAACGTCTGGGCGTGACGCTCTTCAGCCGGGCAAACCGTCGTCTGACCCTGACGCCCGCCGGTGAAGCTTTTCTTAACAAAGCCCGGGTCGCGATAATGATGACCGAGCAGGCCATCCTGGACGCCAGGCAAACCGCCAGAGGCGAGCAGGGGGTATTAAACCTTGGCTGCGTTTCGAGCGCGATGTTCGACAGCAAACTGCCCGCGGCGCTTCGCCAGCTTCACGCGAAATGGCCGGACATCACGCTGTCGGTCATGACCGGGAATGTGCAAACCCTCTACGGCGCCGTACAAAGCAACCAGCTGGATATCGCCATCATCCGCTCGCCGCTTCCGCCGCTGCCTGAGGATCTGCAAAGCCGTCCGTTTACCACAGAGAAAACGGTGCTGGCGCTGCCGGGCCAGCACCCGCTGGCGGATTCGGCAGCGCTTACGCTTTCGTCGCTGAAGGAGGAAAAATGGATTGCCCTGCGCGATCCGGAAGGCATGGGGCTGGAGCAGTACTTCTATGACGCCTGCCGCGGCGCGGGCATCCGGCCCAGCGTCGTGCAAAGCGCCACTGACGTCCCCACGGTGATAAGCCTTGTCTCGGCGGGGTTTGGGATTGCCATGCTGCCCGCCTCGGCAAAGGCTATCCGCATCGAGAACGTGGTCTGCGTGGAGATCCTCGACCGGCTCCGGGAGAGCGAGTTGACGCTGGTATGCCACCGGATCATACGCTCCGAGGTGCTGAAAAAGTTTCTCAGCCTCCTCGATCACACCGGCCGTCCGGCGGCCTGAAGGAGCTGTTCGCGCAGCCAGACGTTAGCCGGATCCTGGCCGTTTTTCGGGTGCCAGTACATGCCTATGACGATCGGCTGGAGAGGCAGCGGCGGCGGAAACAGATCGAGCGTTTGCGCGAAGCGTTGCAGCATGCGCTTTGGCAGGGTACAGAGCAAATCAGTCCCGGCCACAATCGCAGGCGCCACGGCGTAACTTTGCGTGGACATTACCACGCTTCGCTGGCGTCCAAGCCCGGCCAGATTCTGGTCGACAAAGCCTGCGAAAGGATCGCCTTCGGATGACACCACCAGGTGGGAAAGGGCGCAATAGCTGTCCAGATCCAGCTCCCCCGTTCCGCGCGGATGGCCCTTGCGCTGTGCCGTGGCGTACTCATCGTCAAACAGCCTGCGCCTGACCCACGCATCGTGCGCCCCCGCGTCAACGCCAACGTAAATATCCACCTCTCCGCTTTCCATTTGCGCGGGCAGTTTCTGGATTTCAGGCAGCGCAAAGCGCAGGCGAACGCCCGGCGCCAGCGTGCCGATCTGATTCTGTAGCTCAGCCCCAAGCATCAGCGCCGGGTTTTCGTGCAGGGCGATAACGAAGGTGCGGCTGCTGTTTTGCGCATCGAAGGTCGTGGGCTCAAGCATCGCCGAAATGCCCTGCAGCACCGCTGCAACCTGCGGCCTTAACGCCTCGGCGCGCGGCGTAGGCAGCACCCCGCGTCCGTGCGGGGAAGGAACAAACAGCGGCTCACCGAAAAGGGCGCGCAGCCGCGCAAGCCGGGCCGACAGCGCCGGCTGGCTGATGCCCAGCCGCGCGGCCGCATGGGTAATGTTCCTGTCCCGGAGTAAGGCATCCAGCGCCATGATCAGGTCCATATCCATATCGGAGGATGTCATCTTACTTTGCATCACGGTTGGTATAGGTAACGGGAACCCACGCGTAGCCCTCACGCTCGCCCCTGGTGACGTAACCAATACCCGGGAATGGCAGATGCGGAGCCGCAATCAGCGCGCGGTTTTTGACAAACTCCGCGAATGCAGCGTTGCGAACCCGGGAGGCGCCGTCCTGATCCTCATCGTAGGCGATGGTGACATCAGGCTGAGGGAACTGAACCGCGGCGACGTGAATGATATCGCCGACAAAGGTTATTTTTTCGCCCTGGCGCTCAAGCGTATAGAACGCGGAGCCGGGAGTGTGACCCGGGTGAACCGTGCCGCTGATCCCCGGCAGAAGCTGCTCCGTCCCGGAGAATGGCGTCACCTTTCCGGCGTCCAGATAGGGCTTCAGGGTCTTCTGTGCAATATCAAAGTAGTTCTGGTCATAGCCTGATTTTTTCTGATTTTCGTCGTTAAAGAAAAAATCGATGTCCGGCTTGCCGACGTACACCTGCGCATTGGCAAATACGCGCTGGCCGTCCTTCACCAGGCCGCCGGCATGGTCGGAGTGCGCGTGCGTGATCAGGATGTCGGTAATATCCTGCGGCCTGATGCCCTGCGTCGCCAGGCTTTCAATCAGCCGTCCGCCGTTTCCGGGGCCAAAGAGCTGGCCTGAGCCGGTGTCCACCAGGATCCGGTGGCCGGGCAGGGCGATATAGAACGCGTTGATGGACGCTTCAACCGGATTGGCCTGGAAGTTTTTCGCCAGTAGCGCATCGGTATTTTCCGCCGTTGTCCGGCGCAGCAGAGTATGAAGATCCTGCGGAACGCTGCCGTCCGTAAAGGCGGTGACGATCGTGTCACCAACCTGCACGCTGTAGCCGCCAGCCTGCTGTTTAACCACATGCTGCGGGACATTCGCCGCCGCGTGGAACGCCGGAAAGAAAAGCGCAGAACCGGTCAACAGGGTTGATATAGCAAGTTTTTTCACAGTAAACATGATGGGCTCCTCAATAGTAAGTTCATCATAGTTCAACTGCGATTTTTGAGAACGGCCGGGAAGTGAATGTGACCTATCCATGGAATGGATAGGTCTGGGGAAGGGAATTACAGCACGCCCGTACCGCCGTCGGAACACCATACCTGACCGGAAGCGTATGAGCAGGTATCGGAGGCAAACAGCACGTACAGCGGTGCGATTTCAACCGGCTGGCCCGGTCTGCCCAGCGGCGTATCTCCGCCGAACTGCTGTACCTTGGACTGAGGCTGACCGCCGCTGGACTGTAGCGGTGTCCAGTACGGCCCCGGTGCGACAGCGTTCACCCGAATGCCGCGCGGCCCCAGCTGCTTGGCCAGAGACTTGGTAAAGGCCACGTTACAGGCTTTGGTCTGGGCGTAGTCCACGAGGATCCCGCTCGGTTTGTACGCCTGAACGGAAGAGGTGTTGATGATTACCGCCCCTTCCTGCAGGTGGCGCAGCGCCGCTTTGGTGATCCAGAAAGGCGCATACACGTTGGTTTTGAACGTCGCGTCAAAATCGGCCGTGGTGAGGTTATCGATTGACTCGCAGTACTGCTGGCGACCGGCGTTATTCACCAGGATATCCAGGCCGCCCAGTTCGGCAACGGCTTTTTCCACCAGCGTATCGCAGAACGATTCCACGCGAATGTCGCCGGGAATGGCGACCGCTTTACGGCCTTCGGCCTGAATCAGCGCGATAACCGATGCGGCATCGGACTCTTCTTCCGGCAGATAGCCGATGGCAACATCCGCACCTTCGCGGGCGTAGGCGATGGCCACCGCGCGGCCAATACCGGAATCACCGCCGGTAATAAGCGCTTTTTTTCCTGCCAGCTTTCCCGACCCGATATAGCTTGTTTCACCATGATCCGGTAGTGGCTTCATTTCCGATGCCAGCCCGGGGGCCATTTGCGGTTGTTCTGCAAACGGCGGACGAGGGTAATGCAGCGTGTGATTATTTCCTGTAGACATACCGGCCTCCTTAAATAGTGAATTCCAAGATTAGTCGCTAATTAAGCGCAAGCGGGCAAAACTGACAAATTCAGACAAATCTATATTCCATTACCTGCGGTAAATAATTCTTCAGGCCAGCATGTAATACCAGAAAAGCGCGACCTCATCTTTTTCCGGCAGCGCGTTGTAAAGATAGCGATCGTAACCGCCCAGAATAAAACCGTATTGCCGGTAAAACAGGCAGGCTGAAACGTTGACGTTCTGCGTCTCCAGCCGTAATCCGGGCGCGTTGATGCTGCGTGCCCACACGTGCGTGGCGGCCATCAGCTTGTGCGCCGCGCCCGTTCTGCGCTTTGAACGTTCTACCGCAACGTAATCCACGGAAATAAATTTATTCCAGTTGCAGGATGCGGTAATAAATCCGGCTATTTCTCCGTCATCCGTTTCGGCAATCAGAAATATGGCATCGGGATTAACGCAATGATTTTCCAGCGTCTGGAGATCGAGCTCGTAGATTTTAAGATAAGGCTCGGCAAGCGCTTCGATATGCAAATCGCCATGGATAAACGGCTCTCTGGCAATGCGATCGACCGTGAAGGAAAAATCACAACATTCAAGACGGGGGAGGTCCGTACTTAATCCTTTTCGAATCTGCATGGTATTCCTTAAGTAAGAGTTATAAACAGATAATAGACGAAGCGGCATAACCTGCTGGCATAACACTCTGTTCATCCTGGTCTAAGCTTGTATCTCGTTCCGCGTAAAATGTGGTCATTCGAGGACAGTGAATGGAATTCAGAACATGTCGCAGGCACTGGGGTGCTGAATATATTTCCGATGACGTTGTACGTTTTCGCGTCTGGGCTGAAGGGCAAAAAGATCTCACGTTGCGTTTAACCGACACCGACATTCCGATGGCGGCGGTGGGCGACGGCTGGTTTCAGGTTGACGTGCCCGGCGTCACGCACGGTACGACGTATCAGTTTGTCTTACAGGACGGTATGGCGGTGCCGGATCCCGCCTCACGCGCGCAGCAGGGCGACGTCAACGGCCCGTCGGTCGTGATCGACCCGCGTCGCTACACCCCCGCTCAGGGCGAATGGAAAGGGCGCCCGTGGGAAGAGACGGTGATCTACGAGCTGCATATCGGCACCTTTACGGAGGAAGGGACGTTCAGGGCGGCCATCGAAAAACTGCCGTATCTGGCTGAACTCGGCATTACGCAGCTGGAGGTAATGCCCGTGTCCCAGTTCGGCGGATCGCGCGGCTGGGGCTATGACGGGGTGTTGCTGTATGCCCCGCACTCCGCCTACGGCACGCCGGATGACTTTCACGCCTTCATCGATGCCGCCCACGCGCTCGGGCTTTCGGTGGTGCTGGATATTGTGCTCAACCACTTCGGCCCCGAGGGCAACTATCTGCCGCTACTCTCGCCGGCGTTTTTCCATCAGGATCGTATGACCCCGTGGGGCAACGGGATTGCCTACGAGGTTGACGCCGTCCGGCAATACATTACCGAGGCGCCGCTGTACTGGCTGTCGGAGTACCATCTTGATGGCCTGCGCTTTGACGCCATCGACCAGATTAACGACGACGCTGAACCCCATATTCTTCCCTACATTGCGCAGCGGATCCGCGACGCGTTTCCGGATCGCCATATCCATCTCACCACCGAGGACAGCCGCAACGTGATTTTCCTGCATCCGCGCGATGCGAAGGGCAATACGCTGCTGTTTACCGCGGAATGGAATGATGATTTTCATAATGCCGCGCACGTTTTCGCGACCGGGGAATCGCACGCCTATTACCAGGACTTTGCCTTTGAGCCGGAGAAAAAGCTGGCGCGGGCGCTGGCCGAGGGGTTTGTCTATCAGGGGGAGATTTCGCTTCAGACCGGCAGGTCGCGCGGGGTCGAGTGTCGCGAGCAGCCTCCGCAGTTTTTTGTCGATTTTATTCAAAACCACGATCAGATCGGCAACCGTGCGCAGGGAGAAAGGCTCATTACCCTGGCGGGAGAGGATAAAACGCGCGTCCTGTTCGCCGCGCTGCTGCTTTCTCCGCATATTCCGCTGCTGTTTATGGGCGAGGAGTATGGCGAAACCCGTCCGTTCCTCTTTTTCACCGACTTCCACGGGGACCTGGCGAAGGCCGTGCGGGAAGGGCGCGCGAAGGAGTTTACGGGCCATACCGGCCACGATGAAGCCGTTCCTGATCCCAACGACGTCGATACGTTTATCCGCTCGAAGCCCGGCTGGGATAAGGCGCAAACCGAGGAAGGCAGAGCGTGGCTGCAGCTAACGCGCGAGCTGATAGCGCTGCGTCAGCGCCATGTCGTCCCGTTACTGAAACAGCCGGGCGCCGCAGAGGGTAACGTCCTGCAAACGGCGCTCGGCATGGTCGCGGTGAGCTGGCGTTTTCCAGCCGGGACGCTGTCGCTGGCGCTGAATATCGGTAAAAAGCCGCTCGCCTTACCGGACCTGCCGGGAAAAACGATCTTTAGCTGGCCGGAGGCAGAGGAAAACCTGCCGCCGAACAGCATTGTTGTTCGCTTTGCTGATGGAGAAGCAGCGCTATGATCCCGTCCTCAACCTATCGCATTCAGTTTCGCAACGGCATGACCTTCGATCGCGTAGTGGACCTGATACCGTACATGAAAGATCTCGGTATCAGCCATCTCTATGCGTCGCCGGTTTTCACGGCCACCACGGACTCCACTCACGGCTATGACGTGACCGACCCCAATGAAATCGACCCGGCAATTGGCGGGCGCGCAGGGTTCGACCGCATGGCGGCGGCCCTCCGGCAGGCGGGCATGGGGCTGATTCTGGATATCGTTCCTAACCATATGTCGACCTCGCTGGAAAACCGCTGGTGGCGCGACGTTATCGAAAACGGCAAACAGAGCCGCTACGCCGCCTTTTTTGACATCGACTGGTCCCGACCGCTAACGCTGCCGTTTCTTGGCGACACCTTTGAAGCGGAGCTGGAGCGGGGCGCTATCACACTGAAACGTGACAGTGTCACCGAAAAGGCGGCGCTGGTGTATTACGACACCGCCTATCCGCTCAATCCCGGCACGTATAGTGAGGCTAAGAGCATCGCTGAGATCCACGAGGCTCAAAGCTGGCGCCTGATGTCCTGGCGTGAAGCGCCGAAGCAGCTGTCGTGGCGACGCTTTTTTGAAATCACCGGGCTGGTGGGCGTGCGGGTTGAGGATGAAGCGGTATTCGCGGATACCCACCGCCTGATCCTGGAGCTTGTTCACGCCGGGGTGGTTGACGGCCTGCGCATCGACCACGTGGACGGCCTTGCCGATCCGCTGGCGTATCTGCAGCGCCTGCGCGCGGCGACCGGGCCGGACTGCTACATCACGGTTGAGAAGATCCTCGCCAAAGGGGAGCAGCTTCCCCCCGAGTGGCCCGTGTCGGGCACGACGGGCTATGAGTTTATCGCCTCCCTTGCCGAAGTGCTGGTGGACGATAACAACCTCTCGCGGCTGGAGGCCATCCACGCCGAAACGCTGGGCGCGCCCGTGGACACGCATGAAGAGCTGCGCAAGGCCAAAGGCCTGATGACCGATCGTAATTTTGAAGGCGAATTTACCACGCTGCTTGCTATTGCCTGCGAGCTGGCCCGGCACAACGGCGCCGAGGTGCAGCGCGACGATATCCGGCATGCCCTGCGCGAGCTGCTTATCGCCTTTCCGGTGTACCGCACCTACGGCACCGGCGAGGGGCTGACGCCTGCGGACGTGGCGCTGCTCGGCCGCGTGGTCGCCAGCGTTAACGCGTCGGAGCCCGCCCTGAGCCTGATCGTGCGTATTCTCACCGGCGATCTGCCGGAGCAGTATCGCGCGCTTGCCTCGCTTTTCCGCACCCGTTTTCAGCAGCTGACCGGGCCGCTGATGGCGAAATCGGTAGAGGATACGCTGTTCTTCCGCCACAACCTGGAGCTGGCCCTGAACGAAGTCGGGGCTGACCCCGCGCCGCGCGCGTTTTCACTCTCCCGCTTTCACCAGGAGATGCGCATTCGGCTCGCCCGTCAGCCCGACGCGCTGCTGGGCACCTCCACCCACGACACCAAACGCGGCGAGGATGCGCGGGCGCGGCTGTACACGCTGACGGAAGCGCCGGATCTGTGGGGGGAAAGCCTGGCGCGCTGGCGGCAGATGAACCAGACCCAGGTCCGGTTCCTGAATGACGGCACCGCGCCGAACGCCGCCGATACCTGGATGATCTTCCAGGCGCTGGCGGGCGTCTGGCCGGCATCGCTGTCGCCTGACGATCGCGACGGGCTTCAGTCGCTGGAGACGCGCTTCCTCGGCTTTCTTGAGAAAGCGCTGCGCGAGGCCAAGCAGCGCACCGACTGGATCGACAGCAACGAAAGCTACGAGAGCGTGGTGCTGGACTATGCGCGCCATCTGCTCTCCCCGGATAACACCCTGTTCCTGCACGATTTCAGCCAGGCGCTCCAGCCGTTTATTCGCGCCGGACTGATGAACAGCCTGAGCCAGACGGTCATCAAGCTGACCGCGCCCGGCGTGCCGGATATCTATCAGGGCAGCGAAGCGCTGAACTTTAGCCTGGTTGACCCGGACAACCGCCGGGAACCGGATTTCACCGCGCTGGCGGAGAACCTCAGCGCGGCGGATGGACACATCTTTAACGACGAGCAGCGCTGGCGAGACGGCAGCGTGAAGCAGTACGTCACCGCCACGCTGTTACGGCTTCGCCCGCATTACCCCGAGCTTTTCCGCTACGGCGACTGGCTGCCGCTGAAGGTAACCGGCGAGCGCGAGGAGAATCTGATCGCTTATGCCCGCCTGAAAGACGGCGAGGCGCTCATCGTCGCCGTTCCGCGCCTGGCGTTTGGCGTTAACGACAACGAGAAGCTGTGGGTTAATACCACATTGGCCATACCTCAGGAGCTGGCCGGAAAGCGCTACCGGGATCTGTTTACCGGTGAGAGTCGCGTACTGCACGAGACGCTGGATTTAACGTCTGAAAAGGGATGTTTGTTGGTTCTGCTTACCTGCGAATAATCGAGGAGAACAAAAATGCCAAAGGATACAACGTTTGAAATTCGGGCCGGTCACGGCCAGCAGCTGGGCGCAAACTATGACGGCAAGGGGGTTAACTTTGCGCTGTTTTCCGCGCACGCGGAGCGGGTGGAGCTGTGCCTGTTTGACCCTTCCGGGAAAACAGAAATCGCCCGCCTGGAGCTGCCGGAATACACCCATGAGGTGTGGCACGGCTATGTGCCCGACCTGAAGCCGGGGGCGCTGTACGGTTACCGCGTTTACGGGCCATACGATCCGGAGAACGGTCACCGCTTTAACCCGCATAAGCTGCTCATCGACCCGTATGCCCGCGAGCTGGCAGGGGATATCGAGTGGAACGACGCCCACTTCGGCTATGAGCTGGGGCACGACGAGCTCGATCTCAGCTTCGATACGCGAGACAGCGCGCCGTTTACGCCGAAATGCAGGGTCATCGACCCGAACGCCGTCGACTGGCAGGACTCGCGCCGGCCTGACGTTCCGTGGCCGCGTACCGTCGTCTATGAAAGCCACGTGAAGGGCTTTACCCAGCTTAACCCGGCCATTCCGCCCGAGCTGCGCGGTACGTTTGAGGGAATGGGGCATAAAGCCTCCGTGGACTACATCAAAAGCCTGGGCATCACCTCGGTGGAGCTGCTGCCGGTCCACTGGTTCCCGGACGATCGGCACCTGCTCGATCGCGGTCTTAAAAACTTCTGGGGCTATAACTCGCTCGCCTTCTTTGCGCCAGCGTCCCGCTATTACGGCCCGGCGGGGATCCAGGGCTTTCGCGATATGGTGCGCGCGTACCACGACGCGGGCATCGAGGTGATCCTCGACGTGGTCTATAACCACACGGCGGAGGGTAACGAGCTGGGGCCAACCCTGTCGTTTAAGGGGATTGATAACTTCTGCTATTACCGCACCATGCCGGATCAGCACCGGTACTACATTAACGACACCGGCACCGGCAATACCGTCAATACCTCGCATCCGCGCGTATTGCAGATGGTCATGGACTCGCTGCGCTACTGGGCGGAATCGATGCAGATTGACGGCTTCCGCTTCGATCTCGGCACGATTCTCGGGCGCGAGCCGGAAGGGTTCGATCCCCGCGGCGGCTTTTTCGATGCCGTGACCCAGGATCCGGTGCTGTCGAAGCTGAAGCTCATCGGTGAGCCGTGGGATATCGGCCCCGGCGGGTATCAGGTGGGCGGCTTCCCGCCGGGCTGGGGGGAGTGGAACGACAAATACCGCGATACGGTCCGGGAATACTGGAAGGGCGATAACGTCTCCACCGATTTTGCCGCACGCCTGCTTGGCTCCGGTGATTTGTACGATCTGCGCGGGCGTCGCCCGTGGGCCAGCGTTAACTTCATCACCGCGCATGACGGCTTCACGCTCAACGACCTGGTGTCGTACAACGAGAAGCACAATGCCGATAACGGGGAGGATAATAACGACGGCCATAACGATAACCGGTCATACAACTACGGTGAAGAAGGCCCGACGGAAAACCCTGACATCATCGCGACCCGCGAGCGGCAAAAGCGCAACTTCCTCACCACGCTCTTGTTCTCCCACGGCACGCCGATGCTGCTGGCGGGAGATGAGTTTGGCCGCTCGCAGAAGGGCAATAATAACGGATACTGTCAGGACAGCGAGATCTCCTGGATAAACTGGGAAGGGCTTTCTGAAAACGACGATAGGCTGCGCGAATTTACCCGTCGGCTGATTGCCCTGCGCGCGGAGCAGCCGCTGCTGCGGCGTGAAAACTGGCGCGACGGGCTGGAGATCCGCTGGTTTAACGCCGGCGGGGGGCTGCAGCAGTCGGAACAGTGGGACGAAGGCTCCACCCTTGGCCTTGCCATCAGCCGACCGGATCTCGAAAAGGAAGAGGGCGTCTGGCACGACGTGCTGATGCTGTTTAACCCGTTTGAAGGCACGGTCCCGTTCCAGATCCCGCAGTTCGGGGAAGGCGGCTGGGTGCTGGAGCTGTCAACGGCGGATGATGCCCCCACCGGAGAGATCATCACGGAATCCGTCGATTATGAGCTGGCCGGGCGGAGTATCACCCTGTTCCGCCGTCCTTAAAGCGAGGCCGCCGCGCGTGCGGCGGTATCATACAGGGACGAGATCGCGCGAAGCAGCTGCGCGGTCTCGCCAATCGACGTTCCCGGAATGCCGCTTTCCGCATGAATGGCGATCAGGCAGGCCTCCCGCACGTCCCGGTACTTCATGCACAGCGCTTTGCCTTCCTCCGTCGTCGAGAAAAAGAGCTCTTTCCCCGCTTTTTCACTGGTGACGTAACCCGCCTTTACCAGCTTTTTCAGCGCATACGTCACCACGTGGGTATCTTCCACGTTCAGCACAAAGCAGATGTCCGCCAGCTTTTTCTTGCGGTTGCGGTGGTTAACGTGATGCAGAAGCGAGACGTCAAAGGCGCCCATATCCGGCTCGCCCGCCGCCGTCATGCAGCGCACCATCCACTTGTTGAAGGCATTGCTGGTCATGATCAGCGCATATTCCAGCTCCGATAGTTCGGCACACCGCTCTGAAACCAGATGACGGGAGGAGACGATACGCCCGTCCGCAATATCGTCGTGGCCTGGCGCCGTCTTCGTTTTGTCTTTTGTCATACCGATCCTTCTCCCGAAATGTAAACCCGTCGATAAAATAAGAACATTTTATTGATAAATTGTTTACATGTTTTTGACGTTCAGATATAGCTTTTTAGTGCAGGTTCTGTGGAGCCTGACGCAAAACACAATATCGCGCGCCGTAATGCACCGGCTTCGCTCTGCTGCGAAGTATAAAAAATAGCCGTCGGCGCGCAACGCTCACTTTGGATAGGGTAACGTTTATGGACAGTTCTACACTGTTGCCGCTTATCGGGATACCGGTGGTGGTTATTGGTTTTGCACTGCGCTTCAACCCGCTGCTGGTTGTCGTGGTGGCGGGGCTGGCGACGGGCCTGCTGGTTGGCATGGATTTCGGTATGCTGCTGGAAACCTTTGGCGAAAAGTTCGTGAATAGCCGATCGCTTGCCACCTTCATTCTGATCCTGCCGGTTATTGGCCTGCTGGAGTATTACGGGCTGAAGGAGCGGGCCCAGGCCTGGGTGGCGAAGATCGCCAGCGCGACCTCGGCGCGTATCCTGATGCTCTACTTTGTCGCCCGCGAGGGGACGGCGGCGCTGGGGCTGATGTCGCTGGGCGGCCACGCGCAGACGGTGCGCCCGCTGCTGGCGCCGATGGCGGAAGGGGCGGCGCTGAACGAGTACGGCGAGCTGCCGCAGACTATCCGCGACAAAATTAAGGCGCACGCCGCCGCCTGCGACAATATCGCGGTGTTCTTTGGGGAGGATATTTTTATCGCCTTCGGCGCGGTGCTGCTGATTGACGCGTTTCTTAAAGAGAACGGGATCGAGGGGATCGAGCCGCTGCACATCGGCCTGTGGGCCATTCCGACCGCCATCGCAGCCCTGTTTATTCACATGACGCGCCTGCTGCGCCTCGACGCCAGCATTCGTCGCGACGTGATGGCCTGGAAAGCAGAGCAGGGCGCGCAGGAGATCGCATCATGATGACGCTCATCACCATTAACCGCGTGTACTACCTGATTGGCTTTGTTGTGATGCTGCTGGTCGTCATGACCCTTCGCGACCGCGCCAACCCGAAACGTTTTACCACCGCGCTGTTCTGGTTCCTGTTTGGCGGGATCTTCCTGTTTGGCGATCTGATGGTGCAGGAGCTGGGCAAGTCGCTGGCGTATCGCATCATTGGCGGCGCGGTTATCGTGATTGCGCTGCTGGCGGGTTTTGGGCTGGTCGGGAAGGGGCATTATAAAATGTCCACCGAGGAGGAACGCGTCGCCTCGTCGAACCGGCTGAAAAACTGGCTGTTCCTGCCGGCGCTGATGATCCCCGTGGTGACGGTCATCGGGACGCTGTTCCTGAAGGGCGTGTCGATTGGCGGCGTTTATCTGCTCGACCAGAAGCAGCTTACCCTGGCGGCGCTGTGCGTGGCCTGCGTGGCGGCAATCCTCACCGGCTGGTGGCTGACGAAAGGCACGCCGCTGCATGCGGTCCGTCAGTCTCGTCGGCTGGTGGATACCATCGGCTGGGCGGTGATCCTGCCGCAGATGCTCGCCATGCTCGGCGGGGTATTTGTGGTGGCCAATACCGGCGAATCGGTCCAGAAGGTGGTCAGCCTGTTCGTCAACCCGGACAGCCGCTTTATGCTGGTGGTGATTTACTGCGTGGGGATGGCGCTGTTTACCATGATCATGGGCAACGCCTTCGCCGCGTTCCCGGTGCTGAGCGCCGGTATCGCCCTGCCGTTCCTGATTAACGTTCATCACGGCAACCCGGCGCCGCTGCTGGCTATCGGGATGTACGCGGGCTACTGCGGCACGCTGATGACGCCCATGGCCGCCAACTTCAACATCGTGCCCGCCGCGCTGCTGGAGCTAAAGGACAAATATCAGGTTATCAAGATTCAGATCCCGACCGCGTTAACCCTGCTGGTGGTAAACGTGTTCTTAATGTATTTCCTCGTGTTTCGCTAAGGAGCCGCTATGGAATTAACGCAACAACAGGCCGACGCGTTCGCCAGAATGCCGTTGACCTATCTACGTCAGGAATACCCGAACCACATCATGCATCTGCTGAACGATGACGGCGACGTTCTGCCGCCCCGCGAGCTGCACCCGATTTTTTACGGCTGCTTTGACTGGCACTCGGCGGTGCACGGCTACTGGCTCCTGCTGCGCTGCCTGCGCCTGTATCCCGAGCTGCCGTGCCGGGAAGAGATCGTCGCCCTGTTTGAGGAACACCTGACCGACGAGAAGGTGGCGAAAGAGCTGGCCTATTTCAACGCGCCGTTCCGCGCGTCGTTTGAGCGACCTTACGGCTACGGCTGGCTGCTAGCGCTGGCGCAGGAGCTGCAACAGTCCTCGCTGCCGCAGGCGGCGCGCTGGTATCAGACGCTGCAACCGCTCACGCTGGATATTCGTCAGCGGCTGGTGGATTACCTCAGCAAGTTAACCTATCCAATCCGCGTCGGGACGCATTACAACACCGCGTTTGCGCTCGCGCTGGGGCTGGATTACGCCCGTGCGGTGCAGGATAACGCGCTCGAGCAGGCTATCCTGGACGCGGCAACGCGGTTTTATCTCGCGGACACCCGTTATCCCGCGCACTATGAGCCGGGCGGCGACGAGTATATTTCCGGGGCGCTTACCGAAGCCCTGCTGATGAGCAAGGTGACGGACAATTTCCCGGCCTGGTTCGATGCGTTTCTGCCGGACGCGGGCGCCGTGTCGGCGCTGATGTACCCGGCAGAGGTGAGCGACCGCACCGATCCGAAAATTGCGCACCTGGACGGGCTCAACCTAAGCCGCGCCTGGTGCATGAAGCACATTGCACACGCCCTGCCGGAAAGCCATCCGGCGCAGCAGGCACTGCGCGATGCCGCCGCGCGCCATCTGGCGGCAAGCGTGGAGCATGTTGTCGGCAGCCACTACAGCGGCGGGCACTGGCTGGCGAGCTTTGCGCTGCTGGCGCTGGAGTAGCCCAGGCTAGCGCTTATTTTATCAGCCTCAGCGACCGTAACCGGCTTACGCTAACGAATACGGATCCCGCTGAGGCTGCCGTGGCGATCCACAGCGCAGCATGAACCGGTCTTCCATCTGCCGTCAGCATAACCCCCACAACCGCCGCACCGAGACACTGCCCGAACGTCCGCATGATGGACAAAACGCCAGAAGCGAAGCTCGCATGGTCACGGGTAACGTTTGAGAGCATCTCCCGGTTATTGGGGCTCTGGAAGCAGCCAAACCCAATACCGCACACCAGGCACCGCAGGCAGATATCCCACATGGCTGGACTGGCAGGCAGCGTCGCCAGCAGCCCCAGCCCCAGAGCGAAAATCATCAGCCCGAGAGTTGAGATCGGCGGAGCCGATATCGTGTCCGCCCACCGGCCGGCATGGGGAGCAATGAGCACGATCCCCAACGGCCACGGCGTAAACAGCAGGGCAGAGACGAGCGGGCTATAGCCATAGACGCTCTGAAACAGGAACGGCAGGGCAATAAAGGCGATCCCCTGGCTGACGAACGCAGTCATCGACGTAAGGGCCGCGAGGGTAAAACGCGCATTTTTAAACATTGCTGGCGGCAGCAGCGGGTTTTCCGTACGGCGGATCTGCCAGATAAAGGCGATGCCGCTCGTCGCAGCGATCGCCGCCCAGCAGAGGCTGGCGGTGTGATGTGCTGCGCTCTGGAAACTGTTCGCCGCCACGATCGTTGAGCCCAACATCAGCGCCGATAAAATGGCCCCGAGCGAATCGAAGGGCGCCCGAACGCTGATAGACTGGCGCGGCAGCGCTCCGGTTGCCAGCAGCAGGGCCACCGCACCGGGAATAACGTTTACGGCAAACAGCCATTGCCAGCTCAGGATATGAAGAAGGGTGCCGCCCAATACCGGCCCGAGCGCCGAGCTGGAGGCGATGAGCAGGGCGTGTAAACCCAGAACGCGGCCAAGCAATCGGCCGGGAAACACGGACCGCAGTATCGCGGGCGCGATGCTCAGCGTCGCCGCGCCACCGATCCCCTGAAGGATGCGCATTCCGATAAGCATCCCGGGGCCCGTTGCCAGCGCGCAGCCCAGCGATGTCAGGGTAAAGATCATAAGGCCTGCCAGAAATACGGGGCGGTAACCCAGGCGTGCCGCCAGCGCCGCGAATAGCGCCAGCGACATCGCCGCCGCCAGCAGATACCCGTTGGCAAACCAGACGGCGGTACTGGCGTGCACCTGCATCGCCTGCGCCATGGACGGCAGGGCGACGTTAATCATGGTGCCGTCAAACACGCCCATTAGCGTGGTGGTCATTACCGCGGCCAACACCCGGGCGCGCGCCGGGCCCGGCAGGCCGTCATCGCCGGGTTGGCTGGAAAAGAGCGTCATCTTGCTGTCTCCTGAAAAGGATGGTGGATGACGGAACTATAAAGATGGCTTTTACGCGGCGGAAGGCGCACCATTTGCACTTTATCGTTGCATGAAACGCCTTATCTGAATCCTGGGAGATTAGTCATGTCCGATCCCGATTTCAATCTGCTGGTTGCCCTCGACGTATTGCTGAGCGAAGCCAGCGTTGCGGGCGCGGCCCGCCGTTTACGCCTAAGCACCTCGGCCATGAGCCGCACCCTGAGCAGGCTGCGCGACGTAACGGGAGATCCAATCCTGGTGCGCGCCGGACGCAACATGGTACTGACGCCCTGGGCAGAGGCTACCCGGGAGCGCGCCCGGCGCGCGGTGCACGAGGCGAAGGCGGTTTTGCAGCCATCCACCGAAACGTTCAACGTCGAAGATCTTTCGCGCCTTTTCACGATTCGGGCAAACGACGGTTTTGTGGTGGCGTTTGGCCCGGCGCTTATTGCGGCTGTGGCCGATGCCGCACCGGACGTCTGCATACGCTTTGCGCCAAAGCCTGAAAAAACGTCGCGCTACCTGCGGGAAGGTCTGGTCGATCTGGAGATTGGCGTGCAGAGCAATATGGGGCCTGAAATACTTGTGCAAAGACTGTTTGAGGATCGGTTTGTGGGCGTGGTGCGTAAAGGGCATCCGCTGGCTACCCGGGCAGAAAAAAGTCTGGAAGACTATGTCTCCTGGGGCCACGTGGTGGCTTCCCCCGAAGGCACGCTGCACGGCTTCGTCGATGACGTGCTGGCAGAGCGGGGAATGACGCGAAAAATCGCGAGCGTGGTGCCGGGATTTCCGACGGCGCTTTCCGTGGCGCTGGCGTCCGATCTAATCGCCATGATACCCGCACTCTATTTAGCTAATCAGCAGGTTACGGAACAGGTTCACGTTTTTGAGCTGCCGTTCAAAAGCCGGCGCATTACGGTGTCGCAGATGTGGCACCCAAGGATGGAGCGCGACCCGGGTCACCGCTGGCTGAGAGAGAAAATACTTGCGATATGTGGTGAGGACGGGGCTGTAAACGCTTCGGCTTAAAATCAATGCAGGCGTGCAAACGTACACGGTTTTACATACTTTTGAGTATATGCAAAGGTATGTAGACACGCATGATACCGGATGTTGTCCGGATGCATCGTGAAAAATAGCCCGACATTGTCTGTTTTCAGTGATGTGCAATAATAGAAACGTTAACCATGGCTAAAGGGATATTATGCTTTCCAGACTTAAACTGCTTTATGTCGCCGATGATTTGCTTTCGCCTGATGAATTTCCCCGGATAGTAAGCCCATCCATCGCATGTCATGAACTGTCATTCGTCCCGGATAAAGATATCCTGACGCTCTTCTCCGGTTTTCACGGAGGGGACAGAATTCGTCTTGAAGCGGGTGTCACTCATAAGGGGATTAGCACAGATCTGCGAGGGAAAGTCCAAAGTGCGCTGAGAAGAGGGGAAATTGTTGCGGTTGACACTCGTCCCGGGGTGCTGGCGACGATGGGACCGTTTTACGCTGACACGGAAGGTTATCTTAGGCCCCAAGGTTTACTGGAACCAAACTATCCGGTTGATCGGATAATGCGTCGCTATGAGGAAATGGTGAAATCGTGGGGCGGACGCCGGGCTCGTCCCTCAATATTTCCGGCGCAGGTTACAAAAGCAAAACAATCAGTAAAACCACATGAGCCATCACAAGCCAGGGAAACCACCCTGCAAAAGACCGAAGGGCTGCTTACAAAAGCTGAACGCTGGCAAGAACGAAAGTTCCTAATAGGGAAGGGACAGAGAAGTATTTATCCTGACGCGCGCATCGCATCAGAGCGACTGGCAGAGAACAACGTAGCCGTTGAAAAAGCTAAACTCGCCGGGAATGTCTATAAGACAACAAACCCACTCAGGGATACGTTAGGAGTACCAGAAGGATGGAAAGACATTAGCAATGATGAAGGCACACTCAACAAAATAGGGCTTAGTCGGGATATGCTCTTCGACAATAATAAATCACCAGATTTTTTGGCCAGGGTATATCAGCCTGACAGCAGTATTTTTGGTAATGATATGAACCCGACTGTTGTATTCAGAGGTTCAAGAGCACCAGAGTTAACATCAGGAATAGGTGATACTGCAAAAAAAATTCTGCTTGATGGAGACTTGTCAGGAATCAAAAATATAAATGACTGGACAAATAATGCTGCGCAGGGAATAGGCATAGATTCAGATTATTATAAAAAAGCAGTCGAGATAGGAAATTCATTAAGGGGCGATGTTGACATATCTGGTCATTCCTTAGGAGGGGGGATGGCATCGGCAGCAGCTATGTCCAGCGGGCATCCAGCCTGGACTTTCAATGCTGCCGGGCTAAATTCGGGAACAGTTGAAAAATACGGCGGCAAAGTTATCGGAAGCGCAGGAAGTATACAATCTTATAGGGTGGATGGCGAATTATTGACGTCCTTACAGGAAGTTCATAACGAAAAGGATTATGAGCTTATCAAAAGTGCACTTCCTGAATCGCTGCAAAAACCATGGGGAGTTGCTTTGCCTTTTACTCTAAAGGAATGGGGATCACTCGCCGCACCCGATGCTGTAGGTACACAACACACACTTTTTGGGGGCACTGGAACGCTTCTTGATAAACATGGCATCGACCAAACAATCAAGCTCATAGAAGATCAAAAGGATGATGATATTGCCACTATCAGGAGTAGAACATGAACAAAATGATAATGGCGCTTACGCTTTTATTTATCATACTCATTGTGCAAGGGTGTAAAGAGAATATGCAATATGAACCACAAGATTTTTTTGATGGCCAACAGCTGAAAATTGCTCAGATTATTTATGACGGTAACGAAGAACAACTTAGCCAAAAACTGATGACCGTCAGTAAAGACGAGTTGAATCGTCCAGCGAAAGCCGAAATGACGTTGCTATTCTGGTCAGTGCTCAACTCAACCTGGGATGATACCGCTCCGGCAAGGTTAAAAATAATAACAGATCTGGTTAAGGCCGGAGCAGATCCGTTGCAACCCAGATCGGAAGGTGGGAGCAGTCCCGCTGAGTTTGTTCTTCAGGGAGACAAAGGGATCTGGATAAAAGCTATGCTGGACGGTGGACTTTCTCCGGACGCCAGGGATACGACTTTTGATAAGCCAATAATATTCGAAACATTAAAAGCAAAAAATACTGAGACCTTAAAAGTCATGCTTGAATCGGGAGCAGATATCAATGCGAGAGGAGCAATGGAACGCACTTTACTAATTAATGCCTTGTATGCCGGAAAAATCGACCATATTAAGCTTTTATTAGATAAAGGAGCGAATCCGCAGCTCAGTGATTCATTTGACGAGGACTTCATATTTTTAATTAATAAAGAAATATCGCGAAAAGACAATAATAATGAGTATGTGAAAAGTTTGATTAATATTCGCGATACAATGTTACCCAACAGTCCAGAATGACGTCAGGCTGTACATATCAACGGGAGTAAAGAAATCCCGCCGGTAGCGGCGGGATTTTTATGGCATGAATGTTTAGCGCGTCTGGCTGATAAGCTTGCGCCAGACTCTGTTATGCAACGTAAATAGCAGCATCTTATAGAAAGCGGTAGAAAGTATACAGCTGCCGCTAAGCCCCAGCATGACAATACTCACCAGCGCCGCGGTCAGGCTGACGCCCGGAGAAGAACTACCGCTCAGCGCGGCCAGCAGATAGGCTGCCGTTAATACCAGACTTAGCACCGCCAGCGCAAGATGTAACCGCACGGCGCGCATGCTACCTTTGCCAATCATAAACATCGTTACTCCGTTGATGCCAGCGAAGAGCAGGGCGATCAGCACAACCCACACGAATACGCGCTCTGATGGCTGGCCAACTGCGGCGATTACGCCATACCCCAGCCACAGTTGAGGAATGGCGAAACTGACAATCACCCCGAGCGTACTCATCACCACAGGTGATTTAACATAATATACATTATGCGCACTTAGGTTGTAACGGCAAAGTTGTAATGTCCGTTCTGGGCTAAGTTAAGATGTCCGTCACGTAGATTCACCATCGAGGGATTCTGATGACGGCACACTCCGCGGAGTTTTTCACTTTGGACGAAGTTAACCGATTCAAAATCATTCAGGACGTTGTCGACCGGCGTCTGACCACACTGATGGCCGCGCAGCGCCTTGGTATTTCCGATCGTCAGTGCCGACGCCTTCTGTCGCGTTACCGTGAATATGGCCCACTGGGTATGGCTAGCCGTCGTCGTGGAAAACCCAGCAATAACCAACTACCTGATGGTCTTGCCCAGTACGCACTCAATATTATCCGCGAACGCTATACCGACTTTGGGCCTACGCTTGCGTGCGAGAAACTCGCAGAACTGCACGATATTCACCTGTCCACCTATTTTGAAGCCA
Source organism: Enterobacter cloacae complex sp. P40C2 (assembly GCF_014930695.1). Lineage (NCBI taxonomy): Bacteria > Pseudomonadati > Pseudomonadota > Gammaproteobacteria > Enterobacterales > Enterobacteriaceae > Enterobacter > Enterobacter cloacae complex sp. P40C2. Next base: position 154,155 of record NZ_JADBRP010000005.1, on the reverse strand, counting down.
CCAGGGGCTATCTGGAAAAGCATGGCAAACCACTGGCATTGTATAGCGACAAAGCCAGCGTCTTCAGAATCAACAATAAAAATGCCACCGGCGGCGATGGTTATACCAGTTTGGCCGTGCGATGCACGAACTGAACATCCAGACTATCTGCGCCAATACCAGCTCAGCCAAAGGCCGCGTGGAGCGCGCCCATCTGACGCTTCAGGATCGCCTCGTAAAGGAACTCAGGCTCAGGGGCATTTCTTCAGTTGATGCAGCCAATCATTTTGCTGATGAGTTTATGACTGATTACAACCGGCGTTTTGCGAAAGCGCCCCGGCATGACTTTGATGTGCATCGACCACTTGAGAATGACGATGATCTGGCCGCATTTTTCACATGGCGGGAACTGCGCCGTGTTTCAAAATCCCTGACGGTGCAGTATGACAAAGTACTCTATCTGATTGAAGATAATGAGTTAAGCCGCAGATCTATTGGGAAGTACATTGAGGTCTGGCATTACCCGGATGGCCGGAAAGAACTCCGGCTAAACGGAGTCGTCCTTCCCTACTCCACTTATGATCGTCTTCAGGAAATTGACCAGGGTGCTATCGTGGACAACAAGCGCCTCGGGCGGACACTTGAGTTTATTAAGCTGGTTCAGGACAAACGCGACAATAACCGGTCTCAGGCTCTCCCTGCCGGAGATGGCCCCTCGCGGCGGCGCAGAAAACCCACGCAGAAGAAATCCCAGCGTTCCCTGAATGGTGACGATATGCTGGAAGCATTGAAGACATTACAGCCCCGTTCTGAAGAAATTTTCGGTACAAGGAAATAACAAATCTCTGAAGGCAAACATAATCCCACCCTTCATAGAACTGAAATGCCAGAGAGCTTAATGTCCGCTTTGAGCGAAGAGCGGACATTATGACCTTATCACTCTCTGCAAAAGTTGAACTTATCATTCATGACATAAGTCTCTTCAGCGAAGACTTTAAAGCATCTAGAAAGACAGTAACGCGGCATGGCAGGTAGCGCTTTGTCGGAAACAGCGCCCATATTGCCAGCATGTGGCATTCCGCATCACTAAGTGTTATTTCGACGAGTTCTCCGGTTGCAAGTTCAGAGTAAATATCTGCTTTTGTTAGTTGTGCCAGGCCCGCTCCGGCCTTACACATACTTCGGACACCTTCTACATTGTTACAAATGAACCGTGGCTCAAATAAATGACTGAGTAGGTTCCCATCTTTCACAAATGTCCACTGAGACACCATTGCCGTTCTCAAACACAGATGATTGGTCAGTTCTGCCAGAGTGGTGGGAATCCCGTGCCGGGAAAGATAAGCAGGTGAGGCACAGAGGACCCGGGGGTTGCTGCTGAGTCTGTGGGCAATCAGGTTCGAATCCCTGAGCGGGGCAACCCTGATGGCCACATCGTATCCCTGACCCACGATATCCACTACGTCATCGCTAAGGTTGAGGTCGATTTTCATCTTCGGATTCCGTTCCATGAGTTCAGGCAGCAGGGGAAGTATATAACGGCGGCCGATGCCGGAGGGTGCCGTGATCCTCAAGAGGCCTGTTGCCCCGCCAGCGTCCTCGCTGAACATAATCCGCGCGCCCTGCTCTGCTTCCATCATGGTTCTGGCATAGGGAAGAAATTCTTCGCCCTCGCTGGTCAGTGAGACCGCGCGGGTCGTACGCTGAAACAGGCGCGCCCCTAAATCCTTTTCCAGCTGGGCGAGATGTCGCGACACGCTCATCGCGCTCATGCCAAGTCTGCGTGCGGCCTGAGAAAGATTGCAGGTTTCCGCAAGTACGGTGAACAGTTCGACGTCCCGAAGATTCATTATATCTATTTCCGTTATACAGTGATGCATTTCTTATCAGTATAACGTTCTGTATAACGGCATTATAATTATTTTTATTATAATTGTTACCGGGGAGTCACCATGCACTACGCATCCTTATATGAAGCCAAATCCATTAACCGCACCCTGTTCCGCAATCGCATTATGGTTGCCCCTATGACGCGTATCTCCGCGTCTGAAACCGGCGTACCGGGTAAAAAAATGCAGGATTATTACTCCCGGTTTGCCCGGGGAGGTTTTGGTGCCATCATCACCGAAGGTATCTATATTGACCAGGCGTGGTCGCAGACCTATGCGTTTCAGCCAGGCATCGTGAATGAAGAACAGCTCTCCGGCTGGAAAAATATTGTCGAAAAAGCGCATCAGAACGGTGCACGCGTTATAGCCCAGCTCATTCATGCCGGTGCGTTGTCTCAGAAAAATATCTACCGTCCGGACTCTGCCGGTCCTTCCGCCGTAAAACCTAAAGGGCAGCAGCTTGAGTTCTATCATGGTTCCGGTGAATACCGTACACCCCAGGCACTCAGTGAAGAGCAGATCCACGACATCATCTCCAGTTTTGCTGACAGCGCTGAGCGTGCCGTCAGTGATGCAAAATTTGACGGGGTTGAGATCCATGCGGCGAACGGGTACCTGCTTGATCAGTTCCTGACAGACTATACCAACCAGCGTACTGATGGATGGGGTGGTTCCCTGGAAAACCGGCTGGCCATTACGTTGGAAGTTATCCGTGCTGTACGCAGCGAAATTGGCGCAGAAAAGACGCTGGGCGTCAGGATTTCGCAGGGAAAAGTAAACGATTTTCATCATAAATGGAAAGAAGGTGAGGCAGAGGCCAGGACAATATTTGGCCTGCTCGCCGATGCCGGCGTGGACTATATCCATGTGACCGAATATAAAGCTTGGCTGCCTGCATTCGAGAATGGCGATAAGAGCCTTGTTGAGCTTGCCCGTGAAGCCGCTCCTGAGACCGTCATCATTGCTAACGGCGGGCTGGATGACGGTGAAACGGCAGAAAAGCTTCTGCGTATGGGGGCTGACTTTGTTTCCATTGGCAAAGCTGCGCTTGCCAATTCTGACTGGCCACGAAAGGTCAGCAGCGGTCTGCCACTCCACGATCTGCCTGGCGATATTCTTTCACCGGTTGCGGACATTAAGGAAAAAGAGCGTTTTTAATTGTTATCACCAGCTGTACTGAAACCAGGGAGTTAACATGACTGACAAGTCGAAAAGAACCATCAGGATCTTATTTCCACAGTGGCAGGGTGGCAACCAGGAGCTCTACGGGTTTGGTGCCCGGCTGCTGCACTGGCTCTCTCCGGAGTCACGCTCCCCTCTGCATACTATCAGCGTGCCGGAGTTTAACCCGGACACGCCTGAGCCTGAACAGGGGCTGCTTTATCGCCGGCAGTTACTCAGCCAGCATGATGAGGCCTGGGCAGTGCTGGAAAAAGAAGAACCGGATCATATCGTGGTGTTTGGAGGTGACTGCCTTGTAGACCAGGCCCCCTTTGCCTGGATGAACGAGAGGCACAATGGCGAAATGGGCGTACTGTGGATCGATTCACACCCGGATGTGAAGACCCCGCGCGATTTTACCAACGGCCATACCATGGTGCTGGGTAATCTTTTAGGCGGCGGCGATCCGGAGTTTGCTTCAAAAGTGAAGATCCCTGTATCCCCCTCGCGCGTCATGTATGCCGGCCTGATTGAAGAAGGGCTGACGGAGCAGGAAACGGCCGTTATCAGCGATCTTGGTCTGCAGGTCGCACGACCGGAAGAGCTTTATGAAAACAGTGACAGGATCACACGCTGGATAAAAGAACAGAACATCTGCAAACTTGCCGTGCATCTGGACCTGGATGTCCTCAATCCGGACGTCTGTCTTCCGTTCGCTGCTGTTCGCGGAGCCTGAACCTGAGTTTGACTGGCAGGCGGTGTATCCGGTAGGGAAACTGAACCTTACGCAGACGCTTAGGATTATCCGTGATGTCTCTGCCGAGACAGAAATTGTGATTATAGGTATTACCGAACATCTGCCATGGGATGCCTGGAATCTTAAAGAGTTTCTTAAAAAGCTTCCTATAATGAACGAGTAAGAGCCAGATCTAATTTTGTCAGCACGTCATCTTGAGGATATACGGACTTCTGACATAACCTATTGGCAGTACTGATACTTTTCCTGTCACATCGTCCGCTTCTGGCACAGAGCGGACATTTGAGCTTTGCCCTGCCTCGGACATCTGAACTTAGCTTTGACATACTAGCGAAATAATGACATGCGCCTCCAGTCCAATCTCCCCAATCATGTCACTACTCCTTTCCGCTTTTCCGGCATAAATCCAGCGTCATAAACCGACTGTTTGGATCAGGCTGATAATCAGCGAACGGTTCGCAGTCAACAAAACCGTGTTTGCTATAAAGTTGATGACATGCGGTAAATCCTGGCTGCGTCCCCGTTTCTAAGCTCAGACGCTTCAGGCCTTTGGCACGCGCAACCTGTAAGATATGCAGCAGAAACAGATTTGCTACACCGCGGCGCAAATAATCAGGTGCGGTACGCATTGATTTCAGCTCGCCATGGTCCTCATTGAGCACTTTCAGCGCGCCAATTCCCGCAAGCTGCTCCCCGTCCCATGCTGACCAAAATATGACTGCCGGATCGCGTAGCTTTTGGACATCCAGCGCATGGCTGCTTTCCGGCGGGGATTGTTCCAGCATGCCGGAGATATGATAGGCAACTAATGCCTGCACGGCTGGATGCGAGAGATCGTCCGTTTTGATAGTAAACATGAATTATTCCAGATGGTTGGCTACAGTTTGTTAACATACAAACAAGCGCCGCCCTCAATGTCTAATACATATTTCTTATGTGGCTAACCCTGCATGTCGAAGCCGGATTTTTGAAAATCCCGGTAGACTTCCGGATTGTTAAAGGCCGGGAATGTGGCTTTCCGGGCGGCTGATTTTATCGCTTCACAATAGGCTTTATTGCCGTTGCTGGTTGATATGCTTAGCGCCGTGCCGTCCCGGGAAAACTCCATGTGCAGCCGGCATTTCTTCCCTTTCCATTTCTGTGGCTCATCAAGCTTATCGTTAATGGCCGCCCTGATTGCCCGCGCTTGCGCACCCCATTCATCCGGATCGTCCCAGCGTCCTGAACTGCAACTGCCCGTGGCCGTGGTCTTGTGGCAGCCGGAAGGATGTAACGGCGCGCATCCCGCGGCCAGGCTGACCACAACGGCCAGCATAACGAATTTCTTAACGGTGTCTGACGATGCCACTTTTTGTTCCTCAATCCATTGTGCACAGGCGCTTATTATTGCCCTTCATCTTCCTTACCGTAGTAAAGTTTACCGAGTTTGATGAGCGGCCTGCCCTGCGATTTACGGTGCATATTCGTATCGCGCAGTGAATAAACGCAGCCACAATACTCCTGCTGGTAGAACTGTTCGCGCTTGCTTATCTCAATCATGCGCGACGATCCTCCCTGCTTACGCCAGTTGTAATCCCAGTACACCATTCCCGGATAATGCGCGGCAGCCCGCTGTCCGCAGTCGTTAATCTGCTGCATGTTCTTCCAGCGGGAAATTCCGAGCGAGCTGCTGATCACGCTGAACCCATTTTCAGCGGCATACAGCGCCGTGCGCTCAAAGCGCATATCAAAGCACATGGTGCAGCGAACGCCGCGCTCGGGCTCCCACTCCATGCCTTTCGCGCGCTCAAACCAGTTATCGGTGTCGTAATCTGCGTCGACGAAGGGCACGCCATGTTTCTCAGCGAAACGAATATTCTCCTCCTTGCGGATGAGATACTCTTTCTGGGGATGAATATTCGGATTGTAAAAGAAGATGGTGTAATCAATGCCCGACGCCTGAATGGCCTCCATGACCTCACCGGAACAGGGGGCGCAACAGGAGTGCAGCAACAGCTTATCTGCGCCGTTTGGAAGCTGTAGTTTCGGACGTTCAAAATTAGTCATAGCCATCAGTCATTTAATTCAGGAAAATTATGGTTGCGGACAGTGTAGCACTTATAAGATTACTGTAAAAAATGCGATAAGCCTCGTGCCCTCAACGCTCATAGACGTCATTGCTGTCCCGCGTCAACGTCCTTGCCGTGACATGGACATCATTAAAGCGCAGCCCGTCAACGCCCGAAATCTTGCCGAACTCGGTGGCATCAATCGTAATACCGTCAAGCGTTAGCCCGCTCACGGGACGTTCCGGATACCCTTCGATGAAAAATGCCCGCGAGAAGCATTGGTCGTCCGAGCGCCGCGCCGTGATATTTTTAATCGTCAGGCCGCTGACTTCGGTGAGACCGGCTTCTCCCTCGACGCCCTCGGCCAGCTTGCGCCAGTGTTCTGGTTTATCAGAGAGATTATCCTGGCTGCCGTAGCTGTACTGCGGGAACCAGTTCAGCTGGATCAGCACCGGAAAACGCACGTCAGTTAGCTGCAAATTCTGAACGGTGATGTCCCGTATAAATCCGCCCCGGTTGCGGGCAGACTTTATGCGAAACCCGACGCCTGTCCCGTTAAACGTATTATTTTCGATCAGGACGCGCTCGATGCCGCCTGAGGTTTCGCTGCCCAGCGCGATCCCGGAACCCTTGTTCAGCGTGCAGCCGCGAATAACGATACCCCTCGCGGCGCGCGCGTTTTGCGCCGCCTCGCGTCCTCGTCCAGATTTGATGCAGATATTGTCGTCATTACAGGAGACGATGCAGCGCTCAACCCGAACCTGTTCGCAGGAGTCTATGTCTATTCCGTCGGTGCTTGGCCCTGCGGAATTAGTAATTTTCACATCCTCAACCGCAATATAGCGCGAATAGCACAGATGCAGATTCCAGAAACCGGATTCCCGGCTGGTGAACTCGCGAAGCGTAACATTCTGGCTCTCAAAGACCAGAACGTTGCGCGGACGCTGGCAGTCATAATCAACGACCCAGCGCAATCCTCTGGCACCGTAGTCCCCGACCATTCCGCTGCGCTCGTCATCGCCCCAGAAGCGTCGCCACCATATCTCACCCTGCCCGTCTATCGTGCCCGTGCCGGTAATGCTGACGTCTTCACAATCGATAATATTAATGATGCCTGCCGGCCAGCGCATGTCGATACCGGCCACGCGGGTAGTAATAAGCGGATAGTCAGCCAGATCCTGACTTCCCGCGAGCCGGGCGCCATCGTCCAGGCGAAGCGAAACGCCGCTTTTCAGAAACAGCGCTCCGCTCAGATAGCGGCCTTGCGGGATGACAATGACGTCGCCGCGGTGAGCCGAGTTTATCGCCTGCTGAATGGCGGAGGTTGATGGGCGTTGCGCGGCGGGATCCGCGCCAAACGCCAGAACAGAGATCTCTGTCATGGGCGATCCTTAAGCTGATAAAAGCTTCAGTCTAAGGATCGGCATGGCGGATAACCTTTCTCTCGTTGACAGCCGCGCGGTCTGGCTGGCAAAAAAGCGGATATTTACCGGCTGGCGATCACCGCAACGCCCTTTTCTTTCATAGCGTTGACCCAGCGTTCATCCGTCGTGTCCTCAACGACCAGAGTATTCACTAACGACAAATCGCCGATCGCAAACGCAGAGGCGGAGTTGATCTTTTCCGGTGAAGCCAGCACCACCGTTTCCGCCGCCCTGCCGGAAAATGCGCGTTTGATGCACGCTTCTTCATAATCCCCGGTGGTTAGCCCTGCGTCAGGATGAACGCCGGTAACGCCCATGAAGAACAGATCCGCATGAATAGCGTTGATACCTTCAATAGCGGCCGCGCCGACCGTGACGATGGAGTGTTTATACAGGCGTCCGCCAATCAGGATCACCTCAATACAGGGATGGTCGACCAGACCCAGCGCGATGCCGGGGCTGTGCGTCACCACGGTAATGCGCAGATCTGGCGGCAGGAAGGTAATGAGTTCAGAGGTTGTCGTCCCGCCATCGATGATAACGACCTGCCCCGGTGAAATAAGCTGCGCGCCCCGGCGGGCCACGCGTTTTTTGGCATCCATCTTTACGGACTGACGTTCAGCGAACGGGGCAATTGCGGAGGATGCCGGAAGCGCGCCGCCGTGAACGCGCTGTAGACGCCCTTCTGCCGCCAGCTCGCGTAAATCACGACGGATAGTGTCTTCCGACACCGAAAAATAGTGGCTGAGCGCCGTGGACTGAACCTGGCCTTCCGCCTCCAGCTTTTCAAGTATTAATTGTTTACGCTGACTGGTAAGCATTTTCTTTCCTGAAGCTGCACGATAATTCTTGAATGTGCGTGAAGTTGCTGTTTATGATGCTTACTCTACGAGAGGAGGATGAAACGTGCAATCAAAACGTGCAGATATACGCATCATCAGCAGTGAAACCTTGTCCGATAACTGGTACATCCTGAAAAAATACACGTTTGATCTTCAGCGCAGCGATGGCGAATGGCAGCGACAGGAGCGTGAAGTGTATGACCGCGGCAATGGCGCGACGATCCTGCTCTACAATCGCGACAAAAGGACGGTCATTCTTACCCGCCAGTTCCGCTTTCCGGTCTTTGTAAACGGTCACGAAGAGGATCTCATTGAGGCAGCCGCGGGGCTGCTCGACAACCTCGATCCGGAAAGCCGCATCAGGGCCGAAGCGGAAGAAGAAACCGGGTTCAGGGTGTCCCGCGTGGAGAAGATTTTTGAGGCGTATATGAGCCCGGGCTCCGTAACCGAAAAGCTCTACTTCTATCTTGCGGAATATCACCCGCAGGACCGGACCGGCGCGGGCGGCGGCGTCAAATCAGAGGGCGAAGATATCAAGGTGCTTGAAATGACGCTCGACGACGCGCTTCGGGGCATTGAGAACGGCCAGATCGTGGACGGAAAAACTATCATGCTGCTTTATCACGTGGCCCTGAAGGGGATTATGTGATCCGGCAGAAACCAGATACCTGCCCCGGTGCAGGTATCTCCCTGTGCTATCCTTGCTGAACACCTCAACGCGGAGATGCGAAAATGGCAGACTGGGATCCCTCTCTTTATCTACAGTACAGCGCAGAGCGCACGCGACCCGCAGCCGATCTGCTTGCCCGGGTGCCGCTTGCTGACGTGACGTCTGCCGTTGATCTGGGCTGTGGTCCCGGCAACAGCACGGCGCTGCTGCGACAGCGCTGGCCTTCAGCCCAGATTACGGGAGTGGATAACTCTCCGGCGATGCTCGAGGAAGCCCGAAACGCCCTGCCGGACTGCCAGTTTGTGGAAGCGGATATCCGCCACTACAGGCCGGTGCAGCCTGTGAACCTCGTCTATGCCAACGCCTCCCTTCAGTGGATCCCGGACCATTACCATCTTCTGCCGCATCTGGTATCGCTGCTCCAGCTAAACGGCGTGCTGGCGGTGCAAATGCCGGATAACTGGCTTGAGCCAACGCACGCCTTAATGCGCGAAGTCGCCCTGGAACAGGGCTACCCGGATCGGGGCCGCGAGCCGCTGCCGGGCATCCATGCCTTTTACGATATTCTGACGGAAGCGGGATGCGACGTGGATATCTGGCGCACCACCTACTTCCATCAGATGAGTTCGCATCAGGCCATCGTAGACTGGGTAAGCGCGACGGGATTACGTCCGTGGATACAGGACCTCAGCGAGAACGAGCAAAAAAAATTCCTGGAACGCTACCATGAGCTTTTGCAGGGGCAGTATCCGCTTCAGGAAAACGGGCAGATACTGCTGGCCTTTCCCCGCCTGTTTATCGTTGCTCAGCGGGTGCCGTAGGGCGATTCAGGAACGCGCCTCCTTGAGAAGCTGCTGAATAACGGCCTCCTGCCTGTCGTAGTTGCCTTCGCCAAACGAGGTGTAGCGCAGCTGCCCTTTCGCATCGAAATAGTAATGCGCGGGCCAGTACTGATTGCCGAACGCGGTCCAGATCTTATAGCCGTTGTCCGTCACCACCCGATACGGCAGCTGCCACTTGTTCACCGCGTTTTTCACCGACGATAGCGGTTTTTCCCACGGGTATTCCGGCGTGTGTACGCCAATCACCACCAGGCCTTGAGACTGATACTTCCTGGCCCAGTCGCGCACGTGCGGGAGCGCGTGCTGGCAGTTAATACAGCCCCAGGTCCAGAAGTCGATAAGGACAACCTTACCCCGTAAGGATTCAGACGTGACAGGGTCACCGTTTATCCAGCCCGTTCCGCCGCTCAGCGACGGCAGCTGGCTGCTGGGGGCCGTTTCCACTGCCGGCTGCAGCTTCACCTGCGACGGTGCCGGTTTCGCCAGGTTCAGGAGCGCGTTTTCCAGCCGGTCGGCAATGCCGTTGGCCCCCTTCAGCGCCGACGTCATTCCGGAAGCATTAAAGGCAACGGCGGCTAACATCATCACTCCCGCCCCCTGGCGCAGACGCGCCATCAGCGCGGATTTGGATCGTAACGGCGCGATCAGCTTTCGACCACCTGCTGCCAGCAGCCCCAGCATCAGCGCGCATCCTCCGCCGTAAGCGGCCAACAGCGCGCCGGTGGCGACGGGCGAGTGTCCCGCAATATTGATGCTGAAGATCGCCCCGAGAATCGGCCCGGCACAGGGAGACCACAGCAGTCCTACGGCAAGCCCTGCCAGAAACGCCGACAGCATGCCGCGCGTCTGCGCGCTGCGGGTGTTCAGCACGTTCCCGGCGCTGACCGCCGGGCTGGCAATGCGCTGGGCGAGCTGCGGGAAAATGAGGGCCAGTGCGGCGATGCCCAGCACCAGAAGCGCAATCCAGCGGCCGATAGCGGTGGCGTCAGCGATCCACTCGCTGGCAGCCGTCACCACCATCGCCACCAGGGTGAACATTACAATCATGCCCGCCAGAAGCGCCAGAATGTGCTTGCGCTGCCCCTGAAATCCGGCGAACAGCAGAGGAATGACGGGAAGCGTGCACGGGCTGAGCAGGCTAATCATGCCGCCCAAAAAAGCGATTATCAGAAACATAAGGACCTCACGATACCGTTGCTGCGAAGGTGCAGTGAGGTCATTTCACCGTACGAATGTGTTCGGGCCGTGTGCAAAAAGCGTAATTTTGTCTGCCAGCGTATCGGCGCCGTAACCGGATACAGACGCGTACAATTAGCCGCGCGGCAGCGTCACGCTCACCATCAGCCCGCCCTCCTCACGGTTGGCAAGATGCAGTTTGCCGCTGAGCCGGGCGGTGAGCTGCGCTGCAATGGCAAGGCCTAACCCCGTACCGCCAGTTTCGCGGTTGCGCGACGTTTCAACCCGGTAGAACGGCTGTAAAACCGCGTCCAGCTCGGCATCCGGGATGCCCGGTCCGTTATCCATGATGCGGATCGCTACCTGTCGTTCGTCCTCATCAATCTCGATCGTCGCGCTATCGCCAAACTTCAGCGCGTTATCCAGCAGGTTGGTCATTACCCGACGCAATGCCTGCGGGCGCGTAACGATCGGCAGGCGGATATCGCGTGCATGAAACTGCACGTTTTTACCAATATCCTGATAATCGCTGGCGATGCTGTTGATCCACGCATTCAGCTCCAGCTTCAGCGTCGTCTCCTCAAGCGATTCTGATGACCGGGCATAGGCAATCCCCTCCCGTACCAGACGCGACATATTGTCGAGGTCGCTCAGCAGCTTATCGCGGAGCGCCGGCTGCTCCGTCATTTCGACCCGCAGCTTCATGCGCGTGATGGGGGTCTGAAGGTCGTGAGAAATGGACGCCAGGATCTGGGCGCGCTCGCGCAGGTGCGCCTGTATCCGGGATTGCATCTCATTGAAGGCATGCGCCGCCTGGCGGACTTCGACCGGCCCTTTTTCCGCCATCGGGGAATGTGCCGCCGGGTCAAGCGAGTCGACCGCGCGCGTGAACTGCATGAAGGGCCGGACGACCTGGCGGACTGCGATCCATGCGCATAGCGCGACCAGTAACAGCTGAAGTATCAGCACCGCGGGCAGCCAGCTGGCGACGGGCGGCATGCGTGGGATCAGATCGATAGTCAGCGGCGCGCCGTCGCTAAGCGTAAGATGGGCCTGGATATGGGATACGGGCCCCGGAACCGCCGTAAACGTGAGCGGGTAGCGTTCAGCCAGCGTCGCTTTGAGGGTACGGACCGCATCCTGCGAGCGCTTATCCGCTGGCGCGGCGCCTGACTCGCCGGGGCCAAGGATATACCGGTAATTGCCGCGATTGAGTTGTTCCAGCCACCCGGGCCGCTCGCTGGCCGGAAGCCGGTCGAGAATGGCCACGCTGGTCGCGACGTCGTTCTCAAGGTTGCCCAGCATCACGGCGCGGGCGCTGCGCATTCGCTCAACCATGACCAGCGTCAGGCTGAGCGAGTTGGCCAGCAGGAGCCCAAGCAGCACAACGATCAGCAGCCGGGCCAGGAGCGTGCGCGGCCACAGCGTCATTCATTGGCCTCGACGATGGTCACCGGCATGGTAAACACGTAGCCTTCACTGCGCACGGTTTTGATATAGGCTGGCGTGCGCGCATCTTCATTCAGGCGCTGACGCACGCGGCTTACCAGAAGATCTATCGAGCGTTCAAACAGCTCGGCATCGCGTCCCTGCGTCAGGTTCAGCAGCTGGTCCCGCGTCAGCACCCGTTGAGGATGATCGAGAAACACGCGCAGAAGACGGTATTCTGCCCCGCTTAGCGCCACAATCATCCCCTCGTTATCAATCAAGTGACGCGCCACCGTATCCAGCTGCCATTCTCCGAATACCACCAGGCGCCCTGCTTCGGTCACCCGAAGATTGGGCGGCATGGCGCGAAAACGACGCAGGATGGCTTTGATACGCGCCAGCAGTTCGCGGGCCACAAACGGCTTCACCACGTAATCGTCTGCACCCATCTCCAGCCCCAGGATCCGGTCGGTGTCTTCGTTCCGGGCGGTGAGCATCAGGATCGGCAGATCCTTATGCCTGCTGCTGCGCAGCTGTCGGCACAGCGTCAGGCCGTCGTCGCCGGGCATCATCACGTCCAGCACCACCAGGTCGATATGCTGTTTGTCGAGCACCGCGCGCATCTCTTTGCCGTTGGCCGCGCCGGAGGCGTGATAGCCCGACTTCACGAGATAATCGACAACCAGTTCACGAATATCCCTGTCGTCATCGACGACAAGGATGCGATCAATATGCTCCACCGCAGGCTCCTGAATAAGGGGTAACGGATTGAAAATAGCACATCTCAGAGCTTGTCCGCGTCAACAACCGCCTTAACGAAGTCCTGCGGATCTTCCTGCGGCGGGTTGTGGCCAACGGTAGCACCGAAGGTACGGTGCTCATATTTCCCGGTAAATTTTCCGGCATAGGCAGCGGGCGCAGGATGAGGCGCCCCGTTGTTACCGCCCTCGATGGTTATCGTCGGAACCGTGATATTCGGCAGCGTCGCCAGCTTTTGCTCATAGGCGTCATATTTTTTCTCTCCTCTTTCCAGCCCCAGACGCCAGCGGTAATTACTGAGCGTGACGGCAACGTGGTCCGGGTTATCGAGGGATTTAGCGCTGGCTTCAAAGGTGGCATCGCTGAATTTCCAGTCTGGCGAGGCCTGCGACCAGATCAGGCGAGCAAAATCGTGCGTATTTTTGGCATAGCCTTCCGCACCGCGCGGCGTGGCGAAGTAGAACTGATACCACCACTGCACCTCCGCCTTCGGCGGTAAGGGTTGCTTACCAATCGCCTGGCTGCTAATCAGGTAGCCGCTCACCGAGACCAGCGATTTCACGCGCTCTGGCCACAGCGCGGCGACGATATCCGCCGTGCGCGCGCCCCAGTCATACCCTGCAAACACCGCCTGCCGGATGTTGAGCGCATCCATCAGGTTAACAATGTCTTTTGCCATTGCAGAAGGCTGGCCGTTACGCGGTGTTTTATCAGAAATAAACCGCGTGGTGCCGTAACCGCGAAGGGACGGCACAATGACACGGTACCCTTTCGCGGCCAGCGCCGGGGCAACCTCGGCGTAACTGTGAATGTCGTACGGCCAGCCATGCAGCAGGATCACCGGTTGCCCGTCTTTCGGCCCGATATCGACATAACCGACGTTAAGATCGCCGGCGTTAATTTGTTTTACCTGCGTAAAGGCAGACGAATAATCGTTGCCGGTCGCTTCTGCCTGACAGGACATCACGGTACCAAGCGAAACGCTCAGCGCGACGGCGGAAAAGGCGAGTTTGTTAAGCATGATGTTATCTCCGGGTAAGTTCAGTTGACGGGGATATAACACCATGCGTTTGTATAGCGAACGTGTGCGAAAGCCGTTTTATTGCATACCTGTGTACGTATCTCACTCACAGATACAGTGTGATACAAACTCGTGACGATCGGCTAAAGCGACAGGCGGTAACGAACGTAATCGTCGGCTTCGGCGTATTTGTCATACAGCTTACGCGCCGGATTGTTCTCGCGGGTGACCCAGTAGAGTTTTGACCAGCCTTCCCGCTTGCCTTCATCGATCAGGGCGTCGATAAGCGCCTTACCTGCGCCTGCGCAACGTTCCGCTGCATCAACAAACAGATCCTCCAGATAGCAAATGGGCGCGGTTGACCTGGTGCCTTCATGCAGGATACACATGGCGAAGCCGATGACCTTGCCGTCCTTCTCCGCGACCCGGCAAAACAGGGATGATGAGCCTGAAAGCGCCCTTTCCCACGTTGCTGCGGTAACGGATTCCTCAAGGTAACACTCATAGAAATGGGTATAACCGTCCCACAGCGGTCGCCACTGCGGGTAATCTTCGGGGCGTAAAGGACGTACGGTTAGCGTCATGGGAGTTTGGCCTTTGATGGCAATGAATAAAAAAAGCATCACCAAACGCAATGTGATATTGATGAAAATACCAGAAGCCAGACAAAAGCATAACGCTTAAATATGGAGGTTGCCGGATGACGATACCCACGCTAACGACAGCTCGCTTGCTGCTTAAACCCCTTGTGGCTGAAGATGCCGCCCAGATACAGAAGCGTTATCCGCACTGGGAAATCGTTCGCTATATGGTGGCCTCCGTTCCCTGGCCCTATCCCGATGACGGGGCTGAAAGCTACGTGAACCAGGTTGCGCTGCCCGATATGGCTAAAGGGATTGCGTGGTTCTGGACCATTCGCCGCCGCGAAGCGCCGGACGAACTGATGGGGCTGATTTGCCTGTATGACGTGGAGGATAACAACCGGGGCTTCTGGCTGGCGCCGGAGTTTCAGGGCCAGGGATATATGCGGGAAGCGAGCATTGCGGCAACGGATTACTGGTTTAATACCCTTAACAAACCGGTATTGCGCGCGCCGAAAGCGGCCGCCAACAGCCGCTCCCGCCGTATTTCCGACAGCAGCGGCATGCGGCTCATCAGGACGGAAAAGAAAGCGTACGTGAGCGGCGTGCTGGACTCCGAACTGTGGGAAATCACCCGCGAGGAGTGGAACGCCCGTCAGGTCAGCTGATAATGCTTGTCCGGCATAAGCCTTTCAGGGATGTTCTCTTCATCGTTCATCTGCAGCAGGTCGCGTTCCATCATGTTGCAGATGGCGTCCAGCGGCAGATCGTTATCTTCCGTACCAAACGGATCTTCAAGCTCTTCCGCCAGCGTGTCCAGAGAGATAAAGGTGTAAGAAATCAGCGCAGAGACGAACGGCGTCATGTAGTGCAGGTCAACAACCAGCGCAAACGGCAGCATGATGCAGAACAGATATACCGTCCGGTGCAGGATCAGCGTATAGGCAAACGGCACCGGCGTGTTGGCAATGCGTTCGCAGCCAGCCAGCACGATGGACATATCGTTCAGGCGGTTGTTCAGGCTGTGAAACAGGATGTCCGAAAGGTGTCCGCTGCGCCGCCGGACGGCGAGCCACTCCCCCATTATCAGCAGGATACGGTTCGCCGGGGAATTGGCATTCATTACTTTGCGCAGGTCGTCAGGGGCCAGATAGCGAGACAGCTGCTCGGCGTTGATTTCTTTGCGCAGGGTCATGCGCAGACAGTTTGCAAAGGCAATTTGCAGGCGAACAAACTCTCCAAGCTGCTTATCTTCCGGTAAGGTATTTTTTACCTCGCGAAACAGCGAGCGCGCCGCTATCATCAACTGCCCCCACAGCAGGCGAGCCTCAACGTAGCGTGAGTAGCAGGCGTTGTTGCGAAAACCCAGGAAGATGGCGATAGCCACGCCGAGAATGCTAAACGGCGCAACGGTGAAGCGGATGCCCAGCGAGGTGTACCACGGCAGCATCACGATGACGGCGATAGAAAGCAGGAAGTTCAGCAGCAGTCGGGTATAAATTTTAGGAAGTACCGAACCGTGCCAGACGAAAATCAGTTGTAGCCAGTGCTGTTGAGGACGAACAATCATAATCAGCTTCAGAAAAGTAAAGAGCGCGGCTATTAAACGTGATCGCCCTCACAGTTGCAAGCATGTTAATGATTCATTGCATTTTCTGACCTGTTTAGCCTAACGCGCACGGTGCTGCATAGCCTTTTTAAAAAAGGAGCATATAGTATGTTGTAACTAATGAGATCGTATTTAAAACCCGGCAAACGCCGGGCGAAGATATCAGCAGAGCGGTTTTACCGCCTCGCGCATCCCTTTATGGAGAATCGCATCCAGATCCTGCGCAACCTGTTCTACCAGTCCGCTCACCTGGGTCAGGTCCTGCTCCCAGTGCTCGCGCACGCTTAGCACCGCGGCTACCAGCTGGCAGGTGTTCAGCTGCTTGTCATGGTATTGCGTCCACAGCTGCTGATAACGTTCCAGCCAGTGCGCGTCATCCTGCACCGGATAGGCTTCACCGCTACGTTCGCCGCGGTAAAAGGCAATCAGCGCCGCCAGCGCAAAGGTCAGACGAGCGGGCAGTTTACCGGTCGCCTTCTGCCCTGACAGCAGCTGCGGCAGAATACGGGTGCGGTATTTGGTCATCCCGTTTAGCGCAATCGACAGCAGCTGGTGCTTAATGTACGGGTTACGGAAACGCCCCGTTACGGCACTGGCAAAGGAGTGCAGTTCGTCCCGCGGCAGATCCAGCACCGGAATAATCTCCTCATAGATAGCCTTTTCAACGAACGCGCAAACTTCCGCGTCGTTCATCGCTTCCCCTACCGTATCCAGCCCGGCCTGAAACGCGACCGGCACCAGCGCGGTGTGCGCGCCGTTCAGGATCGCCACCTTACGCTCTTTATACGGCCTGATATCGTCCACAATCCGCACGTTGAGCGGGTATTTATCAAGGCGCAGCTCCGCTGAAAGGGATTTTGGCCCCTGAATAACAAACAGGTAGAAATGCTCGGCCGTGTCCAGGAAGCTGTCGCGATAGCCCAGTCCGGCTTCCAGCTCCGCCACCTCATCACGGGGATAGCCGGTAACGATGCGGTCAACGAGCGTCGAGCAGAAGGTATTCGCTTCGTCCAGCCACGTAATAAATGCCGCCGGCAGCGCCCACTCCTGCGCATAGCGCAGCACCAGCTCGCGCAGCGCTTCGCCGTTGTAGTCGATAAGTTCGCAAGGAATGACGATCCAGCCCTTATCCGCCGCGCCGTCGAAGTGGCTGAAGCGCTCAAACAGGAGTCGCGTCAGTTTTGCTGGATAGCTGACGGCTGGCGCATCTTCAAATCTGTCGCCCGCGTGATAGCTGATGCCCGCTTCCGTCGTGTTGGAGAAAACAAACCGCATATCCGGATTATGGGCGAGCCTGAGAAATTCATCGTACTGGTTGTAGACGCTGATTTCGCGGTTCACGGAGCGAATAAGGCGCGCGTCGCTTACCGCTTCCCCCTGCTCGTTCAGACCGCGAATAATGGTGGTGTAGAGCCCGTCCTGGGTGCTCAGCGACGGCGGGAAATCGCTCTGGATCGGGCGAACTATCACCACGCCGGAATTGAGATCCGTATGCTCGTTTAACAGGTCAATTTGCCAGTCAACGAACGCGCGAAGGAAGTTACCTTCGCCAAACTGGATGATACGTTCGGGATAGCGCGCACCGGGGAAATCACGACGGTTGAGTGTGTTCACAATGGAGGTCCTTTATGATTAGTCATACAGCCTGATAAGATTGGTGTAATAACTTATCAAAACTTAACAACCAGAACCCCTGTCTGGATCAACTCATACCGCTATTGTGAAAATTAATCACAAACACGGATAAAACACCGGCGTAGAGATCACTTCTCCACCCGGTGTTATGCTATTTATCGCCGTGGTGCTGTTTCTTCATGGCGTACATCGCCTCATCGGCCTGTTTTAACCACGCCTGCATATCGTTCCGGGTATGATCGAACTCGCTCAGTCCCCAGGAGAACTGCAGCGACCACGGATGCAGCTGGCGCGCGTTATAGCTTTCAGTTTGCTCAACGAGGTACTGCATGGCAATCCACGCCCCGGGCTCATCGGTATCCGCGAACAGTACCGCGAACTCGTCCCCGCCGTAGCGCACCAGCAGATCGGCCTCGCGGAAGGAGGAACGCATCAGGGCGGCCATCGCTTTCAGCGCCTTGTCGCCCTCCTGGTGCCCGAAGCGATCGTTGATCGCCTTGAACTGGTCCAGATCCAGCCAGCCCAGCGTTAAGGGTTCCGCCCGACGCCGCGCCACGGATAATGCAAAGCGCGCAAACTGGTTAAACCCGCGACGGTTAAACAGCCCCGTCAGCTCATCGGTTGTGGACGCGCTTACTGCCGCAAACTCGTCTTCTGCCAGCGCGCTGAGATCGGCCAGCGCGGCGGAATCGCCTGCCGTAAATTCGCGGGGCGCGTAATCAATCAGGCACAGCGAACCGACGCTCGAACCGTCACGCAGGCGGAGCGGGAAACCGGCATAAAAGCGCACGCCTGGCTCTCCCGTCACCTGCGGGTTATCCGCAAAGCGCTCGTCAAGCCGCGCATCCTCAACCACCAGCGGTGCTTCGCTCAGGATGGTATGGCCGCAAAAGGAGAGCTCCCGTGGCTGGCTGCCGGATACCTGGCCGTCAGCCGATTTCACGACCACGGAACGATCGTCCACCAGGGTGATCATCGCCAGCGGCACCTTGAAAAAGCGTTTTGCCAGCCGCGTGAGCCTGTCGAACGCGGGATAACCGTCGAGTTCAAGCAGGCCGGACTCGCGCAGAGCGTTCAGACGCTCGGTTTCATTAACAGGTATTGCAGGTGCTTTCATAACGTCTCCTGACGCTGAGCATTAGTAAAAGCGTAGCTTAAACAGAGACATTGTCAGTTCATCAGGCACGATTTACCTCGATGACCAGCCAATGATGAATAACGTTAACGATATACTGCTGTTGCTGCGCATTAAGCGGCACGCCCTGCGGGATGGCATGCCATTTGGCCAGACAGCCCCGACAGCAGGTTGCCGTGGCGTGCTGGGCGATAAAGACCGGATGGCCGCGCATCGGCGTCTGCTTGCCGTCATTCAACGGGTGTGCAGGCGCCAGCCGCTTTGCGACAAAATCGGCGGCATGCCGATCGATAGTTTCCACGCCTTTATCCCAGCAGTATTGCCGCTCTTTCGGACCTAAACGAAAGCGCGAGCGGAACGTGGAGCGGGCCAGGCGCGCGAATAAAGGATCTAACGTTGACATCAGTATACGGAACGTCCCAGACGTTTGGTGAGCTGCTCCAGCGCCGCCACGCCTGCCAGTGAATTTCCCGTCTCATCCAGCTCCGGGCTCCAGACGGCAATGGCCATCTCGTGCGGTACGATGGCCACAACCCCGCCGCCTACGCCGGATTTAGCCGGAAGCCCCACGCGCCAGGCAAATTCCCCGGCATTCTGATACATCCCGCTGGTCGCCATCAGGGCGTTAATCTGCCGGGCCTGCATCGGAGAGACAACGTCCTCGGCCAGGTGCGGGGCGTAGCCCTGATGCGCGAGGAACAGGAAGGTCTGCGCCAGCTCAACGCAGTTCATCTTCAGCGCGCAGTAGTGGAAATAGTTTTGCAGAACCGTGGCGACATCGTTATGAAAATTGCCGAAAGACTTCATCAGCCAGGCAATGGCGGCGTTACGCGCGGAGTGTTCAAACTCAGAGCGCGCCACCACCGGATCGTAGGCGATGTCCTGCACCCCGGAAAGCTGACGCACAATTTCGAGCATCCGCTGGCGCGGCGCGCTCAGGCGGCTTTGCAGCATATCGCACACCACCAGCGCTCCGGCATTAATAAAGGGGTTTCGCGGCTTGCCCTGCTCAATTTCGAGCTGAAGAAGGGAGTTAAACGGCTGGCCGGAGGGATCTTTGCCTACCCGCTGCCAGATCTCCTGCTCGTCATACTGGCGCATGGCGGCAACCAGGCTAAGCACCTTTGAGATCGACTGAATGGAAAAACGCTCCAGCGCGTCTCCCGCCTGGAAACGCTGACCGTCTATCGTACAAATGGCGATGCCGAGCTTGTTACCGCTGACCGAGGCCAGCGCGGGAATGTAATCGGCAACCTTACCCTGCCCCAGTAATGGACGAACCTGCGCCAGAATATCGTCCAGCATCTCATTATGAATGACCGCAGCCACACTTTGCTCCTTGCCCTCAGGCTAAAACGGGCTGCGAGTATAACAGAGGCTTATATGTCGCGTCAGGCAGGGAGGCGAAAACGCGAGACGGCCTGCAGCAAAAGATCCGACTCCTGATGCAGGCGTTCCGATGCCCGTGACGCTTCAGCCACCAGCATATCCGTCTGACGCGAAACCTGGTTCAGCCCCTGGAGCTGACGCGTCATCTGATGAATGCTTTCCCCCTGATTCAGGGTAGCCATAGAAATATCATTCAGCAGGCTGCTCAGGTTCGCCACCAGGCCGGTAACCTGCTGCAGGTTATCCTCCAGACGATTCACGACCTTAGAGCCCTCCTCAATGCCCTGCAGCGAGTGGTTAATCAGCGCCTGAATGGTTTGCGTGGAATGGCTGCTTTTTCTGGCAAGCAGCCCTACCTCCCGCGCCACCACCGCAAACCCGCGCCCCTGCTCCCCCGCATGGGCGGCTTCAATGGCCGCGTTGAGGGCCAGGATGTTGGTCTGAAACGCCACGCTGTCGATCATCGCGACGATCCCGCGCATCTCGGCGGATCGGTCGACGATCGTCTGCATAGACCCATTCACGGCAGACATCATTTGCTCTCCGCCGGCGGCGGCCTGTCGGGCATCATCGGCGCGCGTGCTGGCGAGTTTTGCATAGCCCGTATTCCCCTCAACGTGGGTTTCAAGATCGGCAATATGCGCGGTGACGTCCTCCAGCTCTTTGGCCTGCCGCGCCGACTGCTGATAAAGCTTCTGATTCCCCTGCGCAAGCGATCCGATATTTTCCACCATGGCGGTGGTGGCCTCGCTGACCTGCGTCACCAGCTGCTGAAGCCCGTACTGCATGGCGGTAATACTGTCGCTGAGCTGGCCAATCTCCCGGTTGAAGCGCACCACGTCGGGCGGGGTGCCCGACAGGTCCCCTGCCGCAAGCAGATTAATATGCGCAATCAGGCGGCGCAGCGGGGTTATCACCCACTTCGCCATCCCGAACCAGACGGCGATGGCAATACCCAGCAGCACCAGCGGGGCAAACAGGAACAGCCGTTGCAGACCCGAAAGCTGGTCCATGAGCGACTGACGGCCCTGTGCCGCCCGCGTCTCGCTCTGAAGCTGGTAGCGGGCATAATTGTCGTTAAAATCGGTCTGAAAGGCCTGGGCTGGCACGGCGAAAAAGAGATCGATGCTGTTCGTTTTTACAAGTCCTTCCGCCTGCTCGCTTATCGCGCCGTAGAACAGCTGGTAGCTATTCACCAGCGCCTCGTCCCGGGGCGGATTAAGCGCGAGCCAGGCTTTCCACGCCAGCTGAGAAGCCGCCAGCGATTTTTGCGCCTCGTCCATCAGGCTATGCCAGCTCCCTTCCGAGCCGGTCTCTTTATCCTGCATGAAGTACACGCCGGAGCGGTTAAGCAGATCGCTTGCCGCCAGCAGGGTGACGCGCGCCTGATCCAGCTTCCCCTGCTGCTGCAATGCCAGCTGATTGCGCTGTTCGTTACGCTGGGCCTGATTCAGGGAGGCGGTAAGCAGAATGGAGGACGAGAGCTGCAGGGCGGAGAAAAGGCCAATAATACAAAAGATGCCGGTCAGCAGGCCAAACTGACGGGGAATAATGCGCGGCGCAACACGGCGAAAAATTTGCGTTAGGTTCATCATTTTCTTCTATAACAATACGTTAGACGCGAGCGAGTCTACGAAACGAAAATGACAGAACCATTGCAGAAAAATGACAGGGGTTGTTAAGCGCCGGGGGGCAGCCCTGCCACACCCGGCCTGAAAACTAGACGCGATCCTTCCACACCGTCTGCACGTTACAAAACTCATGCAGGCCAAAATGAGAAAGCTCCCGCCCGAAGCCGCTCTTCTTCACGCCGCCAAACGCCACGCGCGCATCGCTGGCGCTGTAGCCGTTGATAAACACCCCGCCGCACTCCAGCTCGCGGGAGAACGTCTCGGCCAGCGCCTCGTTCGCGGTAAAGACCGTCGCGGATAAGCCAAAGTCGCTGTCGTTTGCCAGATGCAGGGCGTGGGCAGGGTCCTTCGCCACGGTAATAGCGGCCACCGGACCAAACAGCTCCTGGCGGAAGGCCGTCATCTCCGGCGTGACGTCGCCGAGCACCGTTGGCGCATAATAGTTACCTGCGCCGGCAACCTTCTCCCCGCCAAGCAGCAGCGTTGCCCCTTCCGCCAGCGTCGCCTGCACCTGCTGGTGAAGTTCGTCGCGCAGGTCGAACCGCGCCATCGGGCCGAGGTAGGTCTGTTCCTCATCCGGCGCGCCCATTTTGAGCGCCGCTACCGCCTCAACGAAGCGACGGGTAAACTCTTGCGCAACACCTGCTTCCACAATAAAGCGTTTCGCCGCGGCGCAAACCTGCCCGGTATTCTGATAACGTCCGGCCACGGCAGCGTTAACGGCCAGATCCAGATCGGCATCGTTGAGGACGATAAACGGATCGGAGCCGCCAAGCTCAAGCACGCATTTCTTCAGCGCCGCGCCTGCCTGAGCGCCAATTGCCGCCCCTGCCCGCACGCTGCCGGTGACCGTCACCGCGGCGATACGGCGATCGTTAATCGCCTGGCTTACCCCGTCATTGGTGGCGTTCACCCAGCCAAAGACGCCCTCAGGGAAACCGGCATCCGCGAACAGCTGCCCAATCAGCGCCGCCGAGCCGAGCACGTTCGGGGCATGTTTAAGCAGATAGCTATTTCCCGCCAGCAGGACCGGCACCGCGCCGCGCAGCACCTGCCAGAGCGGAAAGTTCCAGGGCATCACCGCCAGAATCGGCCCCAGCGGACGATATTCAATGACGGCGTTTTCGACCTGGGTAGATTCAGGGCTCAGCATCGCCGGGCCGTGTTCTGCATACCAGTCACAAAGGCTGGCGGACTTGGCGACCTCCGCACGCGCCTGGGCAATCGGCTTGCCCATCTCCCGGGAGATGGTCTGGGCCATCTCCTCCGCGCGGTTACGCAGCGCCGCGCCGAGGTCGCGCAGCTTCTGCGCCCGGTGCGCCGCGCTCTCGCGTCGCCACTCGCGAAAAGCGGTATCCGCTTGGGCAATCGCGTTATCAACCTCCTGAGCCGTTGCCCACGGACGGGCTGCCAGCGTTTCTCCGGTCGCCGGGTTTACAGAGAGGGCATGGGTTGCGGGTGAATAGTTCATGATGTTCTCCACGTAATAACGGTTGATTCATTGTGGCCCACTCTGCTATTTCTTAAAAATGAATAATATTTACCACCCTGTTCACGAATCGAGAATGGCATGGACCTAACACAGCTTGAGATGTTTAACGCCGTCGCGCTAACGGGCAGCATTACCCAGGCGGCGCAGAAGGTGCATCGCGTACCGTCAAACCTGACCACCCGCATTCGTCAGCTTGAAGCGGACCTCGGCGTGGCGCTGTTCATCCGCGAGAATCAGCGGCTGCGGCTTTCGCCCGCCGGGCACAACTTCTTGCGCTACAGCAAACAGATCCTGGCCCTGGTGGACGAGGCGCGCATGGTGGTCGCCGGCGATGAACCGCAGGGGCTGTTCTCTCTCGGCGCGCTGGAAAGTACCGCCGCCGTGCGCATTCCTGAAACGCTGGCGCGGTTTAACCAGCGCTATCCGCGCATACAGTTTGCGCTGTCCACCGGCCCCTCCGGGACGATGATTGACGGCGTGCTGGAAGGGACGCTCAGCGCCGCGTTTGTCGACGGGCCGCTCTCGCATCCGGAGCTGGAGGGCATGCCGGTTTACCGGGAAGAGATGATGCTGGTTACGCCTGCGGGACACGCGGAAGTGTCAAAAGCCACGCAGGTGAGCGGCTGCGACGTTTACGCCTTTCGCGCCAACTGCTCTTATCGTCGGCATCTCGAAAGCTGGTTTCATGCCGACCGCGTAACGCCGGGGCGTATTCACGAGATGGAGTCATACCACGGGATGCTTGCCTGCGTGATTGCCGGAGCCGGCATTGCGCTGATGCCCCGCTCGATGCTGGAGAGCATGCCGGGGCACCATCAGGTGGCGGCGTGGCCGCTGGCGGAAAACTGGCGCTGGCTTACCACCTGGCTGGTGTGGCGTCGGGGGGCGATGACCCGCCAGCTTGAGGCGTTTATCGCGCTGCTGAACGAACGTCAGCCATCCGCGCCTTCTTCATAAACAGGCTCGCGGGTCAGGAGGCCAGCGTCAGCCGGGTATTCAGCTCTCCCAGCCGCGCGCGGGTCTCGTCGTCCAGCCGGTTGTCGGTGACGATATCGGTCAGGGTGTGCAGGTGCGCCACGTTAAACAGTGACCAGGCACCGTATTTGGAGCTGTCCGCCAGCAGCACGCGACGCTTAGCGTTGGCGATCAGATCGCGCTTCAGCGCCGCCTTCTCTTCCGTCGGGGAGGTGATTCCGCGGGTAATATCCCACCCGTTACAGCTGACGAAGGCCACGTCCGGCCAGACGTTTTGCAACAGCCGGCGGCCATGTTCACCGATACAGGACTGGCTGGAATCATCGATCCGTCCGCCGATAATCGTGACTTCAATCTGCTTAAATTCGGAGAGAAACAGCGCGATGTGCAGGTCGCTGGTGATGACGCGCAGCGGCAGGTGCGTGAGCTGGCGCGCGAGTTCAATCATCGTGGTGCCTGCGTCCAGCACGACGGCATCCCCCGCCTTGACGAAACTTGCCGCCGCGCTGGCGATGGCATGCTTCTCCGCCAGGCTGCGCTGCATTTTTTCATGGGTCGTGGGCTGGGAAGGAATAAACCGGTTAAGGGTTACGCCGCCGTGGGTGCGGCTTATAACGCCCTCCTGGTCGAGCTTAATCAGATCCCGGCGGATCGTCGCCGGCGAGGCGTCGGTGATCGCCACCAGCTGATCGACCGTCACCAGATTATGCCCTTTAAGGTAATCCATTATCTGCTCTAACCGGTTATATCCCTTCATCTTATTCCCGTGTGATTTGCATAGCTAACTGGATAGATACCGTCATGCTCTCGGACTTCGCCTTCCCAGTCCATGCGATATCGAACGCGGTACCGTGGTCTGCGGAGGTGCGGATAAACGGCAGCCCGGCGGTGATATTCACCCCATCATAAAAGCCGAGTAATTTTAACGGAATATGCCCCTGATCGTGATACATCGCAACGACCATGTCGTACATTCCTTCGTGGCATTGCATAAATACCGTATCCGGCGGACAAGGACCGGTAACGTTCAGCCCCTGCGCCTTCATCGCCTCGACGGCAGGCCCAACTATCCCGATCTCTTCATCGCCAAACAGGCCGTTTTCACCCGCATGGGGGTTAACCCCTGCCACCGCAATGCGCGGCTGCGCAAACCCCACGCGCCTGAGGAAGGTATCGGCAATGCCGATCACGGTTTTTACCCGATCCTCACTGAGCGTATCAAGGAATTTACGCAGCGCAATGTGGGTGGTGATGTGTATGACCTTAAGTTTATCGGTGTATAGCACCATGGCGAAATCTTTACTGTTGGTCAGATGCGCCAGCAGCTCCGTGTGTCCCGGATAGTGATGCCCGGCCAGGTGCAGCGCCTCTTTGTTCAGCGGCGCTGTCGCGATGGCCTTTACCTCGCCCGCCATCGCCAGCGCGGTGGCGCGCCTGACGCAGCGATAAGCCAGGTCCCCCGCCTGGGCCTGCACAACGCCCGGCCTTAACCCGTCAGGATCGTCGAGCGGCTCGTCCAGCACGTTAATCACTCCCGGCGCAAACTGCGCATCGCTGACCTCACGGATAACGCGCATATCGGCATGGCCGGCAATACCCTGCTCAAGCACCCGCCGTAGCGTGCGGGCGCAGCCCACCACGACGACGGGCGCTCCCGAGAGTTCGTCCCCGGTGAGGGATTTGATAATGATTTCCGGGCCAATGCCTGCCGGGTCACCCATGGTTACAGCAATAATATTAGTCACTCAGTCTCTCCTCGATAAAATGCAAAACCTCACGCAGCGTCTCTTCCCTTCCGAAGCCCCCTGCTTTGGTCATTACCGGCCGGTGCCAGGCGCACCCCAAAAACCTGCCGTAGGGGACGCAACGTGCAATGCACCCCGTAATCTCAAATCCCTCTGCCCCGAGCGCGCTGGCCGCGGCCATTGCCACGTCGCCGCCCGAAACGTACAGCGCGTCCGGCGCCTGCGCGTTCAGCACGTCGCGGGTCAGCGCGCCCAGATACGCGCAAATCGTCTCCCCGAGCGCCGCGCGGGTCACGCCGTGTTCGCGACAGAGCAATTCCACCTGATGCCGGGCCTCCTGGCCCGGACAGGTATGAACGATGCAGTGATGGCCCGCCCGAAGCGCCTGCGTTATCTGCGTGATGTAGCCTGACGCCGTGCCGGCCATAATGTCGTTCACGTCGATGAATACTGACGACACGCCGGGCGCTTTCAGAGCACAGGCGATCTGCTGCTGCGCGATTTCGCTCATCGAGCCCACTACCGCCAGAAGCTGCTTGCGCCGTACGGGTGCGAGATGGCGGGCCAGCGCATCACACAGCCCGGCAGACCCCACCAGCAGCGGCGTCTG
Source organism: Enterobacter cloacae complex sp. P40C2 (assembly GCF_014930695.1). Taxonomy (NCBI): domain Bacteria; kingdom Pseudomonadati; phylum Pseudomonadota; class Gammaproteobacteria; order Enterobacterales; family Enterobacteriaceae; genus Enterobacter; species Enterobacter cloacae complex sp. P40C2. The sequence continues at coordinate 127,357 of NZ_JADBRP010000005.1, read as the reverse complement.
TTCACACGCCAGCGCGGCAGCGATAATGGCGTCCAGCTCGCCATCACTTTCCGCATCAACGACCAGTAACCCGTCTCCCTGCGCCAGCGCAGAGGTCAGGCTGTCTACCGTTACGGTTTTAACCGCCCGTCCGGGAAACAGATCGGCGACGCTTGCCGACGGGACCGGCGTTTTCGGATCGCTGGCAAATTCGGTTTCATTCACCGGAATACCGTTGATCAGACACCTGCCGTGGCGCGTGATGCGCCCGGCGGCGGGATACGCCGGGGCCACAATGACCTGCCGCTTGCCGCTCAACGCCATCAGGGCCAGCGTTTCTGCCGCCACGTTTCCGCGCAGCGTGGAATCCATCTTCTTAATCAGCCACGCTGCATCCACCGTTTCCGCGCCAAGCTGCGCGATCTTTTCCGCCGCCTCTGAGGCCCGTAGCGCCCGGGATTCAGTATTGATCGCCAGCGCCGCGGCGGGTGCGGTAAACGGGGTATGAAACGCCACGCACACTTTTTTTCCGCCAAGCGCCAGGCTGACCCCGGCATCGTTCGCCCCCGTAAAGTCATCCGCAACGACGACCACCTCTCTGTACAGGTTGTTCTCTTTCATCCCCACTCCGGGTTCATTCGTCCTATTAATGATTATATTCAATCATGATTGATTATATGTGAGCAAGATCAAGTTAATCAGTTTGTGAATAAATTATAAATTTAGCCACACAATGACCATTCACCCTCTGATTTGAGCGAAATCAATCAAGCGTGGCAGGACAGGAGAACCATGTGGTAACGATCAACAGCACCATCATCAGTGGCGCAGACGCCATTCCGGCCCTCAGGCCGCTGCTTGGCGATAAGCAACGCCTTTTACTGGTCACAGACCATAATATTGCGCGCCTGGAGGCGGCAAAGCAGATTGAAGCGATGCTTGAGGAGAACCACCGCAGCGTGACGATCGTCGACGGCGTACCGCCGGAGCCTTCGCATCATGACGTTAGCCAGCTGCTGAGCGGGTTAACCGGGGGATCGTTCGACCTGGTCATCGGCCTCGGCGGCGGCAGCGTACTGGACGTTGCCAAGCTGCTTTCTGTGCTTTGTCATCCGCACTCTCCGGGGCTGGAGGCGCTGCTGGCGGGCACTAAACCTGCGGTGCGCATCCCCTCCTTGCTGATCCCGGCCACGGCTGGAACCGGATCGGAGGCGACGCCGAACGCAATCCTCGCCATACCGGAGCAAAACACGAAGGTCGGAATTATCTCCCCGGTGCTGCTGCCCGATTACGTCGCCCTGTTCCCGGAGCTGACCACCAGCATGCCGGCGCATATCGCCTCGTCGACGGGCATAGACGCGCTGTGTCATCTGATTGAGTGCTTCACCTCTACGGTGGCGAACCCGGTGAGCGACAACGCCGCGCTGATCGGCCTGCACAAGCTGCTGAACCATATCGAAACCGCCTGCGCGGCGCCGGGAAATCTGCTGGCAAAGCTGGAGATGCTGTGGGCCTCGTATTACGGCGGGGTAGCCATTGCCCATGCCGGCACGCACCTGGTGCATGCGCTTTCCTATCCTCTCGGCGGGAAATATCACCTGCCGCACGGCGTGGCTAACGCCATTCTGCTGGCACCCTGCATGCGCGTGGTTCGCCCCCATTCGGTGGCGAAGTTTGCCCGGGTCTGGGATCTCGTTCCCGGTGCGGATACCGGACTGTCGGACGAGGACAAATCCCACGCGCTTGTGGATTACTTCGCGGCGCTGGTACGCAGACTCGACCTGCCGGATAACCTGGAGACGCTCGGGGTACCGCGGGACGATATCGCCTCCCTCAGCGACGCGGCCCTCAACGTGAAGCGCTTAATGAATAACGCCCCTTGTCAGGTAGATCGCGACGAGGTGCAGGCCATTTACCGGACACTGTTTCCCCAACATTGACTTCGAAGGAGTGAAAAATGCGTAACAAGATAAAGGGCGTGCTGACGGCCATCGTCACCCCCTTTGACGCTGACGGCGATCTTAATCTGCCGGGATTAAAACGGCAGATCGCGCGCCAGCTGAATGCCGGTAACGGTATCTTTTGCGGCGGTACCAACGGCGAGTTTTTCGTGCTGAATGAAGAAGAGAAAGTCGCCGTGACCCGCACCTGCGTCGACGCCGTTGCGGGGCGCGCACCGGTTGTGGCCCATATTGGCGAAATCTCAACCTGCGAGACCATTCGGCTCGGGAAACGGATTGCCTCCCTCGGCGTCGATGCCGTGTCGGTTATCACCCCTTACTTCGTGCCGCTGAAGCAGGACGAGCTGGTGGACCATTACACGGCTATCGCCGACGCGCTGAGCGTACCGATCTTTCTCTACAACATCCCGGCGCGCACCGGAAACACCATTGAACCTGAAACCGCCCGGACGCTTGCCGCACACCCCAACGTCATCGGCATCAAAGACAGTGCCGGAAGCCACGAAAGCCTGAGCGGATTTCTGAATGCGGTGAAAGACGTCGACGGATTCGACGTGCTGAACGGGCCAGACTCGCTGATCCATCAGGGCTTTGTAGAAGGCTGCTCCGCCTGTATTTCCGGGCTGGCGAACGTGGCCCCTGAGGCCATTAACGCCATCTGGTCGCGCTTCAGCGCGGGTGATATAGAGGGATCCCGCCTGGCACAGGAGCAAGTGACCCGCCTTCGCACCGGTTTGTACAGCGTCGCCTTCTCGCCCGCGGCGGTTAAGAAAGCGCTTCAGGTTATGGGAGAGGATGTCGGTGAGAGCCGCTACGCCGTGGCGTTTAACGAACAACAGCTTAATCAGATACGCCGGCTGGTGACAACGTCACTTAACTAACCGGCTAACGTTTCGTCAATAAGAATACCGGGTGCCGCAGGTGCCCAGGATTCACTCGCCCTGAAGAGAGGCAAAGATGAATAATTTTACCGCTGAAGATACCCTCATTATCGTCGGGATTGTAGTTGCCTACATCCTGTTCACCACCTGGCTCACCTTCCGGATCCGCAGTAAAAACTCCGGAGACTTTATGGAAGGCTCCCGCGCGATGCCGGCGTTTATCGTCGGGATCCTGCTGATGTCCGAATATATCGGCGCAAAATCCACTATCGGTACGGCACAGGCGGCGTTCGAAGACGGGTTTGCCGCCTCCTGGTCGGTAATTGGGGCGGCTATAGGCTTTCCGCTATTTGGCCTGCTGCTCGTTAAGCGCATCTATAACACCGGGAAAATCACCATCTCGGGTGCCATTGCCGAAAAGTACGGTAACAGCACCAAAAACATTATCTCCATCATCATGATTTACGCCCTGCTGCTGGTTAACGTGGGGAACTACGTTAGCGGCGCAGCGGCTATCTCCACCGTGCTGAAGGTTAACCTGCCCGTGGCGGCGTTTATTACCGCTATCGTCAGTACCTTCTATTTTGCCTTTGGCGGCATGAAGGGAGTGGCCTGGGTGACCGTGCTGCACAGCGCTCTGAAGTACTTCGGCATTCTGGCCATCATGGGCTTTGCCCTGTCGAAAACCGGCGGCTTCACGCCCATGATCGAAAACATGCCGGACTTCTACTGGACGTGGGATGGCAATATTGGCGCGTCAACCATCTTCGCCTGGCTTATCGGCACCATCGGTTCAATCTTCTGCACGCAGTTTGTGATCCAGGCTATCTCATCCACCAAAGATGTTAAAACGGCCCGGCGCTCCACCTGGGTCGCCTTCTTCTTCTGCCTGCCAATCGCGCTGGCGATTGCGGTTATCGGCGTGGCGGCAAAATACCTGCACCCGGAGATCGACAGCCTGTATGCGATGCCCGTCTTCCTTCAGGACATGAATCCGTGGCTCGCCGGTCTGGTGACTACCTCCCTGGTGGCCTCTATCTTCGTCAGCGTCAGTACCGTTGCGCTGGCCATTGCCTCTCTGGTGGTGAAAGACTTTTACGTGCCGATGCGCCACCCCACGCCCGAACAGGAGTTTAAGGCCACGCGCTGGATCTCCCTGCTGATTGGCTTCCTGCCGCTGATCTTCGTTCTGCTGGTGCCGGAAGTGCTTAAGCTCTCCTTCTTCACCCGAGCGATACGTCTGTCGATTTCCGTTGTGGCCGTTATCGCCTTTTACGCCCCGTTCTTCCGCAGCGCCCGCGGCGCTAACGCCGGCCTGATTGGCGCCTGCGTGGTGACGTCGGTCTGGTATCTGCTGGGCGATCCGTTTGGCATTAACAATATGTATATCGCCCTGCTGACCCCGGCGGTCATTATGGTGATTGAACGTCTTATTCCGGGAAAAGCGAACGATAAAGCGCCCGCCCCCGTGCAAAATAATGGAGTCTGATATGTCTGTAACCGTAACCCGCGACGGCATCGTCCGATCGCAGCCACAGGATGTTCGTATGGAGACGGCCATGCTGCCTTCCTCGTGCCCACAAAACCATGCGGCAAACCTGCTGCCGCTGCCGGATGGGTCGCTGATGTGCGTCTGGTTCGGCGGCACCCAGGAGGGCATCGCAGATATCTCCGTGTGGGGATCCCGGCTGGCGCCGGGCAGCCAGCGGTGGAGCGATGCGGTAAAACTCTCGGACGACCCGACGCGCTCCGAGCAAAACCCCGTCCTGTTCCTCGCGCCGGATAACGTGCTGTGGCTGCTGTGGACCGCTCAGATTTCCGGCAATCAGGACACGGCTATCGTGCGCTATCGCCGGTCAACGGATCTGGGCCAAACCTGGGGCGACATCGCTACCCTGCTCGACAAACCGGGCACCTTTATCCGCCAGCCGATCGTGGTGCTGGACAACGGGAACTGGCTGCTGCCGGTGTTTTACTGCCGCACGCGGCCGGGGGAAAAATGGGTCGGGAATGATGATGTCAGCGCGGTGAAAATCTCTGAGGACCGGGGGAAAACCTGGCGCGACGTTGAGGTACCGGGCAGCCTGGGCTGCGTGCACATGAACATCAGCCCGCTGCGCAACGGTACGCTGGTCGCCCTGTTCCGCAGCCGGTGGGCGGACAATATCTATTACAGCCAGTCGACCGACAGCGGCGAAAGCTGGTCGGTACCGGAGCCAACGACGCTGCCGAATAACAATTCATCGATTCAGGTGACGACCCTTGCCAGCGGTGAACTGGCGCTGGTGTTTAATCACATGAGCGCCGCCGGGGCGCTGGAGCGTCGGGCATCGTTGTACGATGAAATCGACGACGGTGATGGACGCAAAGAGCCCGAGGCGACGGGCGGGCGCACGGCGTTCTGGGGCGCGCCGCGCGCGCCGATGACGGTAGCCCTCTCCCCGGACGGCGGCAGAAGCTGGCCGTGGCAGCGTAATCTGGACGAGGGCGACGGCTACTGTATGACCAATAACTCGCTGGAAAAACTGAACCGTGAATATTCCTATCCGAGCATCAAACAGGGCCCGGATGGAGCGTTGCATATTGCCTACACCTTTTTCCGTCAGGCCATTAAGTACGTCCGGGTTACCCCGGAGTGGGTTAAGGAGACAGCATGATTATCGGACATCTTAGCGCCCTGCCGCTGGCAGGGCTTCCGCCCGTGCTGCATGCCCTGCTGTCCCGTCCGGACTGCTCGCTACAGGCGCTGACGGCGCGGGATGACGGACGCTGGCAGCCGCAGGACGCCGCGTGGTTTTGCCATATCGGGCCCGTGCAAACGCAGCCGCGGGCCGGGAGGCACACGGAGTACCATCGTCAGTGGGCTGATATTCAGGTTGTGCTGGCGGGCGAAGAGCGTATATACGCCGGAACTCTCCCCGTCGGGCAACCGGGTGATGAAGAGCGAAAGCTGGATCTTTTCATCGCTGGGTCGGCTGAGCACGGCGTGGCGATCCGCCTCGGCGCGGGCGACTTTGCGGTTTTTTATCCCGGGGAGCCGCACCAGGCGCTGTGCGCCGTGACGATGCCAGAGACCGTTCGTAAAGCGGTATTCAAAGTTCCGCGCGCGATGCTGGAGGGGTGATATGCGTCATGCTGTGGTTACCGGAGCCAGCTCCGGCATTGGGGAAGCCATCGTGAAACGGCTGCTGGCGGAAGGATGGCGGGTGACCGGATTAAGCCGGCGATCCGTAGCGCTGGACGCGCCTCATTTCACCAGCCTGAGCGTTGATATCAGCAAGCCCGATCGGCTTATTGCGGCATTACAGCCTCTCGCCCCGCCTCAGGCGGTGATCCACGCCGCGGGGATGATGGCGGCTGCGCCGCTTGGGCAGCTGGACAGCGACACCGGCTGCGCGCTCTGGCGGCTCAACGTACAGGCCTGTGAAGTGCTGTTTAACCATTTTGCCCCCGGCATGTCGTCCGGCGGTCGGTTTGTGGCGATTGGCAGCAGAACCTCGCGCGGTGCGGCGGGTCGTTCCCAGTACGTTGCCACCAAAGCGGCGCTGGTGGGGACGATCAGAAGCTGGGCGGCGGAGCTGGCCCCGCGCGGCATCACCGCCAACGTGGTCGCCCCGGGAGCCACCGAAACGCCGATGCTCACGGCGCCCGGGCGGGAAACATCACCGGCAAAATGCCCCCCGATTGGCAGGCTTATCGCGCCCGGAGAAGTTGCCGGGCTGGTGAACTTTCTGCTGAGCGACGAGGCCGCCGCCATCACCGGACAGGAGATAGCGATCTGCGGCGGCGCTTCGCTGAGCTAGCGCAGGAAGACCCGCCCCTTCATATACAGCGTGGCCTGGCCGCCAATCAGCACGCGGTCGCCCTTCAGCTCACAGCGCAGATCCCCGCCACGGGAGGAGACCTGGCGGGCCAACATCTGCGTTTTGCCAAGCTTTTCGCTCCAGTACGGGATCAGCATGCTGTGGGTTGACCCCGTTACCGGATCTTCCGGCACCCCTTCGCCCGGGCAGAAGAAGCGGCTAACGAAATCATAGTCGTCTCCCGGGGCCGTCACGCAGACCATTTTGCCCAGCGGAAGCATCGCCGGGATATCCGGCGTAAGGGACTCAACCTGCTGCTGGCTTTCAAGCACCACCATGTAATCGCGCCCTGCACGCACCTCTTTTGCCCCGCTAATGCCCAGCGCGCTGAACAGCGCCGCCGGTGGACGATCAACAACGTCGGCTGACCACGCCGGGAAATTCAGCGTCAGCCAGTCGCCGCTGCGTTTTACCGTCAGCTCACCGACAAAGCGCGTAGTAAACACGATCTCCGTGTGCGGATAATCCAGGTATTCGAATATCACATGGGAGGCCGCCAGGGTGGCATGTCCGCAGAGGTTTATCTCATCCTGCGTGGTAAACCAGCGCAGCTCAAAGCCCTCATCCGTGCGCACGAAAAACGCCGTTTCCGACTGATTGTGCTGCTTTGCCATCTTCAGCAGCGTCTCATCAGGAAGCCACGCTTCCAGCGGGCAGACAGCCGCCGCATTGCCGCCGAACGCCCTGTCGCTAAAGGCGTCTACCAGATAAAAGTCAATTTCCTGCATCGTCTTACCTCTCTTATTCGTTTTCAGCGCAGAAATACGGTGCCCTTCAGATACAGGGACGCCTGCCCGCCCATCAGCACCCGGTCGCCCCTTAGCGTGCAGCGTACGTCTCCCCCACGGGCGGAAACCTGACGCGCAAACAGCTGCGTTTTACCGAGCCTCTCGCTCCAGTAGGGTATAAGCATGGTGTGCGCGGAGCCGGTGACGGGATCTTCCGGTACGGCAACGCCCGGCGAGAAGAAGCGGCTGACAAAGTCATATTCCCCCTCGCCCCGCGCGGTGACGGCCACCTTGTGCTCGCCCGGGATCATGGCTGAGAAATCCGGCGTAACGGCTTCAACCTGCTCGCGGTTTTCCAGAACCAGCACCCAGGCCCGCCCTTTCCGGGCATCGACGCAGCGGCTGATGCCGAGCGCGGAGAGCATCTCCGACGGCGGCGTCTGCGCCCGCGTCGGGCAGGCCGGGAAATCCAGCGTCATCCAGTCGCCCTCACGGCTGACGGTGAGGCGCCCGGAGGCGGTATCAAAATGAATGCGTGAGTCCGGGTAATCCAGCTCGTTAAACAGTACGTACGCCGCGGCAAGCGTCGCGTGCCCGCAGAGACTGACCTCGGCGAGCGTGGTAAACCAGCGCAGCTCAATTCCCCCTTTCGTGCACACGAAAAACGCGGTTTCCGACTGGTTATGCTGCTGCGCCATTTGCAGCAGGGTCTCGTCCGGCAGCCACGCGTCAAGCGGACAGACCGCCGCCGGGTTGCCGCCAAAGGAGGACTCGCTGAAGGCATCCACCAGATAAAAATCAATCTCCTGCATTGTCCTGCCGCCTGTTTTTGCTGTGTATCCTTTATCTTCAGGGAAAACACCCGCCTTCGCTACCGCTGCATGAAGGTAAATTTTGTGATTTGCATCACATAACGGTTGAGTTTTCGCCGTTTAAGGCCTTAAGATCGTCTCCTCATCTTTCAGGCAACGAATCCCAGATATCCCTATGACAACACACACGGTTTCCCGCAGGGTCGCGTGGCTGCGCGTGGTCACGCTCGCCATCGCGGCGTTCATTTTCAACACTACGGAATTTGTTCCGGTTGGGCTGCTGTCCGACATTGCAGCCAGCTTCAACATGGAAACGGCGCAGGTGGGCATTATGTTAACCATCTACGCCTGGGTAGTGGCGCTGATGTCTCTGCCGTTTATGCTGCTGACCAGCCAGATGGAACGGCGCAGGCTGCTGATTGGGCTGTTTGTGGTGTTTATTGCCAGCCACGTGCTGTCGTATATGGCCTGGAACTTTACGGTGCTGGTTATTAGCCGCGTGGGCATTGCGTTTGCCCATGCCATTTTCTGGTCGATCACCGCGTCGCTCGCCATTCGTCTGGCCCCGGCGGGGAAACGCGCCCAGGCGCTGAGCCTGATCGCCACCGGCACGGCGCTGGCGATGGTGCTGGGCCTGCCGATAGGACGCATCGTGGGGCAGTATTTCGGCTGGCGCACCACCTTCTTTGCCATCGGCATGGGGGCGCTGGTTACGCTGGTGTGCCTCATTAAGCTGCTGCCCGCGCTGCCGAGCGAACACTCCGGCTCGCTAAAAAGCCTGCCGCTGCTGGTTCGTCGCCCGGCCCTGATGAGCATCTATCTGCTGACCGTCATCGTGGTGACCGCCCATTACACGGCTTACAGCTATATCGAACCGTTCGTACAGGTTGTAGCGGGCTTTAGCGCGAATTTCGCCACCGTTCTCCTGCTGCTGCTGGGCGGCGCGGGCATTATCGGCAGCATCCTGTTCGGCAAGCTCGGCAACCAGCACGCTTCTGCCCTGGTGAGCAGCGCGATTGGCCTGCTGCTGGCGTGTCTGCTGCTGCTGATGCCTGCGGCGGGCAGCGAAAGTCATCTGGCGATCCTCAGCCTGTTCTGGGGCGTGGCGATCATGATTATCGGGCTGGGGATGCAGGTGAAGGTGCTGGCGCTGGCGCCGGACGCAACGGACGTGGCGATGTCGCTGTTCTCGGGAATTTTTAATCTGGGAATTGGTGCCGGTGCGCTGGTGGGGAATCAGATCAGCCTGCACGTGTCGATGTCGGCCATTGGCTACCTTGGCGCCATCCCGGCGCTGATTGCGCTCGTCTGGTCGGTGCTTATCTTCCGTAAATGGCCGGTCGCGATGGAAGAACAGACCGGCCACGGTTAAGTTTGACGTGCCGGGTGGCGGCTTCGCCTTACCCGGCAACAGCATCAGTGATAGGTCTTAATAATCTCCAGCACGCCGTTAATAATAAACTGCACGCCCATACACACCAGCAGGAAGCCCATCAGGCGGGAGATGGCCTCAATACCGCCCTTGCCTACCCAGCGCATAATGGCCCCGGAGCTGCGCAGCGATCCCCAGACGATAACCGCGATCAGTGCGAAAATGATCGGCGGTGCAACGGTGATAACCCAGTCCGGGAAGGTTGAGCCGTCGCGCACCGTTGAGGCGGAGCTGATGATCATCGCAATCGTCCCCGGGCCAGCCGTGCTCGGCATGGCTAACGGCACAAAGGCGATGTTGGCGCTCGGTTCGCTTTCAAGCTCCTCGGATTTACTCCTGGCTTCCGGCGATTCATGCGCTTTTTGCGCCGGGAACAGCATCCGGAAACCGATAAAGGCCACAATCAGCCCACCCGCTATCCGCAACCCGGGGATGGAAATACCAAAGGTATTCATGACCAGCTGCCCGGCGTAATAGGCCACCATCATGATGGCAAAAACGTACACGGCCGCCATCCTCGACTGCTGGTTGCGCTCCGCGCTGTTCATGTTCCCCGCCAGGCCCAGAAAGAGCGCCACCGTGGTTAACGGGTTTGCCAGCGGCAGCAATACCACCAGCCCAAGACCAATTGCTTTAATCAAATCCAACATAATGCATCGCTGCCCTTATCCTTAATCAACTCCGCAATTATAGGGGGAAAACCTCGTCCTGAGCTATTCGCACGACGTAACCATTGTTTTCCCGCGCAACCAATAACCACAGGCTATATATATGATTTAAAAGCGCACAGAAAAAGTGCCCGAAGCGTTTTAGCAATTCGTGGCATCGGGCAATCCATTCAGTTGACTTATACTTGCCTGAGCAATAATATCTGCCGTGACTAAACTACTTGCCAGGGCAACCATTGTGAAAAGCACCAGTGATCTCTTTAACGACATAATCCCACTGGGTCGTCTTATTCATATGGTTAATCAGAAAAAAGATCGCCTGCTCAATGACTACCTGTCACCGCTGGATATCACCGCAACACAGTTCAAAGTGCTGTGTTCCATTCGCTGCGAAGTGTGTATCACGCCGGTTGAGCTGAAAAAGGTGCTCTCTGTGGATCTGGGTGCGTTAACCCGCATGCTGGATCGGCTCGTCTGCAAAGGATGGGTCGAACGAAGCCCTAACCCGAATGACAAACGCGGTGTGCTGGTGAAACTGACCAGCGACGGCGCGGCCATGTGTGAGCAATGTCATCAGCTAGTAGGACAAACACTGCACCAGGAACTGACAAAAAACTTAACGGCAGATGAAGTGGCAACGCTTGAGCTTTTACTCAAGAAAATACTGCCGTAAACAAAAAAAAAGAGGTATGACGATGTCCAGACGCAATACTGACGCTATCACCATTCATAGCATTTTGGACTGGATCGAAGATAACCTGGAATCCCCGCTCTCCCTTGAAAAGGTGTCCGAGCGTTCAGGTTACTCAAAATGGCACCTGCAACGGATGTTCAAAAAAGAGACCGGTCATTCATTAGGTCAATATATTCGCAGCCGCAAGCTGACGGAAATTGCCCAGAAACTGAAAGAAAGCAATGAGCCGATCCTTTATCTGGCGGAACGTTATGGCTTTGAATCGCAGCAAACCCTGACGCGTACGTTCAAGAACTACTTCGACGTGCCGCCTCATAAGTACCGTATTACCAGCATGCCGGGTGAGTCCCGTTATCTGTATCCGCTAAAACATTGCAGTTAATTTTCGCCTGTAAAGACGTAACCGAGGAAATCATGAAATTCATCGCCTCCGCCGCCCTCACCCTGCTGGTGCTGGTCTCCGGCCAGAGCTTCGCGGAGCAAACCCCCAGTGCGGCGCAGCAAAATAATCGAGACACGCTGATTATGCCGTCCGCACAAGGCCAGTCACCCTATGACTTTAACCACATGGGCGCTGGCAGCGACAAATCCGACGAACTGGGCGTGCCGTATTACAACCACGACCTGTGATTCGTTTTTGCCCCGCCGATGCGGGGCTTTTTTTTGCCTTAGCCCCGCACCCGCGAAGCCCGACGCACCCGCAGACCAAAAACGTTGATATACAGCCCGGCCATAATCAGCCCCGCACCCGCCAGCTGCAGCCCGCTGAGCGTTTCATCCAGCAAAAGCGCGGCGCTGGCAAGCCCGACTACCGGTACCAGCAGCGATAACGGCGCCACGCGCCAGGTTTCATAGCGGCCAAGCAGCGCCCCCCAGATGCCGTAGCCGATGATGGAGGCGACAAACGCCAGATAGACCAGCGATAAAATGGTCGTCAGGTCGATCTCCAGCAGGCTTTTCAGCATCGTCTCTGGCCCGTCCAGGATAAACGACGCGGCCATAAACGGCACAATCGGGATGAGCGCGCTCCAGACCACCAGCGACATCACCCCCGGGCGCGCCTCGTGCTGCATGATCAGCTTGTTGAAGATATTGCCGCACGCCCAGCTCAGCCCCGCCGCCAGGGTCAGCATAAAGCCCAGCAGGGCCACGTGCTGGCCGTTAAGGCTGGCCTCAATCAGCACCAGCACGCCAAACACCGCCAGGCTAATGCCCGCCAGCTGCTTACCCTGCAGGCGTTCGCCAAAGACAAACGCGCCGAGGATGATGGTAAAAAACGCCTGCGCCTGGAGCACCAGCGAGGCCAGGCCCGCAGGCATGCCGAATTTAATGGCGCAGAAAAGGAACGCAAACTGACCGAAGCTGATGGTGAGGCCGTAACCCAGCAGAAGCCTGAGCGGGATTTTCGGGCGGGCAACGAACAGCAGCGCCGGAAACGCCACCAGCAGAAAGCGCAGGCCGGCAAGCATCAGCGGCGGCATATTGTGCAGCCCCATTTTGATGACCACAAAATTGAGTCCCCACACCACCACAACCAGCAACGCCAACAGCCCGTCTTTGCGCGTCATCATCCGCCCCTGAAATATTAAATTTTTGTAAACACTTCAAGGTAACAGAAAAAATAGCGCAGCGAAAAGACGTTAATTCTGGTACCGGCAAGAAGCACTTGCGGATAAATTGGGTGCTATACAAGCTCCCAATCCCGTGATAATCCTGTCAGAACACAACAATAAAAGCATAAGCATTTGTCGGGCAGGAAAATGAAACCATCAATCAGGCGCTCAACCGCAGCGCTGCTGGCATCGTCATTGTTATTAACAATTGGCCGCGGGGCAACGTTGCCCTTTATGACCATTTACCTCACGCGCGTGTACGGCATGAGCGTGGAGAATATTGGCTATGCCCTTACCGTGGCGTTGACCATTGGCGTGGTGTTCAGCCTGGGATTTGGCATCCTGGCCGACAGGTTCGACAAAAAGCGCTACATGCTGATCGCCATCGTGGCCTTTATCGCCGGATTTGTGGCCATTCCGCTGGTGAATAACGTCACGCTGGTGGTGCTGTTCTTTGCCCTGATTAACTGCGCCTATTCCGTGTTCTCTACGGTGCTGAAGGCGTGGTTTGCTGACGTGCTGACGTCGAGCGAAAAGGCGCGCGTATTCTCGCTCAACTACAGCTTCCTGAATATCGGCTGGACCATCGGGCCGCCGGTTGGCACCCTGCTGGTGATGTACAGCCTGCACCTGCCGTTCTGGCTGGCGGCGTTTTGCGCTGCGCTGCCGCTCGGGTTTATCCATTTCTTCGTGCAGAAAAGCGTGGCGTCAGACAGCGTGGAGGAAAAGGCGCCGTGGCAGCCGTCGGTGCTGCTGAAAGACCGGGCGCTGCTCTGGTATACCCTCTCCGGCCTGCTGGCCTCCTACGTCGGCGGCTCCTTCGCCAGCTGTATTTCGCAGTATGTTCTGGCCGCGCACGCGGACGGCGATTTTGCCGAAAAGGTGGTAGCCGTAGTGCTGCCCGTCAACGCAGCGGTGGTGGTGACCCTGCAATACGCGCTTGGGCGCAGGATCACCGCCAGCAACATTCGTCCGTTAATGACTGTCGCAACGCTCTTTTTTATCCTCGGGCTGGGCGGGTTTATGCTCTCCGGGGAGAACCTGATCTACTGGGGTATCGCCGCGGCTATCTTTACGCTGGGTGAAGTTATCTACGCGCCGGGCGAATATATGCTGATCGACAATATCGCCCCGCCGGGCATGAAGGCGAGCTACTTCTCCGCGCAGGCGCTGGGCTGGCTGGGCGCGGCGGCGAACCCGATGATTACCGGGATTATCCTCACCCGTCTGCCGCACTGGTCGCTGTTTGTCATAATGATGGCCGCCATTATCGCGGCATGGCTGATGATTTTGCGCGGGATGCGCGTCGGGGCGTGGTGCGAAGCGCCCAGGGTCGCGTAGGCGCGGCAGGCCGGGTAAGGCATAGCCGCTACCCGGCACTCGCGGTTAGTGGTGTAACATCTCCTCCACCACCTGCTCTTTGTACATCTCGTTCGGGTAGTAGGTCGGCCAGTTATCCATCTCTTTCAGCAGCGCCTCGTGAGAGGTATTGCCCATAAAGATATGGAAGTGTGAAGAGGGTTTCGGCCCGATGATATGGTCGCTGAACTGCACGAACTTCGGGGCCTGGCTCGCCTTATCCTTGCACTCAAACAGGTAGCGCACGCCTTTTTTGCCGGAGGCGTAGGTCAGAATTTTGTAGCCGCTGTAGTCGTAGCGGCAGCTGCTCACCGTGCTGCCCCTATGAAACTCCATCACGTTGTTTTCAATGCCGATGGAGTCCACGTCCGTGGCGTAGCCCGTGCGGTAGTAGGCTTTTATCTCATCAGCGGACTTCTCGCCCTTCCGGGCTTTCTTTTTGAAAACCGGATCCAGCGAGCCGTCGAGCAGGAACGGATAAACCGACTGCCAGGTCCCGTCCCAGTCAGACAGCTTTCTGTCCCTGACGTCTTTATCCTCAAAGACGCCGTTTGCCGCCTTCTGTTCCGCCTCGGTCATCTGATGACCGTGCGAGTGGGCAAAAAGCGAGCCGCTGACCAGCAGCGTTCCCAGAGCCAGCGCAATTTTTCCAGCATGTGCAGCCAAAGCAAAACCCTCATTCCGTGTTATAAGAATGAGGATGTTATAGTATAACATTTCAGATCGCAACCAGTCCGCGAACGCCCTCAAGCTCCATATTTTCCCCGCGCCCGTGCTGGACGATACTGCCGCGCGACATCACCAGATAGCTGTCGGCCAGCTCCGCGGCAAAATCGTAAAACTGCTCGACCAGCAGGATCGCCATATCTCCCCGGCTGGCGAGGCTGCGGATCACCTGCCCAATCTCCTTAATCACCGATGGCTGAATGCCCTCGGTGGGTTCATCCAGAATCAGCAGCCGCGGTCGGCTTGCCAGCGCGCGCCCAATCGCCAGCTGCTGCTGCTGGCCGCCGGAAAGATCGCCGCCGCGACGGTGCTTCATCTCCTTCAGCACCGGGAAAAGCTGCCAGATCTCCTCCGGCACGCCTTTCGCGTTACGCGCGGAAAAGCGCGACAGCCCCATCAGCAGGTTTTCCTCAACGGTCAGACGCGGGAAAATCTCGCGCCCCTGCGGAACATACGCCACGCCGGACTGCACCCGCTGGTGCGGCTTACTGTGGGTGATGGTTTTCCCCTGCCAGACCACCTCCCCGGTTTTCACCGGGATCAGCCCCATCAGACACTTCAGCAGCGTGGTTTTACCCACCCCGTTGCGCCCCAGCAGACAGGTGATTTCCCCGGTCACGGCCTCAAAGCTCACCCCGCGCAGAATATGGCTTCCACCGTAGTACTGATTCAGTTCGTTAACCTGCAACATGACCTCTCCTTAGCGTCCCAGATAGACGTCAATCACCTGCTCGTTGGCCTGCACTTCGCGAAGCGAACCTTCCGCCAGCACGCGTCCCTGATGCAGCACCGTGACGCGATCGGCGATGGTTTCGACAAACCCCATATCGTGCTCAACCACCATCAGGGAATGCCTGCCTGCCAGGGTACGGAACAGCTCGGCGGTGTATTCCGTTTCCGCATCGGTCATCCCCGCGGCGGGCTCGTCCAGCAGCAGCAGATGCGGATCCTGCACCAGCAGCATGCCGATCTCCAGAAACTGCTTCTGCCCGTGGGAAAGCAGCCCGGCGCGACGGTCGCGCTCGCTGCCAAGCCGCAGCAATACCAGCATCTCGTCAATGCGGTCGCGCTGCTCGCCGCTGAGGGTGGCCCGCAGGCTCGCCCAGACGGACCGGTCGGCCTTCATGGCGATTTCAAGATTTTCCCATACCGTCAGCGCCTCAAAGACCGTCGGTTTTTGAAACTTACGGCCAATTCCCCGGCGGGCAATGGCCGCTGGCTCAAGCGCGGTCAGGTCAACAGACTGATCGTAAATGGCTTTTCCGCTTTTTGGCCGCGTTTTGCCGGTAATCACGTCCATCAGCGTGGTTTTGCCCGCGCCGTTAGGCCCAATCACGCAGCGTAACTCGCCCACGCCGATGTTCAGCGAGAGGTCGGTCAGCGCCTGAAAGCCGTCGAAGCTGACGCTGATGGCCTCGAGCTGCAATACCGGATCGGTCTGCTCGCGGTAACGATCCCCGGGTAGCTGACGGGTAAAAAGCCCTTCTGAAGGCTGCATTATTTCTCCCCCTTACGAAACAGGCCGTATACGCCGCGCGGCAAGAACAGCGTGACGGCGATGAAAATCAGCCCCAGAAACAGCTGCCAGTACTCCGGCATCGCCACGGTAAAGACGCTCTTCGCGCCGTTAACCAGCGCCGCGCCAATCACCGGGCCCACCAGCGTGCCGCGCCCGCCCAGCGCCACCCAGATGGCCGCTTCAATCGAGTTCGTTGGCGACATTTCTCCCGGGTTGATAATGCCCACCTGCGGAACGTACAGCGCCCCCGCCAGGCCGCACAGCACGGCAGAGAGCGTCCATACCAGCAGCCTGAACCCGCGCGGATCGTAGCCGCAAAAGGTCAGACGGTTTTCCGCATCGCGCACCGCGGTCAGGATGCGGCCAAATTTGCTCTTCGCCAGCGCATAGCCTGTGCCCAGCGCCAGCATCAGCAGCAATACCGTCGCGAGGAACAGCGCGATCCGCGTGGTGGTCGCCGTAACGGAAAACCCGAGCAGCGTGGTAAAGCCGGTAAAGCCGTTGTTGCCGCCAAAGCCGGTTTCGTTGCGAAAGAACAGCAGCATGCCCGCATAGGTCAGCGCCTGGGTCATGATGGAGAAATAGACCCCTTTGATCTTCGAGCGGAAGGCAAACCAGCCGAAGACCAGCGCCAGCAGGCCGGGGACCGTCACGATCAGGACCAGCGCCCAGGCAAAATGCTGCGTTCCCCACCAGAACCAGGGCAGCTCGCTCCAGGAGAGAAACGACATAAACGCGGGCAGACCGTCCCCTGCCGCCTGACGCATCAGGTACATCCCCATCGCATAGCCGCCCAGCGCGAAAAATAAGCCGTGCCCCAGCGAGAGCATCCCGGCATAGCCCCACACCAGGTCGAGCGCCACGGCAACCACCGCGTAGCAGAGGATCTTGCCGATGAGGGTCAGCATCCACGTGGAGATCGCCAGCGGATGCGCGGCGGGCAGCAGCGCGAGAAACGGCAGCACCAGCAGCGCCGCAGCCAGCAGGCTGCCGACGATTTGAGTGGTACGCGGCGCGCGGCGCGCCAGCGTTAAGGTCAGCGGCTGGCTCATCAGTCTGTCACCCTCCCTTTAAGCGCGAATAACCCCTGCGGACGTTTCTGGATAAACAGAATAATCGCCACCAGAATCACGATTTTGCCCAGCACCGCACCCATCTGCGGCTCAAGAATTTTATTGAAGATCCCAAGGCCAAAGGCCGCCGCCACGCTACCGGCCAGCTGGCCGACGCCGCCCAGCACCACCACCAGGAACGAATCGATGATGTACCCCTGGCCCAGCTCAGGCCCCACGTTCCCCAGCTGGGATAACGCCACGCCGCCCAGCCCGGCAATGCCGGAGCCAAGGCCAAAGGCCAGCATATCCACACGCCCGGTCGGCACGCCGCAGCAGGCCGCCATGCTGCGGTTTTGCGTCACGGCCCGCACGTTCAGGCCAAGACGCGTTTTGTTCAGAATCAGCCAGGTGAAGAACAGCACCAGCAGCACAAAGCCGAGCACCACAATGCGGTTCCACGGCAGCGTCAGGTTGGCAAAAACCTGCACGCCGCCGGAAAGCCAGGCCGGGTTTGCCACCTCGAGGTTTTGTGCGCCAAAGGTCATGCGCACCAGCTGGATGAGCATCAGGCTGATCCCCCAGGTGGCGAGCAGGGTTTCCAGCGGGCGGCCATACAGGTGGCGGATCACCGTGCGCTCCAGCACCATCCCGATACCGGCCGTCAGGAAAAACGCCACCGGCAGCGCCACCAGCGGATACATCGGCAGATACTGTGGCATCCACTGCGCCATCAGCTGCTGCACCATCCAGGTGGCATACGCCCCGAGCATCAGCATCTCGCCGTGCGCCATGTTGATCACGCCCAGCAGGCCATAGGTGATGGCAAGCCCGAGCGCCGCCAGCAGCAGCACCGACCCCAACGACAGGCCCATAAACGCCTGCCCCAGCAGCTCGCCCCACATCAGGCGGTGCTGAATACGCTCCAGGCTCCCGGCAGCCGCGGCGCGCACCCGCGCATCCGGCTCGGCTTGCGCCTGGGTAAACGGCGCCAGCGCGGCCTGCACGTCCGGATCGTCGGACTCGCCCAGCAGCTCAACCGCCCTCAGCCTCGTTTCAGCCTGCGGACTCGCCAGCTGGAGATTCGCCAGGGCCAGCCTCAGCGACTGCCGGGTAACTTCGTCCGTTTCGCTGCTGGCCCGCCGTTGCAGAAAATCGAGCATGTCCGGCTGCGCGCCGCGCTGGAGCTGCCTCGCGGCCGCGCGCCTTTCCGTGACGCTGTCACTTACAAGCTGATGCGTCGCCAGCGCCGTAGCGGCTAACAATCGCAGCCTGTTGGTCAGGCGCACGGCTTTGGTGGCCCCTTCGGCGGTTTGTGATGCCCCAAGCCCTGTCAGCTCGCCGTCGATGCGCGCAAAGGCATGCTTTCGGCTGTCGGTGAACAGGTTCTCTTTTTGCAGCGCCGCAAGCAGCGGCAAACGGGCAGGTTCCGGCGCGGTTGCCCACCGGGCGAGCATGGCGGCCTGCTGGCTGCGGTTTGCGGCAACGAAATCATCGGCATCCGTTGCCGCAGCCATCCCTGGCAGCAGTCCGGCAAGCCACACTATCGCTATCATCATGCGCATCGCGTTCATGGCATTTCTCCCTGGCGCACCGGCTTAGTTGCTGGCGGTTTTCATCGGCTGGTCTGGCTTTTTGTCATTCCCGGCGATGAAGGGGCTCCAGGGCTGAGCGCGGACCGGCTGTTCGGTCTGCCAGACGACGTTAAACTGGCCGTTGCCTTCGATTTCGCCAATCATCACCGGCTTGTGCAGGTGGTGGTTAGTGGCATCCATGGTCAACGTGAAGCCGGACGGCGCGCTGAACGTCTGGCCCGCCATGGCCGCTCGCACCTTGTCCACGTCGGTCGTTCCCGCTTTCTCAACCGCCTGCGCCCACATGTGAAGCCCTACGTAGGTCGCTTCCATCGGATCGTTAGTGACGACGGTATCGGCATTCGGCAGCTTATGGGCTTTCGCGTAGGCCCTGTAGGCCGCCACGAAAGTCTGGTTGGTCGGGTTGTCTACGGACTCAAAGTAGTTCCACGCCGCCAGGTTACCCACCAGCGGTTTGGTATCAATGCCGCGCAGCTCCTCCTCGCCCACCGAGAAGGCCACCACCGGCACGTCCGTCGCCTTCAGCCCCTGGTTGGCCAGCTCCTTATAGAACGGCACGTTGGAATCGCCGTTGATGGTTGAAACCACCGCCGTTTTCCCGCCCGCGGAGAATTTCTTGATGCTGGCAACGATGGTCTGGTAGTCGCTGTGGCCGAACGGGGTGTAGACCTCTTCAATGTCCTTATCCTCCACGCCCTTCGAGTGCAGGAAGGCGCGCAGGATCTTATTGGTGGTGCGCGGATAAACGTAGTCCGTCCCCAGCAGGTAGAAGCGTTTCGCGCCGCCGCCGTCTTCGCTCATCAGGTACTCCACCGCCGGGATCGCCTGCTGGTTAGGCGCCGCGCCGGTATAGAAGACGTTAGGTGACATCTCTTCACCTTCGTACTGCACCGGATAAAACAGCAGCCCGTTCAGCTCCTCAAACACCGGCAGAACCGACTTACGCGACACGGACGTCCAGCAGCCAAGCACCACGGCGACCTTATCCTGGCTCAAAAGCTGGCGGGCTTTCTCGGCAAACAGCGGCCAGTTAGACGCCGGGTCAACCACCACCGGCTCCAGCTTTTTCCCGAGCACGCCGCCCTTAGCGTTGATTTCGTCGATGGTCATCAGGGCGACATCCTTCAGGGGCGTTTCTGAAATGGCCATCGTGCCGGACAGGGAGTGCATAATCCCGACTTTAATGGTCTCTGCGGCCCGTACGCCAAAACTCATTCCCATGGCGACGACGGACGCGGACAAGGCAAAAGTTTTTATAAAGGTACGACGGTGCATATTGTCACTCCTGAAAAGAAAGCTGTGCGAAGACGTCCGTTACCGCATGGACGCAGAAAAAAGTAACGTCAGCTTCAGGAGAGCAAAAAGAGTGCCAGGTTGCAGAGGCCGGATTTTACGGAGAGCGCAGAGAAGAGATGTGGGGAACGACTCAGAATGGAACAGCGCTGCACCGGAATAATGCAGCGCCGTGAACGGCGTTACCAGACGTCGCTGGCGATTTTCGTAACCAGGCGAACTTTATCCCACTGCTGGGCTTCGCTCAGGCTGTTACCTTCCTCCGTGGAGGCAAAACCGCACTGCGGGCTGAGGCAAATCTGCTCTTTCGCCACGTACCGCGCGGCCTCTTCCAGGCGCGCCTTCACCCCTTCCGGGTTCTCCAGCTCGCCGTGCTTGGTGGTGATCAGCCCCAGAACCACCTGCTGTTTACCCGGGCGCACAAAGCGCAGCGGCGCGAAATCTCCGCTGCGGTCGTTGTCGTACTCCAGGAAGAAGGCATCGACGTTAACCGTGCCGAACAGCACCTCCGCCACCGGCTCGTAGCCGCCCTCAGAAATCCAGGTGGAGCGGAAGTTGCCGCGGCAGACGTGCAGCCCGACGGTGAGGTCGTCCGGCTTGCCTTCCAGCGCTTTGTTCAGCACGCGGGCGTAGGTTTTTGCCAGCTCGTCCGCATCGTCGCCCCGCTCGCGGATCTGACGTCGCTGCTCTTCCGAGCACAGGTAGGCCCAGACGGTATCATCCAGCTGCAGGTAGCGGCAGCCCGCGTCGTAAAACGCGCGGATGGCGTCGCGCCAGGTGGCTGCCAGATCGTCAAAATAAACGTCCAGATCCGGGTAGACCGTGGCATCGATGTCCTTGCGGCCGCCGCGGAAGTGCAGCACGCTCGGGCTTGGAATGGTCATCTTCGGCTGCGCGTCACCGCTGATGCTCTTCAGGTAGCGAAAATCCTCCAGCATAGGGTGATCGCCGAAGCCCAGCTTGCCCGTGACGCGCACGCCGTGAGCTTTAGTCTGAACCCCGTTGAACTGGATCCCCTGCTGCGAATCGTAACGCTCTACGCCCTGCAGCCCGTCAAAAAAGTCAAAGTGCCACCAGGCGCGGCGGAACTCCCCGTCGGTCACCACGTGCAGGCCGCAGGCGCACTGCTGCTCGACGACCTGGCGAATAGCCTCGTCCTCGACGGCGCGAAGCTGGCCGGCATCAATTTCACCGCTGGCAAACTTCAGTCGTGCTTGCTTGATGGTGTCCGGGCGTAAAAAACTGCCGACTACATCGGCGCGGTACGGGGCGTGGTGTCGCTGCATGGAAATCTCCTCTGTCTGCCGGCGTTAATTGCCAACAGTGATAATTCATCTCTTGAAGCTTTAGACTTCTGGATGTCTAAACGTCCTGAAAAGATGTCATACCGGCTCCCTGCCGACAAACGAGAAAATTTCATCTGTGTTGAAAAAAATTCACGATCGCTGCGCGGGCGATGAGGATCCTGCAAACGCGAACCGCTCGTCCTCCCAGCCGGTAATGCCTCCGAGCATAATCTTGACCGGCAGGCCGAGGCGCGCAAGCTTCAGCGCCGCCCTGTCCGCCCCGTTGCAGTGCGGCCCGGCACAGTACACGACAAACAGCGTTCCCTCCGGCCACGCCTTCATCCGCCCGGCGTCGATCTGGCTCCACGGCAAATGCAGCGCGCCGGGCAGATGGCGCCTGGCAAACTGCTCGGGCGTTCCGACGACGTGGAGCAGAACAAAGTCCTGTTCACCGCTGGACAGGGCGTGATGCACGTCGGCGCAGTCCGTCTCAACGCTCAGACGGCGCAGAAAATGTCCTGCGGCTTCCTGCGGCTCTGCCGCCGGAAATTCAGTAACGTAGCTCATGAATCTTCCTCATTTGTGGCGTTTGTGTTAACACTACTCTATTCGTAAATTCAGCCCGTGAATGCGCCCGCCTATGCCAGAAAACAGCAAAAAGATGACAAACTTAAGACACGCGCGCCCGCGCGCGGTGGTGCTGGCGTACGACGGTTTATGTACCTTCGAGTTTGGCGTGGCGGTAGAAATCTTCGGCCTGCCGCGCCCGGAGATGGGCGAAGCGTGGTATCGGTTCGCCGTAGCGGGCGTGGATGAAGGTGAACTTCGGGCAACCGGCGGGATCCGTATGCTTGCCGATGGCGATCTGCGTTTGCTGGAGACGGCAGATTTAATAGTCGTGCCCGGCTGGCGCGGGATGGACGAGCCTGTGCCCGAGGCGCTCCGCCAGGCGTTGCGCGAGGCGCACGGCCGCGGCTGTCGGCTGCTCTCCATCTGCTCTGGCGTGTTTGTTCTGGCGGCCTCGGGCCTGCTGAACGGGCGGAAGGCCACCACCCACTGGCGCTACACGGAGGCGCTTAAAACACGCTATCCCGCCATCACCGTGGTGGAGGATGTGCTGTATCAGGACGAGGGCGATATTCTGACCTCCGCGGGCAGCGCAGCCGGAATCGACCTGTGCCTGCACGTGGTGCGCCGGGACTATGGCATCGAGGCGGCAAACCGCGTGGCGCGCAGGCTGGTGATCCCGCCCCATCGGGACGGCTCGCAAACCCAGCAGCTCAGCCGACCGGTGGCGCAGCTGCGCGAAAGCCAGCGGCTGGGCCAGCTGTTTGATTATCTGCACCAGCATCTGGCCGTTGGGCATACCGTCGAGTCCCTGTCCCGGCGGGTGGGCATGAGCCAGCGCACCTTTTTGCGCCGTTTTCAGGATGCCACCGGCACAACGCCCGCGCGCTGGCTGTTGAACGCCCGGCTGCAGCGCGCGCGAGATTATCTGGAAAATAGCCGGCTCGGCATCGACGCCATTGCTGAACAAACGGGTTTTGGCCAGGGCGCCACGCTGCGTCACCATTTCCGCCAGCAATACGCTCTTTCTCCGGCGCAATATCGTAAGCAGTTTTTACAGCCGACCCGATAACAGGGCAAAAAAAAACCGCCATATTCTGGCGGTAAATGCTTGCATGGATAGATTTGTATTTTGGTATCTACGCACCGGTATTCCATACCGGATGTGGATCGCCTGTAATCTACCACGCTGAGTTTCAACAAAGCATAAACGGACCGATTAACCCGCTTTGGTATTAATTTGTAGATAACGCATCAGCCCCTGCTCTGCGCTCTGTCGGGCATCGTCATTAATGGCTTCGAGATAAAATGCGCGTGAGACACCGTACGGCGCCTGCTCGGATGGATAAACCGCAAACTGGAAGGTCTTACCCCTCGCCTTATTGATGCAGCCCAGCTCCCAGCGGCCTTCACCAACCTGCGTGCTATTACATTCGACGCGTCCGTAATCGCTGGTTAAATACGAACCTACACGGCTTTTTGCTGACTGAATATATTCAGGTTCATCGTTTGAATAGAGGCTGGCGGCAGCACCCACTGCAACCACTACGCCCAGAAGTGATAGCACAATTATTTTTTTCATTTATTAGATCCGATCCTTAGCCAGAAAAATCTTATTGTAAATGATTTCTCATTAAATCTAGCTTCTCTTTTGATACCAGAAATGGGAGTTTACAACGGCAATATTGCTTTTAAGATTAATCTTAAACCGATTTTATTACAGCCACACTTTTTGACAGCCCGTTTTCTCAAATTTGAAAATCCGAATAATTACTTGATGAAATTATCTTTACGATGGCCGAATCGTATTTTCGGGAGATGTGGGATGTTCAAAAAAGGGTTGGGCATGGCGATGGTGATCTGCGCCCTGTTCTCGGGGCAGCTGATGGCCGGGCATAAAGGGCATGAATTTTTGTACGTGAAAAGCGCCGACCATCAGCTTCGTCACGAAGCCGACAGCGACGAGTTACGCAGCGCGGCAGAAGAGTCTGCGGAGGGTTTGCGCGAACGCCATTCCTGGCTGAAGTCGCGCAAACCGGACACCCACTTTCCGGGCTAGCTGCCTTTACGCTTCGGCAGGGTTTTCAGCAAATCGTCCGGGCTCACGGACGCCACGATGCTGCCCGGCGGCGGCATTTTGAAGATGTGGTTCTTCATCTTACCGATAACGTGCATTTCGCACGGGCGGCAGTCGAACTTCAGCGTCAGCACCTCATCGCCGTTAACCAGCTGCATCGGCGTTGCTTTCCAGCTTTTAATATTGCCTTTCGCCTGCTTCGGACAGAGGTTAAAGGCAAAACGCAGGCAGTGCTTGGTGATCATCACCGGCACATCGCCCTTCTCTTCATGGGCCTCATAGGCGGCATCGATCAGCTGGACGCCGTGACGGTGATAAAACGCGCGCGCCTTGTGGTTGTAAACGTTCGCCAGGAAGGATAAATGCGTATCCGGATAGACCGGCGCGGGCACCGCTTCGGCCTTACGCGTGCCGCGAGCATAGTTTGCCAGGCGCGCTTCATCCAGCATCTCAGCGGTTTCACGGCGGAACTGGTTCAGCAGGCTGTTCGGGACAAACAGCGCGTCCGGCAGATTAACCTCAACGTTACGCGCGTAGTAGATGGTCTGGCCGAGCTTCGCCACGCCGTCCTTCAGGTTGTTAATCGCCTTTTCCGCGTTGTTCGCCACCTCGAACATGCCGTCCAGGGTGTGCGTCACGCTGATGCCGTCTTCACAGGCCATGGTCAGGATCAGCTGCTCTTCCCAGCCCCCCAGCGCAATATCAACCGCAATGCGGCGCTCGCTGGACGTTTTCAGCAGCGCCTGCTGCCAGTTGTGATCCAGATTACGGTTAAGGGCCGCATTCGGGCGGGCCTTATAGAGATCGGCAGGCATTTCGTTCGGCCATACGCGGTAGCGGTTCTCGCCGGTTTTCTCCACCGTATTGGCGCGGAAGCCGACCACCTCACGCTTGATCATCACGTTCAGGCCATCGCCGTTTGCCAGCGGTTCCGTAACCTCAACGTCCAGATGATCTTTTGCGACTTTCAGCACTTCCCCTACCGGCAGACCGATAAATTTCGGTGAATCAAAGGCGCCGATGTCCCCCTTGCGCGCGTTGACGAAGTAATCCGTGCTGCCGCGGTGGAAGGTTTTATCCGTAGACGGAACGAAGAAATGCTCGGTACGTCCTGCGGACGCCCGCGCCAGGTCACCGCGATCCTCAATGATGGCATCCAGCATCTGACGATAGTGCGCGGTGATGTTTTTCACGTAGCTCATGTCCTTGTAGCGCCCTTCAATCTTGAAGGAGCGCACCCCGGCATCGATCAGCGCGCCGAGGTTAGCCGTCTGATCGTTGTCCTTCATGGAGAGCAGGTGCTTTTCGAACGCCACCACCCGGCCCCGATCGTCTTTGAGTGTATACGGCAGGCGGCAGGCCTGGGAGCAGTCACCGCGGTTGGCGCTGCGGCCCGTCTGGGCGTGAGAGATATTGCACTGCCCGGAATAGGCCACGCACAGCGCGCCGTGGATGAAAAATTCGATGGTGGCGTCGGTGGCCTGATGGATATCGCGGATCTGATTCAGGTTCAGCTCGCGCGCCAGAACGATCTGGGTAAACCCGACGTCCGCGAGAAACTTCGCCTTCTCAACGGTGCGGATATCGCACTGGGTGCTGGCGTGCAGCTCGATGGGCGGGATATCCAGCTCCAGAACACCCATATCCTGAACGATCAGGGCGTCGACGCCGGTCTGGTAGAGATCGGCGATCAGACGCTGCGCGGGCTCCAGCTCATCATCATGAAGTATGGTGTTCAGGGTTACGAACACCTTCGCCCCAAAGCGGTGGGCGAACGGTACCAGCTCGGCAATATCGCGCAGGCTGTTGCTGGCGTTATGGCGGGCACCGAAGCCCGGGCCGCCAATGTAAACGGCATCCGCACCGTGAAGAATGGCTTCACGGGCAATGGCGGCGTCGCGGGCCGGGCTTAACAGTTCAAGATGATGGGAGTGCAGGCGCATACGTCGTCGTTATCCGTTATGGTCAAAATGGCGACTATTGTAGTCAGAAGTCTGTGTCAGTGAAACCGTTTTGCAACGCTTTAGCGGGGATAATGGATCAGTGAGTGAAAATGGACCGTCCGGGCGCTGCTGTTGCGGTACGCGTGCGGTTTATCACCGGCAAAACGCACGCCGGAATCGGCGTAAATCGTGCGCCAGATATCGTCGATTTGCATCTCCAGCTCGCCGCTAATCACCACGACGTGCTCAATCACCCCGGCCTCGTGCGGGGCGGACTCGCTCAGCGCGCCCGGCGACAGGGTGATGGAGAAATGGTCGAACCGGAGCTGGTCATCCCAGGGGAACAGCGGCTTCACCACCATCGCCTGCTGCTGCGGATCGAACACCGCCTGCGGATCGCTTTCGGGGGTGATAAACGCCGAAAAGGGCACGTTCAGCCCGGTGGCGATTTTCCACAGCGTGGAGACCGTCGGGCTGGACTCGTTGCGCTCGATTTGCCCGAGCATCGCTTTCGACACGCCGGTCTCGTCGGCCAGCTTAGACAGGCTCCAGCCCCGCGCCTGTCGCAGCGCTTTCAGCGTGGTGGCAAGGTGTTGAGTAATATCCATGGTTCCTCCCGTTGCGGGAAAGCATACCACTTGTACGCTATAACGCACAGTGATACCTTACTGCGGACGTTATAACGCACGACGGGGTTTCCATGCGATCGACAACTCATCTTTTTCCTGCCGTCCTTGCCGGTTTTGTCGCCGTCCTGGTGGGCTACGCCAGCTCGGCCGCCATTATCTGGCAGGCCGCCGCCGCGGCCGGCGCCAGCGCGCAGCAAATCGCCGGGTGGATGACCGCCCTGGGGCTGGGCATGGGGATCAGCACCCTGGCGCTGTCCTGGTGGTACAAGGCCCCGGTGCTTACCGCCTGGTCGACGCCCGGCGCGGCGCTGCTCGCCACCAGCCTGCACGGCATCACCCTGGCTGAAACCATCGGCGTCTTTATTTTTGCCAATGCGCTTATTCTGCTGTGCGGCGTAACCGGCCTGTTCGCCCGGCTGATGAAGCTGATCCCGCACTCTCTTGCCGCCGCTATGCTGGCCGGGGTGCTGCTGCAGTTTGGCCTTAAGGCCTTCAGCAACCTTGAAGATAACTGGGTTCTTTGCGGCACTATGCTGGCGGCCTGGCTGGTGGCCAAAGCAGTGGCTCCCCGGTACGCCATCGTCGCCACGCTGCTGGCAGGCGTCGTCGCGGCATGGATGGGAGGTGACGTTGTCACTAACAGGCTGATGCTGTCCGTGGTGATGCCGGAATTTATTGCCCCGTCGTTCACGCTCTCCAGCCTGATCGGCATCGGGCTGCCCTTCTTTCTGGTGACGATGGCGTCGCAGAACGCGCCCGGCTTCGCCACCATGCAGGCGTCGGGATATCCGCTGGCGGCCTCACCGCTGATGATTGCGACCGGCGGGCTGGCGCTGCTGCTATCCCCCTTCGGCGTCTATTCCATCTGCATCGCCGCTATCACTGCCGCCATCTGCCAGAGCCCGGACGCCCATCCGGATGCCGGTAAACGCTGGCTGGCGGCGGCTGCCGCAGGCGGGTTTTATCTGCTGGCGGGGGTGTTCGGCGGTTCGATTTCCGGGCTGATGGCCGCCCTGCCGCCAGGCTGGATCCAGACGCTGGCCGGGCTGGCCCTGCTCGGCACCATCAGCGGCAGTTTGTATCAGGCGCTGAATCACGAGGCGGAACGCGACGCGGCGATCGTCACCTTCCTGATGACCGCCAGCGGGGTGACGATCCTGGGAATTGGTTCCGCCTTCTGGGGGCTGGTGCTGGGCGGGATCTGTTACGCGGTCTTCTCACGCCTTCGCCGCACGTAGCTGCGAGGGCGTTACCCCCGTCATGCTGCGAAAGCGGTTGCTGAAGTGGCTGGCGGAGCTAAACCCGCAGGCCAGCGCGATGTCGGTGAGCGGCGTGGTGGTGTGCTGCACCAGCGCTTTGGCTTTCTCCATGCGCCGCTGCATGACGTACTGATGCGGCGCCAGCCCCATCGACTGGCGGAACATCCTTGCGAAGTGATACTCGCTGAGCGCCGCCTGCCCGGCCAGCTCCGCCAGCGTCAGGGGCTGCGCAAGATTTTCTTCGATAAACGCCAGCACGTTGCGCAGCACAAACGGCGACAGCCCCCCGGTGACCGCCGGCAGCTTCCACTGCACGCTGGAGTAGTGCTGAACCAGGTGCGTCAGCAATAAGGTCGAGGCGGTGCTCAGGGTGAGCTGATTGGCGTTCTGCTGCCAGTCGCAGCCAAGCAGGAACTGGCGATACAGCGCGGTGATTTTCGGATCGCTGCCAAAGATCTTTTCATCCAGCGTCAGCGACAGCGGGCGTTTATCCCAGATTTTCTCTCCCACGTCCCGCAGGTGCGCGTCGGTACAGTAGAGATGGACGAACGACAGGTCGTCACGAATATCCCACGTGGATTCACTCTCTTCAGGCATCAGGCAAAAACGATCCGGGCCGCCGCCGTTTTTCCAGCCGCCCGGCGTTTTTTGATAGCTTTCATAGCCGTCCGCCACGTACAGGCTGAGGGTGTGGTGGTTGCTTTTAACGGTGATCGTATCGTGCTTGTTGTACCAGGCCGCCAGTTGAATGCCAGAGTTGAGCGCGACGGTTTCCCGCAGCACCGCATTTTGCTGGCGTAACGTTTCAAAGGTGTCGTAAACGAGAGACATGGCCGTAAACAGGTGATTAATCAGATCGTCAGTCTAAGAAGTGTTGCAGCCTGTTACCAGCGTTCGGACGAGAAAAAAGCGCAAGAATTTGCAAGTCCGGCGCAAGCCGGTGAAAGCCGCGCGCCCTCTTCTTCGCCACACTGGCATTTTCGCGGTATGAGAAGAGAGAAACCATGAACGCATTACTCTACGGGCTGGTCGTCGTGATTTGGGGGACGACCTGGATCGCCATATTCCTGCAGCAGGGGCCGGTGGCGGCACCGGTATCCATTTTCTGGCGCTTCGCAGTGGCCTGCGCCACGATGATGATCGTCTTAATCGCCCTTCGCCGCCTGCGCAGGCTGGCGCTGCGGGATCACCTTTACTGTATGCTCCAGGGCTGCTGCGTGTTCTGCTTTAACTTCTGGTGTTTTTACGCCGCCGCGGCGCATATCAATACCGGGCTGGAGTCGGTGATTTTCTCGATGGCGGTGCTCTATAACGCCATCAACAGCTTTATTTTCTTCGGGCAGCGCCCTCCGGCTCGCTTCTGGACGGCGGCCGCGCTGGGGCTTATCGGGATCGTTACCCTGTTCTGGAACGATCTGCTCGCCAGCGGCTGGAGCGCGTCGTTGCTCACCGGCATCGGCCTTTCCGCCCTCGGCACCTACGGCTTCTCGCTGGGGAACATGATCAGCATGCGCCATCAGCGAAACGGGCTCGAAACCATGACCACCAACGCCTGGGCGATGCTCTACGGGACGGCGATCATGGGCGTCATCGCCCTCGCCAGAGGCGACAGCTTCATGCCGGAATGGACGGTGAGCTATATGGGCGCACTGCTTTACCTGGCCCTGTTCGGATCGGTGATTGCCTTCGGGGCCTATTTCACGCTGGTTGGCCGCATTGGCCCCGGCAAAGCCGCCTACAGCACCCTGCTTTTCCCGCTGGTGGCGCTGTCGATTTCGAAGGTGTACGAGGGTTACGAGTGGCACCTCAACGGCATCGTGGGCCTGCTGCTGATACTGGGAGGGAATATGGTGATGTTTACTAAGCCGGAAACCTGGTTCAGACGCCTGCGGACGGCATAAAAAACGGCCTGCGTGATGCAGGCCATTTTCGTTATTTCGCTGTCTGATGCACGTCAAACATGGTGGCGTCCGTCGCCATGTCATCCACAACCTGCTTCAGCGTGGCAAAGGTCATAGGTGAATTTTCGTTATTCAGCTCTTTACCTTCCCCTTTACGAACCACCTTCACCACCGGTTTATTGGTCGCCGCGTCAATCAGTTCACCCTCGAAGAACAGGTGGGTATCCATGGTGCGGTGACCGGTTGCCATCTGCGTACCTGCTACCACCAGCGCGACGGGCACCACTTCATAGAACTGGAGGCCTTCCTTCTGCGAACTCACGCCGGTGATGGCGCCGCGGAAAATCAGGCTACGCTTACCCGGCGTTGTGACGACAGGCTTACGGGTACCAATCGCCGTTTTCAGCTTCGTGTTGGTATAATTTAGCAGTTCATCAAGGGTTCTTTCCCCAATCTGGGTAGTCGGTTTAGGCGTAGGGTAATACGTAATCGGCGTCCAGATTATGCTGTCGTAATTGGCTTCGTTATACGAAGGATCAACCCAGCGTAACGTCGGTTTACCCGTTGCAGACGTTGTCTGCTGCAAGCCTGAATAGTCTTTTAAAAAGCCGGAGTACTGTTCGGGAGCGGCGACCTTAGATGAACAGCCAGCCAGCGCTAACAGACCAGAAAGCACTGCAACTTTAAAAAGAGTGTGAGTACGCATGATAGTATTCCAGGTTATCTGCAAGTATGCACTTGAAGTTATAGCAAAAAAGGGAGATAGCCGTTGTAGCAAAAAATGACGAAGACAGCACAAATCGTAAAAAAGTAGCCCGGACAGAAGCCGGGCCATGAACGTTACTCTTTAATGTCTACCTGCCAGAAAAGGTGCTTGCCGAAGGGGTCGATTTCATAGCCGCTCACCTCTTTACGCACTGGCTCAAAAATGGTCGAGTGGGCAATCATCACCGCAGGCATCTGGTCGTGCATCATCTGCTGCGCCTGTTTGTACAGCACCACCCGTTCATCTCGATCGGTTATCGATTTTGCTTTCGCAATCAGGTCATCGAAGGGCTTGTAACACCATTTGGCCGAATTCGATCCGCCGTTGGCAGAGGTACAGGTAAAGAGCGGCCCGAAGAAGTTATCCGGATCGCCCGTGGCGGTTGTCCAGCCCATCAGCGCGGCCTGATGTTCCCCTCCCTTCACGCGCTTCAGGTATTCGCCCCATTCGTAGGTGACGATTTTGGTCTGCACGCCAATGCTCGCCCAGTCCGCCTGAATCATCTCCGCCATCCGCTTCGCGTTCGGGTTATACGGCCTTTGCACCGGCATCGCCCACAGGTCAACGCTTACGCCGTTAGCAAAACCGGCGTCCTTCAGCAGGGCTTTGGCTTTTTCTGGATCGTAGTCGTAGTCTTTCAGCTCGCCGTCGGCGCTCCAGACGCCCGGCGGCAGCAGGTTCTTCGCCGCCGTGCCGGTGCCGTGGAAAACCGCGTCAATTATCGCGGGTTTGTTAATTGCCATAGCCAGCGCCTGTCGCACCTTTACGTTATCCAGCGGCGGCTTTTGCGTATTGAACGCCAGGAAACCGGTATTCAGCCCGGCCTTGCTCATCAGATTGATGTCTTTGTTGGCCTTCATGCGCGGCAGGTCCGCCGGATTGGGGAACGGCATAACCTGGCATTCGTTTTTCTCAACCTTCGCAAAACGTACCGAGGCGTCCGGGGTAATGGTAAACACCAGACGATCCAGCTTCGATTTCCCCTGCCAGTAGTCCGGGAAGGCGGTAAAGAGTATACGTGAGTCCTTCTGGTATTGCGCAAGCTTAAACGGACCGGTGCCAATGGGCTGCATATCGACCTTTTCCGGCGTGCCCGCCTTAAGCATGGCGTCGGCATATTCCGCCGAAAGAATTGAGGCAAAATACCACGCCAGGTCGGCGACAAACGGCGCTTCCGGGTGCGCGAGGGTAAAGCGCACGGTGCGGTCGTCAATTTTATCAATGGCGACGATCAGGCTGCCAAACTCCAGGCTTTCGAAGTTGGAGTAACTGCCGTTAGAGACGTTATGGTAAGGATGATTTACATCCTTCTGGCGCATAAACGAGAAAATCACGTCGTCGGCGTTGAAGTCGCGCGTCGGCGTGAACGCTTTGTTGCTGTGGAACTTCACCCCTTTACGCAGGTGGAAGGTGTAAACCTTGCCATCGTCGCTCACCTCCCAGCTTTCGGCCAGGCTCGGCACCAGCTCGGTGGTGCCGGGTTTAAAATCGACCAGACGGTTATACACCGGCACGGCGCTGGCATCCACGCTGGTTCCCGAGGTATACAGCTGTGGATTGAAGTTTTCCGGCGATCCTTCGGAGCAGTACACCAGCGTTTTTGCCGCGACGGTGGAACTGGCCGTCAGCGCAGCAAGCGCCAGCGCTATCATTGTGAATGTGCTTTTCATCATTTATTCCTGTCTTTTTAATTCGACGGCTAATTACTTCTTTTGCCATTCCATAAATAACATTAAAGTGATGGCGCAAACACATGAAAAATAAATACAGAAGGAATCACTATGGCCTCCGAACTCTCCAGACAATTAACCCAACGTTTTTTTCGCTATCTTGCCATTACCAGCCAGAGCGACCCGAAAGTAAAAACGCTGCCCTCCACGCCGGGCCAGCATGAGATGGCGCGGGAACTGGCGAACGAGCTGGAAAAGCTGGGCTTAGACGATATTGTGATTGATGAGTTCGCCACCGTAACCGCCGTTAAAAAAGGGAATATCCCCGGCGCGCCGCGGATAGGTTTTATTACCCATATCGACACGGTAGACGTCGGTTTATCACCGGATATTCATCCACAAATATTAACGTTTACGGGCGATGATCTCTGCCTGAATAAAGAGAAAGGGATCTGGCTGCGCGTAAAAGAACACCCGGAAATTCTGGCTTATCCCAATGAGGAGATTATTTTCAGCGACGGAACCAGCGTATTAGGCGCAGATAATAAAGCGGCGGTGACCGTGGTGATGACGGTGCTGGAAAACCTGACCGTAGAGCATAAGCACGGCGATATTGTGGTGGCGTTTGTTCCCGACGAGGAGATTGGCCTGTGCGGCGCCAAAGCGCTGGATCTGAAACGCTTCGACGTGGATTTTGCCTGGACCATCGACTGCTGCGAGCTGGGGGAGATCGTTTACGAGAACTTCAACGCGGCGGCGGCTGAAATTCGCTTTACCGGCGTAACGGCCCACCCCATGTCAGCCAAAGGGGTGCTGGTGAATCCGCTTCTGATGGCTACAGATTACATCAGCCATTTCGATCGCCGGCAAACCCCGGAATGCACCGAGGGCCGCGAGGGGTACGTCTGGTTTAACGGCATACAGGCCGGACAAAACGAGGCGATCCTGAAGGCCAACATCCGCGATTTTGATAAAGACGGTTTTGCCGCCCGCAAGCAGCAGATCGCCGACGTGGCGGCGCAGATTGCCGCACGATACCCCACGGCAGGCGTGGAGTATAGCATCGAGGATACCTACAGCAATATCAGCAATGCCATTGGGGAAGACCGCCGCGCCATCGACTTGATGTTCGAGGCGATGGCGTCGCTCGGGATCGCGCCTAAGCCGACCCCCATGCGCGGCGGCACCGATGGCGCAGCCCTGTCGGCCAAAGGCTTGCTCACCCCGAACTTCTTCACCGGTGCCCATAACTTCCACTCGAAGTTTGAGTTTTTACCGCTGTCGTCGTTCGAGGCGTCCTATCGCACTGCCCTGCAACTCTGCCTGCTGGCGGCGCGTTAGGCGGGCTTGCGCGCCAGCATAGTGGCGAAGCGCAGCTTGATACGGTTGCCGTTGGCGTCGGTGCGGTGAAGCTCACCCACCTCTTCGTTGTACCTGAGCAACTCCCAGCCTTCGTAGTAGTGGCTCAGCTCACCGGCTTTGAACGCAAACGGGAAGCCAACGGTACAGGGATAATCTTCCGTATCCATCGCGGCAACAATCAGGTTGTAGCCGCCCGGCTTAGTGCAGCGCTGCATGTTGGCGATCAGGCCCGGGATGGTTTTCGCCTCAAGGAACATCAGCACAACGGTGGAAAGGATAAAATCGTACTCGCCCTCAAAGCTCAGGCTGTTCAGATCCCTGATAGCCGTTTGCAGGTTCGCGATCCCCTCCGCCGCCCTGATGCGCTCGATGTTATCGATGCTCATCGGGTTTTTATCCCACGCCGTTACGTCATAACCGTTCGCGGCCAGGTACAGGCTGTTGCGCCCATTACCGCACCCCAGATCGAGCGTTTTACCCGGCTTAACGATTTCCGCGCTGTAAAGCACCTCCGAGTGCGTGCGGGTCAGACCATACTTCTCGGTAAAGTAGTTTTCATCGACAGTCATTATTTTTCCTCAGGTTGCATAAGCAGTGCTTTATCAGCGCGCACCAGAAGTTTGCCCTGCATCAGCAAGATAAATGTACGGACCAGCAGCATCGCGATGATGCAGTTGGTGAAAATAAACAGCGGAACGGCAATGGCATGGAAGAACCCCGACGGGCTGCTCTGCCCCAGGTGTAAGCCGGTGGTCGCCAGCGCCGACACGCCGAACGAGAAGCTCCAGAACGAGGCGTTAAACGGCTGCGACAGGTACCACGG
This sequence comes from Enterobacter cloacae complex sp. P40C2, assembly GCF_014930695.1. NCBI lineage: Bacteria > Pseudomonadati > Pseudomonadota > Gammaproteobacteria > Enterobacterales > Enterobacteriaceae > Enterobacter > Enterobacter cloacae complex sp. P40C2. The sequence goes on along the minus strand of NZ_JADBRP010000005.1, from coordinate 92,899 downwards.
CATCAGACGCAGCATAAACAGCAGCTGCAGCAGGCCATACCCGAACAGCATTTTCGCAAAGGTATCCGCTTCGCCGCCGTTAACGCTAAGCCAGGCGCTACAGGCCACCAGCGCGGGCGCAAGCTGGATCCCGAGGGAAGTACGAAGCGCAGCGGGCAGTTCTCCTGCGCTGCGCAGGCGCTGCAGGATGACCGGCTCCAGGCTCAGCCACGAAAACACCCCGGCGCCGAGAAACACCAGCCCCGCATCATGAAAACCCAGCGCGCCGCAGGCCATCGCGCTAATAAAATTGTTCGCCACGGTCGGCAGATACAATCCGGGCGTGGTGGCCTCCTGCGGATGCTTTCCGCGCCACAGCCCGGCGCTTTGCCAGGCGGCATACGAAAGCTGGATCGCCACCCCCATGCCAAACAGCCCCAGCGACACCGGGCGGTACCAGGGTACAAAGCCGATGGCCACCAGCATCGTTGTGGCGGGAAACAGGCTGACAAAACTGCTCATCACCGGATGGCGCATCTCCGCCAGCACGCTCTTCGGAAACCGTACCGCGCGGGCGATAAACGCTACGCTCAGCAGGAACCAGATCGTCACCGCCAGCGCGACCAGGATCTCCCCCGGCCACCGCGTAACCGGCCAGAGGGTACTGGCGTAACGCCATGCGAACCCCATGCCAATGGTGCCCAGCACCATACCGAAATAGCCCGCGGGTAAGTTAAGAACGCGTTGGTTTTCATTATGCATTTTTTTTAAAGTTTAAAATGTATTTGAAATGCCATTTTAAGAGGTTTCGTTCAAAGACGCCAGCATTTCGAAAAGCCAAAAGTTTGCTACGTTTAGTGAAGGGCTTCTCAGGGATACTACCATGACAAAATACCGGCTCAGCGACGACACCCGGCTCTGGCACTGGCTGGACGGTGCGACGCCGCGCACCACCACCCTCAGACAAATCGTTGCCGTGTGCGATTTTAGCGATGTTGCCAGCGGGACAAAAGGCGGATGGGTCGAAGACGAGCGCGCGCTCGCGCAGGACGGCGCGTGCTGGATTTACGATGAAAACAGCGTAGCGTTCGCCGGCGCCCAAATAACCGGTAACGCCCGCCTCACACGGCCCTGCACCGTCAGCCACCGCGCGCAGGTTGGCGGCAACAGCTGGCTGGATGCCGCAGAGGTGAGCCACGGCGCGGTGATAAGTGACAACGTCACGATTCAGCAGTCTACGGTCCGCGGCGAGTGCCATATCGCTGGCGACGCGCGGGTACTGCATAACAGTACGATCGTCGCAGCCAAAGGGCTAACCCCGGACCATGACCAGATCCTCAAAATTTACGACAGGGCCACGGTCAGCCAGTCGCGGATTGTCCATCAGGCGCAAATCTACGGCGATGCCATGGTGACGCACGCCTTCGTTGAGCACCGTGCCGAGGTGTTCGATCGCGCCATTCTTGAGGGCAACGAGATAAATAACGTCTGGGTCTGCGACTGCGCCAAAGTGTACGGCAACGCCCGCCTGCTGGCTGGCCTGGACGACGATGCTATCCCCACCGTGCGCTACAGTTCACAAATAGCGGAAAACGCCCTCGTAGAGGGCAACTGCGTCATTAAGCATCATGTGTTAATTGGCGGCGAGGCGCGGCTACGGGGCGGCCCGATCCTGATTGACGACAGGGTCGTGATCCAGGGGCGCGCGCGCATCGTCGGCGATGTGCTTATCGAGCATCAGGTGGAGATAAGAGACGATGCGGTTATCGAAGCGTTTGAGGGCGAGAGCATTCACGTTCGGGGAGTAAAGGCAATCAACGGCAGCGCGCGGATCACCCGAACGCCCCTGCTGGGGGCGCTATAGGGGAAAAATTCTGGCGTAGAGGTTTACGTCATCGTAGCGGCCGTTAAGCATTTCGGCCTCCCGCAGACACCCTTCCAGCGCAAAACCGTTGCGCTGGGCCACGCGGTTACTGCTCAGGTTATCTACCCGGCACTTGATGACAAAGCGGCGGATCTCGCCGCGCCCGACGTAATAGCGCATAAACGCCCGTAGCGCCTGAGAGAGAATGCCCTTCCCCTGTTGCCCTTCGTCGAGCCAGTAGCCGATGTACCCGGCTTTGTTCGCAGGCTCAATCGCATTGAACGACAGCACGCCGGCCAGCTCGTCTTTAAAGAAAATCAGGAACATTTTGGCGTAGCCGCGCTGGTGCAGCATCTGGTTGCTCTGCACGTTGCGGCGGGTATCTTCTTCGGAGCCCACGTGCTGCGCCCAGTCGAAGGCGGTTTGCAGCCAGATTTTATTTTTGACAACGAGGCCGTGCAGGTCGGCGGTATACCGCTCTTCGACGGCGCGAAGCTCGATATCCTGGTTCACGGGGATAATTTCTGAAGACATAGGCCTCTCACTTGCCGGGTAAGCGTGGCGCCACCCGGCACGGTTTCACAAAGCTAGCGCATGATCCGGTCGTCAACGTAGTTACGCTTGTCCGGCGCTGGCGGGAAGTACTGATACAGCCAGGTTTCGCTGATGGCGTCGCCCTGACAGCGCAGGAACAGGCGCATATCTACCGGCTCGGTAGCGTCAGAGGTTGGATACCAGTCAAACAGAATGCGATACCCGTCGAACGGCTCGACGTAGAGGATCTCCACCTGCTTCGCTTCACCGCTGGAAAGGGTAATCACCGGCTCAATGCCCTTCGGCGCGGCGGCCTTCAGATCGCCACCGACGAAATCAATGGCAAAGCGGCGCGCCCACACTTTCGGGTAGTGCTCGCCCGGCGCCCAGCCTTCCGGGAAGCCGCCCATGCCGGTGCGGGTCGCGTAGACGTTCGCCAGCGGCGAGCGCACCGGAGGCTGCGCGCTCCAGGTAAGACGGTATTTGTAGTTCAGCTCATCTCCCGCTTCTACCGCTTTTTCCGGCTGCCAGAAGCAGACCACGTTATCCAGCGTTTCACCGGTGGTCGGGATCTCCATCAGCGCGATGGAGCCTTTGCCCCAGCTATTGCGCGGCTCCACCCACAGGCTCGGGCGCTTGTTGTACCAGCCCATCACGTCCTGATAGTGGGAGAAGTCGCGGTCAAGCTGCAGCAGGCCAAAGCCTTTCGGGTTTTTATCCTGGAAGGCGTTGAACTGCAGTTTTTGCGGGTTGTTCAGCGGACGGCAGATCCACTCGCCGTTGCCGCGCCACATCGCCAGACGATCCGAGTCATGGATCTGCGGATGGATGGTGTCGCACATGCGGCGTTCGTTGTTGCCGCAGCTAAACATGCTGGTCATCGGCGCGATGCCGAGCTGCTTGATGTCTTTGCGCGCGTAAAGATGGTTTTCCACGTCCATAATCACCTGGCTCTTCTCGCAGTGGATCACGAACTTATAGGCACCGGTAATGCTCGGGCTGTCCAGCAGCGCGTAAACGGTAAAGGTCGTATCCCCCGGCTTGACGGTTTCAAACCAGAAGGAGGTGAAGTCCGGGAACTCTTCCGGCGTGTCGGTAAAGGTATCTACCGCCAGACCGCGCGCGGAAAGGCCGTACTGGTAGGTATCATCTACCGCGCGGAAGTAGCTTGCGCCCAGGAACGAAACGATGTCGCGCCGCGCCAGCTCGGGCGCTTTAAAGACGCGGAATCCGGCAAACCCGAGATCGCTCTGCCCTTCAAGCTGTTTAGTGTCCACGCCCGTATTGCCGTAGCTGAACAGCTCGGGACGGAAATGGATCTCACGCGCCAGTGAGGTGCTTTGATCCAGCGAGAACATGCGCACGCGGCGACGGAACCCCATCCCCATATGGAAGAACTGGGCGTCCAGCTGACGGCCTTCAATATTATTCCACAGGGACTGCTTCTCATCGTAACGGATGGCGTTGTACGCCTGCGGCGTCATGGTCGCCAGCGTTTCCGGCAGCGGACTCGGCGCACCGCCCCACGGGGTTTTCGCCAGATCGTGCGCCATGGATTGCAGGACGGTGAAGTCAAAGCGATGGCTCTGACCGTCCGCAATGTCGGAATCAGCAGCATACGCCGCCTGGGAAAACAGAGAAGCAAGGCCAGAAGTGCCGCTCAGGGCAGCCATTGCCAGGGAACCTTTGAGAAAACGTCTGCGATTCATGCCTGAGAAAACGTCCTTATGGTCGTGTGAGTGCGTTTCGCGCGCGGCGAAATGACGGCAAGAAAGAACGCACAGCCTAAACAAAAACGGTTAAGAATCCAATTGTTGGCGGGTGATTATCTGAACAAACTGAGAAATATTTTCTGTCGACCAGAACGGCCTGAAAGTGGTGTAAAAAACAGTAAATACGCAAAATCATTCATGCTGGATCAAGGCGACAGGTCTGTGGATCATCAGGAGCTTACTTTAGAAAGTGACTGGGGTGAGCAGACGAAGGCAGCACAGAGGCAGCATGAAGGATGAAGCGTATTAAAAGTGTCCCGGCTGGACATCGACAGCCGGGACAAACGAGGCGGTTATTTTACGCTGACATCGATACCCGGAAAGTACTTATCAGCCAGTTTAGCGATCGTGCCGTCGGCACGTACTTTATCAATTGCGGCGTCAAGCTGCTTTTTGGTGGCCTCATCCCCCTTACGCAGCCCAAAGCCGATACCACTGCCGAGGATGGTGTCGTCCGACACCGGTTTGCCGATAAAGCCAAACCCTTTACCCTGCGGCTTGCTGAGGAAACCTGCCTGCCCGGCCGCGGACATCACCAGCGAGGCATCGATGCGGCCATTCAGCAGATCGCCCCACGCCATGTTCTGATCTTTATAAGACACCACGGTGACACCGTGCTTTTCCCAGTGCTCTTTGGCGTACGTTTCCTGAATGGAACCCTGAAGAACGCCGATGGTTTTGCCCTTCAGACCTTCCGGCGTGGCCTCTACCGCCGAGCCGGCTTTGCCTACCAGCTGGGAGGGAATGCGGTAGATTGGCTGGGTGAAATCAATACTCTTGCGGCGCTGCCCGGTGATGTTCATCGCCGAGTTGATGGCGTCGAACTTTTTCGCCACCAGGCCCGGGATCAGCGCATCAAACGAGGTTTCCACCCAGCTGCACTTCAGCGCGGCGGCTTTACAGATGGCGTTTCCCAGCTCTACGTCAAACCCTTCCAGCTCGCCTGAGGCATTGCGGCTTTCAAACGGCGGATATTCCGCCTCCAGCCCGTAACGCAGCTCGGTGGCCGCGAAGGACGAAAACGAACACAGCAGTCCCATGCCGATAACTAACGCGCGTAATTTCATCTCAAACTCCTCAGATCCTGATGGGATAGGCTCAACGTGGTTTAACCCGGCACAGAGCCCTGGCACCAGCCCGTAACGTCGCCTCATCTTTCGCAAAAGAGAGACGAATCAACTTATTGTCCGTGCCGTCGGCGTAAAACGCCGACAGCGGAATCGTGGCAACGCCGCACTCGACGATCAGCCGTTGCACCATGTCGCTGTCCCGCTCGCTGCTGAAGGCGCTGTAATCCGCCAGCAGGAAGAACGATCCTTTGCTGGGCAGCAGCGTAAAGGGAGACTCGGCCAGTAAACTTTGCAGCAGATCGCGTTTGCGCTGATAAAACGCCGCCAGAGACAGCCAGGTTTGCGGATCGGTCATGTGCTCTGCAAAGGCGTGCTGCATTGGCGTATCGGCAGAGAACATCAAAAACTGATGGACTTTGCATATCTCATCCATCAGCGCCGCGGGTGCCACACAATAACCCACCCGCCAGCCGGTCACGTGATAGGTTTTTCCGAAAGAAGAGATAATGACGCTGCGCTCCGCCAGCTGCGGGTGCGTAGCCATCCCGTGGTGCGGAACGCCGTCAAAAACGACGTGCTCATACACTTCGTCAGACAAAATGATGATGTCGGTATTGCGCGTAAGCGCCGCGAGCTGGTGCAGGTCCTGTGCCGAGAACACCTGTCCGCTCGGGTTATGCGGCGTATTAACGACGATCATCCGCGTCCGCGGGGTGATCGCCGCGCGAACCTCATCCCAGTTCACGGCAAAATCCGGCACCGTGAGCTTAATGGCGACGGGCGTCGCCCCCTGCAGCCGGACAATCGGCGCGTAGCTGTCAAAGGACGGTTCGAAATAGATCACCTCATCGCCCGGATGAACCAGCCCGCTGATGGCCGAATAGAGCCCTTCGCTGGCGCTGGCGGTCACCAGCACCTCACTGGAGGGGTCATAGCGCGTGCCGTAAAGCGCGGCAATTTTATCCGCGATACGCTCCCTGAGCGGTTGCAGACCGGTCATGGAGGCGTACTGGTTATGCCCGGCCTCCATGGCGCGGGTCACGCCGGCGATGAGCTTAGGGTCGCAGGAAAAATTCGGCGCGCCCTGAGAAAGGTTGATGGCGTTATGCTGGGCAGAAAGCTGGCCGATAACGGTAAAAATGGTGGTCCCCACATCTGGCAGTTTGGAACGTGTCTGCACCGGCGTTTGTAAACTCATCCTCTGTCCCTTCTCATGGTTAATGCATAACTATTCAAACAACAACTGCGCTGTCGGGACAACCGAATTGTTGTCATAATAGCCATGACTAAAACGCATAGCTAAGGTGAGGTATGTCGCGTCGTTCGTTTCCGCTCAATGCCGTAGAGGCTTTCCTGGTGACCGCGCGTCACCTGAACCTGACCCACGCCGCGAAGGAGCTTTGCCTTACGCAGGGGGCGGTAAGCCGTAAAATCGCCGCGCTGGAGGGCTGGTTTGGGTTCCCGCTTTTTGAACGCCATGCGCGCGGCCTGCGCCTCTCCTCCCAGGGAAGCGCCCTGCTGCCGGAGCTACAGTCCGCGTTTGAGCAGCTGCTGAACGTGGCCGAGCAAGCTCGGGCGCATCAGACCGTCATTCGCCTGAAGGCCCCAACCTGCGCCATGCGCTGGCTGGTTCCTCGCCTGCTGAAGGTGGAGCGCGAGCAGCCGGACCTGCAAATTGCGCTTACTACCACCAACGATCATAACGTCAACTTCAAAACCGAATCCTACGATGCGGCGATTGTGTTTGGCACGCACATGAGCGCGGGCGATCTGCTGTTCGAGGAGGCGTTGACCCCGGTAATGAGCCCGCTGCGGGCCGGTTCGGCGCTGGAAACGCTCACATTCCTTCACCCGACGCGGGACAAAACGGACTGGTCGCTATGGCTGGCGAAACAGCCGCGCCCGGCGCAAGCCATGCTTAAAAATCAACACTTCGATACCATGGATCTGGCGATTACGGCCGCCATTCAGGGGCTGGGCGTCGCCATTGCGGATGAAACGCTGGTGGAAGAGGACGTGCGCGCCGGGCGGCTGATGCGGCCTTACGATACGAGCATTAAGACCGGCGCGAGCTACCGGCTGGTACTGCGTGAAGCACCCGGCCCGGAGAACGGGCTGGATGCGTTTCGTGACTGTCTGCTCAGTCGAGGCTGACGTGGTGTTTCATCACCCGCCTGAAGAGGCTCATGCGCGCGCGCATAAAGCGGTTTTCAAGCCTGAACCCTGCATGTTTATTCACGCCGATGCGTAACAGTACATCCCGCCCCTTGCGGCAGGCCGGCCAGCGCGTCGGTCCTGCCAGGCTGTCACGTTTCCCCGCGTCCCGCGCGAAGCTCACCCAGTAGTCCGCCACCTGAGCGGCGAAGGCCAGATCGCGTTCGTTCACGTAATGACGCGAGGGCTCAACCTGCCCGAGGGTGTCGAACACGTAAGGCACCTCGTTGCCGTGCCAGGCGCCGTTAACGTACGTCGCGTGTTCCGCTTCGGCCACATAATCAAACCAGTAGCGCCAGCACAGGCCCCCCGCCCGCTGCTGCGCCTGCATCACCACGTATCCCATGGTGGTAAAGGCCATATCGCGGCACACCTGCCTGCCCAACTCCTCGTCGCCCCTGACGCCCGGATAGAGCAGCTTTATCAGCCCGAGGCCAAAGCGCCGCTCGCGGCGGAGCTTCTGGATTTGCCCGGCCAGATCGACGCCAAACACCGACATCACGCTGGCTTCGTCGCTGTTCGACCCCACCATCACCGGGACCGGATGCTGACGGGCCGCGAAAAAGACGTCGAGCATGGCTTCCGGCAGCACGCAGTCACCCACGATGGGCGCGGGGGCGATATTCAGCGGCGCGGTAAGCGGCCAGAACGCCTCAGGAGGGATCGCGCGAAGCTGCTCTGCGGTGGCGTTTTCAAAGCCGAAATGGGCGGCAATGGCTTCGCCTTTTCGCATCGCCTGCTCACGCGGCGTGTCCGGCAGGGTATACCCGCTTTGCACAATTGCCTTATGGAACAGCCCTTCCGCCAGCGGAGAAGCCAGCAGCGACAGCACGCTGCGCGCGCCGGCGGACTCGCCGAACAGGGTGATGTTGTCGGGGTCGCCGCCGAACGCGGCGATGTTATCCCGCACCCACTTCAGGGCTTCGATCTGATCGAGCAGGGCAAAATTATGCACCACGCGCTCTTCTTCCCCCTCCAGCGCCGGATGGGCAAAAAAGCCGAGGTGTCCGAGGCGGTAGTTGATGGTCACAACCACCGCGCCGCGCCTCGCCAGCGCCCTGCCGTTATAGGGAGGAAGCCCGCCCGCGCCGAGGGTAAACCCGCCGCCGTGCAGCCAGACCATCACCGGCAGCGGAGCGGTACGCGACGCGGGCGACCAGACGTTGAGATACAGGCAGTCTTCAGAGAACTGGCCGGGATCGCCGCCGCCCAGCTCCTGGCACCCTTCGCTGCTCTGCCAGCTGGAGGAGGAGAACGCCGTCGCCTGGCGCACGCCGTCCCAGCGCGGAGCGGGTCGCGGGGAGCGCCAGCGCCACGGGCCAACCGGCGGTGCCGCATACGGAATGCCGCACCACGCGTGGGTATCGTCTTCAGTAAAACCAATCAGTGCGCCCAGGCGCGTTTCAACTACAGGGGCGGAGGGATTTTCCATATCAACCTTCTTTTTCCAACACACCCCAGCAGAGTAACGTTTTCAGAGCAAACCGCAACGCTGTTTACTGCGCTGTTCCGCCTCCTGGTAAAGCGAAAACTCGTCATACACCGCACAGCCCAGCGCCGCTTCGAAGGCGTTGCGGCTGGCATTGCCGTGGCTGCGCGCCTGCGTTTCGTTGCCGAGATTCGACTGGAATATCCCCGCCGCGCTGACCGGCAGAAAATCCTCATAGGTGATAGGCTGCGCCACGACCCAGCCGCGTTCGATCAGCGGCTGCGGATCGTCGCCTGCACGAAACGCGTGGCGATGCGCCTCGCCTGTCGGGGTCAGACGATAGCGGAAGTAGGCCAGCCCCTGGCGGCGCAGGAACATTTCGCTGTCCGGGAAGGCGCTGAATACCTCGCGCAGGTGAAGCTGATGGGTCAGGTTGTCTTTGCCGGTCCCCGCCTGATTCAACAGGCTATCGTACAGCTCGCGGCCTTTCGGCGTTAGCGCCACGCCGCGCTGCTCAATTTCACCGAAACGCGCGGTATGGGTTCCCTTATGTTCACCCGCAAAAAGTACCGGCTCTTCCAGCGCCTTAAAGCTGGTCTGGCGCAGGAGGATCGGCACCTCTCGACGCGGCGGCCCTTCAATCAGGATTTTCGGCTCAATACCGTATTTCGGCATCAGCTCCTGCACCCGGTCGATATCCAGCGTGCGCGGCGTGAGATGGTTAATATGGCAACCCGGGAAGCAGACCACGTCGGCGATCAGGCGGTGTTCGTTGCTCAGCGCCAGGTAGGTTTCCCTGTCGACCGTCGCGTGGCGGTGCCAGCGGAAGGTTTCCAGCGCCTCCTGCACAAACTCCCGCGCCTGCGCCGCGGTAAAGTGTCCCTGCGCGTCATGCAGGTCGAGTAGCTCAAGGCAGCGCGGCGTAAAGATGTTGCGGCGGGAGAGGATCGCCGCCGCCCTTTCGCGCAGCTCAGCGTTCCCGATTAACTCCAGGCGCAGCAGCGAGGTGAAAATGCGAAACGGATTGCGGCACAGCGCGGCATCCTCAACCGGACGAAACGCCGTCGAGTGGACGGGAACGCCCGCCTGGGAGAGATCGTAATAGCTGACCGGGTACATGCCCATAATGGCGAAGATCCGGCGCAGGGTGGAAAGCTCCTGCGCGGTACCGACGCGGATCGCACCGTGACGTTCAACATTCAGGCGTGCCAGCTCGTCCGCATTTGCCAGTTGTTCATGTAAAAGTGGGTTATTTTCCAGAACCGCCAGGTTAACGTCCGCCACCAGTTCCAGCAGCGTGCCGTACTGCGGAACTTCCTGCTGGTACATCGCCGACATAGCCTGCGAAAAGTGTTCCCGAATATCATCAGCCGTGATGGTGTTCGCCATGATGTCATGCCTCCAGTGAATACTACCTGGAGTGTAGAGAAGCCCGTTCCTTTCGTCGGGAAGAATTTACGAATTGTGATCCAGACAGACGAGTGGTCAAAGCATGGGCATTTTCGAAAAACGGTTGTAACTCAAATAGATCAAATGTTAAAAATATTTTGCTATCAGGTTATCAAATTCAAACATCTTAACTTGTCACTCGCGTCGCTCTGTTTTTAACATCGCCTATGGAAAAAAATGCTCTTTTCAGTCAGCGCATACGCTTGCGCCATTTGCATACTTTTGTAGCCGTCGCTCAACAGGGAACGCTGGGGCGAGCGGCTGAAACCCTTAACCTCAGCCAGCCCGCGCTTTCAAAAACCCTGAACGAACTGGAACAGCTTACCGGAACCCGGCTGTTCGATCGCGGTCGCCTGGGCGCGCAGCTTACGCTTATGGGCGAACAGTTTCTGACGCATGCCGTTAAGGTTCTGGATGCCCTCAACACCGCCGGTCAGGCGCTGAACCGCAAAGAAGAGCCTGCCAGCGACATCGTGCGCGTGGGGGCACTTCCCACCGCGGCGCTGGGCATTCTTCCCGCCGCCATTGGCCAGTTCCACAGGCAGCAAAAGCACGCCACGCTCCAGGTGGCGACCATGAATAACACCATGCTGCTGGCTGGGCTGAAGTCGGGCGAGCTTGACTTGGGTATCGGCCGGATGTCCGACCCGGAGCTGATGAGCGGCCTTAACTACGAGCTGCTGTTCCTGGAATCACTGAAGCTGGTGGTGCGTCCAAACCATCCGCTGCTGCAGGATACCGTGACCCTGAGCCGCGTCATGGAGTGGCCGGTGGTGGTCTCACCAAAAGGGACCGTTCCGCGCCAGAATGCGGAAGCGCTGCTGCAAATGCAGGGCTGCACGCTTCCTTCAGGGTGTATTGAAACGCTTTCGGCGTCGCTGTCGCGCCAGCTCACGGTGGATTATGACTACGTGTGGTTTGTGCCGTCCGGCGCGGTGAAGGACGATTTGCGTCGCGGCGTGCTTACGGCGCTGCCGGTCACGTCGCCCGGAGCGGGAGAACCGATCGGGATCCTGACGCGGGTAGACGCCCCGCTTTCCGACGGCGCCCAAACGCTGCTAAGCGCCATTCGAAAATCAATGCCTCTCTGACGCGATGCTCAGAACCCGCCGCGAGGGCGGGTTTTTTTGACCTAAAACGTTTCCCAGTTATCCCCTGAAACGGCAGCCGCCGGAGCCAGCGGCGCGGGTTTTACCGCCGGGGCAGCGGTCGCGGGCCGTCCTGCGCGCGAGCCGGCGAGACGAAACGCCCCGACGGCTTCGGTCAGACGTGCGCCCTGCTCTTCAAGCGATGCCGCCGCCGCGGAGGCTTCCTCCACCAGCGAGGCGTTCTGCTGCGTCACTTTATCCATCTCGGAAATCGCCTGGCTCACCTGAACGATGCCGCGGCTCTGCTCGTCGGACGCCGCCGCAATCTCCAGCATGATATCGGTGACGCGCTTAACCGCCTCCACGATCTCATTCATGGTATTGCCCGCGGCAACCACCTCCCCGGATCCCTGATCGATAAGCGACACCGATTCATTAATCAGGCTTTCAATCTCCTTCGCGGCGTTCGCGCTGCGGCTGGCCAGCGTACGGACTTCGCTCGCCACCACCGCAAAGCCGCGCCCCTGCTCACCCGCACGCGCCGCTTCTACCGCCGCGTTGAGCGCCAGAATATTGGTCTGGAAAGCGATGCTGTTAATCACGGCGGTAATTTCAGAGATCTTCTTCGAGCTGGTGGAGATGTTGCCCATGGTTTTCACCACGCCGGAAACCATCTGTCCCCCGCGGCTGGCCTTACCGGAGGCATCTTCCGCGAGTTTGCTCGCATGATGCGCGTTATCGGCGTTCTGCTTCACCGTCGCGGTGAGCTGTTCCATGCTGGCGGCCGTCTGTTCGATGGCCGCCGCCTGCTGCTCGGTGCGGGAAGAGAGATCGGTATTTCCGGCAGAAATCTCGCTGGTACCCCGGTAGATCTCCTCCGCCCCCTGCCGCACGGTGCCCACGGTGGTGACCAGCGCGTGCTGCATGGTTTGCAGATCGTGCGTCAGGCGGCCGATTTCGCTGCGCCCGGTCGGTTCGTCCGGCAGGGTTAAATCACCCTTCGCGATATTCCCGATGCGCGTCGCGGCTCGCTGCAGCGGGTTAATCACCGTGCGGCGCAGCACCACAAAGGTAATCACCGCCAGCGCCAGCGCCAGCCCAAAGGCGCCGAACATGAAGATCAGACCTAACCGGGTACGGCTATGTGCCTGCGCCGTCAGGGCGTTAGCGCGGTCGGTGCGAATTTTTATCGCCTTCAGCAACACCGCGTTATAGGCATCGTCCAGCGGGCGCGCGGTTTCGTTCTCATGGTTGATGATGGCTTCAAACATGCCGTTTTTGGCGTATTTAAGCATCGGCTGCATGCCGGCAATGTAGGCGTCGTAGCGGGCTTTCAGATCGCCATCCAGCGCTTCATCCGCCGGAGTGCGAACGGTGCGCTTCATGTAGGCGGCAAATCCATCCTGCGATTGCTTCAGGCGGGTTTCGGCCTCGGCGATGTTTTGCTTCATCGCCTCCATTTCCGCAATACGGCTCGCCGCCCCGGCGTGGATCATGTTGATGCGGGCGGTGCGTAAATGGTTAGAGCTGTTCGATAAGCCGGTACGCACCTGGATTTCTGCCGTGACGTCCTGCTGATCGTTGTCGGCCTGAAGCAGGAAATAGCCCGCCAGGCCCGAGCTCAATGCAAACAGGAGAATAATGCCACCGAGAATGGAGGAAAACAGCGGAACCAGCCGGATGTGATGCAGAAAGCTCAGCCTGTGCTGCGCCTGCATTGATGTTGTGTTGTCCATGACCGTCGACTCTCTTATAGGTAAGATGCGTAAAAACACGCCTGTAAAATAGTCATCGGCACGGCCGGGGATTAGATTACGCCTAAAAGCGCCAGACAGGTCACACTTTAGAGAAGTTCAGGGAAGAAAGGCCAGCGGCAAAAACCGCTGGCAGAATAATTAGTTGTCGCCGAAGTGAATAACGGTACGAATGGATTTACCTTCGTGCATCAGATCGAACGCTTCGTTGATCCGATCCAGCGGCAGGCGGTGGGTGATGAACGGATCGAGCTGAATTTTGCCCGCCATGGCATCTTCAACCATTCCCGGCAGCTGCGTACGGCCCTTCACGCCGCCAAATGCCGAGCCGCGCCAGACGCGCCCGGTCACCAGCTGGAACGGACGGGTTTTGATCTCCTGACCAGCCCCAGCCACGCCGATGATAATGCTCTCGCCCCAGCCCTTATGGCAGCACTCCAGCGCCGAGCGCATCACGTTGACGTTGCCGATACATTCAAAGCTGAAGTCCACGCCGCCGTCGGTCAGCTCAACAATTACCTCCTGAACCGGCCTGTCGTAGTCTTTCGGGTTAACAAAGTCGGTCGCGCCCATTTCACCCGCCAGCCTGAACTTCTCCGGGTTGGTATCAACGGCAATGATACGGCCCGCCTTCGCCTGTACCGCGCCCTGGATAACCGCCAGGCCGATGCCGCCGAGGCCGAACACCGCCACGGTGTCGCCCTCTTTTACCTTCGCCGTGTTATGCACCGCGCCGATACCGGTGGTTACACCGCAGCCGAGCAGGCAGACTTTATCCAGCGGCGCCTGCGGGTTGACTTTCGCCAGCGAGATCTCGGCGCAGACCGTATATTCGCTGAAGGTGCTGGTGCCCATGTAGTGATAGATTGGCTCACCGTTGTAGGAGAAACGGGTGGTGCCGTCCGGCATCAGGCCTTTGCCCTGGGTGGCGCGCACGGCCTGACAGAGGTTGGTTTTGCCGGATTTACAGAACTTACACTCGCCGCACTCTGCGGTGTACAGCGGGATCACGTGGTCGCCGGGCTTAAGGCTGGTCACGCCTTCACCCACTTCCACCACCACGCCGCCCCCTTCGTGCCCCAGCACCGCCGGGAACACCCCTTCCGGATCCTCACCGGACAGGGTAAACGCATCGGTATGGCAGACGCCCGTATGGGTGATTTTGATCAGCACTTCGCCTTTTTTTGGCGGCGCCACATCAATTTCAACAATCTTCAACGGCTGGCCTGGGCCAAACGCGACAGCTGCGCGAGATTTCATAATGTCTTTCCCCTGTTGTGTGGTGTGTGGGTTTATTTTAGATAAGAGCGCAGCAAATGGCCGATTTCTGCCATACGCGCGGCCCGCTGATCCGGGGTTGTCTCTCCCGTCACCAGCTCATCTTTGAGGTGAATTTCGACCATCTCCCCCATCAGGCCATTCGCCGCACCGCGCACGGCCGCGATCTGCTGGAGGATAGCCAGGCAGGGCTCGCCCGATTCCAGGGCGCGTTCGAGGGCATCGACCTGGCCCCGAATACGGCGCACTCGCGTGAGGATACGTTTTTTGTCTTCAGGTGAATGTGGCATATGCCCTCCATATACTATAGGGGGGTATACTACCTTGCATGTTGCTCACCTGTAAACAATAAGAAAGATATTTGAATTGAGCGTAACCCTTCCAAACGGTACAGACGATATTTACGGCATATGTTCTCCACCGCTGAGGCTATTTAGCTCGTAATGTTAAAAATTTGCACTTATAACGCACGATGTGAACAGAAATAACATTTTCGTCACCTAACATAGTCGCGATAAACAAAATGGTGGTGTTAATGATTGTACTAAAAAGCTTTTTATTCTTCGCTGGCGCAGCGGCCGCCTGCGCACTTGGCGTACTTTGCCTTTGGGTGGACATGCACTTTTTTGGTCATGACATCCCTGAATTATCAATGACCGAAATCATGCAGGAAACGGTATTAGCGGCCATCGTGTTTCTCCATTTTCGGCTCGCAAAGCTGTATGTTCCCATGCGCTACTGCAATATTCTCGTGGGAGGTTTTTTCCTGAGCATGTTAATTCGCGAGCTGGATGCCCTTTTCGATCTTATTTCTCACGGCAGCTGGGTGTGGTTCGCCCTTATTACCGCGCTGGCGGCGCTTATTCGCCCATTAATGCATTATCGTGAAACGCTGGACCAGCTGGCAAAATATACACAATCGCCGTGGTACGGCATTCTGCTGAGCGGCCTGCTGTGCGTGCTGGTCTTCTCCCGCCTGTTCGGCATGCAGGAGCTATGGCACGCCATCCTGGAGCATGGCTATATTCGCGTAGTGAAAAACGCCGTTGAGGAAGGTAGCGAAACGTTCGGCTATATGCTGTGCCTGAGCGCTTCCCTTGGCTATTACGCTACCTTTCGCCAACGCGAGGGTCGGAAATAATCCGCTTTCCCGCTGCGTATGGAGTCGTTATTTCGCGCTCGCGGCCGGCCTATATCCCGGCGCCCCTTTAAGACATTAACTTTTGTTAATTAAGGATACGGGTTTATTTCGTAGAAGGTTAGAGAGTGAAAGGTAGACATATCCTAAAAATGCGCAATCTGCTGCCGATTTCAGCGGTTTATCTCTCATTTCCGCCATCAGCGACTATCCTTAATCTACCAACAAAAGGAGGCAGGAATGTCTGATATCGACGCTGATAAAAACGCACAATACGCTGGCGATAAAGCCAAAAACAAACTTGATGAATTGTCCGGCTCTGCGCAGCAGCAGTTTGGCGAGTTCGTTGATTCCCCTAAGCACCAGGTGAAGGGGGCGGCGAAAAAATACGCGGCCCAGGCCAGCGATGCCGTTTCGGACGTCACTGAAGCCGTCAGAAACAACCCGCTAACCGGCTTAATCGCCGCAGGTGCGGTTGGTATCGTCCTGGGGCTTTTGCTGGGACGTAAATAACATCAGGCCCTCCGGGGCCTTTTTCTTTCTCCCTCTCCTTTCCTCCCCCCTAATTCTGATAGTTCTGGGGTCAAATGTACGCTCTGTACAACAAACTTGTACAATTTCTATGTACAGATTTGACTAAATAGTATAAATTCCATTCCAGTGATGTTACACAATTGTTTGTTAACGGTGGAAAATTATGCGTCGCAACCATGCTCCCTCTACAGCAGAAAGCGCTATCACGTTGTATTTCAACAAAGATAACGTGCCAACACAGCAGGAAACGCTCGGCGCCATTGTCAGTGAAATCATTAAAGAAAATGTACAACTGAGCAGAATGACAATTTGTACAAAGCTCTTACGCCGGATTGAGGAGTCAAATTCGGACGTCGAGAAAGCACACTATAACGGTCTGATCGCCCTTTTCTTCGAGCGTTAACCTGAACACTGTTTTTTAACTTACTAAGTTAGGCACGCTGAGCGAGAATAGCTATATCGAACGCGATGACTAACCCCATGCTACAGCCTGCCGCGTGTAGCAGAGTGAGATTGAAGCTATGCATAGAACTAAATTTGAACGACTCAAAGATGACCTGATTGGTGAGGCCGTTTTATCAATCCTGAAAGAGAACGGGCCGATTACCTTTGCGTCTCTTGCCAGTCGCCTCCGGGCAATGGCTACCGTTGAATCAAATGACGAACGTAAAAATGCATTGGTTGCTGCTGAAGATGAAGTGCGCCAGCGCGTAACCGGCGTATCGCAGGATCGAGGAAGGGTCATAGGGGATTATGACATTGGCCGCATGCGCTCTCTCTTCAGCAAAACCACGCTTCTGGCCCCAGACAAGAAACACTAATATTAACCGACACGGTGACCACCATGAGTAAAGCGCTTAGGCAGCAGACGTACAACTTTGAAGCACTGCACGATAAAGGACTGGCAGAACATTTCCTGAATGCGGGAACGCATCTCAGCGGTGAGGTTGAAGTATTAGGCTCTGCCATCCGCTGCATTATGCTGACCGGCGATAATCTTTCTAATAAAGAGATCATCCTGCAACTTATTCACGCTCTTGAAATTACGCCAGAGCCTGATGCCTGTGACGTTATTCGCAACACGCTTGAAATTGTGGTCGGTTTTACTCGTGATGATATCTGAGAACGATCTGTATCAACGGTGAGTCTCCGTTTTAAATGCTGGTGGTTAACTAAAAGCCTGCTTTTATTGTTCCACCAGCATACCGCTAGCTAAATAATCGCACCATACGATCTAACTCTTCTTCTTTTACCGCCCGGGAAAAATAGTATCCCTGGAAGCGCTTAACGCCTAATGCGACAAGCTTTTCAAATTTTTCCTCGCTGTCCACCCCTTCCGCAACGCATTCCCCGCCCGTCAGATCGCTATAAATCTGTATTGCCTTAATAATATTATATTCATTATCGTTAGCGACAAACGCCTCGACGATATCCCGGTCGAGCTTAAGACCGTCAAAGTGAACCTGTCTGACGGGAAACATCGCGTGATCTCGTGAAAAACAATCATCCAGAAACAAACGACAGCCAGCGCTGCGTAAGCGCTGAAGCGTTTCGGGTATATTTTTATCCTTCGTGACGTCAACGGTTTCCGCTAATTCAAAGACAAGCTTTTCGGCCCATTGAGCCTTAAGTAACATCTCAACGGCCTTTTTCGCCATGCCCGGCAGCGCGTTTCCGGACGCCAGCTGGGGCGGTATATTCACCGAAAAATAATATTTACCGTTGTATTTATTAATGCCGGATACGGCAGCGTGGATCGCCAGCGCCGTCAGCTTTAGCCATATTTCAGCGTTTTTTATACCGCTAAGAAACTGGCCCGGCTTAATAATTTCTCCGTTTTTATTCCAGCGCAGCAAAATTTCAAACCCTACCCCTTTTTTATCACCGTCGGTAATAATCTGATATGCCGCAAATATTTCCCGCTTGTGCAGCGCCTGTAATACCGACACTTCCGCTTCTGAAAAGGCCTGCTGATTATCAGGCGCAATATAAACTTCATCCCTGAATACGCGCGAATCGTTAAACCACAGCCGAATAAGATGCAGCTTGGTTAAACCCACCTTACGATGGCTATAGACGGTTTTA
The DNA here is from genome assembly GCF_014930695.1 of Enterobacter cloacae complex sp. P40C2. Taxonomy (NCBI): domain Bacteria; kingdom Pseudomonadati; phylum Pseudomonadota; class Gammaproteobacteria; order Enterobacterales; family Enterobacteriaceae; genus Enterobacter; species Enterobacter cloacae complex sp. P40C2. The sequence goes on along the minus strand of NZ_JADBRP010000005.1, from coordinate 74,711 downwards.
TCCGACACGCCCAGCTTCACGCATAACGCCTTAATTGAAACCCCACGATAAAAGTTCAGCAATACGTCCAGCTCACGCTTCGTTAAGCCATGCACATTTTCTTTTTCTCCATTATCGGGAACGTCACGCAACAGGCGTGACGAACGTGCCTGGCCGTTTGAATTATTCGTTAACTTATCTATGACCTCTGAAATATTCGCTATGCGGATCCTGGAGAGCATTTTTTTATTACTGACGAGGCTTTTCAGCGTGGCGTAGAGCCACCTTTCAGGCACTGCGCCATACAGCGTGACGCCGGAAACATCAGGCAGCGCATTAAGCACGGATACCAGCCGCTTCAGGCTTTCAAGAAAGGCGGCAACGTCGCGACCAAGAAAAACAGAAATGGTAACTGATTGATTATATGCCATTTTACTCACATCAGCCGAACACACCTCATCCTCTTCAAAACGGAGGCGCGTGACGTTTACGCCACGGGCCTGAAGGAGCTGGCTGTACCCCTGGAAGGTAAAGGCGCAGGATGAAATAACAAATCGTTGCTCAGAACACGCGTCGTTCAGTGAAGATAAATGTTGAGGCATAACCTGCTCCTGAGAATGAAGATGTCATTCCCGCTGGGGATAAAAATCAATAATTCGCGTTGCACAACATTATTTTACCGCACCCCCTAAGGTTAATAAACCGTTATCAATGTTAAGCACCGGAACATCTTTGGGTTAATCAACCGGCGCATCCATAAGCCGTATAAATATAACTTTCTTTTCATATAACGTAAGTATCCGGGACTTTCTCAAGGTATAATGAAAATTCCGAAAAAGAAGAGCGGACACTTCATCTTATCGGCTCATACAAAAAGAGAAAATGCTATGGATAATCATATCTCATCCAGGGCCTTGTTACATCGACGGGATGTCATTAAGCACAACCCGCGATTTAGCGAAGCCATAAAAGAGCACTACAGAATTAATGACGCCATCTATAAAAAACAGCCCCTGTTCTACAAGACGATGCTTCAGGAATCACGCTTCAATATAATACTGTCTATGTGTTGTTTTGTTTTTGGCAATCAGGCCGAGTCAGTTTCAGAAATTAAGGAATTGTGCTCCCGCTATAATATCGCCAGCCCTAACAGCGTTATCGCGATCATCACAATACTGAAAACCACCGGGCGAATTAAGACCTGGCGCTGCACCGAAGATCGACGAAAGACAAAAATCGCCCCTACGGATAAGGGACTCGATGAGCTTAAGCGCTATATGTCCGGGGCATTTACGCCCGTGAGCATTCTTTATCCGGCATTCAATATAAACGTTAACCTGCTGGATAATGACATTTTACGACACAACTTTTTCCGGCGGGCTGCGGAATATCTTTTCCGGGGATTAACGTTCAGAAAAGTGCTTCCTGAGGTTGGGTTATTTATTGATAAAGATGGCGGCCGCATGATTATGCTGTATCTCTACTTACAGGCCATTGATAATAAAACCGCACACGGCGCGACCATTGCGTATTCAGCCAGCACGCTGGCAAAAGAATTTTTTGTGTCGCGTATTCACGTTAACCGGATTATCAAGTCGGCACAGGAGGCGGGTTATCTAAAAGATCGCGGCGACGGCCGGATGTCGGTCTACCCGGCATTTATTGAGCTTGTCGAAAATTATGCCGGGCTCTATTTCGCCTATGTCACCCATTACATCAACGTGGTGCCAAAAGAACGACGCCATGCCCCCAGCATGACGTCCGCATACTAATCTCCCCGGCGTTCGGCTTGCTGAACGCCTTTTTTATCGCTCGCGCAGCGCCTCTTTTGCCTTATTGAGCGGCTTCAGCAGATAATCAATAATCGATTTACTGCCGGTTTTGATATCGACGGTGGCTATCATGCCCGGAAACACCGGAAATGCTTTACCCTGCCTGTTCGTCAGGTGGTTACTCTCCGTACGGATATAAACGCGATAGTAATAGACGTCCCTTTTCACCTCGTCCTGGAGTGTATCCGGGGAGATCATCGTCACCTCGCCCTTCAGCCCGCCGTAGATGGAGTAGTCATAGGCGGTAATTTTCACCAGCGCTTTTTGCCCCGGATGGATAAACGCCACGTCGCGCGGGGAGATTTTCGCCTCGATAACCATCTGGTCGTCCAGCGGGACCAGGCTCATCAGCTTGCCGTTTGGCGGGATCACCCCGCCTACCGTCGTCACGTCAATATCCTTTACGATGCCGCGCACCGGCGCATTGAAGGTCAGACGAGTCAGCGAATCTTCGCGCCCTTTCATGACGGAACGCTGCGCTTCGATCTCCGCGTTGGCCTTCGCCAGCTCTTCACGCGCGCGAACGTAGTACTGGTTCTTCATCTCGGTGATTTTATTCTCAAGCTCATTCTTCTGGCGCTCAAGACGCAGCACTTCGACCTTGCTGGCCGCGCCCTGCACAACCAGCGGACGGGTTAGCGCCAGCTCGCGCTGCACCAGCGCCGCTCCCTGACGCAGCCCGGCCAGCCCTTTTTCCAGGCTCTCGCGGCGTGACTGATAAAGCGCCGTTTCCTGCTTAACCAGCTCGACGTCATCGTCCAGCTCCGCCGGGAAAGCCAGCGCCGTATCGTTTACCTCGGCCTTCAGGCGCGCGGCGGTTGCCAGCGCGGCATTCAGGCGGGATTCACTCTCCAGCACGCTGGATTCCGTTTTGGTGCGGTCGAGCTGCGCCAGCTGCTGGCCCCGCTCGACGATATCGCCTTCGCGCACCAGCAGGCTGTGAATAATCCCCCCTTCCAGGGACTGGATCACCTGTTCGTGGGACGAGGGGATCACCTTGCCGCTGCCGGTCGTCACCTCATCGAGCTGGAACAGGCTGGCCCAGATGATAAAGACCGCCAGCAGGGCAAACAGAGACCAGGCCACCAGCGTGGAGCGCGGCAGGCGCGGCTCCTTCAGCCGGCTGTTAAAACGGGAGAAATCATTCATGCCACGCCCTCCGCTTTCAGTTTGACGGTACGCTGGGGCGCCTGCTGCGGCGCCATGCCGTGCTGGCGCAGGATGGCATCGCGCGGGCCGTCCATCACCACTTTACCGTTTTCCAGCACGATGATGCGGTCCACCAGCTCCAGAATCGGCAGACGATGGGTAGCGACCACCAGCGTCCGGCGCTTGCCCAGCCACTGCCTGAGGTGCTGAATAAACTGCTTTTCGCTCACCTCATCCAGCCAGGCGGTAGGCTCGTCCAGCAGCAGAATATTCGGCGACGTGATCAGCGCGCGGGCCAGCAGCAGTGCCTGACGCTGGCCGCCTGAAAGCCCCGCGCCTCCTTCATTGATGATGTAGTTCAGCCCCATTTTCTGCTTACGCACAAACTCCAGCGCGCCGCTGTTGACCAGCGCCTGGTGGATCTCGTCGTCCGTCGCCAGCGGGTTACCCATCAGGATGTTGTCCCGCACGGAGCCAAAGAACAGCCGCGCCTGCTGGCTCAGCAGCTGCATGTCGCGGCGCACGTCGGCCGGGTCCAGTTGATTGAGCGCGATATCGTCCAACAGAATGCTGCCCTGCTGCGGCTCCTGCATGCCCGCCAGCAGCTGTAGCAAGGTGCTTTTCCCGGAGCCGTTGCGCCCGAGTACCGCCACGCGCTCCCCGGCGCGAATGCGCAGCTTGCTGATGCTCAGCACGGTAAGCTTCTCTTCTTCGTCATAGTAAAAGCCCACGTCGTCGAGGGCGTAGTCGCCCCGCAGGTGCGCTTTGTGCACCTTTTTGCCCTGCTGAGGATCGTCAATCGGGCGCTGCATCAGGTCGTCCAGGCCCTTTCTCGCCACCTTCGCCGACTGCCAGCGGGAAAGCACGCCGGAAATCTGCGACAGCGGCGCAATGGTGCGCGAGGCCAGAATCGAGGTCCCCACCAGCGCGCCGGTGGTCATGTCGCCGGCGATCACCAGGTAACAGCCCACCAGCAGCACCACGGCATACACGATGGACTGCACTTCCTGCGTCCACGTCAGCAGCAGCCCGGTCAGCCAGCGCTGCTTCATGCCGACGCTGGCAGCCACGTCGTTGGTGTTGTTCCACTGGTTCTGAAAGCGCTGTTCGGCGCGCATGAGCTTAATGTCCTCGATGCCCTGCACCGCCTCCACCAGCGTGGCGTTACGGATGGCCGATTCGCGCATCCCCTCGGTGGACAGCTTCCCGAGCGGGCGCTGTACCAGCAGGCCGGGGATCAGCAGCAGCGGAACGGCCAGCAGCACCACCAGCACCAGCGGGCCGCCAATCATCCACAGGATGAAGACAAACAGCAGGAAGAACGGCAGATCGGAGATGGCCGCAATGGTGGTTGAGGTGATCAGCTCGCGCACCGACTCCAGCTCGCGGATCTGGGCGATAAACGAGCCGGTCGACCTTGAGCGAGCGCCGTTTTTGATCCGCAGGGCGTGGGCGAACACGCGTTCAGAAATGCGCAGATCCGCACGTTTCCCCACCACGTCCGAAATATGCACCCGCAGCATGCGCATGATGAACTCGAACACAATGGCAATCATTACCCCGCCGAACAGGACCCACAGCGTGGCCTCCGACTGCGACGGCACCACCCTGTCGTACACCTGCATGGAAAAGACCATCCCGGAGAGCGCCAGCACGTTAGCGACCAGCGCCACCAGCATGATGTCGCCGTAGCGCCGCCAGTCCTTCAGCGCCAGCTGCCAGAACCAGTTCTTCTCGTACGGTTTGATGTACTCGTCTACGCGGGCATCCGGCGTGGACTCCAGCGGGCGCAGCACCATCAGCCCCTTCAGGCGTGGCCCCAGCTCTTCGCGGGTGAGCGTCGTCTCAAGGCCGCCGTCGCCGCTAAACTGCAGGCTGACGTTGCCGTCGCTGTCCATACGGTTAATCACCGCAATCTGCCCGCCGGTAAATTCCGCCAGCAGGGGCAAACGCCACGGATCGAGCGAGACCGCTTCCGCCGCCGCCATACGCATCCCCAGCCCCAGCTGGCGCGCCATCTCCTCCAGCACCAGCTGGCGCGGCGACTGACTTTCGTGGTTAATCGTTACCCGAACATGCTCAGCCGAAAAGTCCAGCCGATAGTGCTTCGCGATGATGAGCATGCCCTGCAGCCAGGGTTCGTACTGTGGATGTGTCTTCATAATGCTACGTCCTGTTCAGGGCGATAATTTCGCACTGAAATGATACCTTTGCGGGACGATAAGTAATGGAACGATCCCTAAACGAACCCGCAAAATAATCTTGTGAAATATAGGGTTATGGCTATTCGTGTAAAGAAACGCAAAAGGCCGCGAGGATCGCTCCCCGCGGCAGGTTTTTACGCAATTAACAGCTGATGATTAGCCAGCAGCGTGGCCAGATCCGTCTGCACGCCGTTCAGCGTCACCAGGGTGGTCGGCGTGAACTGCCCGCCCGCCCCGTCCAGATCAACCTGGATCTCGGTGTTGCTGCCGTTCTGCACCACGCGGATGTAATCGGCGATGTTGCCCGCGCTGCTGTCCAGCGTGGCGACGCCGTTGACATAGCTCGCCGAGCCGCTGCCGGTATAGCCGCTGTCGGACAGCAGGTCGCGCAGGTCAATGCGATCCGTATCCGCCGTCCCCTCCCAGGTACCGACGGTGAAGCCGTTGACCACATCGCTGCCGTTCCCGCCGGTAGCGTCAGAGGCGCTGATCAGCTTATAGAGCAACGTGTCGTGACCGCCGCTGCCGATGTTGAAGGTGTCGTTACCGCCGCGACCTTCGAACTGGTTATCACCACTGTTGCCGGTAATGACGTCGTCGTAGTCAGAGCCGTTGATCCCTTCAATATTGAGCAGTCGTGACGTACCGAACCCGGTGTCCTGCGCGGTTGAGAGGCGCAAATCGACGGTTACGCCGGACGTGGCGTTGCGGTAATCCACCACGTCCATTCCGCCGGTGTTGCTCCAGGTGTCATAGTCGGAATGGGTATTCCAGCCGCCGGAGCCGTTGTAGGTATAGGTGCCATCCTCCGCGATAAAGGTGTCGTTATACCCGGTACCGGTAATCGTTCCGCTGTGGCCGCCGGTGGCCGCTTCGGCGGTGAGCACGTAGCCCTCTTTGCCGTTGCCCGCCTCCAGGCCGCTCCAGGTGACGTTATCCGACGCGCCGTTGGTGATTTTCACGATCTCTGCCGAGTAGGTCTCGTTCGGATCCAGGCCGTAGAAGCTCACCAGCGCGGAGGTATCGTTCGAACCAATACCGGACTGGGCGTTGATGATCTGCGAGGCCACCAGCACGCCCGCGGCGTTGTACAGGTTGACCGTATTGCCGTAGTAGGCGTTGATGCCTTCGCTGTCGACAATATGCAGATGCATCGCGGTACCGTCCGCAATGGTCTTGCTGTTTTGCACCAGCACCACCTTGCCGTTTTGCTGCGAGACCAGCAGGTCCTTCGCGCCGTCCCAGTTGTAGTCCACTGCGGCCACGCCGGTAACGTTAGCAAGCCCTGACGCCAGCTGGCTGGAGGTCCAGCTTGAGCCGTAGCCGTTGTTGGTGAACAGCGTCGCGGTCTGCGAGCCGCCGTAGGTGCTGAGCTTAACGATGTCCATCTGCCCGTCACCGTTCCAGTCTACCGCCACCGACAGATAGCCCGCGGAGGCGTTAGAGGCCTCAACCGCGCTCTTGGTGGTGGACAACTGTCCTGCACCGTTGTTGTAGTAAATCACCCCACCGGTGTTGTTGTAGCTGCTGCCCAGGTACAGATCCATGTAGCCATCACCGTTGAAGTCCGCCCACGTCATGGACGCCGCCGTGGTGGTATTCGCCGCGTTCACCACAAACACGTTGGTCATGTTCTGGCCGATGGACAGCGTACCGTTGCCGTTGTTGTTAATCACGGTAAGCGAGTACGCGCCGCTGCGGTTGGTGTGCTGCACAATATCCACCGTGCCGTCGTTGTTCAGGTCGACGCCGGAAATCTCGCGCCCGGAATCAAACTGACCGTAGAACCCGCCCTCACCGCCGGTGCCATCCGGCGACAGAACGCCGTTGTTGTTCACCAGGTAGGTCAGGGAGTCCATACCGGCATCGCCGTAGGCCAGGTCCAGATAGCCATCCCCGGTTTTATCGTACGCCATCACCCCGCCGTACCAGATGGTGGTTCCCATCGCCAGCTGGCTGGCGTTATAGGTGCTGCCATCGTAGGTCCACATCACCTGCGTGGAGCCGGCGTAGGTGTTCTCCGTCGCGAAGATATCCTGCGTGCCGTTACGGTCGAAGTCGGCGGCGGTCTGGCTCACCACGTAGTAACCGCGGGTATTGCTCAGCGTATTTCCGGCATAGGTCGAGCTATCGCTGCTGGAGTAAGACTGGCTGTTAGCGATGATGCTCCACAGGCCGCTGCTGTTCGTGCCGACGGTCATGGTCGAGTTGTTGCTGTTCCCCGCCGTGGTCGCCCAGTCGGTATTCACCGTGGTGGTATCGATCACCAGGCTGCCGGTCGCCGTGCCGGTGGTATTGCCGTTGCCCGCGCTGCTCTTGACCTGCGCCGTGACGTCGTAGCTCGCCACGCTAAGGGCATCGCCGTCCGGGATCTGCAGATACCAGGTGTTGTGATCCGGATCGACGACGACCGCGCCGCCGGTCTGCGAGGTATAGGTTTTACCGTTCACCGTCACCACCAGATATTCACCGTTCACCAGGTCTGCGGATACCGTACCGCTGACAATCGGCGTGGTATCGGAGGTGGTCTGGGCGGTAATCGCCGCCGTGGTGGTCGGTACGCTGGTATCGACGTTCAGCACAAACCCGTCCGATTCCGTGTAGTTACCGGCTTTATCGGTGACGCGCACAATGTAGGTGTGGTTGCCATCGCTCAGGCCGTTGTCCTGGAAGGACCAGCTGGCGCTGCCGTTCATGGTCACCTGACCAAGCAGGATCCCGTCACGGTAAAGCTGCACAATTTCACCGTCCTCCGGGGCGCGGTTGAGGGTACCGTTAATCAGCGGCGAGGTATCATCCGTCGCGACTGACGCGCCGTAGGTGCCCTGACGTTCGCCTTCCCCGTCGGTGTAGCTGACCACCGTTCCCACCGTGTCAGGCGGCGTGGTATCCACCGTCACGATCTGAGAAGCGGTCGAGCCAACGTTGCCCGCCTGGTCAACAATCCGCACCTGATAAGCGTAATCCCCGTCAGGCAGATCGCGGGTATCGGTGTAGCTCCAGCGCTGGTTCGTCACCGAAGCGTCAATCCACGTATTGCCGCCGTCGAGGCTGATCTGCACCCGCTCGTCGCCTGCAAGCGCGCTGCCGAGCGAGCCGTTGAGGGTCAGGGTGGTGTCCATGGTGATGAAATCACTGCCGGACTGCCCGGTGTCGTCGCTGATGCTGTCGATGGTGATGCCGTACTGCGGCGCCTGCGTGTCCACCGTTACCGCCTGCGACGTGGTAGCGCCGACGTTCCCCGCCTGGTCGACGACTCTCACCTGGTAACTGTAGCTACCGTCGGTCAGCGTGCGCGTGTCGCTATAGCGCCACTGCGTGCCGCTCACGGTGGCGTATACCCAGGTGGTGCCGCCGTCCATGCTTACCTGCACGTACTCTCCCGCCCCCAGCTCCGCCCCGAGCGTGCCGTTGAGGGTGTACGAGGTCGAGCTGGTCAGGAAATCGTTGTTATCGAAGCCGGTATCCACGGTGATGTTATCCACGGTCACCGTAATCGCGGCATCTGGCGCCACCGTATCGACGGTCACCTGCTGATGCGCGCTGGCGCCCACGTTGCCCGCCGCATCGACCACCCGCACGTAGTAGTCATAGGTCTGGTTACCCAGCGTGCGTCCGTCCACGTAGTACCAGCTGTTGCCGGTGACGATAACGTTCTGCCAGGTTACGCCGCCGTCGATGCTGATCTGGGCATATTCGCCGTCAGCCAGCGTCGCGCCCAGCGATCCGCGCAGCGTCAGCGAGGTATCGTTGGTGATAAAGTCGCTGCTGCTCAGACCGGTATCGTCGCTGATGCTGTCGATAGCGATCGTTTTGCTGGCGTCCGGCGCTACGGTATCAATCGTGACAACCTGGCTGGTCATCGCGCTGACGTTCCCCGCGTCGTCAATCACCCGCAGCTGGTAGTTGTAGTCGCCGTCGGCAAGCGTGCGGCCGTCCACATACGTCCAGCTCAGCCCGCTCACGCTCACGTCGGTCCAGGTCACGCCGCCGTCGAGGCTGATCTGCGCGTGGTCGCCGCTGCCGAGCGCCGCCCCGAGCGTGCCCTTCAGGCTGATTTGGGTGTCGCTGGTGATAAAGTCGCTGCCGGACAGGCCGGTATCCTGCGAAACGGCATCCACGGTTATGGTCGTTGCCGCAGGCTTCGTCAGGTCAATCACCACGTCCTGGCTGTCCGTTGCCCCCACGTTCCCCGCGTTATCAATTACCCGCACCTGGTACGCGTAGGTACCGTCGGTCAGCGTGCGACCATCCGCGTAACGCCAGCTGGTCCCGGTGACGGTCAGGTCAGTCCAGGTCGCGCCGCCGTCGAGGCTGATCTGCGCCTTCTCGTTATTGCCGAGCGCCGCCGTCAGCGAGCCGTTGACCACCACCTGGCCGTCGTTAGTGATGAAATCACTCGCGCTCAGGCCGGTGTCGTTTTGCAGGGAATCAATGCTGATGCCCATTGACGGCGCGGTCAGATCCACGGTGACGGTGTGGCTGTCGCTGGCGGCGTTGCCGATGGCATTGCTCACCTGAGCGTTGATAACGTACGAGCCGCCGTCCGCCAGCGCGGTCACGTCCGCGCTACCGAGCGTATAGCACCAGCTGCCGTCCGCCTGCACGGTGGCGGTATAGGTTTTGCCGTTCAGCGTGATGGTCACCGTCTGGCCAGCAGGCGCGTCGGTGGTCCCGCTGATAACCAGCGGCGTGCCGTGCTCGGCGGCGTTAACGATGTCGTCCTGCGCAAATGTGTTGATGCCGATCGTCGGCACGTCGCCGTTCAGCGTCACGTCGCGCGATGCGCTGCCGGGGTTCCCCGCCTTATCGCTCACCGAGGCGGTAATGGTGTACTCCCCGTCGGTCAGGCCGAGGAAGTCGCGGCCCGGCACGAAGACCGACCACGCCCCGTCCGCCGCGACGGTCGCCTGGTAGCTGTGCCCGTTGAAGGAGACGGTGACCGTCTGCCCCTGCTCCGCCGTGGTGGTGCCGCTGATGGTCTGGCCCGCCAGCTGCTCGGCGTTGTTCACAATATCGTCATCGGCGACGGTGCTGATGGTCACGGTTGGCGCCGTGGTGTCTACCGTTAAGGTATGCGTGGTCTGGCCGTTATTCCCGGCTTTGTCGTTAACCGAGGCGGTCACCGTCAGCGCGCCGTCGCTCAGGGCAGCCAGGTCGGCGGCAGGAACGTCGAGCGCCCAGGTGCCGTCGTTTGCCACAGTGGCGGTATAGGTTTTCCCACCCAGCGTAACGGTGACGGTCTGGCCCGCCTCCGCGCTGGAGGAGCCGCGAACGGTCAGCGGCTGCTGCGCTTCCGCCGCGTTCAGCACGTCATCCCCTGACAGCGCTGCAATGCTCACCACCGGCGCGGTGGTATCCACGCTGATGCCGTGCGTGGCCGAAGCGCCGTTGCCCGCGCTGTCGTGCGCCGATACAGAAACCTGATAACGCGCGCCGTCCGCCAGCGCGCCGACGTCCGCAGCCGGAACGGTGGTAGTCCACGAGCCGTCGCTCTGGATGGTGGCCGTATAGCTCTTGCCGTTGAGGGTCACGGTAACCTGCGTACCGCTGGCAAACTGCGCGCTCGACCCGCTAATCACCAGCGCGTTGCCCGCTTCCGCGGCGTTAATAACGTCATCGCCGCCGATAGCGTTCACCGTCAGCGCGACGGAGGCCGTGTTCACGATGACGTCGTGGGTCCGGGTGCTGCTGTTGCCCGCGCTGTCGGTGATGGTCGCGCTGAGGGTCACGGTGCCGTCGTTGAGCGCAGAAATCACGCTGGCCGGAACGCCCACGCTCCAGTTACCGCTGGCGTCAACGGTGGTGGTGTACTGGCTCGTACCTAAGGTGATGACCACCTTATCGCCGACGTTCGCGCCGGTTGCCGTGCCGCTGACGATCTGCGCCTGCGCGTGCTCCACGCTGTTAATAACGTCATCGCCCGCCACGACGTTAAAGCTGACGGTCGGCGGCGTGGTGTCCAGCGTAATCGCCTTGCTCGCGCTGCCCGGGTTCCCCGCGGAATCGCTGACGCTCGCCTGGATCGTATAGCCGCTGTCGGCCAGTGCGAAAAGATCTGCGGATGGCACGATGACGCTCCAGGTGCCGCCCTGCTGAACCTGCGCGGTATAGCTGTTGCCGCCGAGCGTCACGGTCACCGTTTGCCCGACTTCGGCCGTTGTCGTACCGGAAACCGTCACACCGGCTTCGGCTTCAGCGCCGTTGATCACGTTATCGCCCGCAACCGTATCAATAGTCACGGCTGGCGCGGTGGCATCCACGCTGTACTCGCGGCCCGCGGACGCGCTGTTGCCGTGCGCGTTGGTGACGCTCACCTGCACGCTGGCGTCGCCGTCCTTCAGGCCCGCCAGATCCGCAGAAGGCACGGTTGCCGTCCAGTTACCGTCAGCATCCACTTTCGCGGTATATGTCTTGCCGCCGAAGATAATGGTGACGGTCTGGTTTTCTTCCACGTTAGTCGTGGCACCAGAAAGCACCAGATCCGCCCCTTTCTCCGCCGCGTTAATCACGTCGTCAGCGGCAATGGCATCGATGCTTATAGCCACTGCTGACAGATCGACGGTCACGTCGTGGCTGATGGAGACCGGGTTGCCCGCGCTGCTCTGTCCCGCCACGGTGACGGTGACCGTACCTGCGGCCAGGGCGCCTACGTCTGCCGCGGGGATTGCCGCGCTCCATGTGCCGTCTGCCAGTACGGACGCCGCGTAGGTTTTGCCGTTGAGGGTCACGGTGAGCGTAGTGCCCGCCGCCAGCCCGTCGCTGGAGCCGGTGACGATCAGGTTTTGAGTATGTTCAATGCTGTTGATCACATCGTCGCCCGCCACTACGTCGACGCGCAGTCCCGGCAGGCTGGCGTCAATGACGATCTCGCGCTCGCCCGTGCCGGTGTTGCCGTGGCCGTTGGTGACGGAGGCTGACACGGTCAAATCGCCGTTGCCGAGCGCCGTCAGGACGGACTCCGGCACGCTTACCGACCAGGTGAGATCGCGCTGTACCGTGGCGGTATACGTGTTACCGCCCACGGATACGGTCACGGTATTACCCGCTTCGGCGTTTGCCACGGTGCCGCTGATGGTCTGGCCGGTAGCCACTTCTGCGGCGTTGATGACGTTGTCGCCCGCCACGGTGTTGATGGTGACGGCCGGCAGCGCGGTGTCCACCAGCAGGTTCGCGGTGTTGCTTACGCTGTTGCCCACGCCGTTAGTCGCGGTCGCGCTCAGGGTGTAATTGGCCTGGCCCAGGCCCGCCAGATCCGCCGCCGGGACCGTCAGGCTCCAGGTGCCGTCCGCCGCCGTCGTCGCCGTGTAGTTTTTCCCGTTCAGGGTCACGGTGACCGTGGTGCCTTGCGCCAGGTTAGCGCTGGTGCCGCTCACGCTCAGGTCCTGACCTTTTTCCATCGCGTTCAGCACATTATCGCCGCTGATGGCGCCAAAGTTAACGGACGGCAGGCCGGTGTCGACGGTCACGCTGTGGGTGCCGGTGCCGGTGTTGCCCGCCGCGTCGGTGACGGACGCCGTGACGGTCACGGTGCCGTCGCTTAGGCCGGAAATGACGCTGGCCGGAACGCCCACGCTCCATTTACCCGCCGCGTCCAGCACGGTGGTGTAGGTCTGGCCGCCAATGGTGACGGTGACCTTGTCGCCCGCCGCCGCACCGGTAGCGGTGCCGCTGACGATCTGCGCCTGAGCGTGCTCGGTGACGTTAATGACGTCATCGCCTGCAACGGCGTTGATGGTCACCGCCGGAACGGTCACGTCCACCGTCAGGTTGTGGTCAACGGAGGCCGGGTTACCGGCTTTATCGCTCACGGAGGCCGTCACGGTCACGCTGCCGTCCGTTAAGCCAGCAAGGTCGGCCGCCGGAACGTTCAGCGTCCAGCTGCCGTCTGAGCCTACCGCTGCGGTGTAGTCCTTGCCGTTCAGGCTCACGGTCACCGTCTGGCCCGCTTCGGCGGTGCTGGTGCCGGAGATCGCCAGATCAGACTGCGCTTCCGCGGCGTTCAGGATATCGTCAGCCGCAATCGTGCTGATGGTTACTGACGGCGCGGTTGCATCCACGCTGTACTCGCGTCCCGCCGAGGCGCTGTTGCCGTTGACGTTGGTCACGCTCGCCTGCACGCTGGCGTCGCCGTCCTTCAGTCCCGCCAGATCCGCAGACGGCACGGTATAGGTCCAGTTGCCGCTGTCATCGACGGTGGTGGTGTAGATTTTACCGTTCAGGCTCAGGGTGACGGTCTGCCCGGCCTCCACGTTGGTGGTAGCGCCAGAGAGCACCAGATCCGCCCCTTTCTCCGCCGCGTTAATCACGTCGTCGGCGGCAATGGCGTTGATGCTGATGGCAACGGCCGCGAGATCCACGGTGACGTCGTGGCTGATGGTAATCGGATTCCCCGCCGCGCTGTCGCCGGTAACGCTGATTTTGACGGTGCCTTCCGGCCACGCGCTCACGTCCGCGGCCGGAACCGCCGCGCGCCAGGTGCCGTCTGCCAGCACCGTTGCGGAATAGTCTTTGCCGTTGACGGTCACGGTGAGCGCGGTGCCCGGGGCCAGGCCGTCGCTGGAGCCGGTGACGATCAGGTTCTGGTTATGCTCGATGGTGTTGATCACGTCATCGCCCGCCACGGTGTCCACGCGCAGGCCCGGCAGATTTGCGTCGATAGCGATCTCGCGCTCGCCCGCGCCGGTGTTGCCGTGGCCGTTGGTAACGGCTGCGGTTACGCTCAGGCTGCCGTTGCCCAGCGCGGTCAGAACGTCAGACGGCACGCTTACCGACCAGCTGAGATCGCTCTGCACCGTGGCGGTATACGTGTTGCCGCCAATCGTCACGGTCACCGTATTGCCCGCTTCGGCGTTCGCCACGGTGCCGCTGATGGTCTGGCCTGCCGCCACTTCCGCGGCGTTGATGACGTTGTCGCCCGCCACGGTGTTGATGGTGACGGTCGGCAGCGCGGTGTCCACCAGCAGGTTCGCGGTGTTGCTCACGCTGTTGCCCACGCCGTTAGTCGCGGTCGCATTCAGGGTGTAGTTCGCCTGGCCCAGTCCCGCCAGATCGGCGGCCGGAACCGTCAGGCTCCAGGTACCGTCTGCCGCCGTGGTGGCCGTATAGTTTTTCCCGTTCAGGGTCACGGTGACCGTGGTGCCTTGCGCCAGGTTAGCGCTGGTGCCGCTCACGCTCAGATCCTGACCTTTCTCCACCGCGTTCAGCACGTTATCGCCGCTGATGGCGCCGAAGTTAACGGAAGGCAGGCCGGTGTCGACGGTCACGCTATGGGAGCCGGTGCCGGTGTTGCCCGCCGCATCGGTGACGGACGCCGTGACGGTCACGGTGCCGTCGCTGAGGCCGGAAATGACGCTGGCCGGAACGCCCACGCTCCAGTTACCCGCCGCATCCAGCACGGTGGTGTAGGTCTGGCCGTCAATGGTGACGGTGACCTTGTCGCCCGCCGCCGCGCCGGTGGCGGAACCGCTGACGATCTGCGCCTGGCCGTGTTCCGCCACGTTAATCACGTCATCGCCCGCAATAACGTTAATGGTTACCGCCGGAACGGTCACGTCCACCGTCAGGTTGTGGTCAACCGAGGCCGGGTTACCGGCTTTATCGCTCACGGAGGCCGTCACGGTCACGCTGCCGTCCGTTAAGCCTGCAAGATCGGCCGCCGGAACGTTCAGCGTCCAGCTGCCGTCTGAGCCTACCGCTGCGGTGTAGTCCTTGCCGTTCAGGCTCACGGTCACCGTTTGCCCCGCTTGCGCGGTGCTGGTGCCGGAGATCGCCAGGTCAGACTGCGCTTCGGTGGCGTTCAGGATGTCGTCTGCCGCAATCGTACTGATGGTCACGGACGGCGCGGTAGCGTCCACGCTGTACTCGCGGCCCGCCGAGGCGCTGTTGCCGTTGACGTTGGTCACGCTCACCTGCACGCTGGCATCCCCGTCCTTCAGTCCTGCCAGATCGGCGGACGGCACGGTGGTGGTCCATTTGCCCTGCGCGTCAACGGTTGCGGTATAGGTTTTTCCGCCAAAGCGTATCGTGACGGTCTGATTTTCTTCCACGTTACTGGTGGTGCCGGACAGCACCAGATCCGCGCCTTTCTCCGCCGCGTTAATCACGTCGTCGGTGGCGACGGCGTCGATGCCGATCGCCACGGCCGCCAGATCCACCTTCACGTTATGGTCGATGGAAACCGGGTTGCCCGCGCTGCTCTGGCCCGCCACGGTCACGGTCACCGTGCCTGCTGCCAGGTCGGCCACGTCCGCCGCCGGGATCGCCGCGCGCCAGGTGCCGTCTGCCAGCACGGTGGCCGCATAGGTTTTACCGTTCAGGGTGACCGTCAGCGCGGCGCCCGCGGCCAGGCCATCGCTGGAGCCCGTCACGATCAGGTTCTGCCCGTGCTCGATGCTGTTGATCACGTCATCGCCCGCCACGGTGTCCACGCGCAGGCCCGGCAGATTTGCGTCTATAACGATTTCGCGCTCGCCGGAACCGGTGTTGCCCACGCCGTTGGTGACGCTGGCTGACACCGTTAAATCGCCGTTGCCCAGCGCCTTCAGCACCGCTTCGGGCACGTCGACGGACCAGGTCAGGTCGCTCTGCACCGTTGTGGTCCAGGTGTTGCCGCCAGCGGTGACCGTCACGGTATTGCCCGCCTCGGCATTTACCACCGTTCCGCTGAGGGTCTGGCCTGCGGCCAGCTCGGCGGCGTTAATCACATCGTCGCCCGCCACGGCGTTAATGGTGACGCCGGGCAGGACCGACTCCACGCTAATCCCGTGCGAGGTGCTGGCGCTGTTGCCCACGCTGTCCGTGGCTGATGCAGTGACGGTGTAAAGGGCTTCACCCAGCTGGCCCACTTCGCTCGCCGGAACCGTGGTCGTCCATTTTCCGCTGTTATCAACCGTGGCGCTGTAGGCTTTGCCGTTCAGCACTACGGTCACCGCTGCACCCGCCGCCAGGCCGGTTGCGCTGCCGGAGATCGCCAGATCCTGCGCTTTTTCGGCGCTGTTGACGACGTCATCGTCGGAAACGGTGTCGATGGTCAGCACCGGCGCGGTGAGGTTGACCTCAACGTCGCGGGTAGCGCTGCCGCTGTTTCCGGCTTTGTCGGTCAGCGCCGCGGTGATAGCGTGATCCCCGGCGGCCAGAGCGCTAACGTCTGCCGCAGGCACGCCCACGCTCCAGCTGCCGGAGGCATCCAGGGTGGCGGTGTAGGATTTGTTATTGAGGGTGACGGTAACCACATCGCCCGCTGCCGCGCCGGTGACGGAGCCTGTCACAATCAGCGCCTGCGCATGCTCAACGCTGTTGATGACGTCATCATCCGAAACGGCATGAATGGTCAGCTGCGGCACCGTGGTGTCGACCAGCACATCGCGGTCTGCCGAGGCCGGGTTACCCGCCTTATCAGACACGCTGGCGCTGAGAGCGTAGCTGCCGTCGGAAATCGCACCCAGATCCGCGGACGGTACGGTGACGCTCCAGGTGCCGCCTGCCTGCACGGCGGTGGTGTAGCTTACGCCGTTCAGGGTGACGGTGACGGTCTGGCCCGCTTCGGCGTTAGTGACGCCGTTAACGACCAGATCCTGCTGCGCTTCTGCGGCGTTGATAATGTTGTTGCCGCTGACGATCTCAATGGAGAGGGTTGGCGCGGTGGCGTCCACGCTGTATTCACGCCCCGCCGAGGCGCTGTTGCCGTTCACGTTGGTGACGCTCACCTGCACGCTGGCATCCCCGTCCTTCAGGCTGCCGAGGTCGGCTGACGGCACGGTCGCCGTCCAGTGGCCGCTCGCGTCCACGGTGGCGGTGTATGACCTGCCGCCAAAGGTGATGTGGACGGTCTGGTTTTCTTCCACGTTGGTGGTGGTGCCGGACAGCACCAGATCCGCGCCTTTTTCCGCGGCGTTAATCACGTCGTCCGCGGCAATCGCGTCAACGCTGATGGCCACCGCCGCCAGATCGACCTTCACGTCATGGCTGATGGAGACCGGGTTACCCGCCGTGCTCTGGCCTGTGACGGTCACGGTGACCGTGCCCGCGCCAAGCGCGCTCACGTCCGAGGCCGGAATGGCCGCTGTCCAGGTGCCGTCGGCCAGCACCGTCGCCGCATAGTTTTTACCGTTTACGTTCACCGACAGCGCGGTGCCGCTTGCCAGCCCCTCGCTGGAGCCGGTGATAATCAGGTTTTGCGCATGTTCAATGCTGTTGATAACGTCGTCACCCGCTACGGTGTTTACGCGCAGGCCCGGCAGGCTGGCGTCGATGGTGATGTCGCGCGCGCCGGAGCCGGTGTTGCCCACGCCGTTGGTAACGCTGGCGGACACGGTCAAATCGCCGTTACCGAGCGCGGTAAGCACGTCGGACGGCACGTTGACCGACCAGCTTAAGTCGTCCTGAACCGTGGCGGTAAAGCGGTTGCCGCCCACAACAATCGTGACAGTGTCACCGCTCGCCGCCCCGCTGACCTTTCCGCTCAGGGTCTGCCCGGAGGCGACCTCCGCCGCGTTGATCGTATCGTCAATCGCCACCGCGTTGATGGTCACCGTCGGCAGCGCGCCGTCAACCCGCACGCTGTGGTCGGCGCTCGCGCTGTTGCCTGCGGCATCGGTCACGCTCGCCGAGACGGTATAGCCCGCTTCGCCCAGCGCCGAGACGTTGGCCGCCGGAACGGTAACGCTCCAGCTGCCGCTGGCGTCGGTAGTTGCGGCGTAGCTTATGCCGTTCAGGGTTACCGTAACGGCGGTATTGGCCGGCTGGTTGCTGGTGCCGGTGAGGAGCAGATCCTGGCCTTTCTCCGTCGCGTTAATCACGTCGTCGTTCGCGACGGTATCGATGGCGATAGTCGGCGCGGTCAGGGAGACGTCAACATTGTGCGCTGCGGTGGAGCTATTGCCCGCTTTATCCGTAATCGTGGCGGTAATGGTCTGGCCGCCGTCCGCCAGCGCGCCCACGTCCGCCGCCGGCACGCCCACGCTCCAGCTGCCGGACGCGTCCAGCATCGCGGTGTAGTCTTTGCCGTTCAGGGTAACGGTGATGACGTCGCCCGCCTGCGCGCCCGTTACCTTACCGGAAACGATCAGCGCCTGGCCGTGCTCGGCAATATTAACGATGTCGTCGCCCGCCACGATGTTGAACGTAATCTGCGGAACGGTGGTGTCGACCAGCACCGAGGAGCCCGCGCTAGCCGGGTTGCCCGCCTTATCGGCAACGGTGGCCGTAACCGCGGCGTTACCGTCGGCGATACCCGTCAGATCGGCCGCCGGAACGTCGAGCGTCCAGCGCCCGTCCGCCTGTACCTGCGCGGTGTACTGATTACCGTTGAAGGATACCGTTACCGTCTGGCCCGCTTCGGCGCTGCTGGTGCCGCTCAGGGTCAGATCCTGCGCCGCTTCCGCCGCGTTCAGTATGTTGTCGCCGCTGATGGGATCGACTGCGATCGCCGGCGCGGTGGTATCCACGCTGAATTGCCGTGCGGAAGACGCCGCGTTGCCGTTTACGTTGGTCACGCTCGCCTGCACGCTGGCGTCGCCGTCCTTCAGGCCGCTCAGATCCGCCGCCGGAACGGTGGTGGTCCAGCTGCCGTTCGCCTCAACGGTGGCGGTATAGGTTTTACCCGCAACGGTGATGGTCACGGTCTGGCCCGCCTCGACGCCGGCGGTGGTGCCGGAAAGCACGAGGTCGGCTCCCTTTTCCGCCGCGTTCAGCACGTTGTCAGCGGTGACGCTGTTGATGCTGATGGCGACGGGCGACAGATCGACGTCAACAAGCGCGCCGATGGTCACCGGGTTGCCGGAAGCGTCCTTCGCGCTGGCGCTGATGGCGAGCGAACCGTCCGCCCACCCGGAAACGTCCGCCGCCGGCACCGCGGCCTGCCAGGTGCCGTCCGCCAGCACCGTCGCAGAATAGTCCTTGCCGTTAATCGTGACGGTCACCGCGCTGCCCGCCGCCAGGTCGGTGCTGGTACCGGAGACGATCAGGTTCTGGCCGTGTTCGATGACGTTGATGACGTCATCGCCCGCCACGGTATCGATCCGCAGCCCCGGCAGCTGGGCGTCAATCGTAAACGCCAGCGACGACGTTCCGGTATTGCCGTGCCCGTTCGTGACGCTGGCAGATACGGTCAGATCGCCGTTGCCGAGCGCGTTCAGCTGGGCTGCGCTTAACGGCAGGCTCCAGCTCAGATCGTCCTGTACGGTAGCGGTATAGGCCTGTCCGCCCAGCACAATAGTGACAGTGTCACCTGACGCGGCGTTGGTAACATGGCCGGTCAGGGTTTGCCCCGCCGCCAGCTCCGCCGCGTTCACCACGTTATCGCCCGCCAGGACGTTAATGGTGACTCCCGGCAGCGAGCTGTCCACCTGCACGTCGTGAGCGGCAGACGCGCTGTTGCCCACGCCGTCGGTGATGCTGGCGGTCACGGTGTACTGCGCTTCGCCCAGCGCGCTGACGGCGGACGCGGGAACGGTGACGCTCCAGCTGCCGCTGGCGTCGGTGGTGGCCGCGTAGTGAATGCCGTTCAGGGTCACGGTGACGGTGGTCCCGGCTGGCTGGTTGCTGGTCCCGGTAATCTGCAACGCTTCGCCTTTTTCAGCGGCGTTGATCACGTCGTCTACGGCCAGCGTGTTGATGGCGACGTCAGGAATGCCGGTATTTACCACCACGTCCACCGCGCTGCTGCCCGTATTGCCGGACTGGTCAGTTACGGAGACGCTGATGGTCCAGGTGCCGTCGGCCAGCCCCTGCACCACGGATGCAGGCAGGCCGAGGCTCCAGCTGCCCGCGGCGTCAACCACGGTGGTGTATTCCACGCCGTTGAGGGTAATGGTCACCAGGTCGCCCGCCGCCGCGCCGGTCACGGAGCCGCTCAGGATCTGCGCCTGCGAATGCGCGTCGTGGTTGACGGTGTTGGTGGGGGTGACAAAGTCGTTAATCGTCACCTGCGGCACGGTGGCATCCACCAGGCCGACGCGGTCCGCGCTGCTGGTGTTGCCCGCCACGTCGCTCACGGTGGCCGTCACGGTGAGGTTACCGTCGTTCAGCGCGCCAGCGTCGGCGGTCGGAACGCTCAGCTGCCAGCTGCCGTCCGCCTGCACGGTGGTCTGGTACGATTTGCCGTTCAGCGTCACGGTGACCGTCTGGCCCGCCTGCGCGCTGCTGGTGCCGCTGACGATCAGGTCCTGCTGTGCTTCTGCCGCATTGATGATGTTATCGTCGGTCAGGTTGTTAATGGTTATGGTCGGCGGCTGCGTATCCACCGTCACCACGCGGGCCGCATCGGCGCTGTTGCCGCTGGCGTTCGTCACGCTGGCGCTAATCTGCGCGCGGCCGTCGATCAGGGTTTCCATGGCGCTGGCGGGCACGGTCAGGCTCCAGGTGCCGTCCTGCTGTACCTGCGCGGTAAAGGTCTGGTCAGCAAATTTGACCACCACGGTCTGGCCTGCTTCCACGCCCTGCGTCTGGCCGGACAGGGTCAGATCGCTGCCTTTTTCCGCCGCGTTGAGCAGGTCATCGCCTGAGACAACGTCAATAGTGACCGCCACGGCGTTCAGGTCCAGCTCGACGGGATGCTCGGCAGAGACGGTGTTGCCCCAGGCATCCTGCGCGCTGGCGTGTACGACGACGTTGCCCGCCGTCCAGGCCTGGAGATCGGCCGCCGGCACGCCGATCTGCCAGCCGCCGCTGGCGTTAACCACGGCAGGATAGTCGACGTTATTAATGGTGACGGTAATCTGCGCGCCGGCGGGCAGATGGGTGCTGGAGCCGGATACGGTCAGATCCTGCTGCTGCTCAATAGCGTTAATGACGTCATCACCGGAGATGGTGTTGACGCGCAGGCCCGGCAGTTCGGCGTTGATGCTGATATCGCGCTCGCCGGTGCCGGTGTTGCCGTGGGCGTTGGTGACGGAGGCGGTGAAGGTCAGTTCGCCATCGCCAAACGCCTTAAGATCCGCTGAAGGGATCGTCACGCTCCAGGTCAAATCGCTGCCGACCTCGGCGGTATAGCTCTTGCCGCCCACGGTAATGGAGACCGTATCGCCCGCCGCCGCGCCGGTTACGCGCCCGCTGAGGGTCTGATCGACAGCCGTTTCGGGATTGTTAACCAGGTTATTGCCCGCAAAGGTATTGACGATCACCTGCGGCAGCGCGGTGTCAACCAGCAGGTTCGCCTCGGCGGAGCCGCTGTTGCCCACGCTGTCGGTGCCGCTCACGCTGACGGTGTAAAGGGTGTTCGCCAGGTTCAGCACGTCGGAGACCGGCACCTGCACGGACCAGACGCCGCCCGCCACCGTGGCCGCATAGCTAACGCCGTTGAGGGTCACGGTGATGGCGCTGCCGTCCGGCAGGTTGCTGGTGCCGGTCAGGCTCAGCGGCTGCATGGCCTCCTGCGCATTCAGGACGTTATCCTGGCTGATGGCGTCGATCGTGAATTCCGGCGGGTTGCCGCTCAGGGTAATATCGCGCGTGGCGCTGCCGGTATTGCCCGCCGCGTCGGTCACGGAAACGGAAATGCCGTGCTTGCCTTCCCCCAGCGCGCCGACGGCGGAGGCAGGAATGCCGACGCTCCAGCTGCCGTCCGCCTGCACCGCACCGGTGAAGGTCTGTCCGCCAACGGTGACGGTCACGATATCGCCAGCGGCCGCACCGTTTGCCTTACCGGAGATAATCTGCGCCTGGCCCTGCTCGCTGGTGTTCAGAATATCGTCGCCCGCGACGGTGTTGATGGTCACTACCGGAGCCGTCGTATCAACGGTAACGTCCGCGGTGGTGGATGCGCCGTTCCCCGCCTTGTCGCTGACGTTAACCGTCAGGGTGTGCTGACCGTTCGCCAGCGACTGCACCTCGCTGGCGGGCAGCGTGACGGACCAGCCGCCATCGCTGCCCACGGTCGCGGTATGGTTTTTACCGTTCAGCGTCACCGTCACGATTTGTCCGGCTTCGGCGCTGGTTTTACCGGTCAGCGTCAGCGGCTGATTATGCTCCGCCGCGTTGATGACGTTGTCCTGCGCGAGAGTATCGACGGAAAGCGTCGGCGCAGCGGTATCCACGCCAATCGTCTGGCTGCCGGTCACGGTGTTGCCCGCCGCGTCTTTGCCGCTGACGTTCACCGTCCAGGTGCCGTCCCCCAGCGCCTGCGCGTCCGCGGCCGGCACGTTCACGCGCCAGCCGCCGTCGGCGCCCACTTCAGCGGTATAGGTTTTGCCGTTCAGCGTAACGGTCAGCGCCGTGCCCTGCGCCAGGTTTTTAGCGCTGCCGGAGAGCGTAAAGCCGGCGGCTTGTTCGCTGGCGTTAATCACGTTATCCCCTGCCGTCGTCGCCAGCGTCACGCTCGCGTCGGCAGTGGTGACGGTGACGGTAATGCTGCCGGCCGCCGTGGTTTTGCTGCCGTCGATCTGCACGACCGACCAGGTATGCTCCCCGTCCTTCTGGGCGGGTAAGGTTACCGACCAGGTGCCGTCTTTGGCGACCATGGCGCTGGCGATGGTGCTTCCGCTGCTGTCTTTGACCTGTATCGTCGCGCCCGGCTGGCCGGTGCCGCTAAAGGTTGGGGTGTTGTCATCCGTGATGGCGTTTGCGCTCAGCACGCCCTGCCTGTCACCCGCGTTGTCCGTAAGCAAGAACGTCGGCGTGGCGCTCTCAACCTCTTTCGTATTATCAATAACCTTAGTTTTGGTTTCACCGTCGCCCCCGCTGGCCAGCAGCGCGCCGATGGCCCCGCCGCCGAGCGCCGCGCCCGCAATCCATCCCCACGGCGCATCGCTCAGCGCGCTTCCCTGCTCCAGGAAAGGTTCAATGCTGCTAATCGGCGCGGCCTGGGCGGTTAATTCGGTCGCGACAGCGCCTGATGCTTCCCCGGCATCGGCAAATGAAATATGCGTCAGCTCCTGGCTATCGTTAAATACCAGTTCGGACTGATTATGGGTTTCCGGATCGTCGACAAAATAGTTATTGCAGCGAATGACGCTGCCGTCTTTCATATAAATAAGGAGGTCTTTTCCCTGGCGGACATAACGCACCACGTCCTGCGCAGAACCCTGAATTTCAATTACGCTCGGCGATGAAATGGAGACCGACAGATTTCCTTCGCCGGTTAATCTCGTTTTTTCTGCCGTCTTGCGAACGATGACATCAACAACTTTTGCGTTACTCATATTCTTCTCCTTGCAGGTGTGCGGATTCCTGTGGATATGTCCACCAGATGGATGTAGCTATCCCTGGGAAAAAACACCCATTTTTTATCAGACCTAATTTGCGCAGGAAGGCGCGTTTTTTATTAACTCAAATCGGGTAATTTTGCGGCTGCGTTCTTCTCTATTCCAATAAGCGGCATCAGGTTATCAACGGCTGCGGCGTAATTAATTGCCGCGCTCCAGCCGTCATATTCAGCAATTATTTTGGCGGAGGTGGCCTGCCACACGTCCTGCTCCACGCTGAGCAAATCGTTAATGCTGCGCTTGCTCAGGGTATATTCGTTTTTATAGACATCCCGGGCGCGCAGCGCATTTTCCAGCTGCCGTTTTCCGGCCTCCATTCGCCCCCGGGCGCCGGTCCAGTCGGCCTGCGCAACGGAGGCTTTTTGCAGCACATCGAAACGGGCCTGATCGACCTGCGACGATGCCATCGCCCGTGCCCCTTCAGCCTGGCGCACGCGTGCCGAGACCGCGCCGCCCTGATAAAGCGGTGCGTCAATGTTGAGCTGGATCTGGTCGTCCCAGTAGGCGCGATTATCGGACTCATACCGGGTTCGGCCCCCCTTCAGGCTCAGGGTTGGCCAGTGCTGCGACTTCGCGGTTTCAACGCCGTACTGGGCTGAACGCTCCATGTTCTGCGCGGCCATCACCGCCGGAATCAGTGAATAATCAATGCGATTGAGCGCGCCGGGCTCCACCGCCAGGCTTCCCGGCACCGGAGAATAGCGTTCAGCCTCAATGCCGGTTAACACCGCCAGCCTCGCGCGGGCGCTGTTCAGTGACGCGTTGTACTGCTCTACCGTCGCCTGCATCCCGGCAATGCGCGTGCGGGTCTGAAGCTCGTCAGAGGTGGAGCTTACGCCTGCGTCGGCGCGCAGCTTCGCCAGCTGTTCCACGTTTTTGAGCGCCTGCACGTTCTCTTTTGCCGCCTGCAGCAGATCGCTGTAGCGTTTGACCTCCACATAGCTGAGGGCCGTTTTTTCCGCCACCTCAGAGAGCGTGCCCATCAGCTGGTAGCGATAGCCGTCACGCTGCGCTGAAGACCGGCTGATGCTGTTGTTGGTCTTGCCAAAATCGTACACCAGCTGCGTCAGGCTCAGCCCCCAGGCGGCGGAGTTGCGCAGCGAGCCGCTTGAATCCGTAGTCTGGCTATGGCCCGTGCTTCCGTTAAGGGATATTTGTGGCATCCAGCCGCTGCGCGCTTCGTCTATTTGTGCCTGACCAATTCCCAGCTGCGCTGCCTGCTGGCTAACCGACGGATCGCGATCGAGCGCGAAAAGAATACTTTCCTTCAGCGTGGTTGCCGCAACGGGAGCAATACCTCCCTGCGCGCTATTTGCATTTGCCGCCGTCGCGGTCAGCGATATTACGACCAGGGAGAGGGATAATCTGAGTAACCTGTTATTGCGCATCATCGTCATAATATCTCCCCCGAATCCAGGTGGTGGCTAAATAATTACCCAAGAAGAGGTACAGATAATTCGACAAATATCTTCTCGCTCCTTCTCGAAAATTTTTAGGTAATAGAGGCCCGCACCCATTTCAAATTGAGATGAGAGCCGTTCTGCGTCTTATTACAATTAAGAATTTACTTAATTATTTATTGATTCGCAGCATAACAAAATGTGATATGAGCAACCACACCCGCAATGTTAACGCGGTGTTACAAGTAAGAAAAAAGATGGGGTTTCTGGACAAATGGCTATAAGACGCCTTTCAGACGAAACATATAAACATGCTGTAATTTAAGGAAAATTCCTAAAGTGTCGCCTGTACATTTTTGGGTTAATTTCATATCGGTTCAGACACAAAGATTTTCAAAGAAGTGTCAGTTTGGGTAATGGAGAGGATATATTTAGATTATTTAACCACAAAAATATAATTATATAGATAATAAACCTGCAAATGCTTTTACAATCAAATCAATACTCCATATTTACCGCCTACCCTGGTTACTTAAACCGAATTTTCAGATAAAACATGTCGATAACAACAAGCGTAAGGGTTAAAAACATGTTTTTTAAGGCTTATTAATGCATTATCAATAATAACGCCATTGAACGGCTTTGCTTAACATCTGTCTCTTACCCATTCCTTTTCCGCCGCGATGCTGTATTATGCGATTTATTGCGACATTTTGCAGGATTCACCGCGCTATGCATAAAACCGCCCGTCAAAAATACGTGCTTGATCTCCTTAGTGAACGAGGCCAGGCCAGCATTACCGAGCTTGCCGAAAAGTTGCAGGTTTCTGCTGATACCATCCGCCGCGACCTGACTGACCTGGAAAACCAGGGGCTGGCGCAGAAAAACCACGGCGGCGCCATCGCGCTGAATCTTTCAACGATGACCCGCCAGAGCAGAAATACCCTGCTGCCTGAAACCAAGCAGCGGCTCGGTAAACGCGTCGCGGAAAGCGTACCGGCGGGTTCAACGCTTTTTCTGGATGCGGGAAGCACGGTGCTGGCCGTTGCTTCTTTTCTTAAGGGACCGTTGACCGTCATTACTACCTCGCTGGATATCGCCCATCACGTCAGCGACCGGGAGGATATCGAACTGATCCTCCTCGGCGGCAGGTGGGACAGGAAGCAGCGCCTGTTCGCCGGTAGCGCCACACTCTCCCTGCTCTCGCGCTATCGGGCAGATATTGCCATTCTTGGCGCATGCGCCATTGATGCGGAGCTGGGCCTGAGCGCCAGCCAGGAAGCGGATGCGGAGGTGAAGCGCGCCATGCTGGCCGCAAGCCAGAGGCACTGGATCGTCGCGGACCATCTGAAGCTCAACCAGTGCGAACCGTATCTGGTGTCGGGGTTATCCAACATACATCAGCTGTTTTTAGATCGTCCCTGGGCCGAGCTTGGGGACCATAGCGCAGTGCAGGTCACCGTTTGCGCGCATTAACGTGGAGAAGGTCATGAGTAAAGTGAAGACAGTAAATATTGCGCTGATCGGCTATGGGTTTGTCGGTAAAACCTTTCACGCCCCGCTGATCCAGTCCGTCGACGGGCTTAAGCTGGCGGTGGTTTCTTCCCGCGATGAGGAGAAGGTAAAACGCGATCTTCCGGACGTGCAGGTGGTGGCTACGCCAGAAGAGGCGATTCAGCATCCTGATGTCGATCTGGTGGTGATTGCCTCCCCTAACGCCACCCACGCCCCGCTGGCGACGCTTGCCCTGAATGCCGGTAAACACGTGGTCGTGGATAAGCCTTTCACCCTCGACATGCAGGAAGCGCGGGACCTGATCGCGCTTGCGGACGAAAAAAGGCTGCTGCTCTCCGTTTTCCATAACCGCCGCTGGGACACCGACTTTCTCGGCATTAAGCAGGTTATTGAGCAAGGCAGCATCGGCAGGGTTAAACACTTTGAATCACACATTGACCGCTTCCGCCCGGAGGTTCGCGTCCGCTGGAGAGAGCAAAACGTTCCCGGCAGCGGCCTGTGGTTCGATTTAGGCCCGCACATGATTGACCAGGCGCTGCAGCTGTTTGGTCTGCCGCAGTCCGTACAGGGCAATATCGCCACTCTGCGCGACGGCGCGGAAATTAACGACTGGGCGCACGTGGTGCTCAATTATCCGGAACACAGGGTGGTGCTTCATTGCAGCATGCTGGTGGCCGGCGGCGTTTCGCGCTTTACCGTACACGGGGACAAAGCCAGCGTGGTGAAGGCGCGTATCGATCGGCAGGAAGCGCAGCTGCTGGCGGGCGTTATCCCGGGAAGCGAAAGCTGGGGCAAGGACAGCGACGATATGGTGCTGTTTAACGCTCAGGGTGAAGCCATTACCCTGCGCACGCCCGACGGCGATCAGCGTCAGTACTACATTAACGTGCGCGATGCGCTGAGCGGTGAAATCGAAAATCCGGTGCGCCCGGTAGAGGCGCTGGCGGTGATGGCGGTGCTGGAAGCGGCGGTTAAATCTTCTGAAACCGGCTCAACGCAGGCGCTGGAATTAACCGCGCAGGAGATTGCGCAGCTTCAGTAACTAGCAAAAAAATGCCCTGCGGTTGCAGGGCATTTCATTCACTGGCGCTTTTTCGGCATCATGCGCAGAAGCGTATTATCCTTCCAGAAATAGTGATGCAGCAGCGCGGCAAACGCGTGCAGGCCAATCACGAAATAGCCCAGATTCGCCAGCGTGACGTGCCACGTCTTGAGCGTATCTACCAGGTCAAAATTTGACTCCGCCGCATGCGGCATCACCATGCCGAAGGCAAACCAGTCATTCCCTCGGCTGTACATCATCACAAGGCCAATCAACGGCAGCGCAATAAACAGCAGATAAATCACCAGATGCCCCAGGTGAGACAGTCCCGTGACCATTGCTTTTGGCTTCGGTTGAATCGGTGGCGCGGGGAACCTGAGGCGAACCAGCAGACGCGCCACCATCAGCACCAGGATACTGATGCCGCAGGAGACATGGATCATATTGATCGTCGGACGCGCGGTGCGCGGGAAGAACCCCCTGAACTCCATGGCGCAGTAGGCGACGATGACCAGCAGAAACACCAGCCAGTGAATGCCGATTTGCAGGCTTGTATATTTTGTGCGCATGTACTTTCCCGATTAAACACAGTTACCGCGCCAACATAATCTCCTTTCCTTAAAAATTCATTAACTTTTCTGTATGTTTACCCGGCCGCTCCCCTCGCATGGCGCCTCTTCGGCTGCCAGTTACATATGCATAGAAGGGTCATTGCCGTAACTAAGTGCGATCCTGTCCGTCCAACGCGACACGCAGAAATGGCTTTTACGTTGTCATTAATTTTCTCGGGTAATATTATTCACTTAAATTTTGTATTCACCGTTAATTATCATTAGAACTTCTAAAATCAACTTTTAAATATAGTTGCTTTGATTTTATAAGCCACCCCAATAATATAATTGCAAGACATGCAATTACGCCTGTCACGTTAAACGCCCATCTTTATATTGTTAAGGAACAACAATGAAAAAAGTCATTTTAGCTTCATTAATCGCGCTGGCTAGCGCCTCAGCTTTCGCAGAACCAACCGCGGTATTAAAAGTACAGGGCACCCTGACGAATGCTGCCTGCTCGCCTTCCATTGGCAATGGGGGTGTTATCGATTACGGTTACATTCGTCTCGGCGAATTATCCGCAACGGAAAATAACAAAATTGGCATGAAGCAGGTTCCGGTAACCATTACCTGTACGGCGCCAACCAAAGTTGGCTTTACCATTCTTGATAACCGCGGCGACAGCAATGCGCAGCTTCCGCTGGATATTGGTGGTAACCTGAACCAGTCTACCAAGTACTATACCTACGGCGTGGGCACCACGACCGAAGGCGTTAAAATCGGTAACTACGGCATGTGGATGACGGATGTTACGGCGGATGGCAACACGGTAGATCCGGTGGCCAATAACCACGACTGGGAAGCGTCTAAGTGGCGTAAAACCGGGATCCCGCGCAGCGACGCGTTTAATACTATCTCCTTTGCGGCAACCGGAACCGAGGCGCCGATTGCTATTACCACGGCTAACTTTAACTTTGTTACTAACCTGACTATCCGCGATACCGCAGCGCTGGCCATTACCGACGACACCCCTCTCGACGGCCAGGCGACGATGACGCTGGTGTACCTTTAATTACACATTGAACTATACCGGTTCAGCGCGTGCCTGAACCGGTACTTTCAACGAAATTATATTCATACCACCAATTAAAAACATTTCATTCATTTTCAACGCATTCGCATTTTATTTTTGCTACAAAATGCATTCAGTTTTAATAAATATACCCAAAACCGAATAATAAATATTATTTCCGCCAGAATGGTAAGGACGCCATCGCTGCGTTCTCTTATCTGCCCCGCAAATATTACAATCACGCAAAGGAAATCAAGGATGAAAAAAGTCATTCTGGCTACAACCATCGCCCTTATTACTTCTTCAGCTTTCGCAGCAAACACTGCCGTTATTAAAGTTGCAGGCACTTTAACCAACGCGGCCTGCACGGCGGAACTCGGTAACGGCGGCGTTATTGATTACGGTTATATTCGCATGGGTGAGTTATCTGAAAGTGCGAATAACAAAATCGGTCAAAAACAGATCCCGGTGACCATTAGCTGCACCGCGCCGACTAAACTGGGCTTCACTATCACCGACAACCGCGGCGACAGCAATGCTCAGCTGCCGGTTGATATCGCCGGTAATTTGAACCAGACGACCAAATATTATACCTATGGCGTAGGCAAAACGGCTCAGGGCGTGAAAATCGGTAACTACGGTATGTGGATGACGGGCATAAGCGTAGACGGCAAGGCTGCAGACAGTATCGGGAATAACCACGACTGGGCTTCAACCAAATGGAAAAAAACGGGCATCCCTCGCAGCGATGCGTTCCAGACTATCGCGTTTGCCGAAACGGGCTCGACTACCCCAATGGCGATTACGAATGTGAACTTTAACTTCGTCACCAATCTGGTGATTTGGGATACCTCAACGCTGGCCATCACCGACGATACCGCGCTGGACGGTCAGAACACCATGACCCTGGTTTATCTGTAAACAAATACGCGTTATTCATGCCGGGTCAGCGGGTTGCGCTGGCCCGGCTTTTTTTACGCCTGCAGGTAGACGACCTGTGTTTGCAGGTATTCATTCAGACCGTGCTTGCCGTCCGCCCCACCGATGCCGGACTTGCGCCAGCCCGCGTGGAAGCCCTGCATCGCTTCAAAGTTCTCGCGGTTGATGTAGGTCTCGCCAAACTTCAGCCCCCTGATGGCCTTCATCGCCACGTTCAGATCCCGGGTATATATGGAAGACGTTAACCCGTAGTCGCTGTCATTAGCCATGTTCAGCGCCTCCTCCAGCGTTTCAAATACCGCCACGGGCAGCACCGGACCGAAGGTTTCCTCGTGCATAATTGTCATCTCCTGGCGCACGTCGAGCAACAGGGTTGGAGGATAAAAATATCCTTTTCCCTGCACAGCCTCACCGCCGAGAACGACTCTTGCCCCCTCCTGCACCGCGCGCGCCACCTTCTGCTCGACCCGCTCCAGCGCGGCGGCGTTAATCAGCGGCCCCATCGCAATATCGGCACGTTCAGCCGGATCGCCAAACTGCACGGCCTTCATCGCCTCCCCCAGGCGGTTGACAAAGCGGTCGTAAATTCCCTTCTGCACGTAAACGCGCTCTGCACAGTTACACACCTGCCCGGAGTTTATGACGCGCGAGTCTACGATGGCCTTAACGGCCAGCTCCAGGTCTGCATCATCCATCACGATGGCCGGCGCTTTACCGCCGAGCTCAAGCCCCACTTTGGTGATGTTTTTCGCAGCCGCCGCCATGATTTTCTCACCCGCACCGACGCTTCCGGTCATGCTGACCAACGCCACTTTAGGATTGCCCGCCAGCTCCTGGCCGACGGTTTCGCCGCGGCCCAGCACAAGGTTGAACACGCCTTTCGGCAGGCCGATCTCGTCGACGATTTTGGCGAACGCAATGGCGTTATTCGGGGTAAATTCGCTCGGCTTAATCACGATGGTGTTGCCGGTCAGCAGCGCGGGCGCAAGCTTGCGGGCAATCAGGAAGAACGGGAAGTTCCACGGCAGGATACCGGTGGTGACGCCCAGCGCGCGTTTAAAGACCAGAATGTTCTCGCCCGGGCGGTCGCTCTGGATGATTTCGCCTTCATAGCGACGCGCCCACTCGGCCATATAATCGATATAGTCAGCGGTAAAGTTAACTTCCACCGCCGCCAGCTGCTGGATTTTCCCGCCTTCTGCCACAATCAGCGCCGCGATTTCATCCGCCCGTTCGCGGATCCCGGCGGAGATTTTACGCAGCCAGCCTGCCCGCTCAATGGCCGGCAGCGCCTCCCAGCCGGCCTGTGCGCGCTCAGCCGCGTCAATCGCTTTACGGGCATCTTCCGCGCCGCCGTCGGGAATGCGGGATATGACCTCCTCGGTGGCGGGATTGATCACGTCAATCCAGGCGTCACCCTGCCAGGCAACAAACTGTCCATCGATATACATAGGATGTTGTACGGGTACTGTCATGACCTGCTCCTGTAATTACGCTGTTTTTAACAAGTAAATGCATTGTTAAAAACTATAATTACCGGCGCAGTTGCCTACCCTGGCTGGCTGTTTTTGTGAGATATCTCATAAAAGAATCGGGTCAGCCGGTTATTAAAAGTCACAAACCAGCAACATAAGATGCCCGTTTGCGTAAAAGATGGCGCAAACGGGCAGAACATTACAGCAGCGAGCGGCTGACCAGCGCGTCGGTGAGGATCGCGTCATTGCGCAAAATTTCCCACGCGTCCTCCACCTCTGCCGGGATGTCGACATGGTTGATAAAGTCGCGCCCCGCCGGGCCGTAGCCGTTAACGTCGTCCCGCAGGCGCGGAAGCTCTCCCAGCACCAGCGACAGATAGCGCTCGACCGGCCACAGCCCTTCGCCCGAGCCAACAAACGCCAGACCGTCGTCGCTGTTTTGCAGGACGGGCGTGAGGCCAGGGTGGCTTAACCACGCGGGCGAAACCGGTTCATCACGGAAAACGCGGGCAAAGGTGGCCATCGTGCGCCGCTGCATGGTCGGGTCCTGTACCACCAGTATCCGCGCGTCGTTAAGGCCTCGATGCCTGATAAGCTCCCGGCTAAAGCGGGCATTCTCGCCGCAGTTGGTAGACTGATCTTCAATAACAATGTTTTCAGCCGGAATGTTCCAGAACTCACGCGCGATATCGGCCAGGATGGCTGCTTCCGGGCGGCCGGTGGTGGGCAGCCGGTTATAGCGAGGATGTTTCGCAATCGCGGCGTACAGGAAAGTGGTTGAGTGCCCGATGCCGCCGCTGACGATCAGGGGAGCACGCTGTTCAGCCGCGATTTTACAGGCAGCATCAATCGCGGGTATCACCGCGTTACCCGCCAGAATCACCAGATCAGCGGGCTGGCTGGCCTGATAGTCATCCTGCGCCAGCCACTTCCCGACGGTATTGACGGCGTTGAGCGTCGAGCCGGGCAGACAGGGAAAAAGTGCCAGTGTCATCGTTACCTCCTTACAGCATGAATAACCAGAGTATCTTATGCATCCTGGCTGAAAAGGAGATCACTCTGAAAGCCGAAACGCCCTACAGCCTGCATTTTTGTCATTATTTTGAAATAACCAGAAACATCCAAAAACATTCAGGTTGCACCTATACTTTATGCTTTTAATTATCGACCACACCAACGATCGTGCCACGTTATTGCACTGCAGAAGCACCCACCGCTGCTTATTTCACCGTGATCTGACCAGTATCAACCCGCGCCCGCTTGCCAAAAGTAACATCCAACCCTAAGTTGCTTAACAATTTGACAACCTTTTACCCTTACAGGTTGCACCTGAAGCGCGCCGGGTGACACCTCCCTTATCATCTATGTGGCGGAGCGTTGAATGATGACACACCATGAGAGTACAGCTGCGGTTTTACGTAAAAATAAAAAGGTTTTAATCGCCAGTCTTACGGGAAGTTCTATTGAATGGTTTGACTATTTCCTCTACGGCACGGCTGCTGCGCTGGTATTTAACAAGATTTTCTTTCCGATGGTCGACCCGGTTATAGGACTGATCCTGTCGTATCTCTCATTCTCGTTGACCTTCTTTATCCGCCCTGTCGGGGGTGTCCTTTTCGCCCACATCGGGGATCGTATCGGGCGTAAAAAAACGCTGGTGCTCACCCTTTCACTGATGGGAGGTGCAACCGTTACGATCGGTCTGCTGCCTACCTACGACACGATCGGCATGTGGGCGCCCGCCCTGCTCATCCTGATGCGCATTATCCAGGGAATGGGTATTGGTGGTGAATGGGGCGGCGCGCTGCTGCTGGCGTACGAATATGCGCCGGAGAAACGCAAAGGCTTCTTCGGCAGTATTCCACAGGCGGGCGTAACCATTGGTATGCTGATGGCGACCTTTATCGTCTCGCTGATGACGCTGTTCAGCGAAGAAGATTTCCTCTCCTGGGGCTGGCGCATTCCCTTCCTGCTCAGCTCCGTGCTGGTATTGTTAGGGCTGTGGATCCGCAAAGATATCGACGAAACGCCAGATTTTCAGAAGGTGAAAAAATCCGGTCAGGTGGCAAAAACACCGCTGCGCGACACGGTAAAACACCACTGGCGGGAAGTGCTGATTGCCGCCGGTTTGAAGGTGGTGGAAACTGCCCCGTTTTATATTTTCTCCACCTTCGTCGTGAGCTATGCCACCACCACGCTCGCCTATCAGAAGTCGCAGGCACTGGAAGCCGTGACGCTCGGCGCGCTGGTAGCGACCATCATGATCCCCCTGATGGGCCTGCTCTCCGATAAAATCGGTCGCCAGCGCATGTACGCGGTCAGCGTTTTTGTGCTCGGCCTGTTTATCGTTCCATGGTTTATGCTGCTGAATACCGGCACCACCTGGGGCATCGTGCTCGCCACCGTTATCGCCTTCGGCGTGCTGTGGGCGCCGGTAACGGCAGTTCTCGGCACGCTCTGTTCGGAGATTTTCAGCGCTAACGTCCGCTACACCGGCATCACGCTGGGCTATCAGCTAGGTGCAGCCCTCGCGGGGGGAACCGCACCGCTGATTGCCACCGGCCTGCTTGCGAAATATGACGGCGACTGGGTGCCGGTGGCCTGGTATCTGGGCGTGACGGTCGCGATTTCGCTGATCGCCATTTTCTTTGCCAGCCGCCTGAAGAGCACCCCTTCCATTCAGGCGCAGCCTGAAAAGCAATAAAACGTTCGGCGGCTCCGTCTGCGGGCCGCTTTTTATTATCCCCGCCCGCAGAATTTGATAAATTCATCATAATCATATTCACTTGAATTATTATTTGCGTCAGCTTTAGAATCATTAGCCCGCTCACCATTCATTTTTTCAAAGGTAAACCCCGCTATGCGCCTGCCCGAACGCGACCCTTATGCTCCTCGCGAGTGGCAGCCACATGAGAAACCCGCCCTGCTGGGTTCGCCTTCCACGCCGGAACACAGCACGCCCAAACGGATTGCCTATGGCGTCGTAGGCCTGCTGGTATGCCTGACGGGAGCCCTGGGCAATGCGCTGGTCACCGCCAACCTGCAAAATTTGCAGGGTACGTTTGGCGCCTGGTCTACGGAGATAGCCTGGCTGCCGGCAGTCTACGTGATGACCAACATCTCTATTAACCTGCTGCTGGTGAAGTTCCGCCAGCAGTACGGTCTGCGCGCCTTTACGGAAGGTTTTCTGGTGCTGTACGTGCTGGTGACGTTCTTCCACCTGTTCGTGAACGACCTAAGCTCCGCGCTTATGGTCCGCGCCGCGCACGGGATGGTGGCCGCCGCGCTGAGCTCGCTCGGCATTTATTACCAAATCCAGGCCTGGCCCGCGAAGCACCGGCTCAAGGCGCTGACCATCGGCATCACCGGTTCTTCTCTCGCCATACCTCTGGCGCGCCTTTTTTCGACCGAGCTACTACAGCTCGACGAGTGGCGCGGGCTCTATTTCTTTGAACTGGGTCTGGCGCTGATCTCCCTGGCCTGCGTGATAGCCCTGAAGCTGCCTCCCGGCGACCGCCGTAAGGTATTTGAGAAAAAAGATTTTATTACCTTCTTCTTAATGGCCCCCGGAATGGCCCTGCTCTGCGCGGTGCTCTCTTTGGGACGTCTCGACTGGTGGTTTGAAGCGCCGTGGATCGGCTGGGCGCTGGCGCTCTCGCTGGTGCTGATCGTCTCCGCCATCACGTTTGAGCATAACCGCAGTAACCCGCTGCTGAACACCCGCTGGCTGTCCAGCGGCAGCATCGTGCGCCTGGGGCTGATTATGCTGCTGATCCGCATCGTGCTGGCGGAACAGAACACCGGCGTCATCGGCTGGCTGCAGTACGTGGGCCTGCAGAACGAGCAGATGACGCATCTGGCGTGGGCTATCTTCGCCGGGATCGTCTGCGGTATCGTCACCAGTTGCCTGACGATTAAGCCCACCAGGCTGGCCTGGCCGATTATAACGTCCCTGGCGCTGATGATTGTCGCCTCGCTGCTGGACAGCCAGTCCAACAACCTGACCCGCCCGGACCAGCTGATCCTCAGCCAGTTCCTGCTGGGCTTCGGCAGCGCCTTCTTCCTCGCCCCGGCCATGCTGGCCGCCATCGGCGGCGTGATTGCCGATCCGCGTAACCTGGTCAGCTTCTCGGTAATGTTCGGCATGAGCCAGAACCTCGGGGGCCTGTTGGGTTCCGCTATTCTCGGCACCTTCCAGACCTGGCGCGAAAAGTACCATTCCAGCCTGTTGGCCGACCAGCTCACCACCCTCAACCCGCTGGTGAACGAACGTATTCAGCTTTACACCCAGATGTACAAAAGCCTGATTGGTGACAGCGCTCTGCTGGGCACCCAGGCCATTACCCAGCTTCAGACGGTGACCGCCCTTGAGGCAAATATTCTGGCTTACAACGATACTTATCTACTGACGGCGAGCATTGCTACTGCCACGCTGGTCTGGATTTTATGGCGCTTGCTGCGCCTGCGCATCACCGCCCGTATGGCCCTTAAGCACGCCACTGGCAATAAGCAATGATTATTTTTCAGGAGAAGTTATGAGTCAGCAGGACGCCGCCAAAGAGCAGGCCAACACCCGCAAAAACGTGCGCGTGGTTTCCGTTTTCACCGCCGCCGCCATCGGTATAGTCGGGGTGCTGGCGATCCTGTACGCGTGGCAACTGCCGCCGTTCACCCGCCACGTGCAGTTTACCGATAACGCCTACGTGCGCGGCCAGACGACGTTTATCAGCCCGCAGGTGAATGGCTATATCACCGAGGTACGCGTGCAGGATTTCGCGCAGGTTAAAAAAGGCGAGCTGCTGCTGCAAATTGATGACCGCATCTATCGCCAGCGCGTGCATCAGGCCGAAGCGCAGCTGGCAATGAAGGTTGCGGCGCTGAATAATAACCTGCAACAGCGAAAAAGCGCGGAAGCAGCGATCGTCAGTAACGAGGCGGCGCTGAAAAACGCCCGCGCGCAGAGCCTGAAAAACCAGGCGGATTTAAAACGCGTTAAGGAACTGACCGCGGACGGCTCCCTCTCCATTCGCGAGCGCGATGCGGCACTGGCGAGTGCCGCGCAGGGCAGCGCCAACATCGACCAGGCGAAAGCAACGCTTGAGATGTCGCGTCAGGATTTGCAGACGGTAATCGTGAACCGCGCTGCGCTGGAAGCGGATGTTGAAAACGCCAAAGCCGCGCTGGAGCTGGCGCAGATTGACCTGCAAAATACCCGCATCGTCGCGCCGCGGGACGGCCAGCTTGGGCAGATTGCGGTGCGTCTGGGGGCGTACGTGACCGCCGGAACCCATCTCACCACCCTGGTTCCCCCGCAGCACTGGGTTATTGCCAATATTAAGGAGACGCAGCTTGCGGAGCTGCGCGTCGGACAGCCGGTTAAATTCACCGTCGATGCGTTAAACAACAGGGCGTATCAGGGCCGCGTGGAGAGCATTTCCCCGGCGACGGGCGTCGAGTTTAGCGCCATCACCCCGGATAACGCTACCGGGAATTTCGTCAAAATCGCCCAGCGTATTCCGGTGCGCATTGAGGTGCTCGGCGAACCGGAGGATTACCGGCTGCTGCGTCCGGGCATGTCGGTGCAGGTGACCATTGACACGCGGGAGGCGAAACCATGACGCTTCGCCCGATAGCTGGCCTGCTGATGATGGTGATGCTGGCGGGTTGCCAGTCGGTAGACGTTGAGCCAGCCACATCGTCACTGCACATTCCTGAGCAGTGGCGCGCCGCGTCGGGGCCGAGCAGCCCGGCGGAGCAGCTCTGGTGGCGGAATTTCCACGACAACAATCTGAACCGCTACGTGGAGCGGGCGCTCAGGAACAACAGCGACGTGCTCATTGCCCGCGAGCGGATTAACGAATACCAGGCGCGGGTGTACGCCGCCGACGGCAGCCTGTTTCCCTCCCTGGATGCGGGCCTCTCGGGCACGCGCGCCCGGTCGCAGTCCGCCGCGACGGGGCTTCCGGTATACGGCGCGTTGTACAAAGGCAGCCTGACCGCCAGCTACGACGTTGATATCTGGGGCGTAAACCGCAGCACCGCCAGCGCCGCCGAAGCGTCGCTGGAGGCGCAAAAGGCGGCCGCCGCGGCTGCGGATCTAACCGTTGCGTCATCGGTGGCCTCCGGGTATGTCACCCTGCTGTCGCTGGATGAACAGCTGCGCGTTACCCGCTCCACCCTGAAGTCCCGGGAGGAAGCCTTTAACCTTGCCAGGCGGCAGTTCGAAACGGGCTACAGCTCGCGCCTGGAGCTGATGCAGTCCGACTCCGAGCTGCGCGCCACCCGGGCGCAGGTTCCGCTTCTCCAGCACCAGATTGCGCAGCAGGAAAACGCGCTTAGCCTGCTGCTGGGCAGCAACCCGGGCGAGGTGGCGCGTAGCGAGAGCTTCAGTACGCTCACCCCGCTCAGGCTGCCTTCACAGCTGCCGTCGTCGCTGCTTAACCGACGTCCTGACATCGTTCAGGCCGAGCGCCAGCTGGTTGCGGCCGATGCGACGCTTGCCGCGTCACGCGCCAGCCTGCTGCCGTCGATCAACCTGACGGCAACCGGATCGGTTCAGGATCGCACCCTCTCAGGGCTGCTGGACAATCCGCTCCAGCTCTGGAGCGTGGGCGGCAGCGTTCTCGCCCCGCTGCTGAACCGCCAGGCGCTGAACGCGCAGGTGGATATTTCCCAGTCGCAGCGTAACCAGGCGCTGTACGGCTACGAGAAAATCGTTCGCAACGCCTTCGCGGAGGTGAACAACAGCCTTGACGCTATTACGCGCTATCAGGAACAGCTGGCCGAACTGCTGGCCCAGCAGGAGGTGGCGCAGGAGACGCTGCGGATTGCGCAAAACCGCTATCGCAACGGGTACTCGTCCTATCTGGACGTGCTGGACGCGCAGCGCACGCTGTTCTCGGTGCAAACAAACGTGGTGCAGGTGAAAAATAACCTGCTGCTGGCGCAGATTGATTTGTATAAAGCGCTGGGCGGCGGGTGGAAGAATGCATGAATGGGGTTTGCGCAACGCCGATCCCCTCACCCTAACCCTCTCCCCGGAGGGGCGAGGGGATTGTTCAGTGCTCGCATTAATTTGTGGTGCTCCCTCTCCCCTTAGGGGAGAGGGCTGGGGTGAGGGGGAACATATAGCTCCGGTGGTCATTCCGTTCACTTTATGTTCCTTGCTACTCTGTAACGACTCCACCGGTGAACGTGCCAGGGCGGCTTAGTCGCCACCGCCCTGGCCTGCATGAAACGCCTCAGCGATTTACAGCCGGACCAGGTCATCGCTGTAAGTCATTAATTACCCTGAAACAAAATTCATCGCTTAGGGTGAAAAAATGACCGGGGATTCCTCAACCCACAGGGAGAAGGTGAAACTCGGTTTTAAGCGGTGATCTGCTCCATTGCCTGCAAAATACGCTTATCCGAAATCGGATACGGCGTACCGAGCTGTTGAGCAAAGAAGCTCACGCGCAGCTCCTCGATCATCCAGCGGATCTCCTGCACGTCTTCGTCATCGCGGCGCGCCGGAGGCAGTTTGTTGAGCCACTGCTGCCACGCCTGCTGCACGCTTTCCACCTTCAGCATCTGCGCGCGGTCGCGGTGCGGATCCACCGCCATTTTCTCCAGACGTTTTTCAATCGCCTGTAAATAACGCAGCGTATCGCCCAGACGCTTAAAGCCGTTGCCGGTGACAAAGCCGCGATAGACCAGCCCCGCCATCTGCGCCTTCACGTCCGACAGCCCCAGCGCCATGGTCATATCCACGCGCCCCTTAAGGCGCTTGTTGATATTGAACACGGCGGTGAGGATCTGCTCAACCTGTTTGGCTATCTCCACCACGGTATCGTTCAGCTCCGCGCGCACCTTGTCATGCAGCCGAGCAAAACCCTCCTCCGTCCAGACCGGGCCGCCCGCCTCGTGGATAAGCTTATCCACGCCGCAGGAAATACAGTCGTCGATCAGATCCAGCACCTTGCCGTACGGGTTAAAGTACAGCCCCAGCTTGGCTTTGTTCGGCAGCTTCTCGTGCAGATACTTAATCGGTGACGGGATGTTGAGCAGCAGCAGGCGACGCAGTCCGCGCCACATCATCTGCTGCTGTTCCTGCGGATTGTCAAAAAGCTTAATCGCCACGCTGTCGCGCTCGTCCACCAGCGCAGGCCAGGCCTTCACCCTGTAGTTGCCGCGCTTCTGCTCATAGCTTTCCGGCAATTGGCCGAAGCTCCAGATATGCAGCCCGCTCTGCTCGATGCCGTCGTCCGCCACGGCGGATAGCGTTTCCTGAACCTTGCCTTTTAACGCCTCCTTCAGCTCCGTCAGAGAACGGCCTTCCAGCAGCTTTTTGTTTTTATCGTCCACCACGCGGAAACTGATTTTCAGGTGATCGGGCACCTGATCCCAGTTCCAGTCGTCGCGGTCAATGGTGGTGCCGGTCATGCGTCGAAACTCGCGCTCGAGCGCGTCCAGCAGCGGCAGCTCCAGCGGCGTGACGCGGCCTAAAAACGCTTCAGCGTAGTTCGGCGCGGGCACAAAGTTGCGCCGCACCGGCTTGGGCAGGGATTTAATCAGGGCAATCACCAGCTCGCGGCGCAGGCCGGGGATCTGCCACTCAAACCCGCTCTCTTCCACCTGGTTCAGCAGCGGCAGCGGAATATGCACCGTGACGCCGTCCGCGTCCGCGCCCGGCTCAAACTGATAGGTCAGGCGCAGCTTGAGGTTGCCCTGATGCCAGAAGTTCGGGTAGTCGAGCTTGCTGACCGACTCCGCGCCCTCTTTGATCAGCATGCTCTTTTCAAAGTTGAGCAGGTCCGGCGTCTCTTTGCTGGCCTTTTTCCACCAGCTGTCGAAATGGCGCGCGGAAACCACGTCGTGGCTGATGCGCTGGTCGTAAAACTCAAACAGCGTTTCGTCGTCCACCAGAATGTCGCGGCGGCGGGACTTGTGCTCCAGCTCTTCCACCTCGGCGCGCAGCTTCAGGTTTTCACGGAAGAACGCGTGACGCGTCTGCCAGTCCCCCTCCACCAGCGCGTGGCGGATAAACAGCTCGCGGCTCAGCGCCGGGTCAATCTGGCTGTAGTTCACCTTACGCGCGGCGACGACAGGCAGACCATAGACGGTCACTTTTTCCGTCGCCATGACCGCGCCCTGCCCGCGCTCCCAGTGCGGTTCACTGTACGAACGCTTCAGCAGGTGCTGCGCCACCGGCTCAACCCACTCCGGATCGATACGCGCGGCAATGCGTCCCCACAGGCGGCTGGTTTCCACCAGCTCCGCGACCATGGTCCATTTCGGCGGCTTCTTGAACAGGCCGGAACCGGGGAAGATGGAGAAGCGCGCGTTGCGTGCGCCGGTATATTCCTGCTTATCCGCGTCCTTCATCCCGATATGGGACAGCAGGCCGGTCAGCAGCGCGATATGAATTTCGCGGTATTCTGCCGGCTCACTGTTAACCGGAATCCCCAGCTCCTTCACCACCTGGCGCAGCTGGGTGTAGATATCCTGCCACTCGCGCACGCGCAGGTAGTTAAGGAAATCCACCCGGCACTGGCGGCGGAACTGGTTAGACGAGAGCGCCTTCTGCTGCTCGCCGATGTAGTTCCACAGGTTGACGAAGGCGAGGAAATCAGACTCTTTATCGTGGAAGCGCCGGTGCTTTTCATCTGACGCCTGCTGCTTGTCCATAGGACGCTCGCGCGGATCCTGAATGGAGAGCGCAGACGTAACGATCATCGCCTCGCGCACGCAGCCGTGCTTCTGCGCTTCCAGCACCATG
The DNA here is from genome assembly GCF_014930695.1 of Enterobacter cloacae complex sp. P40C2. NCBI lineage: Bacteria > Pseudomonadati > Pseudomonadota > Gammaproteobacteria > Enterobacterales > Enterobacteriaceae > Enterobacter > Enterobacter cloacae complex sp. P40C2. Next base: position 33,587 of record NZ_JADBRP010000005.1, on the reverse strand, counting down.
CGCGCCAGGCGCGGATCCACCGGCAGCTGGCTGAGCTGGCGGCCAAGCGGCGTCAGCTTATACACGCTCGCCTGTTCATTGGTGGTAATTGCGCCCAGCTCTTCCAGCAGGCGCACCCCGTCCTGAATGTTGCGCTTGTCCGGCGCTTCCACAAACGGGAAGGCGGCGATGTCGCCGAGGCCCAGGGCGGTCATCTGCAGGATGACGGACGCCAGGTTGGTGCGCAGGATCTCAGGATCGGTAAATTTCGGGCGCGACAGGAAATCGTCTTCCGAGTAGAGACGAATGCAGATCCCCTCGGACACGCGGCCGCAGCGGCCCTTACGCTGGTTAGCCGACGCCTGGGAAACCGGCTCGATAGGCAGGCGCTGAACCTTGGTACGGTAACTGTAGCGGCTGATGCGCGCCGTGCCCGGATCGATAACATATTTTATGCCCGGTACGGTCAGCGAGGTTTCCGCCACGTTGGTCGCCAGCACGATGCGGCGTCCGCCGTGGGGCTGGAACACGCGGTTCTGCTCGCTGTTCGACAGGCGCGCGTAGAGCGGCAGGATCTCCGTGTGGCGCAGGTCGCGCTTGCTGAGCGCGTCGGCGGTATCGCGTATCTCGCGCTCGCCGCTCATGAAGATCAGAATATCGCCCGCGCTTTCGTTGCCCAGCTCGTCTACGGCGTCAAAAATAGCCTGCAGCTGGTCGCGTTCGGTATCGTCCGCCGCCTCCACAATCGGCCGATAGCGCACTTCCACCGGATAGGTACGGCCCGACACTTCAATAATCGGCGCATTGTTGAAGTGTTTTGAGAAACGCTCCGGGTCAATGGTCGCGGAGGTGATGATGATTTTCAGATCCGGACGACGCGGCAGCAGCTCCTTCAGGTAGCCGAGCAGGAAGTCAATGTTCAGGCTGCGCTCGTGCGCCTCATCGATGATGATGGTGTCATACTGCATCAGCAGGCGATCCTGCTGGATTTCCGCCAGCAGGATACCGTCGGTCATCAGCTTGACCATGGTGTTATCGCTCACGTGGTCGCTGAAGCGCACCTTATAACCGATGCAGCCGCCCGGCTCCGTTTGCAGCTCTTCAGCAATACGGTTGGCCACGGTACGCGCCGCCAGACGACGCGGCTGGGTGTGGCCAATCAGCCCCTTCACCCCGCGGCCCAGCTCCATGCAGATTTTCGGCAGCTGGGTCGTTTTCCCCGACCCGGTTTCGCCCGCGACGATCACCACCTGGTGGTCGCGCACGGCGTTGAGGATGTCCTGCTTTTTCTGGCTGACGGGCAGATTTTCCGGATAGGTAATCTCCGGGCGCGCGGCTTCACGCAGCACAACTTTCCCTGCCGCCTGTTCAATCTCTTTCGCCATCTCCTGGTAAATGGCCTGTTGTGCATCAGGATTTTTAACCTTCTTAACGCCGTGCAGGCGGCGCGCAAACCGCTGTTTATCGCGCAGCATCAGCGATTCAAGCTGCTGCATCAGCATCGGGAAGGTTAACTTTTGTTGTTCTGTCATAGCGTTAATGTGCAGTGCTCTGCCGGGTAAAATTTCTTTTTAATGATTGCTATAGCGTACCACATCAGCGCTTTTCGCGCCTTATTCAAAAAATTCGAACATAGGCTTCGATATATTGCGCTATCCCTGTGGCAGGATTGTGAATAAAGTGTCAACAAGCAACGGGGCAACCCCCTTCAGTCAAATACAAAACAGGAATCACCCATGAGCAAAGTATTAGTGTTGAAATCCAGTATTCTGGCAGGGTACTCACAGTCTGGTCAGCTGTCCGACTATTTCGTTGAACAATGGCGTGAACAGCATACCGGTGACGAAATCACCGTCCGCGACCTGGCGGCAAACCCGATTCCCGTGCTGGATGGCGAACTGGTTGGTGCGCTGCGTCCGAGCGATGCGCCGCTCTCCCCGCGTCAGCAGGAAGCCCTGGCCCTGTCTGACGAGCTGATTGCCGAGCTGAAGGCGCACGACGTTATCGTGTTCAACGCTCCAATGTACAACTTCAACATTCCTACCCAGCTGAAGAACTACTTCGACCTGGTGGCGCGCGCTGGCGTAACCTTCCGTTACACCGAGAACGGCCCGGAAGGCCTGGTGAAAGGTAAACGTGCCATCGTGCTGACCAGCCGCGGCGGTATTCATAAAGATACCCCAACTGACCTGGTCACGCCGTATATGACGCTTTTCCTGGGCTTCATCGGCATTACCGACGTGAACTTCGTGTTCGCGGAAGGTATCGCTTACGGCCCGGAAGTGGCAACCAAAGCGCAGACCGACGCGAAAGCCGCTATCGACAGCCTGGTCGCAGCGTAAGATCCTCCCCTCTCACCGCCCGGTGGGAGGGTTTTTCTTTCCCTGAAAGTTCGTTATCATCCGCTCCCCCTTTCCAGCCGGACAGCCTGATGTCTGTCATTATCGATACTTTTATTGCTCCGCCGTGTCACGACGAGGTTGAGATCCTCTGGCAGGACGACCATCTTTTGCTGATTAACAAACCTTCCGGGCTGCTTAGCCTGTCGGGTAAAAATCCGCAGAACCGCGACTCCGTGCACTATCGTCTGGTCCAGGACTTCCCCGGCTGCACGCTGGTGCACCGTCTCGATTTCGGCACGTCTGGCCTGATGGTGATTGCCCTGAATAAAGCCGTTAACGCCGCCCTGTGCCACCAGTTCAGCCAGCGCGCCGTCACCAAGGTTTACAGCGCCCTGCTTTGCGGGCACGTGGAGCAGGATGGCGGGATCGTCGATGCACCCATCGCCAAAGATCCGGCGCTGTTTCCGCTGATGTCGATCTGTGCCGTCAACGGCAAACCCGCCCGCTCGCGCTATCGGGTGATGGAACGTCTGTATCAGAATAGGGAGGTGCCGGTAACGCGGGTCGAACTGTCGCCTGAAACCGGGCGAACCCACCAGCTGCGCCTTCACTGCCAGCAGCTGGGCCATCCGATTTTAGGCTGCGATCTGTATGGGGGACTGACGCTGCCGGGCACCGGGGCGACGCCACGGCTGATGCTGCACGCCAGCGAGCTGAATTTTATTCATCCGGCGAGCGGCGAGACGATCCACGCCCGTCACGCCGCACCGTTCTGAGCGGGGTTTACCACATTAAATCGTCAGGGACTTTGAAATCCGCATACGGATCGTCTTCGTCCTGCTCTTCCTGACTCAGCGCGCTGTTTAACACGATGCTGTCGGCATCGCGCTGGGCAATTTTATCCGCCACCACGGCCGGAATAATCGCGTATTCGCAGTCGCCGTTGGCGTTAATCACCAGTCGGGCAATCGCCAGACGGCCGTTAATCAGCTGAGCCTGCGTCTGCTTATCAACGTCGATTTTTTTGATCAGGTTGCCGTCGGTAAAGTTAAAGGTGATGTTGCCTTTCGCCACGGTGATGCGGTTCATCTCAATCAGCTGCTTCACCTGCGCTTTAAACTCTTTCGCCAGCACGGCCTGCTTCTGCTGCTCGCTCAGCTGCCTGTCGCGCTCGAGCTGCGCTTTCTTGTTCTCTTCTACGGCCTCTCTCGCCTCGCGAGCCTGGACGCGGGATTTTTTCGCCGTGCGCTGAACCTTCGCCATCTTTTTGCTGCTGACTAAGCCCGCTTTCAGCATCTGCTCCTGCAGGGTGAGTTTTGTCATGATCGTTTAAACCGGTTGAAAATGTCGGAGGATTATACCTGAATTGAGCCGTTCATGAAGAACCCTCATGTTGCGGTGAAATTAAGTCACTTCCCCTGCGCCAGCGGCTCAGGCATAAATTATGCATTGATAACGTTCCGGCAACATGAACTTAGGATGCATAACCAAATGAGCCAGGCTTTCACATTTACCCTTAAGCGCAGTTGCTTCGATGAAAATTATAATCCGTCTGAAAATACGCGTACCACCACCAACTTTGCCAACCTGGCCCGCGGCGAGAAGCGTCAGGAAAACCTGCGCAATACGCTGGTGATGATTAACAATCGCTTCAACGCGCTGGCGCGCTGGGATAACCCAAAAGCCGACCGCTACGCCGTCGAGCTGGAGATTATTTCTGTCGATATGAATATCGGCGGCGATTTTACCTTCCCGGCCATCGAAATTCTGCAAACGACGATCGTGGATAAAAAAACCAGCGAGCGCATCGAAGGCATCGTGGGAAATAACTTCTCCTCCTACGTCCGCGACTATGACTTCAGCGTCCTGCTGCTGGAGCATAATAAAGATCGACCCCGTTTTAGCCTCCCCGACAATTTTGGCGAGCTGCACGGCAATATCTTTAAAAGCTTTATTCACTCTGCGGCGTATCGGACGAACTTTAAAAAAGCGCCGGTAATCTGCCTGAGCGTTTCCAGCAAAGACACCTACCGTCGTACCGGCAACCATCACCCGGTGCTGGGCTTTGAGTACCAGCCGGACGGCGAGTCGCTGACGGAACAATATTTCGCCAGAATGGGCCTCAGCGTTCGCTACTTCATGCCTGAAAACAGCGTCGCGCCCTTTGCCTTCTTCTTCATCGGCGATTTGCTGCGCGATTACACCAACCTCGAGCTGATCGGCACCATCAGCACCATGGAGACGTTCCAGAAGATCTATCGCCCGGAAATTTATAATGCCAATTCCGCCGCGGGACAGTGTTACCAGCCTGATTTGAACCAGCAGGATCACTCGTTAACGAAAATCGTTTATGACCGCGAAGAGCGCAGCCGGCTGGCCATTGAGCAGGGAAAATATACCGAAGAGCGGTTTATCAAACCCTATAAAACCCTTCTTGAGCAGTGGTCTCATAACTTCACGCTTTAATATTACGGATAAAAGGTTACTTATTATGAAAACATTGCTCCCGACTTCAACGGCTGGCAGCCTGCCGAAACCCACCTGGCTCGCGCAGCCGGAAACGCTCTGGTCGCCGTGGAAACTGCAGGACGAGGAATTGCTGGCAGGCAAACAGGACGCGCTGCGCCTGTCCCTGGATGAACAGCTTCGCGCGGGAATTGATATCGTCAGCGACGGCGAGCAAACCCGCCAGCACTTCGTTACCACCTTTATTGAGCACCTGAGCGGCGTGGATTTTGAAAATCGCCAGACGGTGCGGATCCGCAACCGTTACGATGCGAGCGTGCCGACGGTGGTCGATGCGGTCGCGCGGCAGAAGCCGGTGTTCGTTGACGACGCGAAATACCTGCGCCAGCTCACGGACAGGCCGATCAAATGGGCGCTGCCCGGCCCGATGACCATGATCGACACGCTATACGACGCCCACTACAAAAGCCGCGAAAAGCTGGCCTGGGAGTTCGCTAAAATTCTCAATCAGGAAGCCCGCGAGCTGGAAGCGGCCGGCGTCGACATTATTCAGTTCGATGAGCCTGCCTTTAACGTCTTTTTCGACGAGGTGAACGACTGGGGTATCGCCGCGCTGGAACGCGCCGTGGAAGGGCTGAAATGCGAAACCGCGGTGCATATCTGCTACGGGTACGGCATCAAGGCCAATACCGACTGGAAAAAGACGCTCGGCTCCGAGTGGCGCCAGTATGAAGAGGCGTTTCCTAAGTTGCAGACCTCGAAAATCGACATCATCTCGCTGGAGTGCCACAACTCCCGCGTGCCGATGGATCTGCTGGAGCTGATCCGCGGTAAAAAAGTGATGGTGGGGGCAATCGATGTGGCAACGACTACCGTCGAAACGCCGGAAGAGGTCGCCGATACGCTGCGCAAGGCGCTGCAGTTTGTCGATGCGGACAAGCTTTATCCGTCAACCAACTGCGGCATGGCTCCCCTTTCCCGCCTGGTCGCTAACGGTAAGCTCAACGCGCTGAGCGCCGGGGCAGAGATCGTCCGCCGCGAGCTTGCCCGCTAGGCCTGCCAGTAGAGCGGCGTGCCGAACCGTTCAATATAGTGATCGATAACCGCCCTGACGTTCAGGGGCGGATGCCGCGCGTTCGGGTAAATCGCCGCAATCGTCAGTGGCTCCGTATTAATGGAACACTCCATCTCCGGCAGCAGCGCCACCAGCTCGCCGCTTTTCAGCCTTTCGCTCACCATCCAGTCCGGAAAAAGCACAATCCCCATGCCGCCCAGTGCGGCAATAAGCAGCGTTTCCGCATTATTCGAGGCCATCAGCGGTGCGATGGGATAGTGAACCCACGCCTCGCCCGGCCTGCGGATCAGCCAGCGGTTTGGCCCGGACGAGCCGCGGTAGACCAGGCAGCGGTGGCGGCTGAGATCGTCCGGCCCTTCAGGCGCGCCGTGCTTTCGCAGGTAGTCCGGCGAGGCCGCGAGGTGATAGAACTGCTGCCCGAATATCCGCGCGTGAAACGAGGAGTCCGTGAGCGCGCCGATGCGGAAGATAACGTCCGCGGCGTCGCGGTGAGGATCGATAAAATCGTCGGTAAGGGTCAGCTCAACGGTAAGTCGGGGATAACGCGCTGAAAGCGCGGGCAGCCCCGGCGCAATGTGCCTTTGCCCGAAAAAGACCGGTCCATTGATGCGCAGCGTGCCCGACGGCTCGCGCGCGCGTTCATCCAGCTCGCGTCGCGCGTCCTCCAGATTCCCCGCCATTGCCCGCGCATAGCGAACAAAAAGATGCCCGCTCTCGGTGGGGATAATCGCCCGCGTGTTGCGGTAGAAAAGCTGCTGCCCGAGGGCATCCTCAAGCTGGTGGATCACGCGTGAAACCTGCGACGCGGAGATCCCCTCCCGCCTCGCGACCACGGAAAAATTCTGCGCTTCATACACGTCGATAAAAATCAGCAGCGCGCGAATGCTGATATTTCCGGCATCAATCATTAATGCATATCCTGCACAGGTGTTTCCTGCATTATGGCATTTTTCTCAATGATTATCAGACGTACTCTTCTCCGCCTGAAAAAAGGAGAAGAGGCGTTATGCACGTTATTTTGATTTTACTGGTGATTGCCGGCGGTATGGGGCTATCCGTGGAGGCCGGGCTGCTGGGGCCGCTGGGTGCTGAAGTTGGCGATCTGTGGGCTACATTCAGCATATTCAGCGTGGGGGCCGGGCTGACGTTTTTGCTGATGCTGTTTTTCAGCCCGCGAAACAGCCCCTCGTTCTTTGCGCAGCCGTCCTGGCATCTGCTCGGCGGGGTGCTCGGCCCGGTTTACGTCGTCATTCTGACCATTGCCACGCCGGCAATCGGCATTGCCATGACGATGATAGGCATTCTGGCCGGTCAGGTATTTAAGAGCCTGATAATCGACCACTTTGGCCTGCTGGGCACGCCGCACCGCAGGATCGATACGAAACGCATTATCGCGCTGGCGTTTATTATCGCCGCGCTTATTCTCGTGGCGCAGGGGTAAGGTTATGACGGTAATTATGATTATTCTGGCCGTTATCGGCGGCGCCACGCTGAGCGTTCAGGCCGCCATCAACGGGCAATTAGGCAGCAGCGTGGGGGTTTTCAAAAGCGCGTTTCTGACGTTTTCCGTCGGGGCACTGGTGACCGCCCTGCTCATCTTCTTCTTTGAGCCGAAACAGGCGGTCGGCCTGATGGATGTGCCCAAATGGCAGCTTCTGGGCGCGCTGTGCGGCGTGCCCTATATCGTGATTATGGTCCTCGCCGTGCAGCGTATCGGCACCGCCGTCGCGACGGTGGCGGTGATTCTGGGCCAGCTGACCATGAGTATGCTGATCGATAACTTCGGCTGGCTCAACAATGCGGCCATTCCGTTTTCCATGAGCCGCCTGGGGGCCGTCGTCTGCCTGGGTATTGCGCTGTGCTTTATTTACTCCAGCAGCAAGCCGCGGCCCGAAGGCGATTAACCTTACTCCTTGCGGGTAAAGAACAGCGTCACCGTGGCGACGGTGACGCCAAATTTCTTCATCTCGGTTTTATTAAACAGATGCGTGCTGTCCTGCAGGTACATCCAGTCGTCAAAGTGCAGCAGCCAGGTTTTGCCGTCCGCCTTCACGTTCATGCTGTAGCGCCAGTTCAGGGCGTTGCCCGCCGTCTGGCCGGTAGCGACGCCCTCAATATCCCCCGCCGAGCCCTCGTAACGATCGCTGCCGACCCGGCGGATGTGCCATACGCGCTGCTGCTTCTCGCCGTCGTCGTAGACAAAATGCTCGTTCAGCGTCAGCGTATCGCCGATAACATCCCCGGCGATCTCGACGTGAAAACGGCGGATCTGCTTCCCGCTGCGGTCCTGAACCATCCCCCACGCCTCGGTTTTCCCCTGGAAGTAGGTAAAAATATCCAGCGTCGGCTGCTGCTGACGATACTCTTTCACCTCCGTGCTGCACCCGGCCACCAGCATCATCAGGGCAAGCGCCATTAACAGAATACGTTTCATTTTGGACCTCCGATTAACCGCTGACGCAGTTCAGGATATTCGGTGCGGGGATCGAGCCAGATCGCCAGAAAACGCGAGCTGAACGCTGCCGACTGTCGCGGCCCCAGCGGCGTAAAACCCGTCTGCGACGTCGGGCTGCGATACCAGAACTGTCCCTGGCCGCCGCTCACCACAAACGCGAGCTGCGCGCCGGCAGTAACGTCCGGCCAGAACGTGGACAGCATGCGCAGCCAGGCTTCACCCTGCGGCTCCCGCTGCAGGATGCCCTGCGCCAGCCACTGGTCGCGGGTCGCGTCGACCAGTTCGTCGCGATCGATATCCCGGGCATAGGTGATAATCAGCGCGTTATCGCTGTCTATACCCGCGTAGCGCCCGTCGGGCGTCAGCAGCCGGGAGGTATACACGGTAAACGGCCCCCAGGTGAGCGTGGCGTCGCCCACCTTGCGCCAGCTCAGCCAGTCAGCTGCCTGCGCGTTACAGGCCATAACGGTTAGCGCGAGCGCGAGTAACAGATGTCTCATTGTTGCCTCCCCATCAGCAGGTGGAAAAACAGCATCAGCACCAGCCAGCCCGGGATCGTCCAGCTGACGACGATAAAGGTTGGCTCCAGGAACGTAATGGCCCCCAGCCGCTCGCCGATCAGGTAGGCCACCGGCCCGCCCACGGTCGCCAGCGCCGTCAGCAGCCAGCCCGGCAGCGTGGTCGTGCGGGTCAGCTGCGTCCAGACGCAGGCAAACATCAGCCACAGCGCCACCATCCATAGCGGCATTATCGACGCGCCGGTAAAGGCAATCAGCCCGGTCAGCGCCCAGACGGCGTCCAGCAGCGCCCCCGCCGCCGCCAGCCCGAGGGCATAAATCCGGTGCGAAGGGGGTAGCATCAGCCAGGCAATCGCCGCCAGCGCGATCCAGATAACCTGCCCCTGCTCGCGAAACAGCACCACCAGGGTCCAGTAGAGATCAAACCCGATGGCCAGCAGAAAGACCTGCCCGTAGCGTTTCATACGCGTTCCGCGGTCAGCTGTACCACGCTGATGGTGCGGGCATTAAACCCGGCCTCACAGTAGCCAAAGTAGTACAGCCACATCCGGCGGAAACGGTCATCAAATCCGAGCTTCTCTATCTCGTGCCAGGCGTGAACGAAGCGCTGACGCCAGTGGGCCAGCGTGCGGGCGTAGTCCGGCCCCATGTCGAAGAGATTACGCACCACAAAATCGGTATGGCGGGTCATCAGGTCATTCATGGCGGTAATGCTGGGCAAAAAGCCGCCGGGGAAGATGTAGCGCTGGATAAAATCGACGCTTTTGCTGTAGTCGCGATAGCGCTGATCCTGAATGGTGATGGCCTGAATCGCCATACGCCCGCCCGGACGCAGGCGCGCCTGGCAGGTGCGGAAAAACGTCGGCAGGTAGCGTTGCCCGACGGCTTCAATCATCTCAATCGACACCAGCTTGTCGTAGACGCCGGTCAGATCGCGGTAGTCGCAGAGCAGCACCTCAACGCGATCCTGCAGGCCGGCCCGGGCGATCCGCGCCGTGGCCCAGCGGTACTGCTCCTGAGACAGCGTGGTGGTGGTGACCCGGCAGCCGTAATGGCGGGCGGCGTATTCCGCCATCGCCCCCCAGCCGGTACCAATCTCCAGCAGACGATCGTTCGGGCCGAGCGCCAGCTGCTCGCACAGCCTCGCCATTTTCGCCTGCTGGGCCGCGGTCAGATCCTGATCCTCAGCGGTAAATAGCGCGCTGGAGTACAGGAGCTGTTCATCGAGGAAATGGGCGTAAAAGCTATTGCCGAGATCGTAATGGGCGGCAATATTGTCGCGCGCCTGAGCGCGGGAGTTGCGCCGCGTCCAGTGGCGCAGCCGCTCTACCGGCTTTCCGAACAGGCGGAACCCTTTTTCAAGCTGCCCGAGGATCTGGCCGTTGAGCGCAATCAGCTCCAGCAGGGGCGTGAGGTGAGCCGTCTCCCAGTCGCCGTCCATCCACGCTTCCGCCGCGGCGAGGCTGCCGCCCGTTAAGATGCGCCAGTACAGGCCCGGAGAGAGCACCTGAACATCAGCGTGGAGCGCGGCGGAGTTGTCGCCGAAGCGGAAGGTCTGCTCGCCTTCACGGAGCGTCAGCGAGCCCCCGCGCAGGCCGCTCAGCAGGCGAAAAAGCAACCAGCGCGCGACGCGAGCGTTGCGCGGGATATCGGGTTCAAGCGCAAAGACGGGATCGGTCATGATCGTTCACTCCTGCTGAGGGGATGGTTATGCAGCGGCACGCGCTTAAGCCACAGCCTTAGCGCCTGCCAGTAAATAGCGAAAACGGTTTTGAGGGTCATCAGCGGGATGCGTACCAGCATCGCGCGCAGCGCCGGGCGCGTGAGCGGCTCGCGGCGAAGCGTCAGCGTGGCGTCAAACACCTTTGCCTCCTGATGATTTTCAATATGCATGCGCAGCGCGTGGTCCGGGCTGTTAAAGCGCCAGTGGTAGACCATCTCCATTGGGTTAAAGGGCGAGACGTGAAACGCTTTCGCCGTCGGCCGGGCGTCCTGCCCCTCCACCGCGTAGTAATGCCGTTCATTCCACGGCGTGTTACGCACTTCGGCGAGCACCCAGCGCAGGGTGCCTTCGCCGTCATAGCAGTAGTAGAAATTGACCGGGTTAAAATGCAGGCCGAAATAGCGCAGCTGCGTCAGGAGCATGACCCGCCCCGCCGGGCGCTCGCCGGTCAGGTTTTCCAGACGCTCGAGGACGCGCTCTTTCAGCGGCGTGCCCAGCGGGTAATCCGCATCACAGAACGCCGCCGGGGCAAAGCGGTTTCGCCGCACCCCGACTGAGGGCAGCAACTCCAGCTCATCGAGATCGAGCAAGGCCATAAACACGCTGTAGGTAAAATGGTGCGCTTTCGGCGTAAGGCGGCGGTGGCGCAGGGCGCCGTGGTAAAGGCAGCTGTTCATCTCACCCGCCCTCCCCGGCCGCGATGGCGTTCACCACGTCCAGCGCGCTGCGCACGCCGTCTTCGTGGAAGCCGTTGTACCAGTAGGCGCCGCAGAACCAGCTCCGCTGGCGGCCGTTTATCTCGCCGCGCCGGGCCTGGGCATGCCAGCTTTTCGGGTTAAACAGCGGATGTTCGTAGACGAAGCGGCGCAGCACAAAGCGCTCTTCCACCGGCGTTTCCGGGTTAAGGGTGACGCAAAACAGCGGGCTACCGGCGGGCAGCCCCTGCAAAATATTCATGTTGTAGGTGACGCAGGCGCTGGCCCGATCCTGTTCGCTCAGGCGATAGTTCCAGCTGGCCCACGCGCGCTCGCGCACCGGCAGCCAGCGCGGATCGCTGTGAAGCACCACCTCGTTGCGCTGCCAGCCGATATCCCCCAGCACCTCGCGTTCAGCCTGGGTTGGGCTGGCAAGCATCGCCAGCGCCTGGGCGGAGTGGCAGGCAAAAATCACCTGGTCAAAGGCGCATGTTTCCCCCTCCAGCTCAACCTCGACGCCCCGATCGTGGCGAATAACCCGCTGGACCGGCGCGTTGAGGCGCAGCGTCAGGCGGTTGCCGAGCCTGTCCATCATCGCGCGGATATACTCTCTGGAGCCGCCCGGCACCACGTACCACTGCGGACGATGGGTGATGTCCAGCAGACCGTGGTTTTCGAAAAAGCGTAAAAAGAGCGGCAGCGGGAAGCGCTTCATCTCCTGTAATGACGAGGACCAGATAGCCGCCCCCATCGGCAGAATGTAGTGGCGCGCGAAAAACGGCGTAAAGCGGTGCTGGCTCAGAAACGTTTCCAGGGTGGCGGACGCATCCACGTCGGCCTGGAGCGCCCGTTTCGCCAGCCGGTTGAAGCGCACAATCTCCCTCAGCAGCATCCAGAAGCCGGGGTTCACCAGGTTACGGCGCTGGGCGAACAGCGACGTCAGGGCGTGGCCGTTATACTCCAGCCCGCTCTGCGGATTGTGCACCGAAAAGCTCATCTGCGTTTTTTGCCCGCTGATGCCCAGCTCGCTGAGCAGCCCCATAAAGCGCGGATAGGTGCGGTCGTTGTAGACAATAAATCCGGTGTCGATGGCGTACCTGCCCTGCGGGGTGTCGACGTCCACCGTCGCGGTATGGCCGCCCGGGGTGGCCTGCGCTTCAAACAGCGTGACCTGATGATGCCCGGCGAGGCGCCAGGCGCAGGTGAGGCCGGCGATGCCGCTGCCGATAATCGCAATCTTCATGATCTCACCATCCTGCGCAGCAGCGCGCGCTGAACAACGTCAGGCAGCCCGGCGAGCAGCCGCAGCGCCAGGCTAAACCCGGCGGGAAACGCGATACTCTCTTTTCCCTTCGCCAGCCCGCGGCGGATGGCGGCGACGGCCTCCTCCACGCTTACCCGACCCGGCATCGGAAAATCGTTTTTACGGGTCAGCGGCGTGTCAACGAAACCGGGTGAAACGACCGTGACGGCAATCCCTTTTGGCTCCCAGTCGAGACGCAGCGTGTCGGCAAACCAGGTTAGCGCCGCCTTGGAAGCGCCATAGGCTTCGGCTCGCGGGAAGTGCAGCCAGTGCGCCATCGAACTGACCAGCACCACGCGGTTTCCGGCCACCAGCTGCGGCTGCAGCGCCGCGAGGCAGTTCACCGGCCCCATGAAATTGGTGGTCATCACCCGCTCCACCAGCTCCGCGTCCACCACGCCACGATCGAGATATTCGCAGGTGCCGGCGCACAGAATCACCACGTCGGCGGCACAGTCCGCCAGCGCCTGGCGACAGGCGTCCCTGTCCGTCATATCGAACTGGCGCACCGTGACGTTGGGGCTGTGCTGATGCAGGGAGGCCAGACGTTGGGCATCGCGCCCGCAGGCAATCACCCGGTAGCCGTCGCTGGCGAAGGAGGCGGCCAGCCCCGCGCCAATGCCCGAGCTTGCGCCGGTAATCAGCACCGTTTTCACGATCTCACCCTCCGCTTAACGCCGCGCACGGCCCAGCCAAGCACCGGAAGATGCTCATAGATCATCTCTCCGGCATCGTAATAATCACGCTGGCGAATAATGCGTTCGTCCAGCATGTCCACCACGGAGCATCCCGGCAGCTGCAGCACGGCTCCCCGGGCGATACGCGGATGCGACCAGTGCATAACCCAGGTCACAACAAAGCGATCCCCCTGCTGCAGCGGCGCATCGACGGTGAAGCGGCACTGCTGGACGTTAGCCAGCAGATGAGTGAAGTAACGCTCAAGCGCGAACAGCCCGCTGTGTTCGCCAAAGGGATCGATAAGGGTGGCATCGGAACGATAAATTTCCGCCAGCGCGGAAGGTGGCTGGGTGTCCAGCGCGGCGTAGTAATCAACAAACCGACTGATGACGGACGGTAACGTGCTCATGGGTCACATCCTGGCTGTAAACAACGTAGCGATATCGCATAAATTAAACTTACACAATTAACGTTATTTGTCCAAGTTTGTGCAGATATATTTTTTATATCTGTTTTATTTCAGAAACTTAAAGAGACACTCCGCATTGCACTTTTGACTCAAAAGTGGACTGGCGCCGCCGCGCCGTTATTTTTTTAGGGATAACCTTAAGGCAAATGTTGCTTTTATCTTCCAGACTTATCCTTTTAATTCATAAGGATGTCACGCGATGAAAAATTTACTGATGGCGCTCTTTTCCAGCCCGGAATCTTTATTGCAGGTCATGAGTCACCAGGAAATTATCGAAGCCGTCGAGGATGGCGACCGCATCATTATCGATCAGGATGGAAACGCCTCGGTTAACTACAAGAGCAACGAGGTACGGCAGGACTTTCTGCGCCATGTCAACGCGCTAAAGAGGGCCTGAAATGGGAACGGCAATATTTATGGTTCTGATGGTGTGCGGCTATTGGTACACCAGCCGCGATCTCTCTACACGGTTCAAAATTAAGCGTTCATTCGGCTGGGATGTCTATTTTCTGGTTGCGCTGTATGGCTGCATTTTCGTCCTGCAGGGGGTGATCGCCACCGGCCTTCTCTGGCTGCTGCTGTTCGCCCTCTCCGCCGCCGACAACACGTTCCATTTTACGTCCGCTAAATACGCCGACTGGCAAATTGACTTCATGAACTGGAGCTTTTTAGGTATACAGGCGCCGGTGGTGGTGATGCTTACCTTTGCGATCCTGTTTTGCCTCTACCGCTCGAACTGGGCAGGCAGCGCGCGGCTGGACGGCGAAGGCCGGAAAAAGCTCTACAAGCGGCTCGCGCAGTCGAGCGGGATCGAACAGTTGCTCTACCAGTGCATGGAAGAAGGTGAACTGGCGCACGTCACGCTGAAATCGCGGCGGATTTATATTGGCATGATCCACACCGCAACCCTGGAATATGAAAAAACGGCCAACATCGTGCTTATTCCCATGCTGAGCGGCTATCGTGACGGGAAAAATATGCAGCTGTGCATTGAGCACAACTACAGCAGGTGGTACGCCGAGCATGACGTTACGCTGGATTCAGACCCAAAAAGCGCAATGGATTTTCGGAAGGTGATCATGCTGGACCAGATTGAGAGTATTTCGTTATTCGATCCGGCGAGCGCCAGCGCGCTGGCGATGCGTGAGTAAAAAAATGGCGCCTTATTGCAGATAAGGCGCCATCGTCAGGACGGGAGAAATGCCGGGTTACGGCGTTACAATATTGAACCAGAAGTCAAACTTGTCCATGTAGCTCAGCATCTCTTCTAGCTTCGCGCCGTTCCCGCTCACCTTCACCTCACCGCTGTCCATCGCCTGCTTCAGCGACGCTTCTTTCAGGATGATCTTGTTCAGCGTGGCGCGATCGAGCGTGATGGTGGCATCGGCATCCTTCGCCTGGGCATTGGCGGTATGGTTCAGCACGCCGTTTTCCAGCTCCAGCTTGTATTTGCCGCCATCTTTGCCGAGATCGACATTAAAGACCGCTTTCGCGTTACCGGCCCGCACGCCGTTGATGTGCACGCCCAGATAGTCGAAGAACATCTCCGGCGTCATCGCGCGCACCGTATCCGGGCTGGCGGTGTTTGGCGTTGGCAGCTTTTTAACGCCGTTACGCAGCTCCTGCGCGCCGGTCAGATAGAAGTTACGCCAGGTGCCCGCTTCGGCCTGGTAGCCCAGCTGCTCCAGCGCGTCGGCTTCGAGGTTGCGCGCGGCCTGGTTGTTTGGGTCGGCAAATACCACTTTGCTGACCACCTGCGCCACCCAGCGGTAATTGCCCTGCTGATAATCAGCTTTGGCCTTCTGCATGATGGCATCAGCGCCGCCCATGTACTGCACGAACTTCTTCGCAGCCTGTTCAGGCGGCAGCTCGTCGAGGGTAGCCGGGTTGCCGTCGAACCAGCCGAGATAAAACACGTAGGTGGCCTTAACGTCGTGGCTGACGGAGCCGTAATAGCCCCGGCTGGCCCACTGTTTCTCCAGCGATTCCGGCAGCTTAAATTCGGCGGCAATCTCATCGCGGGTCAGGCCCTTATTGGCCATACGCAGGGTCTGGTCGTTGATGTAGCGGTACATATCGCGCTGGCCTTTCATCAGCCTGACGATATTCTCGTTGCCCCAGGTCGGCCAGTGGTGCTGGGCTATAATCACTTCCGCGTCCGCGCCCCAGCGCTCAATGGCGGCGTTAATGTACTTAGACCAGGCCAGCGGATCGCGGATTTTCGCCCCGCGCAGGGAGTAGGTATTGTGCAGGGTGTGGGTCACATCCTCTGCCGCTTCGATCATTTTCTTCTCTTTGACGTACCACAGCATCTCCGACGGCGCCTCAGAGCCCGGGGCCATCATAAAGTCATAGGTCAGGCCGTCGATCGTTTCCTGCTGCCCTGTATGGGTAATGTAGTTGGTTGGTGGGATCAGGGTTACCGTACCTGCTGAGGTGGTCGTCCCAAGCCCCGCCCCAACCTGACCCTTCGCGTCCGGCTTAAGCAGGTTGCCGTACATGTAGCTCGCGCGGCGGCTCATCGCGTTCCCGGCCATGATGTTCTCGGAAACGGCTTCTTTCATAAAGCCATCCGGCGCGTAAATCTTCACCTTACCGGACTTCACGTCAGCTTCGTCAACCACGCCGCGCAGGCCGCCATAATGGTCAACGTGGCTGTGGGTGATCACCACCGCCACCACCGGCTTTTTGCCACGGTTAGCGTAGTAGAGATCGAGCGCTTCCTTCGCCGGCTCGGCGCTTAGCAGCGGGTCGATAACGGTGATCCCCTTCTCGCCTTCGATGATGGTCATGTTGGAGAGATCGAGGTTGCGGATCTGATACACGCCGTCGGTCACCTTAAACAGGCCGCCGATGTTAATCAGCTGCGACTGGCGCCACAGGCTCGGGTTTACCGTGTCCGGAGCTTTGTCACCCTCCTTCACGAAATCATATTTCGCGGGATCCCAGATAACGTTTCCTTTCTCCCCTTTGATCATGTTCTGCGGTAACGGGGCGATAAATCCTTTATGCGCGTTTTCAAAATCAGTCTTATCGGCAAACGGCAGCGTGTTATACAGGGCGTTATTCGCCTCGCGGGTAACGGGCGTGGCATTCTGCGGCTGCGCTTCAGCCCAGGCAGAAAGCGAAAGCGATGTGAATACACCGGCCAGCGCCAGCTGCTTCGCGATTATCGTTAATTTCATTAAATGGCCTCATAGATTATTAGCACCGCCTGCGATATTTACTGCTGGCGGATAATTTTAATGCGAACTCATTGCAGACCATTCTAATCAGAATACTTTCCCATGATAGTCCCATATGGGACTGGTATAAGGTTATCTCGTCATCCGGACGCTACTGCTGCTATACTCGCTACGAAGACAGACGTTGCGAAACGAGGCCTGGCGTGAATTTTCAGGATATACATACCTATTATCAGCAGCTCAATATTGGGGGCTTTTTTCCCCAAATCCTTTCCACGGGAGAAGCGTTAACCGTTGGCGCAAATAAAAAGCTAACCGTCGAACCTGGCTATATTTATTTCTGTACCGAAGGTTCACTGACGATATTAATGCCGGAAGATGGTTTGAATATTGGCAATACTATTGAATATATGCCGATAGGGCTTATGGAACGGTATTGCCCGTTAGCGAAGTTTGAATATCGCAGCAGCGCGAAGGTTAAGCTGGTAAAAATTCCCTGTGCCGATTTCGATCGGCTATTTTTGCACGGCGGGCCAGAGCGCGTTCAGGAGCTGGCCACCATTCTGACCTTCATGTCGATTTTTACTATCGATCTGCATAACGAACGCAGGCAGGTCACCAGCTACCAGACCATCAAGCCGATGCTGTATCGCTATCTCTACCGGCAGAATACCCACACGGGCGAGAATGAGGGCCTGGCGCTGTTTATCATCAAGCGCACTAACCTGTCGAGAACCCACGTGTTTCGCGTGCTGGCGGATCTTAAAGCCGGGGGCTATATCACCATGAAGCGCGGAAAGCTGGTGTCGATCGACAGGCCGCTGCCGGAAGACTATTAGCGTACCCTGAAGCAAATGCCTCAGGGCATGCTCATGCTGGCCGATTAACGCACCAGGTGCAGGAAGTGCAGATGTTTTTCGTACTGGTCCAGAATATCGTTAATTAACTGCTCCTGGTTCCAGCCCATGACATCGTAATTTTGCCCGCCTTCCTTGAGGTAGATTTCTGCCCGGTAGTACCGGTGTTGCTCCGCCTGGTTTTCATCGTTGTCCATCGCCGCCAGCGCGAAGGTTGGGGAGTTATAGCCGCGCAGCCTGACTTCATAAATAAAGTTCAGCTCGTTGCCTAAATCCACCTCAAGACGAATACGCTCGTCAGACGCGTCGCTGATGTGGCTTTGCGTTCCCTGCTTATTCAGCTCCTCCTGAACCAGCACCATGGCCGGCCTGATCACCTCTTCCATAAAGCGCTTCACCAGAGAGCGCTTAGGCAGGTAGGCGATGTTGCGCAGACGTCGCTGCCACGGAATGGGGTTGCGGGCCGCCGTCGGCGCGATAGTGGCCATGCTCAGGCTCTCGCGCTTGGTCAAATCGCGTCGGAGCGCCTTCAGCAGGCCATAGATCGACACCAGCAGGATCATCGAGAACGGTAGCGCGCTGGCGATGGTCACGGTTTGCAGCGCGCTCAGTCCACCCGCGAGCAGCAGCGCGATTGCCACAACGCCCATCAGCGCGGCCCAGAAGATGCGCTGCCAGACGGGGGTATTGGCCTCGCCGCCGGACGCGAGGGTATCCACCACCATCGCCCCGGAGTCAGCGGAGGTCACAAAGAAGACGATGACCATCGCCATGGCGATAAATGACAGCACCGACGAGAACGGGAAATGCTCAAGGAAATTAAACAGCGCCAGCGCCACGTCCTGCTGGACGGTATTTGCCAGATCGGACGCCCCCTTATTCATGATGAGGTAAATGGCGCTGTTGCCGAAAACCGTCATCCACATCAGGGTAAAGCCTGCCGGGACGAACAGCACGCCGGTGACAAACTCGCGGATGGTTCTGCCGCGGGACACGCGGGCGATGAACATCCCGACAAACGGCGACCACGACAGCCACCAGCCCCAGTACAGCAGCGTCCAGCCCCCCAGCCAGTTGCTGGACTTCGGTTCATAGGCGTACAGGTTAAACGTTTTGCTCACCAGCTCGGACAGGTAGCCGCCGGTATTTTCCACAAACGATTTCAGCAGCAGCACGGTTGGCCCGAGGCACAGCACCAGCACCAGCAGCAGCACCGCCAGCCCCAGGTTTAGCTCAGATAAAATACGAATGCCTTTATCCAGGCCGGATACCACGGAAACGGTCGCCAGCCCGGTAATCAGGACGATCAGGATCACCTGCACGGTATCGTTGATGGGCACGCCAAACAGGTGGTTCAGCCCGGCATTGACCTGCAATACGCCATAGCCTAACGAGGTCGCCACGCCGAATACGGTGCCGATCACCGCGAAGATATCCACCGCATGGCCTATCGGGCCGTAAATACGGTCGCCGATAATCGGATACAGCGCCGAACGAAGCGTCAAGGGCAGGCCGTGGCGGTAGCTGAAGAACGCCAGAATCAACGCAACGATGGCGTAGATAGCCCAGGCGTGCAGCCCCCAGTGGAAGAATGTCAGCCGCATGGCCTCTTTGGCCGCAGCAACCGTTTCAGGCGTCCCCACCGGCGGAGAAAGATAGTGCATCACCGGTTCCGCCACGCCGAAGAACATGAGGCCGATCCCCATCCCCGCCGAGAACAGCATCGCGAACCAGGAGTGGTAGCTGAAGTCAGGCTGGGAGTGGTCGGGCCCGAGTTTAATATCGCCGTAGCGGGAAAGGCCGAGGAACGTCACGCTCATCAAAATCAGCGCGACGGCAAGAATGTAAAACCAGCTGGCGTTGGTGAATATTTGCTGTTGCAGTAACTTAAAGTTTTTATCGGCAACGTCGGGGAAAATCGCGGCAAAGGCGACAAGAAGGAAAATTAACAAAGCAGATGTGTAAAATACCGCTTTGTTAATCTGGCTTTTGGACTGCTTTTGGATAGTGTCGTTTTCACTCATATAGTGTCTTCCATAAACGCATTGACCGCTCTGAATGAGAGGCATGATCTGCGTCAGGGTAACAAAATACCTGTGTGAATGCAGGTCAGATTCGTTCAAATATACACTATCCCGCTGCGGGATTATTTATCGCGCGTTAGCTCTTCCTCATGCCGGTGTATTATCACGTACGCGAGAAAGGGTTAATTATCCCGGCCTGACGACTTTGGCCGTAAATTCTCATCGAAAACCAGCCGCCGGCGTCCGGGCTCCTCTTCGCGCAGCGGCTCAACCTGATGCAGGGTTCGCTTGCAGCGTTCCACCAGCACCTGATACTCCCGCGTGCCCTGCTTTTTCCACTCCATCTCCTGGGCGCTCAGCTCACGGATGGCCTTTGCCGGGCTGCCGATAATCAGATGATTAGCGGGCATCTCCGCTTTAGCCTTCACAAACGCCGCTGCGCCGACGATGCTGTTTTCCCCAATTGTCGCCCCGTCCATGACCACCGCATTCATCCCCACCAGCGCGTTGCGGCGGATGATACAGCCGTGAAGAATGGCGCTATGGCCGATATGCCCGTCCTCTTCCACCACGGTGTCCTGCTCCGGGAACCCGTGCATCACGCAGTTATCCTGAATGTTGGCGCCATCCTTCACCACGATACGGCCAAAATCACCGCGCAGGCTGGCGTTGGGGCCAACGTAAACGCCTTTACCGAGGATCACGTCGCCGATCAGCACCGCCGTCGGATGAACGTAGCTCTCTTCAGGCACCACCGGCGTCAGGCCATCAATTTGATAAACGGGCATAGCATCTCCTTACTTGATATTCAGACCACCAAAGCGCTGGTGATAAAGCGTGCCGGGTGCGGGCAGTTGGCCCACCGAGGTTTCCCCCTTCTCGCTGACGAACGCCAGAGCGCCCGCCGCCACGCGCTGGTAAATATTGATGCACAGCTGCCGCGCGCTTTGCCCCGCCCAGTGCGCGGGCAGTAGCTCCTCGGGCAACAGCGGATCCTTTAGCACCACGCGACGATAAAAATGAATCAGCAGCAGCTGGATCTGGAAGCAGCGCTCCGGGGTCAGATCCTCCGGCGATGCTTCCTTCAGCAGCGGCAGCAGCGGACGAAACGAGTCGATAAACGTCTCGTACATCGCGTTTTGTTCGGTAAGCTGCCAGCACTCCTCCACGCGCGATCGCAATGCCGCGCGCGACAGGGCCAGCGGCGAATGGGCCTCAAAGAAGATGACGTTTTCCGCCACGCCCGCGTCGTGCAGCAGGGACTGCACGTCCGCCAGGTTCTGCGACGGCGAGGCCATCAGGCTCGGCGCCAGCGTGCCGAATCCCTGCCAGATAAGCTGTTTTTTCACGTCCGCGAGGGTGGTTTTATCCAGCCCCTCAGAGAGCAGCAGCAGCCATTTACCGTCCCACGCCGGCAGCTCCGCGCGATAAATTTTGTTCTCCGCGCGCCGCGTCAGGCGTAACCCCTTGTCGCTGAGGCGGTAAAAGCTGCGTCGTCCAATGCGCGACACGTCCAGCCAGCCCTCTTTATTGAGGCGGAACAGCGCGGTGCGCACAAAGCGTTCGCCGAATCCCATCCCCTCCAGCAGGGCCGCCAGGCTGCCGAGCCAGATCTCGCCCCCGCGATGGGAAAGCGCATCACCGTAGAGGGAAGCGATAAGCGAGGTCCCGCTGATGGGAACGGAGCTGACCGCGTGCTGGATAAAGGCGTCAAGTTTATTCATATGATTCATTCTGTTGTGATTTTTTTCCTGGATGAATCATAGCATAGGAATCTGGGATCGACCCTCACCCTAACCCACTCCCACAGGGAGAGGGAACGTAGTACACCCTCTCCCTGTGGGAGAGGGCTGGGGTGAGGGAAATTCAACCGTTGGCGGCCACTTTACGCAAATCAAACACCCTGCAGGCTTTACCCTCCGAGCGGGGAATGCTGCCGCAGTTCACAATCATCACATCGGTTGAGATCCCCACCATAGACTTAATACGGTGGCGCAGCTGGTGGCAGACCTGACAGCGCTGCTCGTGCGTTAACGTTAAGCTGCTCTGCTTTAGCTCAACCTTCACCGAAAGTGAATCAAGATGCCCGCGACGGTTCACCTCCAGCTGATAGTGCGGCGAAAGGTGTTCAAACTTGACGATCTCTTCTTCCAGCTGTGACGGGAAGACGTTAACGCCGCGAATGATGAGCATGTCGTCGCTACGCCCGCTGATGCGGTCCATCCTGCGCATGGTGCGCGCGGTGCCCGGCAGCAGGCGCGTCAGATCGCGGGTGCGGTAGCGGATCACCGGCAGCGCCTCTTTGGTGAGCGTAGTGAACAGCAGTTCGCCCTGTTCGCCGTCGGCCAGCGGCGCGCCGTCATTCGGGTTGACGATCTCCGGGTAGAAGTGATCTTCCCAGATGGTCGGGCCGTCAGCGGTTTCGAGGCACTCCATCGCTACCCCCGGGCCCATCACTTCGGAGAGACCATAGATGTCCAGCGCGGTAATGCCCAGCCGTTTTTCAATTTCACGGCGCATCGCCTGCGTCCACGGCTCGGCGCCAAACACGCCGACGCGCAGGGAGCAGGCGCTGGCGTCACCGCCCATCTGGCGCTCCAGCTCTTCGATCAGATTCAGGCAGTAGGACGGCGTAACCATGATCATGTCCGGCTGGAAATCGCGGATCAGCTGCGCCTGCTTCTCCGTCTGGCCGCCGGACATCGGGATCACCGTCGCCCCCAGACGCTCGGCACCGTAGTGCGCGCCCAGCCCGCCGGTAAACAGCCCGTAACCGTAGGCCACGTGAATTTTATCCTTCGCGCTGCCCCCGGCGGCGCGCAGGGAGCGGGCGACGATATTGGCCCAGTTGTCGATGTCATTTTGGGTATAGCCCACCACGGTCGGCTTCCCGGTGGTGCCGGACGAGGCGTGGATGCGCACCACCTGCTCCATCGGCACCGCAAAGGTATCGAACGGGTAGTTGTCGCGCAGATCCTGCTTGGTGGTGCACGGGAATTTTTGCAGGTCCGCCAGCTCGTTAAAATCGTCAGGGTGAACGCCCGCCGCGTCAAACTTGCGTTTGTACATCGGAACGTTGCTGTAGGCGTGGTTCAGCGTCCACTTCAGGCGCGCGGTCTGCAGGGCCTGTAATTCATCAACGGACGCGGTTTCGATCGGGTCAAGCTTTGTTGTATTTATCATCGCAGGGTACTCACATTATTGTTCGCTCAAACACGCTCAAGGATCATGGCAATGCCCTGACCCACACCGATGCACATCGTACACAGCGCGTAGCGCCCGCCGCGTCGGTGCAATTCATTGCCTGCGGCCAGCGCCAGTCTGGCACCGCTCATGCCCAGCGGGTGGCCCAGCGCGATCGCCCCGCCGTTCGGGTTGACGTGCTCAGCGTCATCCGGCAGGCCCAGCTGGCGCAGCACGCCCAGCGCCTGTGCGGCAAAGGCTTCGTTAAGCTCAATGACGTCCATATCGGCGATACTGAGCCCGGCGCGCTCCAGCACCCTGCGGGTGGCGGGAACCGGGCCCAGCCCCATCAGACGCGGCTCTACCCCCGCGGTTGCCATTGCCACAA
This sequence comes from Enterobacter cloacae complex sp. P40C2, assembly GCF_014930695.1. Classification (NCBI taxonomy): domain Bacteria; kingdom Pseudomonadati; phylum Pseudomonadota; class Gammaproteobacteria; order Enterobacterales; family Enterobacteriaceae; genus Enterobacter; species Enterobacter cloacae complex sp. P40C2. The sequence goes on along the minus strand of NZ_JADBRP010000005.1, from coordinate 10,247 downwards.
CGCGGGTGCGCGGGGTTAATCCCTGGGCCAGCGCCATCTGCTCGCTGGCGACAATCAGCGCCGCCGCGCCGTCGTTCACGCCGGACGCGTTCCCCGCCGTAATCACGCCGTTCTTACGAAACGGGGTTTTCAGCGCGGCCAGCTGTTCAAGCGTGGTCTCCGCGCGCGGATGCTCATCCTCCGCCACCTCCGTCACCGCCCCTTTTTTTCCCGGCACCTGAACCGGCACAATCTCCTGCGCCAGAACGCCGTTCTGCTGAGCCCGCGCGGTGCGCTGCTGGCTGCGCAGGGCAAACGCGTCCTGATCGGCACGGCTGATATTTAACAATTCAGCTACATTCTCTGCCGTTTCCGGCATGCTGTCAGTTCCGTATTGCTGATGCATGAGCGGATTCACAAATCGCCAGCCGATGGTGGTGTCGAAGATTTCCGCCTGACGCTGGAACGCCGCCGTGGCCTTGCCCATCACGAAAGGCGCGCGGGACATGGACTCCACGCCGCCGGCGATCAGCAAATCGCCCTCTCCGGCCTTGACGGCGCGCGCCGCAAAGCCAAGCGCGTCCAGGCCTGAACCGCACAGACGGTTAATGGTGGTGGCGGAAACCGCGTGCGGGAGCCCGGCGAGCAGCGCCGACATGCGCGCCACGTTGCGGTTATCTTCCCCGGCCTGATTCGCGCAGCCGAAGATCAGGTCATCTATCCGCTCGAGGTCAAGCTGCGGGTAGCGCGCCAGCAGCGCGCGCAGCGGCACGGCGCCTAAATCATCAGCGCGCACGCCCGACAGGCTGCCGCCGTATCGACCGATCGGGGTACGAACACCATCACAAATAAATGCGTCACGCATCAGGCTTCTCCTGTCACACTGCCGCCGGTGCGGTGGGATTTTCCGCGAAAGAGAGCGACGGTTTTCTGTTGTTGGTTTTGAATTTCAATGTCGTAAACGCCGGTCAGCCTGCCCTGATGCTTTACCCGCGCGGTGGCGGTGAGCTTATCCCCGGCGAAGCCCGGACGCAGAAAGTCGATGGAGCAGCCAGAGGCCACCGCCGCCAGCCCCTGGCTGTTGCAGGCGTAGGCAAAGGCGGTATCGGCCAGCGAGAACAGCTGGCCGCCGTGGCAGGTCTGATGGCCGTTGAGCATCTGCGGCGTGATGGTCATCGTGACCACCGCATAGCCTTCGTCCATTTCGATAATGTCGATGCCAAGCGCCCGGGCGCAGGCGTCCCGTTCATACATGGCACGGGCGTTGTGCCAGGCGTTATGACTCATGGCTACTCTCCAGAAGCGCGCGCTGGCGCAGCAGTGAACAGGGGCGATAGCGTTCTTCGCCGTAGTGACGTTGCAGGTTCTCCAGCAGCGCTAACAGACGCTGCCAGCCAAGACGCTCGCCCCAGGCAATCGGGCCGCAGGGGTAGTTCACCCCTAAGCGCATGGCGGTATCGATGTCTTTTTCGCTGGCAACCCCTTTTTGCAGCGCGTCCAGCGCTTCGTTGGCAATCATCGCCACCGTGCGCCAGACCAGCAGGCCGGGGTAATCGGCAATCTGCACCACCCGCTTCCCCTGGTGCTGCAACCAGTGAATCGCCTTCTGCGTGGCGGAGTGCGGGTTGCCAGACGCTGCGGCAATCACGGCAACGTCGCGCTCGATGCGGTCCACCACCACGACCGGCCGACCGTGGCGCAGCGCCAGGGACTGGGCGGTTTCACCCTGCGTTTCAATCAGCAGCAGCTCGTCGATTTCCGTGACACCGTCACTTCTTCGCTGGGCGCGCATCGGGCTGAAGCTGTCGCTAACCGGCGCGAGCCAGCTGACGGCAGGCTTTTCTTCCTGCCAGCGGTAGACACCCTGCCCGCTTTTTTTGCCCAGACGCCCGGCAAGCACCAGCTCCTGCTGCACCAGCGACGGCAGAAACCGGCGCTCCTGCCAGAAGGCGTTAAACACGGAGCAGGTCACCGCAAAGTTGACGTCCTGGCCAATCATGTCCGTCAGCTCGAGCGGCCCCATCGGGAAGCCACCGCCCTCCCGCAGGGCGGCGTCAATCACCTCCGGCGCCGCCACCTGCTCTTCCAGCGCGCGCCACGCTTCGGAATAGAAAGGACGCGCCACGCGGTTGACGATAAAACCCGGCGTGGACTGGCAGCGTACCGGCTGTTTTCCCCAGTTCAGCGCCAGCTCGCAGAGGGTATCTGCCACTTCCGCCGAGGTTGCCAGCCCGCTGACCACCTCCACCAGCTTCATTACCGGCGCGGGGTTAAAGAAGTGCAGCCCGGCGACGCGCTCGGGATGGCTAACCTCCGCCGCAATGGCGGTAACGGATATGGATGAGGTGTTGCTGGCGAGCAGCGCCTGCGGCGGACAGACCTCTGCCAGCTGGCTAAACAGCGCTTTTTTCACCTCCAGACGCTCAGAGGCCGCCTCGATCACCAGATCGGCCTGCGCCAGGGCATTGATGTTCGTCACCGGGGTCAGGCGGGCCAGGATTTGCTCCCCGGCTTCGGCAGAGAGTTTTCCGCGCGAAACGCGAGAGGACAGGCGCTGGCGAATGCCGTCAATGGCGCGGGAGATGGCCGAAGCGTCAATGTCGTACACCAGCACCGGATGACCGTGGCTGGCCGCCACCTCGGCAATCCCGGCACCCATGGTGCCGCTGCCGATCACGGCGACCGTGTGAATGTTCGTCGCCATCTTATTTCCCCGTAAAGCGCGGAGCGCGTTTCGCCAGGAAAGCGCTGACGCCCTCCCGGTAGTCGTCGCTGCGTCCGGCAAGCCGTTGGTAATCCCGCTCAAGATCGAGCTGAGCGTCCAGCGTGTTGGTTTCCGCGGCGTTAATCGCCTGCTTGATCAGCCCCAGCCCGAACGTGGGCTGCGAGGCGAAATGCAGCGCCATCTGCTGCGCGGTAGCGGAGAGCTGCTCGTCGTCCACCACCTGCCAGATCATTCCCCAGTCCTGCGCCTGCTCGGCGCTGAGCTTATCCCCCAGCAGAGCCAGCCCCATGGCGCGGGCGCGTCCGGCAACGCGCGGCAGGAACCAGGTGCCGCCGCAGTCCGGCACCAGCCCGAGCCTGCTGAAGGCCATCACGAAGGTGGCCGAGCGGGCGGCGATCGCCATGTCGCAGCCGAGCGCCAGCGTCGCACCGGCCCCTGCCGCCACGCCGTTCACCGCACATATCACCGGCTTCGGCAGCTTTGCCAGGCGGCGCACCAGCGGGTTGTAAAAGGTTTCAACGGACATGCCCAGATCGGGCGCGGGGCCGTTCGGATCAACGTTACGGTCGTTAAGATCCTGCCCGGCGCAAAAGCCGCGCCCGGCGCCGGTAATCAGCAGGCAGCGGATGGCGTCATCGCGCTCAGCCTGCTTCAGGCACTCGGATAGCTGCTGGTGCATTGCGTCGTTAAAGCTGTTCAGGCGCTCGGGGCGGTTCAGCGTAATGGTCATTACGCCCTGCTCTACATGGCTCAGAATAAATTCCACAGTTAGCGTCCTTTAAAGTCTGGGGTGCGTTTTTGTAAGAAGGCAGCGATACCTTCACGGCGATCGTCGGTGGCCGCGAGCAGCGTGAACAGCTGACGCTCCTGCGCGAGCCCGGCCTGGAGCGGCACCTCCTGCGACTGGCGCAGCGCCTGCTTCGCCGCCTGCAGCGCCAGCGGCGAGTGTCGCGCCATCAGCGCCGCCTGCTTCAGGGCGTACTCCAGCGTCAGCGAGGCCGGGAAGACGTCGCTGACCAGCCCGGCACTATGCGCCTGAACCGCTGTGATGCTTTCGCCCGTCAGCACCATTTTGCTGGCCAGCGATTTACCCACGCAGCGGATCAGCCGCTGGGTGCCGCCCGCGCCCGGCATGATGCCCAGGGAAATCTCCGGCAGGCCAAAGCGGGCGTTATCGCCGGCAATCACCACGTCGCACAGCAGCGCCAGCTCGCAGCCGGCGCCCAGCGCGAAGCCGTTGACGGCGGCGATCAGCGGCTTGTTGAAGGCGTTAATCCGCGCCCACAGCTGGGGACGGATATCGTTCAGGGTGGCGGGCAGGTCTTTTTCAGCCATTTCGTTGAGGTCTGCCCCGGCCGCAAAGCAGCGTTCGCTGCCGTAAATCACGCAGGCAGAAATTTCCGCGTCCGCGGCGGCGGCCTCGAGCTGCCCGGCTAGCAGCGTCAGCAGCGCATTGTTGAGCGCGTTGCGCGCCGCCGGACGGTTGAGCGTTAGCTGCATCACGCGGCCATGGCGGGTGACAATCAGTTCGTTCATGCCATCCCCTTCGCGTCAAAATCGACAATAACGTCGGCGGTCAGCGGCAGCGCCTGACAGCTCAGGACGTAGCCTGCCGCCAGCTCGTCCGGCTCCAGGCTGTAGTTGGTAGCCATATCGACTTTCCCGCGCAGCACTTTGCATTTGCAGGTGGCGCACACGCCGCCCTTGCAGGCGTACGGCAGATCCGCCCCCTGACGCAGGGCCGCGTCCAGGATGCTCTCGTCGTCCGCCGTCAGGGTGATTTCCCGGTCGCGCCCGTCCTGGCGGACGGTCACCTTCTGCCCCTCGGCCTGCACGCCGTGCGTTCGCTTCGCGACGGTGCCCGGCGTGTTAAAGCGCTCCAGGTGAATCGCTTTTTCCGGCATGCCCAGCGCTTTCAGCGCCGCCTCGGCGTCGTCCATCATCGCCGACGGGCCGCAGATGAAGGCTTCGTCGTACTGGCGGAAGTTAATCAGGGTTTTTGCCAGCGCCTGGAGCTTTTCGCCGTCAATGCGACCATGCAGCAGATCGCTGTCGAGGGTCTCTTGGCTGAAGATGGACACCAGCTGCAAACGCTGCGGGTACTTATCCTTCAGGTCCGCCAGCGCCCGGCGGAACATCATGCTCTGGCTGCTGCGGTTGCCGTAAATCAGGGTGAAATGGCTGTGTGGTTCCGTAGCAAGGGTCGCGGAGAGAATGGCCAGCATCGGGGTGATCCCGGATCCGGCGGCAATCGCCAGATAGTGGCCTTCCCGTTCGGCCTGCGGCTGGTAGCCGAAATGCCCCTGGGGAACCATCACCTCCAGCGCCATGCCCTGTTTGATCGCATCCCGGGCATAGCGGGAAAAGCGCCCGCCCTCGATGGCCTTCACCGCCACGCTAATTTCTCCCGGCGCGGTGCTGCGGCAGATGGAGTAGCAGCGGCGCAGTTCTTCATCCCCGAGCCGGGCTTTCAGGGTCAGATGCTGGCCGGGGCGGAAGCGGTACGCCTCCTGCAGCGCCTGCGGCACCGCGAAGGTAATGGTTACCGCGTCGCGGGTTTCGGGTTCTACTTTTGCCACTGTTAATGAATGAAACGTTGTCATGGCGGCCTCAAATACATTTGAAATAGTCGAACGGCTCACGGCAGGTATTGCAGCGGTAGAGCGCCTTGCAGGCCGTGGATCCAAATTCACTGATAAGCGAGGTATCGGTGCTCGCGCAGCGCGGGCAGCTCACCTCAGCCGGCGCGTGTGCGTGACAGCTGTGGCCCACGGGCGGGCTGATGCCGTATGCCCGCAGGCGCTCGCGCGCGTCGGCGGTCATCCAGTCGGTGGTCCAGGCCGGTTCAAGCTGGAGCACGATATGCACCGGGGTAAAGCCGCTTGCGGTCATTGCCTCGCGGATCGCCCCCAGCAGGTGCTCCGTTGCCGGGCAGCCCGAATAGGTTGGCGTAAAGCCGATGACCCAGCCCTCACCCTGCGCCTTGACGCTGCGCACCATGCCTAAATCGGTGATGGTAAGAACCGGCACTTCCGGGTCGGGGATCTGGCTTAACAGCGCCCAGATCTGCGGGATTTGCGCCGGGGTGACGTCCACGAGGCGTTGCATAGCGTGCTCCTTTACCACTGCTGCCCGGGGTAGGCGCGCTGGAGATACTGCATCTCTGCCAGCATCGGCCCCAGATGTTCGGTATGAAGGCCCTTCTTGCCTCCCGTGCGATACGCCACTTCCTCTGGCACGCTGAGCTGAGCTTCCGCCAGACCGGCAAACACCTCGCTCTCCCACGGTTCACGCAGGGTGCGAGGGTCAACCGCCACGCCGGAATCAATCAGCGCCAGCTCGACGTCGTCGGCGTCGAACAGCTCGGCCGTAAAGCGCCACAGGCCGTTCACCGCCTGCTGCATTTTTTGCGCGGAGGTTTCCGTGCCGTCGCCCAGGCGCACCAGCCAGCCGCGGCTGAAGCGCAGGTGATAGCGCGCCTCCTTAATGGCTTTAGCCGCGATGGCGGCAAGCTGGCCGTCGCTGCTGCGGATCAGCCGCTCGTACAGCGCCACGTTCCAGGCGTCCATCAGGTACTGGCGGGCGATGGTGTCGGCAAAGCTGCCGTTTGGCTGTTCCACCAGCAGCACGTTGCGGAACTGACGCTCATCGCGCCCAAACGCCAGCGCGTCTTCATCGCCCTGGCCTTCCAGCCCGGCGGCGTACGTCAGGAAGTTGCGCGCCTGGCCGAGCAGATCGAGGCCAATGTTGGCGAGCGCCAGGTCAATTTCCAGCTCCGGCGCGTGGCCGCACCAGGCGCCCAGACGCTGAGAAAGCACCAGACCATTGTCGCCCAGGCGCAGGGCATATGCGGATACGTTGTTCATCCCTAACCTCACATGTGCTCAATGCCATCGGGGATCGTGTAAAACGTCGGATGGCGGTAGACCTTGCTTTCCGCCGGGTCGAAGAACTCGCCGCTCTCTTCCGGCTGGGAGGCGACAATTTCACTCGCCTTCACCACCCAGATGGAGCAGCCTTCGCTGCGGCGGGTATAGGCGTCGCGCGCGTTTTCCAGCGCCATGCGGTCGTCGGCAGCGTGGAGGCTGCCTACATGACGGTGCGACAGCCCCTGCTTAGAACGGACGAAAACTTCGTATAACGGCCAGTAAACATTGCTCATGTTGGTTTCCTCTTATGCGGCCCGGCGAGCGCGCTGTTTTTCGGCGTGCGCCAGCGCGGCTTCGCGCACCCACGCGCCGTCGTCCCAGGCTTTACGTTTTGCGGCCAGACGTTCGTGGTTACAGATCCCGCGCCCGCTAATGACCTCGTCAAATTCCTGCCAGTCGATCTCGCCGAAGCGGTAGTGGCCGCTCTCCTCATCGAAGCGCAGGTCGGGATCCGGCACGGTCATCCCCAGCATCTCCACCTGAGGCACGGTGTTATCCACGAAACGCTGACGCAGCTCGTCGTTGCCAAAGCGCTTGATCTTCCAGGCCAGGCTGCGGGCGCTGTTGGGAGAGTTGTCGTCGTTTGGCCCAAACATCATCAGCGCCGGCCACCAGAAGCGGTTGATGGCGTCCTGCAGCATCTGACGCTGTTCTTCACTGCCCTGCGCCAGCGCCATGCAGGCTTCAAAGCCCTGACGCTGGTGAAAGCTCTCTTCTTTACAGATTTTCACCATCGCCCTGGCGTACGGGCCGTAGGACGTGCGGCACAGCGCCACCTGATTGACGATGGCAGCCCCGTCCACCAGCCAGCCGATGACGCCGATATCCGCCCAGCTCAGGGTCGGATAGTTGAAGATGGAGGAGTACTTCATCCTGCCGTCGAGCATCTTCTGGTAGATGTCTTCCCGGGCGCAGCCCAGCGTTTCCGCCGCGCTGTAGAGGTACAGGCCGTGTCCGGCTTCGTCCTGCACCTTCGCCAGCAGAATGGCTTTACGGCGCAGCGTCGGCGCGCGGGCAATCCAGTTGCCTTCCGGCAGCATGCCGACAATTTCGGAGTGGGCGTGCTGACCAATCTGGCGGATTAGCGTCTTGCGGTAGGCTTCCGGCATCCAGTCCTGCGGCTCGATGGCCGTCTCCTGCGCGATGCGTTGCTCAAAGCGTTGTTCTTGCGTCACATAACCACCTTTATGATTCGTTAGATCACCAAATGTAGCAAAATGGTGAATCATTTGGTTTCTTAAAAGTTACACAAAGGTTAAATACAACCCCAAGAAGCGTTTGCCTGTTTTGTGACGACGCTCGCAAGGCTTTTCGCTTAAGGCTTGCTACGCGGGGGTTTAGCATCAGGATCCCGGGTTACGCAGATCACATCGTTAACAATTCATTAAAACTCAGCTTGATTTTTATGATTCACGATCAAACTATTTATAGGTAAATCACGAAACACCTGGAGAGAAGAAATGCAGCAGTTAGCCAGCTTCTTGTCCGGCACCTGGCAGTCAGGCCGGGGCCGCGCGCGCACCATTACCCACGCCATCAGCGGCGAGACGCTATACGAAGTGACCAGCGAAGGGCTGGACATGGCGGCCGCCCGCCGTTACGCCATTGAACGCGGGGGTGAAGCGCTTCGCGCAATGAGCTTTATCGAGCGTGCCGCCATGCTGAAGGCGGTGGCTAAACACCTGCTGGGCCAGAAGGATCGGTTTTATGCGCTGTCAGCCCAGACCGGCGCGACGAAGGCCGACAGCTGGGTGGATATTGAGGGCGGCATCGGCACCCTCTTCACCTACGCGAGCCTCGGCAGCCGTGAGCTGCCGGACGATACCCTGTGGCCGGAAGATGAGCTCATCCCGCTGTCGAAGGAAGGCGGTTTTGCGGCCCGCCACGTCTTAACCTCAAAATCCGGCGTGGCGGTGCATATCAACGCCTTTAACTTCCCGTGCTGGGGGATGCTGGAAAAGCTCGCGCCTACCTGGCTTGCCGGGATGCCCGCCATCATCAAGCCGGCCACCGCCACCGCGCAGGTTACTCAGGCGATGGTGAAATCGATTGTCGAAAGCGGGCTGGTGCCGGACGGCGCCATCAGCCTGATCTGCGGCGGCGCGGGGGATCTGCTGAGCCAGCTCGACAGCCAGGACGTGGTGACGTTTACCGGCTCGGCCAGCACCGGCCAGAGCCTTCGCGTGCACCCGAATATCGTCGCGAACGCCATTCCGTTCACCATGGAAGCCGATTCCCTGAACTGCTGCGTGCTCGGTGAGGACGTGACCCCGGAGCAGCCGGAGTTTGCGCTGTTCATTCGTGAGGTAGTGCGCGAGATGACCGCCAAGGCCGGGCAAAAATGCACCGCCATCCGCCGCATCATCGTGCCGGAAGCGCAGGTTGAGGCCGTCTGCCAGGCGCTGATTGCGCGGCTGGAGAAGGTGGTTGTCGGCGATCCGTCGCAGGAAGGGGTGAAGATGGGCGCGCTGGTAAACGGCGAGCAGCGCGCCGACGTGCAGGAAAAAGTCGATAGCCTGATTGCCGCAGGCTGTCAGGTCCGCCTGGGCGGCAAAGCCGATTTGCAGGCGGCTGGCGCCTTCTTCCCACCCACCCTGCTGTTCTGCCCGCAGCCTGACGAAACCCCGGCCGTGCATTCCACCGAAGCCTTTGGCCCGGTCGCAACCCTGATGCCGTACCGCGATACCGAACACGCCATGCGGCTGGCGCGGGCGGGCGGCGGCAGCCTGGCGGGAACGCTGGTCACGGCAGATTCAAACGTGGCGCGGCAGTTTATTGCCGGAGCAGCACGCGCCCACGGGCGTATTCAGATCCTTAACGAGGAATCATCCAAAGAGTCAACCGGACACGGTTCCCCGCTGCCGCAGCTGGTGCACGGCGGTCCGGGACGTGCGGGCGGCGGCGAGGAGCTGGGCGGCCTGCGCGCGGTGAAGCACTACCTCCAGCGCACGGCCATTCAGGGCAGTCCGTCCATGCTGGCCGCCATTGGCAAGCAGTGGGTGCGTGGCGCAGAGGTACAGGAAGATCGGATCCATCCCTTCCGTAAATACTTCGAGGAGCTGCAGCCGGGTGACAGCCTGCTTACGCCGCGCCGTACCCTGACGGAAGCCGATATCGTCAATTTTGCCTGCCTGAGCGGCGACCACTTCTACGCCCATATGGACAAAATTGGCGCGGCGGAGTCGATTTTTGGCGAGCGCGTGGTGCACGGTTATTTCCTGATTTCTGCCGCAGCGGGGCTGTTTGTTGACGCCGGCGTCGGCCCGGTTATTGCCAACTACGGGATGGAAAACCTGCGCTTTATCGAGCCGGTCAAGCCGGGTGACACCATTCAGGTACGCCTGACCTGCAAACGTAAAACGCTGAAGAAGCAGCGCGCTGCCGATGAAAAGCCCACCGGCGTGGTGGAATGGGCGGTTGAGATTTTCAACCAGCATCAGCAGGCCGTGGCGCTCTACTCCATCCTGACGCTGGTGGCGCGCCAGCAGGGTGATTTCAACGGCTGATTTCCCATCACCCTAACCCTCTCACCACGGGCTGAGGGTTCCCCACAAAATAATGCCTGCACGGAGGACCCCCTCTCCCTTGAGGGAGAGGGCTGGGGTGAGGGGGAA